>CAYTKN010000001.1:0-247218 GCA_964438505.1 uncultured Burkholderiales bacterium
ACGTCCCGGCCTTCGAGGAGGCCGTGTTCGACGTGGCCGTGGGCGAGGTCTCCGATCCGGTGGAGAGCGAGTTCGGCTGGCACCTGATCCTGGTCGAGAGCCGGGAGGAGGGGACCTTCGAGCAGGCGCGCCCGCAGCTCGAGGAGCGCCTCAGGACGCAGGCGCAGCAGGAGTTCGGGCGGGTCCTCCTCGAGCGCGCCACCGAGGCGGACGTCGTGGTCAACCCGAAGTACGGGTCGTTCGAGGCCACCGCCGACGGCCCGCAGGTCGTGGCGCCCGAGGCGCCCCAGCCTCCCAGCGGCTTGCCCGTGGGCGGCGACGGCGGTCCCGCGGGCTCGGACCTCCCCGTGCCCCCGCAGCCGCCCCCGTCGGGCCAGGCGCCCCCGTCGGGCCAGGCGCCCCCGTCGGGCCAGGCGCCACCGGGCGGCGGTCCGCCACCACCGGGGTGAGCGTGGGCAGGGTCGTGGTCGTCGGCCTCGGGCCCGCCGGCGCGGGGCTCGTGCTGCCGGTCGCCCGCGACGCCCTCCTCGCGGCGCGCGTCCGCTTCACGCGCACCGCCCGCCATCCCGCCGTCGCCGAGCTCGCGGCGGAGGGACTCGAGCTCGAGGCGCTCGACCGCCACTACGAGGGCGCGCCGAGCCTCGACGACGCGTACGGGGCGATCGTGGCCGAGCTGGTCGAGGCCTCGAAGCGTCCGGGGGACATCGCCTACGCGGTGCCCGGCAACCCGGCGATGGCGGAGCGGACCGTCACCCTGCTGCGCGAGGCCGACGTCGACGTCGAGGTGGTGCCGGGCCTGTCGTTTGCCGAGCTGGCGTGGGCCCGCCTCGGGGTGGACCCGCTCGGCGCGCGGGTCGCCGACGGCCGCGACCTCGACCGCGCCGCGGTGCTCCTGGGAGGTCCGCTGCTCGTGGCCCAGTGCGACACGCGCGTGGTGCTCTCCGACGTCAAGCTGGCGCTGCTCGAGGAGCTGGAGCCGGACGCCGAGGTCACCGTCCTCCGACACCTCGGTCTGGCCGACGAGACGATCGAGGCCGTGGCCCTCGCGGACCTCGACCGCTCGGTGGAGCCCGACCACCTCACGTCGGTGTTCGCGGACCTGGGGCCCGGCTCGGCGCGGGAGCTGGCACGCTTCCAGGCGCTGATCGAGCGTCTGCGGGCGCCGGGAGGGTGCCCGTGGGACGCCGAGCAGACCCACCGCTCGCTGAGCCGCCACGTCCTGGAGGAGGCCTACGAGGTCGTCGACGCGATCGAGGGGCTTCCCCCCGGAGCGCCGGGAGGCGACACGGAGGTCCCCGCGGAGCGCTACGCGCTCCTCGAGGAGGAGCTGGGCGACCTCGCCGCCCAGGTGGTGTTCCACGCCACCCTGGCGCGGGAGGTCGGCGCCTTCACCATGACCGGGGTGCTCTCCGGCATCCGGGAGAAGCTCGTCCGGCGCCACCCCCACGTGTTCGGCGACGTCGAGGTCGACGGCGCCGAGGGGGTGATGCGCAATTGGGAGCAGATCAAGCAGGCAGAGAAGGCAGAGAAGGCAGAGAAGTCAGAGAAGTCAGAGAACGCTGAACAGGCAGGGCAGGCGGAGCAGGCCTCGCTGGTCGACGGGATCCCCGAGGGTCTGCCGAGCCTGCTGCTGGCGCACAAGCTGTTCCGCAAGGCGGCCGCGGGGGGTCTCGAGCCGATGGACGTGGACGAGGCGTCCGCCGCGATCGTCGAGGCGGCGCGGCGCCTGCCCGATGCCGGCCCCGAGGAGGTCGAGCGTCTGGTCGGCGACCTGCTGGCCGCGGTGGCTCTGGTGGCCAGGCACCGGGGCTTCGACGCGGAGAGCGCGCTGCGCGGTTGGACGCGCCGGTTCCGTGACCGTTTCCGCGCCATGGAGGCCCTCGCCGCCGGGCGCGACGTCGAGCTCGCCGCAGCCGCACCCGGTGAGGTGGCCGCGCTGTGGATCGAGGCGGCCGCTGTTCCTCGCCCCTGATCGTTCGCGAGGGGTGGTTCACCGGCCACTGACCGCGTCGTGTCGGTGCGCGTGTCCGGTCGAATCCACGGCCTCGTCGTCAACTGGGCACTCAATGTAGTACGATTTCAACTTCAACAACAGGAGTCACACCAGCATGAGCGGCATCGTCAACGTCACCGGCCGCGAGATCCTCGATTCGCGCGGCAACCCCACCGTCGAGGTCGACGTCACGTTGGAGTCGGGCGCCACGGGCCGGGCCGCGGTCCCGAGCGGCGCGAGCACCGGTGCCCACGAGGCGGTCGAGCTGCGCGACGGCGGCGCGCGGTACCGCGGCAAGGGCGTGCGAGACGCCGTCGGTCACGTCGACGGCGAGATCCACGACGCGCTCCTCGGCACCGAGGCGCTCGACCAGCGCCACGTCGACCGGGTGCTCCTCGAGCTCGACGGCACCGTCAACAAGGCCCGTCTGGGCGCCAACGCCGTCCTCGGGGTGTCGCTCGCCGTGGCCAAGGCCGCGGCGGACGAGCAGGGTCTCCCGCTCCACCGCTACGTCGGCGGGACCGACGCCCACGTCCTCCCGGTCCCGATGATGAACGTGCTCAACGGCGGTGCCCACGCGGACAGCAACGTCGACGTCCAGGAGTTCATGCTCGTCCCGACCGGCGCGACCGGCTTCTCCGAGGCCCTCCGCTGGGGCGTCGAGTGCTACCACGCGCTCCGAGGTCTCCTGCGCGAGCGCGACCTGGCCACCGGCCTCGGCGACGAGGGAGGGTTCGCGCCCGACCTCGGCTCCAACGAGGAGGCGGTGGAGCTGCTGGTGGAGGCGGTCGAGACCGCCGGGCTCCGCCCCGGCGACGACGTCTCCCTGGCCCTCGACGTCGCGGCCGCGGAGCTCTACGACGACGGCCGGTACCACCTCGAGGGCGAGGGGCGCTCGTTCGACTCCCCGGGCTTCGCCGCCGAGCTGGCCCGGCTCTGCGACCGCTACCCGATCGTCTCGATCGAGGACGGCATGAGCGAGGACGACTGGGAGGGATGGCGCACCCTCACCGACGAGCTGGGATCCCGCGTGCAGCTCGTGGGCGACGACCTGTTCGTCACCGACGCGCAGCGCCTGCGCCGCGGTGTCGACGAGGGGGTCGCGAACGCCGTGCTCGTCAAGGTGAACCAGATCGGCACCCTGACCGAGACCCTCGAGACCGTCGCGCTCGCCACGCGCTCGGGGTACGCCTGCGTCATGTCGCACCGCAGCGGCGAGACCGAGGACGTCACGATCGCCGAGCTGGCGGTGGCCACCAACTGCGGGCAGATCAAGACGGGCGCCCCGGCCCGCAGCGACCGGGTCGCGAAGTTCAACCAGCTCCTCCGCATCGAGGAGGCCCTCGGCGAGACCGCCGCCTTCCCGCAGCGCGACGACCTGCCCGGGGGACGCTCCCGGTGACCCGCGGCCGCCGGCGCCCGGGCATGCCCAACCTCCGCCTGGGCGCGGCGGCTCGGATCGTCGTCGGCGTGCTGCTGCTCGCCGGCGTGCTCTTCCTCGGCGTCTTCCCGACGCGCACCTACCTCGACCAGCGCGACTCGATCGACAACGCCCGCGACCGGCTGAGCGTGCTGCGCACCGAGAACGGCCGGCTGCGCGAGCGCATCGACAGCCTCCGCACCGAGGAGGTGATCGAGCGCATCGCCCGGGAGCAGTACAACCTCGCCAAGCCGGGGGAGGAGGTCTACGTGATCATCCCCTCCCCGATGGAGTCGGTCCGCCGCTACGGCGGGCCCGACCAGGTCGTCGACTCGATCCGCCGGGCCTGGGGCGTGCCGCTCCCCGAGTGACCCTCTGGCAGACTGAGGACGTGGTCGACGAGCACGCCACGGTGACCCGGCTCCTGGGGCGCGAGCCCCGCGGCGAGTTCGAGGTGGTGGTGCGCGACGCCGCCACCGGCGCTCCCGCCGTGATCCGCAACGCCCCGGTCCTCGACGACGGCACTCCCATGCCCACCCTCTACTGGCTCGTGGACCCGCGGCTGCGCGCGGCGGTGGGTCGCCTCGAAGCCGACGGCGGCGTGCGTCGGGCCGAGGCCGAGGTCGACCCGGCCGCGCTGGCGGACGCGCACCGCCGCTACGGGATCGAGCGTGACGCCGCGCTCCCGGCCGGGCACCGCGGACCGCGGCCGACCGGCGGGGTGGGAGGCACCCGCACCGGCGTGAAGTGCCTCCACGCGCACTACGCGTGGCACCTCGCCGGCGGCGACGACCCGGTGGGCCGATGGATCGCCGAGCGCATCACCGACGACCCGAGCCCGGCGTGAGCCCCACCCGCCTCGGCGCCGTCGACGTCGGCACGAACTCGACGCGCGTGCTGGTGGCCGAGGTCGAGGGCCGGGGCCGTCACGCGCGCCTCTCGCCCCTCGATCGGCGGATGCGCATCACCCGTCTCGGCCAGGGCGTCGACGCGACCCGTCGGCTGGCGCCCGAAGCGGTCGAGCGGACCGTCGCGGTGCTCGAGGAGTACCGGGAGGTGTTCGACGAGCACGGCGTCGAGGGCTTCCGCATGACCGCCACCAGCGCCGCCCGCGACGCCGAGAACCGCGAGGAGTTCTTCGCCGCCGCCGAGGCCGTGCTCGGCGAGCGGCCGGAGATGCTCACCGGGGAGGAGGAGGCGGAGCTGTCGTTCTCCGGCGCGACGGCCGGGCTGGAGGAGCCCTCCCCCTACCTCGTCGTCGACATCGGGGGCGGCTCCACCGAGTTCGTGGTCGGCACGGAGGAGCCCACGGGCCTGCTCTCCGTCGACACCGGGTGCGTGCGGCTGACCGAGCAGTTCATCGAGCACGACCCGCCGTTGCCCGAGGAGCTCTCGATGGCCGTCCAGACCGTCTCCCAGCACCTCGACGACGTCGACCGGCTGGTGCCCGACGCGCGGGACGCCAAGACCCTCGTCGGCCTGGCCGGGACCGTGACGACGGTCGCCGCGGTGGAGCTCGGGCTGCCCGAGTACGACGCGGAGCGGATCCACCACTTCCGCCTCACCCACGAGGCCGCCGAGGACGTGTTCCGGACCCTCGCCACCGAGGACGCGGAGGCCCGACGCGCCAACCCGGGGATGGAGCCCGGCCGCGTCGACGTGATCGTCGGGGGAACGGCCGTGCTGGTCACCCTCATGCGGCACTGGGAGTTCGACGAGATGCTGGTCTCCGAGGCCGACATCCTCGACGGCCTGGTGCGCTCCCAGACGTGACGGAGCCCCCAGACGTGACGGAGCCTGCGGTCGAGCGCCTGTTGCTGGGGCCGGGACCCTCGAACCCGTACCCCGCGGTCATGGAGGCCTTCACCCGTCCCGTCCTCGGCCATCTCGACCCCGAGTTCCTCGCCGTCTGGGACGACACCGCGGAGCGGCTCCGCCGCGTCTTCCGCACCGCCAACCCGCTCACCCTGCCCGTGAGCGGGACGGGCTCGGCCGGCATGGAGGCCTGCTTCGTCAACCTGGTCGAGCCGGGCGACACCGTCGTGGTGGGCGTGAACGGGGCGTTCGGCGAACGCATGTGCGAGGTCGCGCGACGCTGCGACGCCGAGGTGGTGCGGGTCGAGGAGCGGTGGGGCCGGCCCCTCGACCCCCAGCGCCTCCTCGAGGCCGCCCGGGCGCACCCCGACGCCGTCCTCGTCGCCGTGGTGCACGCCGAGACCTCCACCGGCGTCGAGAACGACGTCGCGCCGCTCGGCGCGCTGGCCGACACCGGGACGCTGCTGGTCGTCGACGCAGTGACCTCGTTGGGCGGCACCCCTGTCGAGGTCGACGGGTGGGGCATCGACGCCTGCTACTCGGCCACCCAGAAGTGCCTGGGCGTGCCGCCCGGCCTGGCGCCGATCACGTTCTCGGAGCGGGCGCACGAGCGCATCCGCGCTCGGGAGCACCCGCCGCGGTCCTGGTACCTCGACATGGACCTGATCTCGGCGTACGCGGGGGAGGAGCGCCGTTACCACCACACCGTCCCGATCTCGATGGTCCACGCGCTCCACGCCGGTCTCGGCGCCGTCCTCGACGAGGGCCTCGAGGCGGTCTGGGCGCGCCACCGCGACGCGGGGGAGCGGCTGCACCGGGCGCTCGAGGAGGCGGGCTTCGAGCTCGTCGTCGACGAGGGGCACCGCCTCCCCCAGCTCACGACGGCCTCGCCGGGCGCGCGCTTCGACGTCGCCGCCGACCGGCGGCGCCTGCTCGACGAGCACGGCATCGAGGTCGGCGGAGGCCTCGGCGAGCTCGCGGGCAGCGTGTGGCGGATCGGGTTGATGGGCCACAACGCGCGACCGGGGTCGGTCGAGCGTCTCGTTGCGGCGCTCGGCGAGCTGCGCCCGGGCTGACGAGGCCTCAGGACGCCTCGCGGAAGATGGCCTCGCGGTAGTAGGCGAGCTCGGCGATCGACTCCCGCACGTCGTCGAGCGCCCGGTGCGCGCCCTGCTTGGTGGGCCGGCGCCGGTACGCCTCGGGGTGCCAGCGCCGGCACAGCTCCTTCACCGACGACACGTCGATGGATCGGTAGTGGAGGTGGCGGTCCAGGGCGGGGAGGTGGCGGTCCAGGAAGCGGCGGTCCACGCCGATGGAGTTGCCGCACATCGGGACCGTGCGCGGTTCGGGGACGTGGCGCTGCACGTAGTCGAGCGCTCGGTCCCCGGCCTCGGCCAGGCTCGTGGTCGAGGCGCGCACCGCGTCGAGGAGGCCCGAGGCGGTGTGCATCTTCTCGACGACCTCGCCCATCGCGTCGAGCGCCTCGTCGGGTTGGTGCACGACGACGTCGATGCCGTCGTCGAGCGGCCGCAGGTCGAGGTCGGTGGCGAGGGCGGCGAGCTCGACGATGACGTCGCGCTCGGCGTCGAGGCCGGTCATCTCGAGGTCGAGCCAGAGCAGGACGGGCGGGGGTTCGGGGTCGCGCACGGAGCGGACCCTACAGCGCCACGTGCCGGTAGCCTGCCGTCGTGGCCGAGATCGTCTGGGAGCCGACACCGGAGCTGGCCGCCGAGAGCAACGTCGGCCGGTTCGCGGCCGAGCACGGCATCGGCTCCCACGAGGAGCTCGTGCGGCGATCCGTCGAGGAGCCCGAGTGGTTCTGGGACGCGGTCGTGGCCTTCCTCGGCCTCGAGTGGTCCACACCCTACGAGCGCGTCCTCGACACCTCGGAGGGCATCGAGTGGTCCCGCTGGTTCGTCGGCGGTGAGCTGAACCTCGCCCACGACTGCGTCGACCGCCACGCCCGCGACCACGGCGACCGCACGGCGGTGGTCTGGGAGGGTGAGGAAGGCGACACCCGCTCGCTCACCTACACGGAGCTGCGGGCGCTGACGGACCGCATCGCCGCGGGCCTCGCCGACCGGGGTGTGGGCGTCGACGACGCCGTCGGCATCTTCCTGCCGATGCTGCCCGAGACGGTGGCCGCGCTCATGGCCGTCGCGAAGCTCGGGGCCCGCTTCCTCCCCGTCTTCTCCGGCTACGGCGCGGATGCCATCGCGGTGCGCCTCGAGGACGGCGGCGCCAAGGCGCTGGTCACCGCGGACGGCTTCCCCCGCCGGGGATCGATCGTGCCCATGAAGGAGACCGCGGACGCCGCCTGCGAGCGGGTTCCGGGCGTCGAGACCGTGGTCGTGGTCGACCGGGCCGGCCGACCTCGCGACGAGGTGCCGTGGACCGACGGTCGCGACGTGTGGCTCGACGACCTGCCCGAGCTCCAAGCGCCGCTCGACGCGGTGCCGGTGGACTCCGAGCACGTACTGTTCGTCGCCTACACCTCCGGCACCACCGGACGACCCAAGGGCGCGGTGCACGTCCACGGCGGCTTCCTCGTGAAGATCGCCGAGGAGGTCGCCTTCCAGATGGACCTCCGGCCCGAGAGCGACCGGCTGTTCTGGCTGACCGACATGGGCTGGATCATGGGCCCCTGGGAGGTGGTGGGCACGCTGGCCAACGGCGGCACGGTGGTGCTGTACGACGGCGCGCCCGACCATCCCGGCCCCGACCGGCTGTGGAGCCTGGTCGAGCGCCACGGGGTGACGACCCTCGGGGTGTCGCCGACGCTGGTCCGGGCGCTGATGCGCCACGGCGACGAGCCGGTCACGAGCCACGACCTCTCGTCGCTGCGGATCCTCGGGTCGACCGGCGAGCCGTGGAACGAGGGGCCCTGGCGCTGGTACTTCGAGGTCGCCGGCGCGGGCCGGTGCCCGGTGGTCAACATCTCGGGTGGCACCGAGGTGGGGGCGTGCTTCCTCTCACCGCACGTCACCCAGCCGATGTCGCCGTGCTCGTTGGGTGGGCCGTCGCTCGGGATGGCGGTCGACGTGTTCGACGCCGAGGGCAACTCGGTCGCGGGCACCGGCGAGGTCGGCGAGCTGGTGTGCACGAAGCCGTGGCCGGGGATGACCCGCGGGGTGTGGGGCGACCCGGACCGCTACCTGGAGACCTACTGGTCGACATTCCCCGGCGTCTGGCGCCACGGCGACTGGGCCTCGGTCTCCGAGGACGGCCAGTGGTTCCTCCACGGCCGCTCCGACGACACGCTCAGCATCGCCGGCAAGCGGGTCGGCCCCGCCGAGGCCGAGACCGTGTTGGTCTCCCACGCCGACGTGGTCGAGGCCGCCGCCGTCGGGGTGCCCGACGAGGTCAAGGGCGAGGCCCTGGTCGGCTACGTGGTGCTGGCCCCCGAGGTCGAGCCCTCCGAGGAGCTGCGCTCCGAGCTGGAGGCGCTGGTCGTCGAGCGGATGGGCAAGGCGTTCCGCCCGAAGGCCGTCCGCTTCACCTCTGCGCTGCCCAAGACCCGCAGCGCCAAGGTGGTGCGCCGCGCCATCCGCGCCGTCGCCACCGGCGACGATCCCGGTGACCTCTCCGGCCTCGAGGACCCCGCGGCGCTCGACGCCGTGCGGGACGCCGTCTGAAGGCAGCTCACGCCGCCACGGCTTCGCTGTCTCGCGCGTGGGGGCAGCCGGAGTCGTGCTCCGCGGAGCACTCCCGGAGCTGCTTGACGAGCTGCTCGACGACGCCAACGCCTTCGGCGCGCAGGCCGGGAGCCTCGGGGACGGGGGTGCTGTCGGGACGGCGGAAGGTGACGTCTCCGTTGGTGCCTTCGACGACGAAGTGGTGTCGGTGGACGAGACGGTGGTGGAACCGGCACAGCAACAGGAGGTTCCAGACCTCGGTCGGCCCTCCGCGTGACTGCCAGACGACGTGATGGACGTCGACGAAGCGCTCCTCGGTGCAGCCGGGGGACCGGCAGTGGCGGTCGCGGGCGGTGACCTCGCGGCGCTGCCGGCGGGACACGTTGGCCGACTTCTTGCCCGTGTAGACGGGTGTGCCGTCGAGGTCGAGGACGGGGACGGTGTCGCAGTCGCAGAGGATCCGCTCCACGGTCGAGCGGGCGAGGGTGGTGCCGTTGGGCAGCTCGAAGGTGCCCGCACCGTCGGGGTCGTAGAGGGCGTCGAGGTCGCCGTGGATGGCGACCTGGAAGCGGTCGGTGCGTGCCGCCGGCCCGTTCGCCAGCACGGTCTCGGCCATGCGAACGAGCCCGTCCGCCTGGCGGGTCGACCACGGGTCCGACGGATCCGCCGGCTCGTCGGGCTCTTCCGACTCGTCCGGGTCGTCGGGCTCGGAGGTGTGCTCCGCGGAGCACTCGGCGTCGGAGCTGGTCACATCGTCGGTCTCGGTGTCGTGGCCGGCGACGAAGGTCTCGAGGTCGATCTCCTCGATCACGGCCTGGAGAGCCTCGAGGACCACCGCTCCGTGCTCCGCGGGGATCTTCGCCCAGATCAGCAGCGACCCGTCCGCGTCCCACGAGTAGCGCAGGTACCGCTCGACGTGCGCCCGCGCCGCCGCCTCCTCACGCGACCGCACCGTGGAGACGCCGGCGGCGATCCGCTCGACCTGCGACGCCGTCGCGTGCCTCGCCAGCTCCACCAACTCCGCCTCGTTCTCGCGACACGCCATCTTGGTGATCGCCCGCACCTTCGAGTACGAGAGCTCACCACGAGCGAACATCGCCCGGATCGCCGGCAGCCCCAGCAGCGCCCGGCCCACCCGCACCCGCTCGTAGGCGGCGCGCAGCGACACGCCGCAGCGCCAGTTCAGGTAGTGGGCGGTGGAGCGACACCCCCACTCGGCGAAGCCCTCCCGCCGGTCGAACTCGCCGATCAGCAGCAGCCACCGGCACTCGGCCGCCGCCAGGTGCGCCGCCAACCCGGTGATCTCCGACTCGATCCGCTCCAGCGGCACCTCCGCCAGGGCCTCCGGCTCCGACACCAGCGATCCCTCCATCGGGCTCACCTCCCGCATCCGGCATCCTCCCCGCATCGAACCACACGGGTGTGACACCGAACCGGCGACCGAGCCGGCCTCGAGAGGGGCGAGGTGCGCGAGGCCGTCAGCCCTTGGAGCTGATCCTCTGGCGCATCTTCTCGAGGAGGGCGGCGAACTCGGGTTGGCGCACCGACCAGACCTGCGGCTCCAACTCCGCCTCCACGGCCTCCTCGTGCGCGTCGACCGACGGCCAGCGCTCCAGCGTCTCCTTCAGGCGGCGGATCAGCGGCTTGGGCGCCTCGGAGACGGGCCGGGCGAACTCCACGGCCGCGTCGAGCAGCTCGTCGTCGGGCACGCAGCGCCAGGCGAGGCCGATCTCGGCGGCACGCTTCCCGTCGACCTGCTCGCCGAAGAGGCCGAGCGCGGCGGCGCCCTGCCGACCGAGCGCCTGGTGGAGCAGCCACGTCCCCCCGCCACCGGGGTGGAGCCCGAGGGCGACGAAGCGGGAGTCGAAGTGGGCCGACTCGGCAGCGATGCACACGTCGCAGCCCACCGCCATGTTGAGGCCCGCGCCCACCGCGGGGCCGTTGACCGCGGCGACCGTGGGGAGCGTCGAACGGGCGATGCGCAGGAAGCCCTCGTAGATCGTGCGCAGGGCGCGGGCGGCCGCCTCGTCGTCGTCCGAGCCCGAGGTGGCGAGGTCGGAGAGGTCGGCGCCCGCGCAGAACGCCGGGGGAGCGCCCGTGACGACGAGCGCGCCCACGTCGTCGTCGGCCTCCAGCTCGTCGAGCGCGGCCACGATGTCGTCGACGAGCGGCTTCGAGAGCGCGTTGCGCCGCTCGGGGTCGTCGAGGGTGAGGACGGCCACCCGCTCGCGCCGTTCGATCCGCGCCGGCACGGCTCAGGCGTCTCCGCTGCGGATCACGGCGGGCGAGTGGCGGAAGAAGTTCTCCACGTCGCGCTGGTAGCGGTACTCGGGCTCGGGCGAGCCGAGCGAGCGCTCGAGGCGGAGCGCCTCGCCGAACGCCTGCACGGCGCCGGCGGAGGTGTAGGTGTACTCGAAGCCGGCACGCTTGAACCGCCGGTTGTCGACCCCGCGGCCGTAGCGGAGCAGGTCGAGCGTCTCGGGCGGGAGCTGGAGGAGCTCGAGGCGCCGGAACGGCGACACGAAGGCGTTGGTCGCGACCGGCGGCAGCGGGACGCGCCGCTTCCCGACGATGGCGCACACCTCGGACCAGGGGATCAGCCCGTCGGCGGCGACGTTGTAGATGCCCGGCACGTCGCGGGCGGCGCTGAAGAGCAGCGCTCCCAGCACGTCCTCGTGGTGGGTGAGCTGGAGGCGGGGGTCGAAGCCGAAGATCTCCGGCACGGCCGGGAGCCGCAGCGCCCGCGACAGCGGCGTGTCCAGACGGGCGCCGAGGACGTTCGAGAACCGCAGCAGCGACACGATCACGTGCGGGTTGTCCTCGGCGAAGTCGCGCAGGTAGTCCTCCACCTCGAGCAACGACCGCTCGACCCGCGTCCGGGGGGTCCGGGAGCGCCGCATCTCCTCCCGGAAGAAGTTCGGGTCCTGGTGGGTGGAGCCGTACACGAGCGTCGAGCTCTTCACGACCATCTTGCGGACCGGCGAGTCCGCGGCGCCCGCCGCCGCGAGCAGGTTCATGGTGCCGATGACGTTGGTCTCGTGGAGCTGGCGCGACGAGATGTCCCGGGTGTCGACGACCATGTGGGTGTGGAGGATGGTGTCGACCTGGGTGGCGCGCACGATCCGCGACAGGATCGAGTAGCTGGAGTCCGCGCGCACGAACTCGGTGCGCTCGAGGGGCACCTTGGGCTCCTCGGTGTCGAGGCCCACGACCACCTCGACGTCGTCGGAGCGCTCCAGGGCCTGCGCCAGGCTGCCGCCCCAGTACGTGCCCAGACCGGTGACGAGAACTCGCACCTCCCGCCCCCTATCCGAACCAGACGCTCGTGCGCTGCTGGAGCATGCGGTAGAGCTCCTGTTGGACCATCTCCCGGATGCCGTCGGCCTCCTCCATGACCTTGGAGCGGCTGTAGCGCTCCTGGTCGGGCGGGACGTCGAAGGTGACCGGCGGGAGCACCCGGAGCCGGAACTTCGCCGGGAAGTAGCCGACCAGACCGAGCGGCCCGAGCGCCAGCATGTTCGCGGTCACCGGGGCGTAGGGGATGCCGAGCAGCTTGGCCAGCACCCGGCTCTTGTAGACGATCGGCATGGACTCCTCGGCGCCCACCACCGCGATCGGCACGACCGGGACGCCCGCGCGCATGGCCGTCTCCACGAAGCCGCCCCGGCCGAAGCGGCGGAGCTTGTAGCGCTCCGAGTAGTGCTTGCCCGGCCCCTTGGAGCCCTCGGGGAAGACCAGCGCGAGCTGCCGGTCGTCTCGCAGGAGCCGGTAGGCGTTGTCGGGGTGGGCGGGCACTCCGCCGACCCGAGTCCACACGGTGCCGACGACCGGGACGGAGACGAACAGGTAGTCGGCGAGACCGTAGACGGGCCGGCCCAGCTCCCGCTCGATCCCGTGCATGATCACGGGCGCGTCGCTGGGGATCGCGCCGGCGTGGTTGGCGATGAGGAGCGCGCCGCCCTCGCGGGGGACGTTCTCGAGGCCCTCCCACTCGGCCCGGAACCACCGCGAGTACATGGGCTCGTACAGCCGGCGGGCCAGCTCCCGCACGTGCTCGGAGCGGCCCCAGTGGTCGACGTCGGAGACTCGGGGGTCCTCGGCCGGGGCGTTGCGGTCGGTCATGCGCACGACCGTCCCGTCTCCCTGCCGGGCCGGGAGGCGCGCCGGTGGGGCGGCGGAGTCGGGGTTCGCCGCGGTCTCGGCGACGTCACCGGGGCGTCGCTCCCCGTTGGGCGGCCTGGGAACCATCGGCACCCAGGAAAGCCCAGGCGAGGGCGCTGTGTCCAACCTGCCAGCGCCGGCGCACCCCGGCGGACCGCGGCGCACCCGGAGAGCCTCCGGCGTACTTGTCGGAGGTCGCCGCGAAGATCGGGACATGGGCTTCCCACCCACGAACCCGGCCGGAGCACCAGGTGCGCCCGGTGCCTCCGCAGTGCCGTCTGCAGCGCCGGGCCCGGCGCTGCCCGCGACGCTGCGGTTCGCCCGGGTCGCCCGCGTCCTCAACGACGCGGCGCACCGGCTGGGCCTGGTGGCCCCGGGGTTTCGCTCCCCCCCGGGGTTGCCGGGGTCGGACCGCACCATCCGCCGGGCGGATCGGGGCGCGGTGGTCGCGGTCCGGCTCCGTGGACGCCCGTTCGAGGCCGTCGTCGCCGACATGGTCGACGGCGTGGTCGCCGCGAACCGTCTCGACCGCGACGCCTCCCGCCGGGTGCGGGTGCTGCTCACCCAGGCGGTGCTGCGGGACGGGTTCGAGCCCACTGACGGGACGCGCGAGGCCGCGTGAGCCCGCGTGCTCCGCGTCGCGGGCATACTCGTGGTCGGGCCCGGGTGGCGGAACGGGTAGACGCGAAGCGCTTAAACCGCTTTGCCCTTCGGGGCGTGAGGGTTCGAGTCCCTCCCCGGGCACCGATACTCCGCTGAGCACAGGTGTCACCGGTCTGATGCAAGCAACTTTTCACAACCTGGCCTGTTGTGAAAGGTTCCCGGAGTCGGCTGCTGACGCGCCGGTCGCTACGCCTGGACGGTCTCCTCGTCCTCCTCGAGCTCCCGGGACGACTTGCCCGGCGTCTCGTCCTCGGCGTTGCGGTCGTGGCGGGTCGAGTGGTGCGGCCACAGCTTCTCGATCTCCGCGTTCACCTCGGCGCCGAGGAGCACCGCCAACGAGGTCACGTACAGCCACAGCAGGATCACGATCGGCGTCGCGAGCGGCCCGTAGGTGCTGTCCGAGCCGATCGTCCACGACGTGTACACGCGCAGCGCCGCGGAGCCGGCCAGCCACATCGCCACCCCGAGCACCGCCCCGGGGAAGTCGCGCCGCCAGGGTGTCCACCACGGCACGCTCACGTGGTAGAGGGTGGCCAGCAACCCGGCCACGAGCAGTCCCATGGTCGGCCAGTAGAGGACGGTCCACAGGCCGGGCAGGGGCGAAGGCAACCCGGCGATCTCGGCCAACCGCGGCCCGACGACCATCAGGGGGATCACCACCAGGCCGAGCAGGATCCCCGCCACGGTGATCGCGAGGGCCAACGCCCTGCGGTGCCAGCCCGGCCGGGGGTCGAGGTCGTAGGCGAGCGTGATCGCGCGCATCGCGATGTTGGTGGCGCGTGACCCGGACCACAGCGCCAGGGCGAGGCCCAACAGGGCGACGTCGGCCCGGCCCTGGTCGAGCACCGCGTCGACCGTCGGGCGGATGGTCGTCTCGATCGCGTTGTCGGAGAGGAACTCGTGGGCGGCGTCGAGCACCCAGTCCCGGACCCTGGCCGTGTTGACGTCGCCGACGAGGTCGGTCACGAACCCCGCGATCCCGAAGAGCGCCAGGATCAGCGGCGGCAACGACAGGAGGGTGAAGAACGCCACCTCGGCCGCCAGGCCCGGGGTGCGGTCCTGCTGGGCGTCCTTGAACGTGCGTACGGCGAGCTGCTTGGCGCCCTCCCGGAATCCCTCGGGCCGCTCGGTCGCCCCGTCGTACGCGCCGCTGCCGGCCACGCTCAGCCGTCCTCGAAGGATCCGTGCCGGCCGGCTCCCCCGGCGAATCGCCGGGCGCCCTCCCCGGTCTCGCCCGAGCGGATCGTGTCCAGCCCGTGGTCGAGCTCGTTGCGGAGGGCGTCGGCCATCGGGAGGTCCCACTGCTCGTAGCTGCTCGCGCGGTCGGAGCGCATGCAGCGCGACGGGAACGAGGCGATGTGGCGGGCGAGCGCCACGGCGTCGTCGAGGGCCGCACCCGGCTCGCTCAGCCGGTTGGCGAGGCCGATCCGGAACGCCTCCTCGCCGGCGACGGCCCGTCCGGTCAGGATCATGTCGAGGGCACGGGAGTGGCCGATCAGGCGCGGCAGGCGGATCGTCCCCCCGTCGACGAGGGGGACGCCCCAGCGTCGGCAGAAGACCCCGAAGACCGCGTCGGTGGCCGCCACCCTCAGGTCGGCCCAGAGGGCCAGCTCGAGGCCTCCGGCGACGGCGTGGCCCTCGACCGCCGCCACGACCGGCTTCGACAGCGCCATGCGTGTCGGTCCCATGGGGCCGTCGCCCTCCGCGTCGAGGCGCGGCGCCGCGCCCGCGGCGAGCGCGGTCAGGTCGTAGCCCGCGCAGAAGGTCCCGCCGGCTCCGGTGAGCACGGCGACCGCTGCGGTGTCGTCGGCCTCGAACTCCCTGCACGCCTCGGCGAGCGCCTCCGCGGTGGCGGGGTCGACGGCGTTGCGCACCTCGGGCCGGTCGATGGTGACGACGAGCACCTCGCCCCGCGCCTCGGTGCGCACCGCGCTCGTGGCGCCACTCACGGTGATGCTCCGTCGACGGTGACGACGCGCACGGGTCGCGCGGGACGCCCGTCGCGTACCAGGATCAGGCCCACCCCGCAGAGGGTAGTGGTGCGCTCGCGGGTGCTCGCCCGCCCGTTCCGAGCGGTCGAGCACCCCCGGTCAGCCGAGGTCGAGGTCGAGGACGCGGCCCAGCTCCGAGAGCGCCTCGGCGGGATCGGTCACCTTGATCGTCACCATGCCCATCGCCCGGGCGGGCTTCAGATTGACGCCGAGGTCGTCCAGGAAGACGGCCCGCGAGGGCGCCACGCCCAGGCGCGAGCAGGTCAGCTCGTAGATCCGGGGGTCCGGCTTGCGCAGTCCCTCCACGGCCGACTCCACGATCACGTCGAAGCGCGGCGCGAGCGCGGCGACCCGGTCGGCGCGCAGGCTGCCGTCGTCGTGCTCGCCGGTCACCGCCCAGTTGTTGGTCAGCGCCGCGGTGCGCTGCCCCGACGCGCGGATCCGATCGAGCGCGGCGAGCATCTCCTCGCGGGGTTCGGGCCGCTGCGAGATCCGGGCGAGCACCTGCGCCGCGGAGACCTGCTCGCCTCCCGCGGCGGACAGCTCGTCGTCGAACTCGGCGAGGAAGTCCTCGAAGCCGACCTCGCCGCGCTCGTGGCGCGCCCACGCCCCGTCGTCCCCCGCGCGGGCGACGACGCCGCGGATGAAGCCCACCTCGAGGCCGAGCTCGCGCTCGTAGGCCGCCCAGGCGTCGAAGGGTGACGGGAGCACGACGCCCCCGAGATCGAAGATGACGGCTTCGAGCGCCCCGGGTCCACCCACCTGCGGCACGCTACCGCAGCGCCCGGTGATCGGCGTCCGGTGATCGGAGTCCGGCGCTCAGCGGGGGGATCCTCGGCGGGGGGACTCGATGAGCACCCCGGGGTTGAGGAGCCCGTCGGGGTCGAGCGCCTCCTTGGCGGCGCGGAGGGCGTCGCCGACGAGCGCCGGGCGCTGCTGCTCGTACCAGGGGCGGTGGTCCCGCCCGACGGCGTGGTGGTGGGTGATCGTCCCCCCGAGGCGCAGCACGGCGTCGGACGCCGCCGTCTTGACCGCCTGCCACTGCTCGAGCCTCGCGCCCTCCCGTCCCGGCGCGATGACCGTGTAGTAGGGGGCGACGCCGTCGGGATAGACGTGGGTGAACCGGCACGCCACCCACCCGGCACCGGCCCCCACCTCCTCCAGCGCGTCGCGCACCGCCGCGTGCACCCCGGCGTGGAGCTCGTCGAAGCGGTCCCAGGTCACCGCGGTCTCGAAGGTCTCCGTGATCATCCCCATCGCTGCCAGCGCGTCGCGCGTGTAGGGCGCGCGGACGAACGCGTCGCGCCAGGCGCCGGAGGCGCCCTCGCGGGTGGAGGCCGCGCCCCCCGCGTCGCTGCGGACCCGCACGGCGTCGTCGTCGACCCGACCTCCGTGGTCGCGGACCGCCTCGACGGCTCGGGCGATCCAGGGGTCGAGGGGATGGTCCGCTGATTCGAACCCGACGAGGAGGAGATGGGCGCTGCCGTCGCCGCTGCCGCTGGTGATCGTCTCGATCGCGTCGAGGAGACGGCAGTTGCTGGGGTGGAGCCCCGACTGGGCGAGCGCCCGGGTGGCGGCGACACCGTCCTCGAACCGCGAGAAGCTCGCGGTGGCCGAGGCCCGGAAGCGCGGCCGCTCCTGGAGTCGCATCCACGCCTCCGTGATGATGCCGAGGGCGCCCTCGGAGCCGAGCAGCAGCCGGTCGGGGGAGGGCCCGGCACCCGATCCGGGGAGGCGGCGGGTCTCCACCGGGCCCCGTGGGGTGAGCGCACGCAGCCCCTCCACGAAGTCGTCGATGTGCGTGTGGAGGGTGGCGAAGTGGCCGCCGGCACGTGTGGCGATCCAGCCGCCGAGGGTCGAGAACTCGAAGCTCTGGGGGAAGTGGCGCAGCGTGAGGCCGTGCGGGCGGAGCTGGTCCTCGAGCGCGGGGCCGTACACCCCCGCCTGGATCCGCGCCGCGCGGGAGGTGCGGTCGACCTCGACGACCCGGTCGAGCGCCGCGAGGTCGATCGTGACCACGCCGGAGTAGCCGTCGCCGACGTCGGCCTCGACGCCTCCGACCACGCTGGAGCCCCCGCCGTAGGGGACAGCGGCGGCGTCCTCGGCGGCGCACCAGTCGAGCACGGCCGCGATCTCCTGCTCGTCGCGGGGGAACGCCACGACGTCGGGTGGATGCTCGAAGCGGCGCTCCAGGGCCCGGACCACGTCCCGGAAGCTCTTGCCGTAGGTGTGCCCGGCCCGGTCGTACGGATCCGTCGAGCAGATCTCGGCCAGCGCGTCGGGAGCCCGCAGCCGCGGTGAGCGCAGCTCGATCTCGTCGATCGTGGGCGGATCGGTGACCTCGAGGCCGTCGAGGTCGAACTGCTCGGCGAGCGTCCGGCCCAACCGCTGCTGCTGCTCCGACGAGAGCCCTCCGCCCTCGACGCCCCAGCCCCAGAACCGTCGTCGTGGTGCCAACGAGCCGTCTCCTCCCGTGTCGCCGAGGACCCGGTCTGCTCCGAGCCTTCCGGTAGCTTCGCGAGCTTTCCGGCCGGATGGGTGGGCCGATGGTCCCGTGACTAGTCGGGACGGAGCATTGCGTCCACCGCTCGCTGTCCGCATGGTGGGTCCCGGATCATGATGGATGCCAGCACGCGCGACACCGAAGCAGACCGGACGGGCTCACGGCTCGGGGGCGCACTCGACCCGGAGCGGGACCTGCGACGCACCCGGACGTCCGCCACGGCGTTCCGCGTCGTGCTCGCCGTCGGCATCGTCGCGGTCTCGCCCCTGGTGGAGGGTGTGGGCTCCGCCGAGCGCACCGCCTTCGGCTACGCGCTCGCCTTCGGGTGGATCCCGTCGATGGGTCTCTTGGAGGTGGCTCACCGGCGCCGGCCGGGGCTCGCGGTCGATCTGGTTTCGATGCTCCTGGACCTGGGGGTGCTCGTGGCGCTGCTGGCCGTCTTCGACGGCGGGACGTCCTTCGTGCTCGCCGCCCAGGTCGTCCCGGTCGCGTACTGGTCCTACGTCCGCGGCCGGGCCTTCGGCCTCGTCGTCGTGGCGCTCGCCGCCGGGATCGCCGCCGGGATCGCCGCAGCTCCGCGGTGGCTCGCGTCGGCGAGCGCTCCGGAGCCGTTCGAGCTGGTCCTCTACCCGGTGGTGATGGGTGCCGTGGTCCTGCTCCTCGACGCCGCCCGAGGCGAGCACGAGCGCGTCGCCACGCAGGTCGCCCACCTCCACGGCAAGGCCGACGAGGCCAAGACCATGTTCCTGGCCACCGCCACCCACGAGCTCAAGACCCCACTCACCGTGATCGCGGGGTACGCGGAGCTGATGGAGCGCCAGCCCGACCTCGACGAGGAGGAGCGGACCTGGGCGCTGCGCTCGATCCAGGAACGGGTCCGCGAGCTCGACGACATCGTCGATCGGGTCCTGATGTCGAGCAGGATCGAGGCCGGCCGGATCGACCTCCACGTCGACGCCGTGGACCTCCATCCACTCGTCACTGGGCGGGTGGAGGCCTTGCGGGTCGCGACCGGCCGCGAGGTGGAGGTGCGGGGGTTCGAGGCGGTGCCGAGCGCGCTCGCCGACCCGGAAGCCGTGGCGACGGTCGTCGACCACCTCCTCGACAACGCGGTCAAGTACTCGCCCGACGGCGGCACCGTCCGCGTCGAGGCCGAGGTCGCCGGCGACCGGGTCGACGTGCGGGTCGCCGACGAGGGGGTCGGCATGAGCAGGGAGGAGGCGGAGCGTTGCTTCGAGCGGTTCTGGCAGGCGGAGTCCGGCGACGTGCGGCGCTTCGGAGGCACCGGGATCGGCCTCTACATCGTGAAGTCGCTCGTCGACGCGATGGGTGGGCGGCTCGACGTCGAGAGCGCGCCGGGTGAGGGGACGACCTTCTCGGTCCGGTTGCGCCGGGCCGACGTCGATCGGAAGGACGTGGTGGTCGACGTCCTCGCGGAGCCGGTCGGGAGGTGAGCCGTCGCCCGGCCCCGGTGCCTGTACGATCCCGGGCATGTCGCGTCTCCGCCGGGTCCTCGCCGTGGTCGCAGCGGTCGCCGTCCTGGCGGGCGCGTGTCAGGGTGGTGACGACCCCGAGCAGGACCTCCCGTGCGAGTTCTACGAGGGCCAGCTCGAGACCGGTGCCATCGAGGAGAGCGAGATCCCCGAGGAGTGCCGGGAGGCGGTGGGCCTCGGGAGTCAGGGCGCCCGGGGTGCTCAGGGAGCCGGCGTGCCGTCCTCTGCCACCCGCAGGGCCTCCGCATCGTAGGTGACCCCCGGGTCCCACATCATCCAGCCGTTGTGGCTCACCTCCGCGGTGGCGCGGATCTGGGCTCGGATCTCGGCCGGCCCGTACTCGACGTCGAGGGAGAAGTGCTGGAGCCAGGGGACCAGCGGGCGGCCGGTGCGCGCCACCTGCTGCTCGAAGTCCCGCAGGGACCGCTTCACGATCTCGTAGGGCTGGGACTCGGGGTTCTCGACCCCGTACTCGCCCGGGTTCCAGTGCGAGGGGTAGAGCATCGGCGCGGTGTAGTCGGTGTGGCCGGCCATCGCGAGGATGTTCTGGGCGATCTGCTCGGGACGGGTCGCCGCCACCCCGAACACCGAGGCGCCCTGGACGGCTCCGTGGCGCCGGACGGCGGCGTGGCTCTCGGCGAGGAAGTCGGCCACGATGTCGGAGGGATCCCCCTCGAGGCCGGGGATGCGCATCTCCTCGATGAAGCCGTCCGGTCGGCGGATGTAGTCCCAGAGGACGTCGTCGACACCGGCTTCGACGGCTTCGACGGCGAGGTCGAGGTTGTACTGCTGGACCTCGGGGTGCGCGAGGTTGACGAAGCCGCCCCCGTACGCTCCGTACCGGCCACCCTCGGGCGTCTGGATGACCATGTCCTCGTCACCCCGCTCCCAGGCGGCGGAGGCGAGCATCGGGTCCCGGAAGGCGACGATGCGCCCGGTCACCCGGACGTCCTCGTCGTGGAGGAACTCCACTTGCTCGCGCAGGTCGTAGAGGTCCCGCGAGGCGCCGATCTCCTGTGCCAGCGGGACGGCCGAGCGGTGGCCCACGATCCCGCCCTCGTCCTTCAGGGACAGCACGACCGTGTTGACCACCCCGGCGTCGATGAGGTCGATGACGCCCTGGCGCAGCGTCGGGTCGTCCCACGCGGTCGCGGTGACGTGGACGCCGTGGATGTCGTCGGGGAACTCGACGGGCACGTACACGTCGACGCTCCGCCGGTTGCCGGCGACGTCGGTCGCGGTGAGCTCCACGGGGCCGGTGGGGGGCGCGTCGTAGTCGAGCCGGAACGATCCGTCCTCGCCCAACTCGTAGGGCTCGCCGTCGACGAGGAGCTCCTCCGCGCCGTCGACCGAGCCCTCGATCGTGACGGGCTCCTCCATGTCGTGCTCGGGCAGGTACGGGGGAACGTCGATCCTCGGCGGGGTGCCGTCCACGAGGAAGTCCCAGGTCATGGTCGCCGGCGACAGGAGGGGGCGCGGCACGGTCAGGCCGAGCCGGTGCTCCCCCTCCCCGAGCTCGGCCGGCGTGTACTCGATCACGCCGTCCTCGATCGTCGCCTCCTCGACGACGTCGGCGCCGTCGAAGGTGAGCGTCGCCTCGTCGAGGCGGTCTGCCGGCGAGACGTCGATCGTGAAGGAGAGGCCCTGCGCCTCCTCCGGGGTGAGGGCCGCTCCCGGCGTCACGCCGGCGAGGTCCGCGTCGACGCGGGTGGCGAACCAGCCCCACACCAGGGCTGCGAGCGCGATCAGGAGGAACACGCCCAGGAGGATCTTCCCCTGGGTGGCGACGGGGTTGGGTTCCCGACGGTGGAGCCGCAGCTTGGGGTCGGGCCGCGGCAGCGTCCCGACGCGGGGTGGCGGGACCCGCCCGAGGCTGGCCGGCGACCAGGCGCGCTCGTCGGCCCGACGTTGCCGGAACTCTCGGTACCGGGTGCGCCCGGTCCGTGCGAACAGCCTCACCCGTGCTCCCGGAGAACGGATCTCCCGGTGGTCGACCGGGATCGAGCGCGGCGGTCGGGTCACGAAGCCCCTCCGCCTGCGACGCCTCCAGTGTTGACCAGCAGCGGCCCGCGCTCAAGCCGAACCCCGACCAGGGCAGGAGGTTACGAGGCCAGCTCGGCCATCAGGTCGAGGGCCTCGGTTTGCCCCGTCCCCAGGATCATCGTCGTGACGGGTGAGCGCTTCCACGGCTCGATCCGCTCCGCGATCCGCTCCCGGGGCCCCACGAGCGCCACCTCGTCGACGAGCTCGTCGGGGACCGCCGCGATCGCATCCTTCTTCTGACCGTCGAGGTAGAGGTCCTGGACCTTCGTGGCGGCCGCCTCGTAGCCGTAGCGGCACACCAGGTCGAAGTAGAAGTTCTTCCCCCGAGCCCCCATCCCTCCGACGTAGAGGGCCAGCATCGGCTTGACGAAGCCCATGCACGCCTCGACGTCGTCTCCGACGACCACCGGGACGGTCGCGGCGATGTCGAGGTCGGCGAGGCCCTTGCCGTCACCGGCCCGTTCGAATCCCCGCTGGAGCAGGTCCTCCCACACGTCGAAGCGCTCGGGAGCGAAGAAGACCGGCAGCCATCCGTCCGCCAGCTCCGCGGTGAGCGTCACGTTCTTCGGGCCGATCGCGGCGAGGTAGACGGGGAGGTCGGCGCGCTCGGGGTGGGTGATGAGCTTCAGCGGCTTGCCGAGGCCGGTCGCGTCGTCGCCGGAGTAGGGGATGTCGTAGTGCTCGCCGTGGTGCTCGAGGGGAGCCTCGCGCCGGAGGATCGTGCGGACGATGTCCACGTACTCGCGCGTCTTGGCCAGGGGCTTGCCGTAGGGCACGCCGTGCCAGCCCTCCACGACCTGGGGCCCGGAGAGGCCGAGGCCGAGCTTGAAGCGTCCTCCCGACAGCAGGTCGAGGGTGGCCGCGGTCATCGCGGTGTTCGCCGGTGTGCGTCCCGGCATCTGCATGATCGCCGATCCGAGGTTGATCCTCGTGGTGCGCGCCGCGATCCACGCCAGCGGGACGACGGCGTCGGCCCCGTAGGCCTCCGAGGTCCACACCGACTCGAACCCCACCTCCTCCGCTCGCTCCACGAACGGCATGAACTCCGCCGGGTCGGTTCCCCGGTAGTCGAGGGCGAGTCCGAGCTGCATGCTGCGCTCCCTTCCGTCGGTCCGTCGCCGGGCGCCGCGGCCCTCAGAGGTCCTCCGCCGGGGCGTCGTCGCCGGTCGCGCCCGGAGCCTCGGGATCCTCCTCACCGTCGCGACGAGTCTCGACCCTGGCGCGCACCTCGTCCAACGGGAGGACGCTGGTGTCGCAGGTGAAGGTTCCCCGCACGTCCAGCGGTACCGCCGCCCCGGTGTCCGCGAACCCCGTTCCGCTGAAGCTGCCGGCGCTGCGTGACGCGACGAGGACGAAGGTCTCGTCGTCCAGGGCGTAGTTCGTGCCCGGGACGGCGAAGGTCACGACGCCCTCGTTGTGGATCCCGTCCCGGCGCACCGGCGACGCGCCCTCCCGGGCGAAGCGGTGCCGGCCGAGCAGGAGCGTGAACGACTCGAAGCGGGGCTCGCTCATCCCGCCGTCGCGGACCTCGACGTCGTCGCCGGTGTCGTCGTCTCCCGCGTCCTCGTCGGTGGCGTCCCCGTCGGCGGCATCCCCGTCGCGGGCGCTGCCGACGACCTCGGCGCCGATGTCGACCTCGAGGCGGTCGGGACCCCGAACGCAGGTGCCGCCGGAGAACTCCACCGTCCGGGTGCCCGCGCTGCCGTCCGCGCTGCCGTCCGCGCTGCCGTCCGCCTCTTCGTCGTCCGTCGTGCGCTCGTCGATCGTGAGCCGGGCGCGGGCGGGACCACAGAACTGGTGCACCCTGAGCCCCTCCCGCTCGACGGTGCGTCCCCCCTCCTCGCAGGGGGGTTCGGTCGTGCGCGTGGTCTCCGCGTCGGCCGCCGAGGAGGTGGTCTCGCCCGCCGCGCCGTCGCCGCGGGCGCACCCGGCACCGAGCAGCGACACGACGAGGAGGGGGAGGAGGGCTCGACGCACGGGAAGCGACGGTATGGAGGTCGGGTGCCGGCGTCAACGACCCCGGGGCCGGATCACACCCGCGGCCGGAGTGCCGCGGCGGCGCGGGGCCGTTACCGTAGAAGGCCGATGGAGCTGTTCACACGGGTCGAGAAGGGCCAGGGGGAGGCCGACCGGCTGTTCCTGCTGGTCCACGGCCTCGGAGCGGACGAGAACGACCTCGCCGCGCTCGTCGGCCACCTGGATCCCGGCGGCCGCTTCGTGACCGTCCTGCCGCGCGCCCCGGAGCAGTACGGCCCCGGGTACCGCTGGTACGAGTTCGGTGGGGAGGGGATCGACGCCGACTCGTTCGCGACGGCGCTCGACGCGCTCGACGCGACGGTCGAGGCCGCCTGCGAGGAGCACGGGCTGCGTCGCGAGGAGGCGATCTTCGCCGGGTTCTCGCAGGGTGCCTCCCTCGTGCTCACCCTCGGGCTGCGGCGCGACGGGGCCCCGCACCCCGCCGGGATCTACGCCATGAGCGGCTTCCTGCCCGACGTCGCCGGGGTCGAGCTCGACTGGGACGCCGAGCTTCCCCCCGTGCTCGTCCAGCACGGGAGCCAGGATCCGATGCTGCCCGTCTCGCTGGGTCGCGGGGTCGCCGAGACCCTCGCCGATCGGGGTGTGCCCGTCGTGTACGGCGAGTACCCGATGGGGCACCAGGTGGCGCTGGAGAGCATCCAACAGGGTGCCGGGTGGCTCGAGCAGGTCCTCGCCGGAGAGCGCCCCTCGGAGCCACTGGCGGCTCCCGCGAGCGAGGGGAGCGGCGAGGAGGACGGCGGCGCGGACGACGGCCCGGTCAAGACGGTGACCAGCCGGACGTTCGAGCAGGAGGTGTTGCGCAGCGACGTCCCCGTGGTCGTCGACTTCTGGGCGCCGTGGTGCGGCCCGTGCCGGCAGGTCGCGCCGGTGGTCGAGCAGATGGCGGTCATGCGCGAGGGCTCGTACAAGTTCGTCAAGTGCAACATCGACGAGAACCCGGACGTCGCGCAGGCGTTCGACGTCCAGAGCATCCCGATGATCGGTCTCTTCCGCGACGGCCGCCTCGAGCGCCAATCGCTCGGCGCCAAGCCGCGACCCCAGCTCGAAGCCGACCTGGGGATGCTCGTCATCCCGTGACCGGCTCCGCGACCGGCTCCCCGGCCGGATCCCCGGGCGCGAAGACCGCCGCCCGCTGCTCGTCGTCCAGGACGCAGCCACCGTCCGCGCCGACCGCCGCCAGGCCCGCGCGGTCGCCGCTGCGGTAGGAGACCGGTCCCCCCGCCGGCACCGACGGCGCCATGAGCTGCTCGGGGTCGCTGGCGTGGTCGAGGCCCACGAGGTGGCCCAGCTCGTGCAGGAGCACCCGGCCGCGCTGGTCGGGGGCGAGCCCCTCGTCGACCACCACCGCACCACCGGCGAGCACCACGAGCTCCGCGCCCACGCGGACGGGACCGGAGACGGCGAGGCCCCCGACGGGGACCCCCTCGGGAACGTCGTGGTCACGTCCGCCCTCTCGCAGGGCGGTCGAGTCGTCGCTGCTCTCGAAGCTCACCAGCACGGGCCTCCGGGGCGGGGCCTCGGGCTCGACGGGGTGCGGGAAGCGCTCGTCGGTGAAGCCGGCGAAGCGGAAGCCCAGACCGCTGGCCTCCTCGAGCGCGGCGACGGCGGCCCCCGCCTCGGCCGCGGCCGTCCGGGGAGCGAGATCCCCCGGCTGCACCACGTACTCGTAGGTGCGACAGGGCTCCATGCGCACCGGCGAGCCGTCGGTGTGGCGGAGGGTGACGGCGAAGTCGGGGTCGCTCTCGGCGACGCTCGCTTGCTCGGTCGCGGCGGGATCCGCGGCTTCGATCGTGCGGATCGGTCCGACCGCGGCCGCGCCCCCCACGAGGATCGCGAGCAGCGCCGCGACCGCCCCGAGGCGTCCCAGCCGTCGTCGCGAGGTGCCCGAGGCCCGGTCCCGTGGTGTGTGCCCCCGTGTCGAGTGACCCCGTGTGGGCTGTCTCGGGGTCGGTGCGGCCGGACGTGCGGGCGTGCCGTCTGCCGGGGCCTCTGCTGGCCTGCCGTCCGCCGGGGGCTCTGCGGGTGTGTCGTCCGTCGGGGCCTCTGCGGGTGTGTCGTCCGCCGGGGGCTCTGCGGCGCGGAGGGCGTCGCCGAGGTGAAACAGGACGGCCCCCCGCTCCGGTCGGGCCCGCGCGGCGGCCTCGAGGGCATCCGCGAGCGCTCCGAGGGTCTCCTCGGTGGCTCGGGTCGCCAGCAGCGGGGCGCGGTCGCCGTGGCCGGCAGCTCGGAGGTGCGAGACCCACGCCTCGAACAGGTCGCCGTCGTCGAAGCGGTCGAGGTGTTGGCGCAGCTTCCACCGGCGGGGCCCCTCCAGGGTGCCGGCCGCGAGGACGAGCGTGGGTCCCTCCCGGGGATGCGCCACCCCCACGAGGAGCTCGGCGTCCGGCGCTGCCCACTCCCGGACCAGGGGCTCGGGGAGCCGGACGCGCCGGCCGAGGTCCTCGAGCAGGGCGCGCCGCAGT
This sequence comes from uncultured Burkholderiales bacterium, assembly GCA_964438505.1. Taxonomy (GTDB): domain Bacteria; phylum Actinomycetota; class Acidimicrobiia; order IMCC26256; family JACPCJ01; genus CAYTKN01. Next base: position 26,217 of record CAYTKN010000001.1, read on the forward strand.
GGATCGCCCAGACGGACGCTCGTGCCGGTGGGAGGGGTCATGGGGACCGGAGGAGTCGCCCGGGTGTCAGCCGGGCCGGCCGGCGCCGTTGATGTCGGAGCGGTAGATGCTGTCGATCCGCACCGTCGTGCCGGTGTAGGGGGCGTTCACCATCTCGCCGTCGCCGATGTAGAGGCCGACGTGGTGGACGGGATCCCCGAAGAAGACGAGGTCGCCGGGGCGGAGCTGCTCGATCGGGACCGGGGGGAGGTGCTGCTTCTGGAGCGACGACGAGCGCGGGAACGTGACGCCGACCGTCCCCCAGGCGTGCGTGGTGAGCCCGGAGCAGTCGTAGCTGTCGGGACCGTTGCCGCCCCACTCGTAGGGGGTGCCCAGCTCCGCCAGCGCCGCCTCGACCGCCTCGCCGGCACGGGGGTGCACGGGCGGCAGGTCGGCGGGGGAGGGCGACGGCGGCTCGGTGGTCGTCGTCGACGCCGCGGGGGCGTCGTCACCGGCGACGGTCGAGGTGGTGGTCGGCGCCGAGGTCGTCGTGCTCGTCGCGAGCGCCCGGCGCCTCTCCTCCTCCGCCCGCCTCCGGGCGAGCTCCTCCCGGACTCGCCGGGCCTCGGCCTCCTCGCGCCGCCGGCGTTGCTCCTCGACCAGCTCGGCCACGTCGCCGCGGGCGCGCTCCAGGGCTGCCTCCCGCTCGGCCACCGCGGCCTCGACCTCGTCCCGCTTGGCACCCAGCGCCCGGGTCTCCTCGGCGAGCTCCCGGCGCCGCTCGGCGAGGCGGGCTTCCTCCTCCTCGAGGCGGGTGCGAGCGTGCACCAGCCGGTCGAGCGCGGCGCGGTCCCGCTCGGCCACCGCCCGGGCGTAGTGGTGGCGGACCCCGAACTCCTGGATGTCGGCGGCGTCCACGTAGGACATCGGGTCCGGTGTGCCCCGTCCCTGGTAGATGGCGACGACGTTGTCGCTCGCGTCGCGCTCGGCTTCCGCGTGGGTCTCCCGGAGGCCCTCGACCCGCTCACGGACGGCGAACGTCTCCCGCTCGACCTCGCTGAGGTGCTCCTGCGCCTGCCGGTACTCCTCGACGACGATCGACGCCCGGCGTCCCAGCTCCTCGATCTCGGCCTCGAGGCGTTCGGCGCGGCTGCGAGCGTCGTCGAGTTGGACGTCGAGGTCGCGCTCTTGGGCCACGGCCGTCGAGGGCGCGCCCCCGACGACGAGCGCGGCGGCGAGCACGACGGCGGGCACGGCTCGCATCGAGCGGGTCATGTGCAGCAACACTAGTGGTTCGTGTGGCTGGTGTGAATTTCTGCCGGATGGGCACGTGTCGGATGGGCACGTGTCGGATGGGCGCGGTGTCGGACGCACACGGCAGACTCGGACGGTCCGGTGAGAGGGGGCGCCATGGCCAGGGTGGAACGCGACTCGATGGGGGACGTCGAGGTCCCCGACGGCGCGTACTGGGGAGCGCAGACCCAGCGTGCCGTCGAGAACTTCCCGATCTCGGGCCTGCGGATCGACCGGCGCCTGATCTGGGCGCTGGGCACGATCAAGGGTGCGGCGGCGGAGGTCAACGAGTCGATGGGCCTCCTCGACGCCGAGCGGGCGAGGGCGATCCACGAGGCCGCGGCCGAGGTGGCCCGCGGCGCGCTCGACGACCACTTCCCCGTCGACGTGTACCAGACCGGTTCGGGCACCTCGTCGAACATGAACACCAACGAGGTCGTCGCCAACCGCGCCACCGAGGTGCTCGGCCATCCGCTCGGCTCCAAGCACGTCCACCCCAACGACCACGTGAACACCGCGCAGAGCTCCAACGACGTGTTCCCGACCGCCTGCCACCTCGCGGCCTACGCCGCCGTCAAGCAGGAGCTCGTGCCCGCGCTCGCCGCCCTCGCCGGGGCGCTGGAGGCGAAGGCCTCCGAGCTGCGCGACGTCGTCAAGGCGGGCCGCACCCACCTCATGGACGCCACACCGGTCACCCTCGGCCAGGAGCTCGGGGGCTGGGCGGCGCAGGTGCGCCACGGGATCGAGCGGCTCGAGGCCACCTACCCGCGGCTCGCCGAGGTCCCGCTCGGGGGGACGGCCACCGGAACCGGGCTCAACCAGCCGACGGGCTGGGCCGAGCGCGTGCTGGAGCGCATCCGCGACCTCCACCCCGACCTCGGCGACCTCCGCGAGGCTCGCGACCACTTCGAGGCTCAGGGCGCGCGCGACGGCCTCGTGGAGGTGAGCGGGGCCCTGCGCGCGGTCGCCGTGTCACTCATGAAGGTCGCCAACGACGTCCGCTGGCTGGGCTCGGGCCCGCGAGCCGGTCTCGGGGAGCTCCGCCTCCCCGAGCTCCAACCCGGCTCGTCGATCATGCCGGGCAAGGTGAACCCGGTGGCGGCCGAGGCGATGCGACAGGTCTGCGCGCAGGTGATGGGCAACGACGCCGCCGTCGGCGCCGGGGGCGCCCTCGGCGACTTCGAGCTCAACGTCATGATCCCGGTGATCGCCCGCAACGTCCTCGAGTCGACGCGGCTGCTCGCCACCGCGTCGGTCACCTTCGAGCGCACGTGCGTCTCGGGGATCGAGGCGGACGAGGAGGCGTGCCGCCGCTACGCCGAGCTCAGCCTGCCGATCGTCACCGCGCTCGTCCCGGCGCTCGGCTACGACACGTGCGCCGAGGTGAGCAAGGCCGCGATGCGGGAGGGCCGGACCGTCCGGGAGGTGGTCCTCGACCGGGGGTTGCTGGGCGAGGAGGAGCTCGCCCGGATCCTCGACGTCGACGCCATGGCACGCGGCGGCATCCTCGAGTAGCGCGGTCGGTGGGCCGCGTGGCGTCGGTGTGCGATCGCTGGCCACTCGGTCGCGGTCGCGGTCGTGGGGTGGTGGGGCGTCCTACGCGGCCCAGCCGGCGAAGGGAGGCGGGTCGTCGCGCCGGGGGAGCACCGGGTGCGACCAGGCCATCGCCTCGCCGAGGCCCTCGGCGACCCGGCGCCAGGCCGCGGGGTCCCACCCCTCGGCGGCGTCGACGAGGGTGGTGTCGGCGCGCAGGTGGACGAAGGCGGGCAGGCGCTCGAGGCCCAGCTCCCGCACCAGGGCGCGCTCGGGGTCGAGGAACACCATGTACCGGTCGGCCGCGTCGGCCAGGACGCGCCGGGCCTGGTGCTCGTTGCCGGTGACCAGGAACGCCGTCTTGCAGTCGGCGCCGCGGAACACGTCGAGCACGCGGCGGGCGGTCGCCACGTATCGGTTGGCCTCGGGCCTCGCCGGGAGGACGACCAGGCACAGGTGGAAGATCGTGAGCCAGTCGTCGAGGGGCCGGCTCCGTCCTCGGATGCTCTGGAGCTCGACGAGGGGGTTGGGGTTCTGGGCCATGGTCGAGGGCTTCGGGCGTCTCCGGTCGCGGGTGTCTCCGGTGGTGCAGGGCTCCGCGCTGAGCGGGCCGCCGAGACGTTACCCTCTGGCTTCGTGGTGACGGCGAAGGCGGTCGTGGTCGGCAGCGGTGGGGCATCCCAGTGGGCATCGCGGCGGGCATCGTGACGAGTCGACGCGAGCAGATCCGGATGACCGACGACGAGGTCGCCGCGTTCCTGGACGAGCACCGGACCGTCCACGTGGCGACCCTCGGAGCCGGTGGCGCCCCCCACCTCACGACCCTCTGGTACGGGCTCGTCGACGGTGAGGTCACGTTCTGGACGTACGCCAGCAGCCAGAAGGTGGCCAACCTCGAGCGCGACCCCCGGGTCGCCGCCCTGGTCGATGCAGGCGACACCTACGCCGAGCTGCGCGGCGTCCAGCTCCGGGGGCGGGCGCGGGTGAGCTCCGACCACGACGAGGTGATGCGGACCGCCGAGGCCGTCTACGTGCGCAACGCGGACCGCTTCGGTGACGTCGAGTACCAGGGCACGTCCGTGAGCGAGGCCACCCGAGAGGTGCTCGAGCGGATGAGCGCCAAGCGCGTGGCGGTGACCGTGGAGCCCGAGCAGGTGGTCTCCTGGGACCACACCAAGCTCGGGAGCGTCTATTGACTCGGGAGCCTCTCCCGAGGCGAGAATCCCGACCGAGAGACGGCCAGGGGGCCGTCACGACCCTCCGGGAGGAGATGTGAGGCGATTCGCGATCGTGCTCGTGGCGTTGGTCCTGCTGTCCGCCTGCAAGATCCGCTTCGAGGTGGAGACCGTCATCGAGGAGGACGGCTCGGGGACCATCAGCGTGGCGATGGGCTTCGACGACGACTTCCGCGAGGCCATCGAGTCGTTCAGCCAGGGCTTCGAGGGCTCCTTCGGCGGGGACCCCTTCGGTGAGATGGGCGGGGATCCCTTCGGCGAGACGGGTGGGGACGAGCTCGTGCCGACCGACCCCTTGGAGGACCTGGAGGCGAGCGCTCCCGAGGGGTGGAGCGCCGAGCGCTTCCGCGAGGGCGACGTGGAGGGAGTCCGCATCTCCCGCGCCTTCGAGGACCTGGAGGAGCTCCGTGAGGCGCTGCGCGAGAGCCAGCAGTTCGGGGGAGGCGCCGGCGGCGGCGAGCTCGCGCCCGGGGGCGGCAGCCCCGGCGAGCTCGACGACGTCGTGATCGAGCGCGACGGCGACATCTTCACGTTCCGCATGGAGTTCGAGGGCGCCGGCGGCGACCTCGAGGAGCTCGGCGAGCTCGGCGAGCTCGGGGGCCCCGAGGGCCCCGAAGGCATCGAGGGTCTCGAGGGCCTCGAGGGGTTCGGCGGCGACTTCTTCGGCGATCTCGGTGAGCTCGAGCTCGAGCTCGAGCTCCGGGTCGAGCTCCCGGGCGAGGTCCAGGAGCACAACGCGGACCGCGTCGAGGGCGGTGCGCTCGTGTGGGAGCTCGACGAGAGCTCGCAGGCGCGGACGATCTCCGCGGTCTCGGACGCGTCGCGCTCGCCCGGGGGCGACGACTTCCCCGTGGTGCCCGTCGCGGCGGCCGCAGCGGTGCTCGTCGTCGCGGTCGGCGGCTTCGCGCTCGCCCGCCGTCGCCCGGCAGACGCCGGGCCGCCCGCGCCCCCGGTGCCACCCGGTGCCGGCGGCGCGCCGCCGCCCCCACCGGCACCCCCCGGAGGCCCAGAGTCGTCCGAGCAACCCGGGCCGCCTGCGCCGCCCCCACCGCCGCCCGCGCCGCCCGGCTGACCCGAGGGCGGAAGGCGGACCCGCGGTGGCCCACCGGGCGCTCAGCCGACCGGTCAGCTCATGCCCATCGCCTCGAGCATCGACGGCGGGATCCGGGTGTCGTCGCGCGCCAGCATCGCGGCGCGCTCGACGTTGATGCGGTCGCGGTCGCGCTCGAGCCACGAGTCCCACGGTCCGGGAGGGATCGCCGAGGGGTCTCCCGCCGCGTCCACGCAGGCTCGGAGGTAGGCGGCCACCCGCCTGGCGTCGTCGCCGTCCCCGACCGGCCCGTGCCCGGGGACGATCCGGGGTTCGAGGTCCGCGATCGCCTCCAGCACGTCGGCCCAGGTGGCCGGGTCGCCCTGGAACCCGAGCGGGGTGACGCCGAAGAAGCAGAGGTCCCCGGCGACGAGCACGTCCGAGTCGTCGACCAGCACCAGCACGTCGCCCGGCGTGTGCCCGGCGGTGACCCGCACCTCGATCCGCTCGGTCAGCATGGCGGAGCCCTCGATCAGGTGCGTCACCTCGCGTGCGGGCAACAGGGCGTCGAACTCCTGCTCGAAGCGCGGCATGAAGGCCTTGTAGGCGTCGATCGGGGGCTCCTGGGTGAGCATCTCCGAGGTGGCCGGCGACCCGTAGACCCCGGCGAAGGGGAACGCCACCGTCCCGCCCACGTGGTCGATGTGGGCGTGGGTGAGCACGACGCGCCGCACCGGCTCGCCGAGCGCCTCCACCGCCTCGCGGAACGGCATCCACTGGGAGGGCACCATCAGGGTGTCCACGACGGTGAGGCCGTCGTCGTCGGCGACCACGGCGGCGTTGCTCACCCCCGTCTCGCCGGGGAGCTGGAGCCAGACCCAGACGCCGTCGCCGATCGGTTCCAACTCCGGCATCGGGCACCACCTCGGATGGGAGCGGTCGTTTCGTCGCGACGCGGAACGTATCAGTAGCCTGCTGCGCCATGTCAGAGCGCACGCGTCAGATGCCCCGACGGTCCTGCCTGTCGGTTCCCGGGTCGAGCGAGAAGATGCTCACCAAGTCCCAGGGGATCCCCGCCGACATGACCTTCCTCGACCTCGAGGACGCCGTCGCGCCCCTCGAGAAGGAGGCGGCTCGCGAGCTGGTGGTCCGGGCCATCGACGAGGGGGACTGGGGCGACCGGGTCCTCTGCGTCCGGGTGAACGACTGGTCCACCAAGTGGACCTACGGGGACGTGATCCACGTCGTCGGGAACGCCTCGGAGCGCCTCGACGAGATCATGCTCCCCAAGGTCGAGACCCCCGGTCAGGTCGAGGCTCTCGACATGCTGCTCGGTCAGGTCGAGGCGAACGCCGGTCGTGCGAGCCGCGTCGGCATCGAGGCCCAGATCGAGACCGCCACGGGCCTCCAGAACGTCGAGCAGATCTGCGCGGCCAGCGACCGGCTCGAGACGATCGTGCTCGGTCCGGTGGACTTCGGCGCCTCGATGCAGATGCCGATCCTCAACCCGGGCACCGAGATCCCCGAGTACCCGGGCGACTACTTCCACTTCGCCTTCGTCAAGATCCTCATGGCCGGTCGGGCCAACGGCCTCCAGGTCATCGACGGGCCCTTCGTGCAGGTGCGCGACGCCGAGGCGCTGCGCCGGTACACCGAGCGGGTGAAGGTCCTCGGCTACGACGGCAAGTGGGCGCTCCACCCGGACCAGGTCGAGGTCCTCAACGAGGTGTTCACCCCCACCCAGGAGCAGTTCGACCACGCCCTCGACCTCCTCGACGCCTACGAGCAGGCGACCGAGGAGGACCGCAAGGGCGCGGTGATGTTCGGCGACGAGATGATCGACGAGGCGTCCCGCAAGGTCGCCGTCAAGTTCAAGCTGCGCGGCGAGCGCGCCGGCATGAGCCGCAGCCCCGCCGGCGGCTCGGGTTGACCCACCGCTCCCGGCGCGCAGGGGGGCGGTGCCGGGCGGGTCGCTGCGCCGCCTAGGCTCCGGGCCGTGTTCGACCTGGCCGAGGCAGCGGTGGAGGGTGCGCTCGCCGCGGGAGCGTCGTACGCGGACGCCCGTGCGATGACCACCCGAGCCGAGGAGATCGAGGCGCTCAACGGGGTGGTGGAGGGCCTGCGCATCGACGAGGAGTCGGGTGTGGGCGCGAGGGCCCTCGTCGGCTCGTCGTGGGGCTTCTTCGCCACCGCGGGGGAGACGCCCGCCGCGGCGCGGGCCGCCGGCGAGCGCGCCGCCGAGATCGCCGAGGCCTCCGCCGGCGTCCCCGGCCCCGCGACCACGCTCGCGGACGTCCCGGTCGCCCGCGCCGACTACGAGACACCCCACCGCGAGGACCCGAGGCAGGTGTCGCTGGCCGAGAAGGGCGACCTGGTCGTCGAGGTGACCGGCACCATGCAGCGGGTCCCGGGGGTGTCGCTGGCCCGCTGCGGCCTGGCGTTCTGGGACACCGACAAGTGGTTCGTGTCCAGCCAGGGCCACCGCATCCACCAGCACCTGGTGGAGTCCGGCGGCGGGATGGACGCCACGGCGGTGGGCGAGACCGAGACCCAGCGGCGGTCCCATCCGCAGAGCTTCGGGCACTTCGAGACCGGCGGCTACGAGGTGGTGCGGGGCTTCGATCTCCCCGGCCACGCCGGCCGGGTGGGGGAGGAGGCGGTGGCGCTGCTGTCCGCGCCCGAGTGCCCGGCCGTCACCACCGACCTCGTGCTCGAGAGCAGCCAGGTGGCGCTCCAGATCCACGAGTCGGTCGGCCACGCCGTCGAGCTCGACCGGATCCTCGGCTGGGAGGCGGCCTTCGCCGGCACCTCCTGGCTGGACCTCGGCGGTCTCGGCGACCTGCGGTTCGGCTCGGAGCTCATGAACGTGACCGCGGACGCCACCCTGCCCGGGGCGCTGGGCACCTTCGGCTACGACGACGAGGGGACGCCCGCCCAGCGGGTCGACATCGTGCGCGACGGCGTGTGGCGGGGTGTGCTCTCGGGCCGCGACTCGGCCGGCCTCGCCGGCGTCGCGCCCGGCGGCATGGTCCGCGGCGACGGGTTCGACCGCCTCCCGATGGTCCGGATGACCAATGTCGGCATCCTGCCCGGGGAAGGCCGCCTCGACGACCTCGTCGCCGCCACCGACGAGGGGATCCACATGGCCACCAACCGCTCCTGGTCGATCGACGACCAACGCCTCAACTTCCAATTCGGGTGCGAGGCGGCGTGGGAGATCCGCGACGGCGAGCTCGGCAGGATGCTGCGCAACCCGACCTACACGGGGATCGGCCCCCGCTTCTGGGCCGGCCTCGACATGCTGGCCGGCGAGGAGGAGTGGACGTTCTGGGGCGTGCCGAACTGCGGGAAGGGCCAACCGCTCCAGACCGCCCACACCGCGCACCCCGCCGTCCCCGCCCGCTTCCGGGACGTGCGCATCGGGGTTCGCGGATGAGCCCGGGTTCGGGATGACCCCGGGTGCGCGGGCGAGCCGGGCGGAGCAGCTCTGCACCCGGGTGCTCGAGCTCGTGGCGGACCGGGAGCCCTCAGCGGAGGCGGAGGCGAACGTCGCGGAGAGCCGCTCGGCGTTGACGCGCTTCGCCAACTCCTTCATCCACCAGAACGTGGGCGAGCAAGGGCCCCGGGTGCTGCTCCGCGTGAGCATCGACGGGCGCTCCGCCTCCGGATCCACCACCAGCGTCGGGGACGAGGGCCTGGCGCGCCTCGCCGAGACCACGGTCGCCGCCGCGAGGCTGCGGCCCCCCGATCCCGACTGGCCGGGCCTCGCGCCGCCGGCCGCGCTGCCCGGCGTCGAGCACTACGACCCGGGGACCGCCGAGGCCCCGCCCGCCGAGCGCGCGGCGGTCGTCGAGGCGTTCGTGGGCGCGGCACCGGACCTCGCGGCCGCCGGGTACTGCGACACCGAGGGTGGGAGCTCGGCGTTCGCCAACACCGCCGGGCACACCGCGGTGGCCCGCAGCTCGCGGGCCACCCTGGACGGCATCCACCAGGCCGGCGACGCGCTCGGTGAGGCCGCCGGCAAGGGACACGCCACCTCGGTGGCGCTCGCGGACCTCGACGGCGCCGGCGTCGGCTCGGTCGCGGCCGCCACCGCGCGGGAGTCGCTCCACGCCACCGACCTCGAGCCCGGGCGCTACGAGGTGGTGCTCGCGCCGGAGTGCGCGGCGGAGATGCTGGCCTTCCTCGCCTTCTACGGGTTCAACGCCAAGGCGGTGATCGAGGAGCAGTCCTTCGCCCGCCTCGGCGACCGGCAATTCGACCCCGCCGTCTCGATCGCCGACGACGTGACCGACCCGCGGGCCCTCGGGATCCCCTACGACGCCGAGGGCACGCCCAAGCGGCGCGTCGACCTCGTGGCGGCCGGCCGCACCGAGGGCCTCGTGCACGACCGGCGGACGGCGGCGCGCACGGGAACCGAGAGCACCGGGCACGCCATCCCCGGCGGGGAGACCTACGGGGCGTTCGCCTCCAACGCCTTCCTCGAGGCAGGGGACAGCGCACCGGCCGACATGGTGGCGGGAGTCGAGCGGGGCGTCCTCGTCACCGAGCTGAACTACTGCCGCGTCCTCGACCCCAAGACGCTGGTGGTGACCGGCCTCACCCGCAACGGAACGTTCCTCGTCGAGGGCGGACGGGTGAGCGCCGCGCTGCGCAACCTGCGCTTCACGCAGAGCTTCGTCGAGGCCCTCGCACCGGGCGCGGTGACGGCGATCGGAGACGACGCCCGCTTCGCCGCGGCCGAGTTCGGCGTGGGGATGTTCCACGCGCCGAGCCTCCACCTCGCGTCCTGGAACTTCACGGGCGGGGCGCGCGGCTGACGGGACCGCGGGTCAGCTCGCCGCCTCGGAGAGCGCCGCCTGGGCGAGGCGGCGCGCGATCACCCGCAGGCACAGGGTCTCGTCTGCTCCCTCGAAGATCGAGAGGACGCGGGCGTCGACGAAGTAGCGGCTCACCGCGAACTCCTCCGCGTAGCCCATCCCGCCGTGGATCTGCTGCGCTTCGCGGGTGACCCACTCGGCGGTGCGGCAGACGTACGCCTTGACCATCGAGGCCGCCATCGACCCCTCGCCCTTGGCCATCGACCGGGCCACCTGGTAGGCGAACTGGCGTCCCGCCTGGATCAGAGCCGCCATGCGGACGAGCTTGGTCCGCGTGAGCTGGTAGTCGGCGATCGGCGTCCCGAAGACGGTGCGCTCCTGGGCGTACTCGAGCGCCTCCTCGAACGCCGCTTGCATCACCCCGACCGCACGCGCCGCGGTCTGGAGCCGACCGTTCTCGAAGCCCTCCATCTGGAGGTAGAAGCCCCGGCCGAGGCCCTCGTCGGCGCCGACCAGGTTTCCCTCGGGCACGAACCAGCCGTCGAAGGACACCTCGTAGGAGTGCATGCCCCGGTAGCCGAGGGTGTCGATGGCCCGGCCCTCGATCTTCCCCCCGCCGTCCTGCTCGAACGAGAAGCCGTGGCCGGGCGCTTCGGGCTTCTCGACCACGAAGAGCGACAGCCCGCGGTGGCCCTTCTCGCGGTCGGGGTCGGTGCGGGCCAGCACCATGAGCGTGTTCGCCCGTCCGGCGAAGGTCGCCCAGGTCTTCACCCCCCGGAGCTTGTAGCCGCCCTTGACCTTCTCGGCGACCGTGGTGAGGTTGGCGACGTCGGAGCCGTGGTCGGGCTCGGTGACCATGACGCCGACCATCGCGTCGCCGGAGGCGATCCGCGGCAGCCAGTGGTGCTTCTGCTCCTCGGTGCCGCCCTTGACGATCGCGCGGGTCAGGATCTCGGGGCGCGTGATGAGCGAGCCCCCGATGCCGAGGCTCCCCCAGGAGAGCTCCTCGGTCGCCACGACCATCCCCAGGTAGTCGCTCTCGCCGCCCGTCGAGTACCCGCCGTAGCTCTCGGGGACCGAGAGGCCGAACCCCCCGAGCTCGGCGAGGCCCGAGATGATCTCCTCGGGGACGTCGGAGTTCGTCCGGTGGACGTCCTCGGCGACCGGCCGGATCTTGTCCTCGGCGAACCGACGGAAGGTCTCGCTCACCAGCTCGAACTCCTCCGAGAGGTGGGACGGACCCCCACCGCGGGCGAGGATCTGCTCGGCGAGGGCGTCGACCGCCGCGGGCGAGCGCTGCGCGGCGACGAGCTCGCGGGCCTCGTCGAGCTCTCGCAGCGAGACCCCCCACTCGGTCTCCCGACTCAGGATCCGACTGCCCAGGTCCCAGATCGCGTCGGCCACGTAGTAGCAGGCCAGCGCCGCCTCGAGGTCGCCCTCCTCGCCGTAGGCGAGGATGCTCCGAGCGCCCTCGAGCGCGCTCGCGGCGTGCGCGAGGTCGTAGGCGAACGCCTGGTGCTCGTCGAGCTTGGCGACGGAGATCCGCTCGCCGTCCGAGGTGGTGCGCGCCAGATGGCGCGTCGCCGCGTCGAGCACCCGCGAGGCCACGTCCAGGCCGCGCCGGGCGGCTTCGAGATCAGTGGTCGAATCGGATGAGTCGGGCACGGGCGAGAGCGTACCGACGCGCTCCCCCGAGGACACATCCGCCCCGGGCGCCGGCTCGCGTCCGCTCCGGTGCGCTCAGCTCGGCTCGGCGACCCCGGTCGCGGGCTCCCCGGCCTGCTCCGCACGGGCCTCTCGCATCCGGCGGCGAGAGGAGCGGGGAAGGCAGACACAGAAGCGGGAGCCGGTCGGCTCGTTGGGCTCGTACCACACCTCGCCGCCCTGGGCGCGGGCGAGGCCGTGGACGATCGACAGCCCGAGACCGGTGCCCGAGAGGTGCTTCGACTCCTCGGCCCGCGCGAACCTCTCGAAGAGCTGGTCCCGGAACTCCTCGGGCACGCCGGGGCCGTGGTCCGAGACCGAGATCTGCACCCAGGGCCCCTCGAACCTCGCTTCCACCCGGATGGGCGCTGTTCCGTACTTGTGGGCGTTCTCGAGGTAGTTGGTGAGGATCTGGTGGAGGCGGTCGGGGTCGGCCATCGCCACCACGTCGGTCGGGCAGTCGACCTCGACCTCGACGAGGTGGTCCGAGAACTGCTCGAGGGTCGCGGAGAGCACGTCGCCCACGACGATCTCGCGCGTGTCGGCTTCGAGGGTGCCCGACTCGATGCGGGACATCTCGAGGAGGTCGTCGACGAGCGACGCGAGCCTCACGCCCTGGCGGTGGATCGAGCCGAGGCACTCCTCGCGCAGCGCGTCCTCCATCGAATCCCAGCGCTGGAGCATGGTGGAGCTGAGGCCCACGATGGGTGTGAGCGGGGTCCGCAGCTCGTGGGAGACCATCGAGACGAACTCGCCCTTGGCGCGGTTGGTCTCCTGGAGCTCCTCGTTCAGGCGCTCGAGCTCGTGCAGCGTCGTGGTGAGCTGCTGGGTGCGCTCCGCGACGCGGCGCTCCAGCGAGCGCTGGAGCCCCTCGACCTCGGCGAACCCACGGGCGTTCTCGAGCGCCGCGCCGGCGAGGGTGGCGACGAACTCGGCGAGGCGGACCTCGTCCTCGCCGAAGAGGCTCGCCACCTGGCCGTGGGTCACGTAGAAGCAGGCCGTCAGCCGGCCCCGCTCGAAGACGGGGGCGCACAGCGCGGAGCGCACGCCGGCCAGCACCAGGCTCTCCGAGGGGTCGCCGGTGAGGTCGGTGTGGCTCACCACCGGACGCCCGCGCTCGGTGGCCTCTTGGATCAGGGAGCTCGAGAGCGAGCTCTCGTCGGCCGGGTGGGTGTGTTGGACCTGCCCGTCGTCGGTGATGTCGAGCACGGTGCAGTGCTCGGCGCGCAGGAGCTTGGTCGCGGCGCGCTCCACGGCGGTGTACACGGTGTGGCGCGAGAGTCCCGTCGCGAGCCTGCGACCCTGGTCGAGGAGCGTGTCGAAGCGGTCGACGAGCGAGAGTGTGACCGCTCCGTCGACGGGTTCCGTGGGTTCGTCGACCAACGGGCGCACCTCGGATTCCATGGCGTCGAGCGTGCGGGCGCCGTTCGAGGCGATCTCGCTCGCGTCCGCCCAGCCGAGCTGCTCGCCGAGCCGGCCGTACTCGCGGCGCGAGAGCGCCTCCTCGTGGGCCATGCCGCGTGCCGCGGCCACCTCCACGGAGCGGCGGAGCAGGCGGCAGGCCCTCCGCGGGCGGTGCGCGAGCGCGGCGACGAGCCCGGACTCGCGCAGGGCGTGCGGCTGGTTGTTGCGGTAGGTCCGGGCGATCACGCGTGCGGAGCGCGCCGCTCGCCGCGCCTCGCGCACCAGCGCGCGCCGCTGCTCCGCGTAGGGCGAGAGCTCCTCGATCCGGGTGCGCATGGCCGTGACCAGCCAGACGCGGGCCGGGGCCACGTACTCGTTGCGGACCTGGGCGCGGCGCGCCCGCGCGGTGGCGTCGCTCAGCGTGTCCACCGCGGCGCGGGTCTCCCCGGCCGCGAGCAGGCGCAGCGCCTCGGCCTGGAGCACCTGGACCCGGAGCTGGACGTCGCGGGTCTCGCGAGCGAGCTCGGCGGCGACGACGTCCTCGGGGACCCGCCCTCCGCTCGCCTTGGAGGCCACCTCCACGGCGAGGCCCGACGCCTGGAGGTCGCCGATCTCTACACCCTCGTCGTGGATGTGGCGGGCCAGCTCGACCGACTCCGCGAGGCGTCCCTGGCGCAGGAAGCAGTACGCGAGGTGGATGCGGGCGATGTTGAGCTCCCAGCGGTCACCGGTGCGCTCCAGGACGGAGATCGCCTCCCGGGCGCGCTCGCTCGCCTCCTCGTAGCGCCCCGCGGTGAACAGGACGATGGTGCAGAAGTTGAGGCTCTGGCCCTGTCCCCACACGTCGCGCAGCTCGGTGCGGATGCGGTGGGAGCGCCGCACGTACTCGATGCCACGGCTGATCCACGGCAGGAGGGTCATGACCGGCGCGTGCTCGGAGTAGGCCTGGGCCAGCTCCCTGGTGGGCGGGTAGCGCTCGACGAGGTTCATCTCGCGCAGGTGGGTCCACAGCGTCGGCACCGGCCCGCGGGTGAACCAGTAGACGTGGGCGAGCCGGCTGTAGTGGCGTGCGGCGAGGAGGTCGTCGCCCGGGCCACCGCGGTCGTCGGCGTTCCGGCGACCGACCAGGCCGGGGAGCAGGCTGTGGGCGGCCTGGACGGCGATCTCCCAGAGGGCCCAGACCAGGAACACGAGCCAGCGCTTCGGGACCCGCCGGCCGAGGAGTCGCAGGCCGCGCTCGGTGGCGGCCGCGGACTCGTCGAGGTCCCCGACCTTGAAGGCCAGCTCGCCCAGCTTGGCTTCGACCTGCGAGCTCGAGCGCGGGCCCTCCGCGAGGCGGAGGGCCTCGGTGAAGTGGGAGCGCGCTTCGTCGTAGCGGCCGAGCAGCATCGTGACGTCGCCGAGACCGGACGCGACGCGGAACCTGACGGTCTCGTGCGCCTCCTCCGAGGCTCGTCGGGCGATCCGGTACTGGTCCTCGGCGATCTCGAGCGAGTTCTGCGAGCGGGCCTGCTCGGCGGCCGCGAGCGCGTAGGACAGCGCCCGCTCGGGGCGCTGGGCGGCGTCGAAGTGGTAGGCGAGCTCGAACGTTCGCCGGGGATCCACGGCCTCGATCCGCTCGGCCGCGGCGGCGTGCAGGGAGCGGCGGGTGTCGGGGTCGAGGCGGGCGAGGAGGGATTCGCGGATCTTGTCGTGGACGAAGGCGATCCGGGCCCCGTGTCCCGCGTTCCACACGAGGTGGCGCGATCGGGCGCCGTCACGGGCGCGGACCGCCGTCGCGGCGTCCTGGTCGGCGAGGTGGGCGGCCAGATCGAGGTCGAACTCCTTGCCGAGCACCGCCCCGGCCGTGAGGAGCGCCAGCGACCCCTCCGGCAGCAGCTCGAGTCGTTGGGCCAGGAACGTGGCGGCGCGGCTGGACGACTGGGCTGCCGAGAAGGCGTCGGTGTCGACCTGCCACCCGGGGTGGGCGCAGACGAGGGCGCCGGACTCCACCAGACCGTGCAGCACCGCGGAGGCCATGAAGGGGCTGCCCTCGGCGAGGTCGACGACCGCGTCGAGGGCGGCGTCCTCGAGGGAGCCCGCCATCGACTCGACGAGGTCGCGCACCTCCCGCTCGCCCAGCGCCGGGAGCTCCAGGTGCCGGTCGTCGGGGAGCTCCCGGATGGCGTGTCCGGCCGGCACCTCCTCGGAGCGGTGGGCGAAGACGACGAGCACGTGGCCGTCGCCGCCCGCGGCTCGGTTCCGCCGCCACTGGTCGAGGACCCGGATCGTGAGCTGGTCGGCCCACTGGCAGTCGTCCACGATGACGACGGCGGGCCGGTCGCTGCTGCCCAACGCTCCCAGGAGCGATGCGAGGGCGGCGACGTTGCGGGCCGCGCCGTGGGCTTCGGGGCCGAGCTCGACCTCCGGCTCCGGAGCGAGGACCTCGGTCAGGTGCGGGAGCGCCGCGCACACCGCCGCCCGGTGGTGGCCGACCCCGACGCGGAGTCGGTCGGCGATCCCCGGGTCGTGCGAGGCCGCCGCGACGAGACCGTCGGCCAGGCCCTGGAGGGCGTGGAACGGGCGCTGGGCGACCTGGTCGACGCCCTGGCCGCGCAGCACCCAGGCGCCGCGCTGGGCGGCGCGGTGCGCGAACTCGTCGAGCAGGCGGGTCTTGCCGCCTCCGGAGTCGGCTTCGAGGCCGACGAGCGCGACGCCGCGCTCGCGGACCCCGTCGAGCGCCCGTTCGAGCTCCTCGAGCTCGTGCTCGCGCCCGACGAAGGCGGGTTCTCCCAGGACGCAGCAGCGGCGGTCGTGGGCACCCACGACGACGTGGGGTTCCCGGATCCCGTGCGCGACGGCCCGGCGGATCTGTCGGACGTCGGCCAGCGCGGCCTCGGCGGTCTGGTACCGGTCCTTGCCCTCCTTGGCGAGGAGGCGCTGGACGACCGCGTCGAAGGCGCCGGGGACGTCCACGCCGAGCTGGCGCAGGCTGGGCACGGGGGCGGTGAGGTGCTCGCGGAGCACCTCACCGACGTTGCGGCCGGCGAACGGGGGACGGCCGGCGAGGGCTTCGAAGAGGACGGCGCCGAGCGAGTAGAGATCCGATCGTCCGTCGACGTCGTGGCCGATCAGCCCGGCCTGCTCGGGTGACGCGTAGCGGGCGGTGCCCAGCGGGATGTCGCGCAGGGACCGCTCGAGGCGGTCGCTGCGGGAGAACCCGAAGTCGATGAGCGTGACCCGCTCGAGCGGCTCGCTCTCGTCGACGATCACGTTCGCCGGCTTGATGTCGCGGTGGAGGACGCCGTGCTCGAAGACGGCGCGGAGCGCGCTCAGGAGGCCCTCGGCGAGCGCGAAGGTGTCGTCGAGATCCAGCGGGCCGGCCGCGAGGCGCTCCTGGAGGGTGATCCCGGGGATCCGTGGGACGACGACGTAGAGCTCGTCGTCCTCGACGCCCGCCTCGAGCAGGGGGGCGACCCCGGGGCTGTCGATCTCGGCGAGCACGCTCGCCTCGTGGCGCAGGAGCAGCTCGGTGCCGTCGGGCACCGCGTCGAGGGCCGCGGCCTTGACGATGATCCCGAGGCCCGTGCTCGTGTCGGTTCCGCGGTACGTGGCGACGCCGCGCCCCGACTTCAGGAGCGCCTCGGCCCGGTAGCGCCCCGCGTAGACGGGGGGCCGCCCGGCGCGGCCGGGGCCCTCGCCGGCTGTGCCTCCGCCGGAACGGTCGTCCAGGTGTGTGGTGGTCTCGTCGCGCATGGCCCCGTGCAGCAGGAGCGCTCCGTGCTGCCTCGCGTCGTCCTGTTCCGTCCCGCCGGCGAGGGTGCGGAGATCGCCGTGCTCCCTCTCCCACATCTTCGGAAGGCTCGCGGACGTCCTGGAGCCGAATTTCGTCGGATTCGGAGGGTTTTGCAGCGACCACGGGTTCGCGCCGCTCACGCGGTCCCGATCGGTGCCTCCCCGAGGCCGAGGCCGGTGCGCTCGTACTGGGTGCGGTAGAGCTCGGTGTAGAGCCCACCCTGTCCGAGGAGCTCGCGATGGGTGCCGCGCTGGACGATCCGTCCCCGGTCGAGCACGAGGATGGTGTCGGCGGCGACGACGGTCGAGAGGCGGTGCGCGATCACCAGGCTCGTACGGCCGGCGAGCGCGTCGGTGAGCGCCCGCTGGATCAGCACCTCCGACTCCGAGTCGAGGTGCGAGGTCGCCTCGTCGAGGACCACGACGGCGGGATCCTTGAGGAGCATGCGTGCGATCGCCACCCGCTGCTTCTCGCCGCCCGAGAGCCGGTAGCCCCGGTCGCCCACGACGGTGCGGTAGCCGTCGGGCAGCGACTCGACGAGCTCGTGGATCCGGGCGCGCTCGCAGGCCTCGACGACCTCCTCCTCCGAGGCCTCCGGACGGGCGTAGCGCAGGTTGTCGAGGATCGACTCGTGGAACAGGTGCGGATCCTGGGGCACCACGCCGACGGCGGCGCGCAGCGACTCGAGGGTGAGGTCGCGCACGTCGCGGCCGTCGACGAGGATGCGACCCTCGGTGACGTCGTAGAGGCGGGGCACGAGCGAGACCAACGTCGTCTTGCCGGCCCCCGAGGGGCCCACGAGGGCCACCATCTCGCCGGCGCGCGCCGTGAACGACACGCGGTGGAGCACCGGCTCGTTGGAGGTCGGCGCCGCCTCGGTGCGGATCTCCTCCAAGCTCGACAGCCCGGTCTCCTCGCCGGTCGGGTAGCGGAAGGTGACGTCCTCGAAGCGGATCTCGCCGCGGGGCTCGCGCAGCGGGACGGCGCCGGGCCGGTCGGTGACGCCCCGGGGGAGGTCGAGCACCTCGAACACCCGGTCGAAGGCCACGAACGCCGTGAGGATCTCGACCCGGGCGTTGGTGAGCTGGGTCAGCGGCTGGTAGAGCTGCCGCACGTACTCGGCGAACGCCACCACGGTCCCGAGGGTGATCGCCCCCGAGATCACGAGCCGGGCGCCGAACCAGTAGACGGCCGCGGTGCCCACGGCGGCCACGAGGCCGAGGATCAGGACCAGCGCCCGCATCAGCATCGCCGAGCGGATGCCGGCGTCGCGGACGAAGCCGGCGCGGCGGGAGAACTCGCCGGTCTCCTCGTCTCCGCGACCGAAGAGGGTCATCACGAGCGCGCCCGACACGTTGAACCGCTCGGTCATCCGGGAGCTCATCGCCGCGTTGTGGTCCATCTGCTCCCGGGTCACCGCCTGGAGGTGGCGGCCGATGCGGCGCGCCGCGAAGACGAAGCCAGGGAGGACGATCAGGGTCGCGACGGTCAGGCGCCACTCGAGGGTCACCATGACCACCAGGGTCGTGGCGACCCCGATGGCGTTCGAGGTGACGGTGCCCAGCGTGTTGGTGAGGGCCCGCTGGGCGCCCACCACGTCGTTGTTGAGCCGGGAGACGAGGGCGCCGGTCTGGGTCCGCAGGAAGAACGCGATCGGCATCCGCTGGACGTGGTCGAAGAGGGCCACGCGGAGGTCGTAGATCAGGCCCTCCCCGATGCCCGCCGAGTACCAGCGCTCGGCGATGCCCAACACGGCGCGGACGACGAAGACGAGGACCGTGGCGAGCGCGAGGGTCGTGACCTGGCTCTGGTCGCCGTCGGGGATGGCGTCGTCGATGATCTCCCGGAACAGCAGCGGCGGGATCACCTGGAGGACGGCCTGGCCGACGATGACGGCGAGGAAGCCCACGATGAGGCGTCGGTAGGGGCGGGCGAACCCGAGGACGCGCCGCACCAGGGCCCGGTCGATCCGCGCCTCCCCGACATCCTCCCGGTCGCGCCGGAAGCCCGACGCTGCGTGCCACACGCTCATGGACGTCCAAGGTACCGGCTGGGCCGTTCCGGGCCGGTGCCGAGGTGCGCCGCCCCGGGCGGGGTCGCTGGGGGAGCGTCGGGACGCCGACGGTAGGCTGCCTGCCCGGTGGTCGGCTCCCCGGTGGTCGGCTCCCCGCTGGCCGGGCTCCTCACGCGGGCGCGGCGGAGCAGCGGCGCTCGGGGGTCGAGCGGCTCGCCGGCAGCACCCTACCGAAGACGACAGACCTGGAAGGAGCGCAGGCATGACCGTCCACGAGCGCCCGTTCGGCCGCCACCTCGAGGACTTCGAGGAGGGAGACGTCTACAAGCACTGGCCGGGCAAGACGATCACCGAGTACGACGACCACCTGTTCTGCATGATCACGATGAACCACCACCCGCTCCACACCGACGCGCACTTCGCCGAGACGCAGACCCAGTTCGGCCGCAACGTCGTCGTCGGCAACCTCGTGTACTCGGTGGTGCTGGGGATGAGCGTGCCGGACGTGTCGGGAGCAGCCATCGCCAACCTCGAGGTCGAGGAGCTCAAGCACGCCCGACCCACCTTCCACGGCGACACCGTCTACGCCGAGACCAAGGTGCTGGAGAAGCGCGAGTCGAAGAGCAAGCCCGACCGGGGGGTCGTGACGGTCGAGACCCGGGGGTTCAACCAGCGGGGCGAGGAGGTCTGCTCCTTCCGCCGCAAGGTGATGGTCCCCACCCGGGAGGCGGCCAAGGCGCGCGAGCGCCCCTACACCAGCCCCGCGTAGCCACCCGGTGGCGACCCGAGGGGGTGGCGCCGGCCCGACCCGGGTCGAATAGCCTCGCCCTGGGGTCGTCCGGGGAACCCGCGTAGAATCGACGACAGGTCCGCAGGAACGATGGAGGGATCGATGGCCGACGCCAAGGGACGGGAGCGCATCGTCGCCGATCTGATGAGTTCCCCGGTGGTGACGGCGGATCCCGACGAGACCATCGCCGAGGTCGCCACCCGGATGACCGACAAGGGTGTCGGCTCGGTCGTCGTCGTCGACGGCGAGGCGCCGGTGGGGATCCTCACCGAGCGCGACATGGTCCGGATCGGAGCCGCCGGGGTCGACAACAGCTCGGCGAAGGTGACCGACTGGATGACCGCCGAGCCCGACACGGTGTCGCCCACCACCGAGGTCACCGAGGCCTTCGAGAACCTCAGCGAGCGCGGCTACCGGCACATCCCCGTCGTCTCCGACGGCCGCCTCATCGGGATCGTGTCGCTGCGCGACCTGATGAAGATCAGCCAGATCGTCCCCGTCGACCAGCCCGCGGCCGAGGTGCCCCGCGGCCTCGAGGGCGTGGAGGTCGCCGAGACGACCATCGGCCAGGTGCGCGGCGAGGAGGGCTTCTACCACTACCGGCAGTACGACGCCGTGGAGCTGAACGAGAACCGCTCGCTCGAGGACGTCTGGTACCTCGTCTACAACGGTCACCTGCCGGACCGGGCGCAGTCCGAGGCGTGGCGCGACGAGATCCGGCCGCTGCGCGAGCTCCCCGGGGAGGTCAAGGACCTCCTCGCCTCGGTGGCCACGCTCGGCGAGGAGTTCAAGCCGCTCGAGGCGCTGCGGACCTCCTACTCGGCGCTGGCGGCCTCCCTCGACTACGGGCCGTGGATGGACGCCGACCGCGAGGAGCTGCGGGGGCAGGCGATGCGGACCTGCGCGGTCATCCCGACGCTCCTGATGGCGCTGTGGCGCTTCCGCAACGGCGAGGAGCCCGTGGACCCCGACCCCGAGCTGGGCTACGCGGCCAACTACCTCTACATGCTCCGCGGCGAGAAGCCCGAGGAGAAGGAGGCGTGGGCGATCGAGCGGTACCTCATCTCGACGATCGACCACGGCTTCAACGCCTCGACGTTCACCGCCAGGGTGATCACCTCGACCGGCGCCGACCTCGGCTCCGCGGTCGTCGGCGCGATCGGGGCGCTCTCCGGCCCGCTCCACGGCGGCGCGCCGTCCCGGGCCCTCGAGCTGATCAACGCCATCGGGACCGCGGAGAACGCCGAGCCGCACCTCCGCAAGCTGGTGGAGGGCGGGGAGCGGATCATGGGCTTCGGCCACCGCGTCTACAAGACCGAGGACCCGCGCTCGCGCCTGCTCCGGCGGGTGGCCGAGGAGCTCGGGAGCGGCCGCTGCGAGCTCGCCAAGCACATCGAGGACACCGCGGTGGCCGTCCTCGACGAGCTCAAGCCGGGACGCAGGCTCTACGCCAACGTCGAGTTCTACGGCGGCGTGGTGATGGAGGCGTGCGGGCTGCCCCCGGAGATGTTCACCCCCACGTTCACCTCGAGCCGGGTGATCGGCTGGACGGCGCACATCCTCGAGCAGGCCTCCGACAACCGCCTGATCCGACCCACCGCGCAGTACATCGGCCCGCCGCCGCCGCAGCCGGTGCCCAAGGCCGAGTAGCGGCTCCGGTCGACTCCGGTCGGCTCGTCAGGAGCTCGTCAGGAACTCGACGATGCGGGTGCCGACGCGCTCGGGCTGCTCGAGGTGGAGGAAGTGGCCCGCCCCCGCGACGAGCTCGAGCTCGAGGCCGGCGCTGAACGACGCCCGCAGGCCCTCCTCGGTGACGAGGTCGTGGGCGATGCAGGCGTCGTCGTCGCCCTGGAGGTACAGGGTGGGCACCGGCACCGGGCTCGTCGTCGCCGCGCGGGCGCCGGCCAGCTCGGCGGGCGGCGACTCGGGCGGGTCGAGCATGAACCGGTAGTAGCCGAGCGCCGCCTGGAGCCCTCCGTCGGCTCGCAGCGCCTGCTTGACGCTCTCGAGGTGGTCCTCGGGCGGCGTCCACCGGGGCGACCAGTCGCGCCAGAGCATGTCGACGAAGGCGAAGTCGTCGTTCGCGACCGCCACGTCGGAGAGCGGGTGCTGGAAGAAGAACATGTACCAAGAGCGCTTGAGCTGGTCGGGACGCTTGAGGAACGCTGCCGCCACCACCTGTCCGGGCGGCACGGCGAGCGTCACGACCTTCTCGAAGCGCTCGGGCCGGTGCGCCGCCGCCGGGTAGGCGGCGGCCGCCCCCCAGTCGTGGCCGACGAGGCTGGCCGACCGCTCGCCGGCGAGGGCGTCGGCGAGCGCGCACGCGTCGGCGGCGAGGGCGGCGAGCTCGTAGTTCCCGTCGGGAGCGAGGGAGGTCGGGTGGTACCCGCGCATGAACGGCGCCACCGCGTGGAACCCGGCCTCCGCGAGCGCCGGGAGGAGGTACCGCCACGTCAGGGCGGTGTCGGGGAACCCGTGGAGGCACAGGGCCAGGGGACCGTCGGCGGGACCCGCCTCCAGGTAGGCGAAGTCGATCCCGTTGGCGGTGATCCGTGCGGGCTCGTCGGGTCGCTCGGCACCCTCGGGGGGCGTGGTGGCGGTCGACATGGGGGTGGAGGCTAGCGCCACGCAGCGGCGCTCGCTGCGGTGTGACATGTGGCGCACGACGCTGTACCACCGAGGGTGACCGTGGCTATCCTCCGCCCACCGAGGAGGGGTGATGGACGTCACGTTCTACGGTGTTCGGGGTTCGACGCCGTGCGACTGCCGTGAGCAGGAGCGCTACGGGGGCAACACGGCCTGTGTGGCCCTCGAGGCGCCCGGGGAGACGCCGATCGTCTTCGACATCGGCACGGGCCTGCGGTACTTCGGCGCGCGCCAGCCCACCGACGGCAGCTTCCGGGGCGTCGTGCTGCTCTCCCACCTCCACTGGGACCACATGCAGGGGCTGCCCTTCTTCGTGCCGGTCGACCGCCCCGGCGCCCACCTCGACGTCTACGGGCCCGAGCAGGAGGAGGGTCCCCTGGGGTCGGTGTTCACGGGGATCATGCGTCCGCCGTACTTCCCGGTGACCCCCTACGAGCTGCGGGGCACCATCGACTTCCACGACTGCGGCGACAGCGACTTCGAGGTCGAGGGCCGGGCCGTCCGCTCGCGGTGGGTGCGGCACAACGGTCCCACGCTCGGCTACCGGGTGCAGTGGAATGGCCACGCCGTCGCGTACATCCCCGACCACGGCCCCGGCACCGTGCCCGAGGACACCGAGGACCACGTTCCCCGCCGCGTGCACGACCTCTGCGACGGCGTGGACCTGCTGATCCACGACGCCCAGTACGCTCCCGAGGAGTACGAGGAGAAGCGGCACTTCGGGCACTGCACCGTCCAGTACGCGGTGCACGTGGCTCGGGAGTGCGGGGTGCGGAGGCTGGCGCTGTTCCACCACGACCCGTACCACGACGACGTCGTCGTCGACCGGCTGCTCGCCGACGCGCGGGAGTTGGCCGGCTCCGAGGTCGAGGTCGTGGCCGCGCACGAGGGGATGGTCGTCTCGTTCGCGGACGGCGCTGCCGCCCCGTCCGAGGTCGTGTCAGGAGGTAGGAGCAGCGGTGGTTGATGTCGACGAGTCCGGCGAGCCCGACGGGCACGACGAGCCCGACCACGTGGGCGAGGCGCGCATGCGCGAGGTCATGGGCCACTGGCTCACCGGTGTCACCGTGGTCACGGCGATGGACGACGGCCAACCCGTCGGCCTCGCCGCCAACTCCTTCACGTCGGTGAGCCTGGAACCTCCGCTGGTGCTGTTCTGCGCGGGCACGTCGTCGTCGACCTGGCCCCGCATCGAGGGGTCCGGCCGTTACGCGGTGAACGTGCTGGCCGACGACCAGGAGGAGGTCTCTCGGGTGTTCGCCGCCAAGGGCGCGGACCGGTTCGAGGGTGTGGGGTACCGCGAGGGCGCGACGGGCTCGCCGATCCTCGACGACGCCCTCGCCTACCTCGACTGCACGATCGAGGCCACCCACGACGCCGGCGACCACGTCCTCGTGATCGGGCGCGTGGTCGACCTCGCGGTCCAGCGAGACCGTGCACCGCTCGCGTTCTACCGCGGTGGCTACGGCAACCTGACGTTCTGAGCCGCACGTGCCCGTGGCCGTCGCCGCCCGGGTCGCGCTGGTGGCGGTCTTCGCCGTCTCGGGCGTCCTGAAGCTGCGTGACGGCAGCGCGGCGCTGCGCTCGGCGCTGGAGGGCTTCGGCGTGCCGGAAGGCGCGGCCCGGCGCCTCTGGTGGGCGTTGCCGGCCACCGAGGTGGGGCTGGCGGTGGCGCTCGCGGCGACGCTGCGCTCGCCGGCCGCGGCCTGGGCTGCGCTCGGGTTGCTCTCGGTGTTCACCCTGGCGGTGGTCTCGGCGCTGCTGGGGGAGGCGCGACCTGCCTGCCCGTGCTTCGGTGCCCGCTCGGAGGAGCCGATCTCGGGGCTCACGTTGGCGCGCAACGGGGTGTTGCTGGCGGTGGCAGTGGTTGCCACCGGGTGAGAGACCGCGGACGTGGGCCCGCGGATGAGCGCCCGGATGAGCGCCCGGATGAGCGCCCGCGCAGCGCCGGACCGTTAGTCTCCCCGGCCGTGCCGGAGATCGAGACGTCCGAGACGATCCGGGGTGTGGTGACCGTCCTCCCCGACCTCCACGGCGACCGCCGCGGCGTCTTCCTCGAGACCTACCGGCGCGAGTGGATCCCGGGGTCGAGGGAGATGGTGCAGGGCAACCGCGCCGATCGCACGGCGGGATGCCTCGTCGGCCTCCACTACCACCTCAGGCAGGCCGACTACTGGTACGTGCCGGCGGGCACCGCGCAGGTCGTGCTCCACGACCTGCGGGCGGGCTCACCGACCGAGGGCGCCACGCTCGCCTTCGAGACCGGCCCCGACCACGGCCACCGGGGCGTCTACATCCCTCCGGGCGTCGCGCACGGGTTCTGGGCGGTCACCGACGTCACGGTGACCTACCTCGTCGACCGCTACTACGACCCCGGCGACGAGCTGGGCGTCGCCTGGGACGACCCGGAGATCGGTGTGCGGTGGGCGGGGAGCGAGCCGATCCTCTCGGACCGCGACCGCTCGAATCCCCGCCGCTCGGAGCTCCGCGACGACCTGCGCCCCCGCTGGACCGGCTGACCCGACAACAGGGTCAGCGGTAGACGCTCTCGAGGTCGGTCTCGGGGACGTTGCCCACGAAGCGGGCCTGGACGCGGCCGTTGGAGCTCGCGAACAGGACGGTGGGGGCGCTGCGCACCTGGTAGCGGTGCGCGAGGTCGGGTCGCCGGGCGACGTCGACCTCCACGAGATCGGCGGTCGGGTCGAGGCGGCCGATGCGCTCCTTCACGGGCTCACAGGTGGCGCAGTACTCGGTGGTGAAGATCACCCACGTCGCGTTGTCCCCGGCGACGTCGCCGTCGAGCGGGGGCAGGTCGAGCAGGTCGACGGGCTTGCTGCGCGCCCGGAGGTAGACGCGCGCGGCGACGAGCACGGCGACGACGAGGACGGCGACGAGGAGCAGGCGCAGCAGCATCAGGCGGTGCTCCCGGCTCCGGGTGGCGTGACGCCGGCGGCCACGTCGTCCCAACCCGAGGCGGAGCGCTTCTTGAGCCACACGTACATCTCGCAGCCGACGCAGATGCCGGTCACGGCCGCGAGGGCGGCGAGCGCGGCGACGATCAGGCTCAGACCCCAGGCGAGGCCCGGCACGCCGGCGAGCAGGGCAGCCGACGCGGCGCCCAGGAAGACCACGCCGACGGTGGCGGCGAAGCGGGGAGGACGCGGGTCCTCGATCTCCCGGGGAGGCGACAGCCGGGGCTGGATCACGTCGCGGTAGAGGCGGAGGAACGGACCCCACGTCGAGCCGCCTGCCGCGGAGGCCAGGAGCACGGCACCCCACACGGGGATCACCCAGCGGACGTCGAAGACGAACCCGATCAGCAGGGCGAGGGTGAGCACGCCCTGGTTGAAGCGGGGTGCGCGGGCGTCGATGGGCCGGGGGCGCCGGCTCGGCGGTGCGGCACCCGGTTCGGGAGACGGTGTCGTCATGGGACCTCTCGTGCTCTCACGCGTGTGCTCTCAGGTGTGCTGTCGGTGCGGTGAACCGGACCAACCCGGATCTTCGACCGCACCTCACAGTAGGAAAACCCGACTCCCCGAGTCAAGATTCCGGAGGCTCGTATGACGCGGGTCACACGGATCCGACGCTTCTCACTCCGTGCCCGCCCGCTCCGACCGCGCTGTTCACCACCGACCGCGCGAGGTACCGTCACAGAGGGCGCATCGGGGACGTCACCCGGGAGGTGGCAGGTCAAGCACCCGGGCGCCGCTGCCGAAGCAACGGGGTGAGGCACCGACCCCGACGGGGACGGCGTGGCCCGCCGCGCCTCCCGCCGGAGCGGAGACGAAGCGAGGCGTATGGGCGAGCCACAGCACGGCCACCACGACAGCGAGCAGGGGAACGGGCAGGGGAACGGAGCCCGTCGCGTCGACGAGCCGGGAGCAGACCCGGCGCCCCACCCCGCCCGCGACGCCGCCCACGACCCCGCGCCCAACCCTGCGCCCGACCCCGCTGACGACGCGGCCGCCGAGCGTCTCGACATGCTCGGCCAGGCCGACGTGCTCGCCAAGGCCGTCGCGGACGTCGCCGCGATCCGGGAGCAGAGTCGCCTGCGGAGGATCCGCCGGCTCTTCTTCGTCCTCGTCCTCGTCGGCCTCTGGATCGGTTGGCGGTCGCTCAGCGGCAACCCGGTGCGGCCGGGACTCCCGTCGCTGCCCGACGACGCCATGCTCTGGTTGCCGGCGGTGGGGATCGTCGTCGTCCTGGGGGTCGTCATCGTCGGCCCGATGCTCTTCGCCGGCCGCTCCCCGCACGTCGTCTACCGGCCCGGAGAGATCGACACCGCGTTCGGTGACGTCCGCGGGATGGGCATCGTGCTCGACGAGGTCGTCAAGAGCCTCAACCTGTTCCTCGGGTTCAAGACCTTCCGCGAGCAGATGGGCGGCACCCCACGGCGCGCCCTGCTCTTCGAGGGTCCCCCCGGCACCGGCAAGACCTACATGGCCAAGGCGATGGCCCGGGAGGCCGGCGTCCCCTTCCTCTTCGTCTCCTCCTCCGCCTTCCAGTCCATGTACTACGGGCAGACGAACCGGAAGATCCGCAGCTACTTCCGGGCGCTCCGCAAGGCCGCCCGCCAGGAGGGCGGCGCGATCGGCTTCATCGAGGAGATCGACGCCATCGGCGGGACCCGCTCGGGGATGCGCTCCACGCCGCTCGCGCGGATGGGCGCGGAGCGCGAGCACCGCAGCGTCGAGCGCGCCTCGAAGGAGGGCATCAGCGGGGTCGTCAACGAGCTACTCATCCAGATGCAGAGCTTCGACGAGCCCGCCCTCGGGGGGCGGGTGCGGTCGTTCTTCATCGACCTGGTCAACCGCTGGTTGCCCGACCACCGGCAGCTCCGCAAGCAGCCCGCTCAGGTCGCCAACGTGCTGGTGATCGGCGCCACCAACCGGGCGAGCGACCTCGACCCCGCCCTGCTGCGACCCGGCCGCTTCGACCGCTCGATCCACTTCGACCTCCCGAGCCGGCGGGGCCGGCGCGAGATCATCGACTACTACCTCGACAAGAAGGCGCACGTGCCGGACCTCGACCGGGAGGAGCGCCGCTCCCAGCTCGCGGCGATCACCTTCGGGTACTCGCCGGTCATGATCGAGCACCTCTTCGACGAGGCGCTCGTGTGGGCCCTGCGCGACAGGCGCTCCGCCATGGACTGGACCGACGTCCAGCAGGCCAAGATGACCGAGGAGATCGGGCTCAAGCAGCCCGTCGAGTACACGGAGGAGGAGAAGCGGATCATCGCCACCCACGAGTCGGGCCACGCGGTGGTCGCGTACCTCGTCGGTCGCGGCCGCAAGCTCGAGGTGCTCTCCATCATCAAGCGCCGCGAGGCCCTCGGTCTGCTCGCCCACTCCGAGTCGGAGGAGCGCTTCACCAAGACCCGCTCCGAGGTGTCCGCGATGATCAAGATCGCCTTCGGGGGCATGGTCGCCGAGGAGCTGCTCTTCGGGGAGTCCGGCACCGGTCCGGCGGGAGATCTCGCCGCCGCCACCCAGACGGCCGCCGCGATGGTCGGCGCCTACGGCATGGCGGGCTCCCTCGTCTCGGTGGAGGCGATGGAGCCGGGACCGATCAGCGAGGGTCTGGTCACGAAGGTCCTCGGCGACAAGGACATGCGCCGCTCGGTCGAGCACATCCTCGAGAAGTCGAAGCAGGAGGTGCGGAGGCTGATCGACGCCAACCGCCACCTCCTCGAGGCGCTGCGCGACGAGCTGCTCCAACGCGAGGAGCTCGTCGGCGACGAGATCATCGAGGAGCTCGAGGACGCCCGCGCGGACGGCGACGCCCCCGGGGTCGTGGACGGCCTGCCGGTCGTCTGACCCGCGTTCGCTCCCGCGCTCAGCTCGCGGCGGCGGCCGTGCCGCGGGCGAGGGCCTCGGCCATCTGTTGGCCGAGCTGCGGGTACTTGGAGACCAGTGCCCCCACGATCACCTGCTGCTCCTCGAGCAGGTCGATGTCGGGCGCCAGCGAGTGGGCGGCGCCCTCGAGGTAGACCATCTGCTTCGAGAGGAGCACCAGCTCGCGGGGGATCCGCACCTGGTAGCGGACCATCGAGCGGATCATGGTCTCCATCAGCTCGCCGAGCTGGGCCACCACGACCCCGTTCTGCACGAACGGCTCGTACATCGCCTGGATCTCCGCGGCCATCGCCGAGATGTCGGTGCCCTGCGGGATGGATCCGAACGAGTCGAGGGCGTGGATCATCGACTCGTAGTCGTTGGTGACGCTCGCCAGGATGTAGTCGGCGAGGCGCGCCCGCACCGACTCGGTGAGCCGGCCGACGATCCCGAAGTCGATGAGCGCGAAGCGCCCGTCGGGCAGGACGATGATGTTCCCGGCGTGCAGGTCGCCGTGGAAGAAGCCGTGCATGAGCACCCCCTCCACGACGGTCTGGACGCCGATGCGGAGCAGCGTGTGCGTGTCGATGCCCGCCTCGCGCATGGCCTCCACGTCGTGGAACCGGAACCCGTCGATGCGCTCCATCGTGAGGACCCGCCGGTTGCACAGGTCGTGGTGCACGCGGGGCACGATGCACTGCTCGATCTGCATGTCGACGAGCTGGGCGCGCATGCGCTCCATGTGGTCGACCTCGACCCGGTAGTCCATCTCCTCGTGGAGGGTGCGGGCGAAGTCCTCCGCGATCGCCAGCGGTGAGCCCAGCGAGGTGAGCGGCAGCCGGTCGAGCACCTCGCAGAGCGCGAAGAGGCCCCGGAGGTCGAGGCCGACGATCCGGTCGAGGTCGGGACGCTGCACCTTCACCACCACCCGCTCCCCGTCGCGCAGCACCGCCGGGTGTACCTGGCCGATCGACGCCGCGGCGATCGGCTCTGGGTCGAACTCGGCGAAGGCGCTCTCGACGGGGCGGGCGAGGTCCTCCTCGACGATCCGGACGGCCTCGGCCGCCTCGAACGGCGGGACCGCGTCGCGCAACGTCGCGAACTCCTCGATCCACTCGGGTGGGAACAGCCCGGGGCTCGAGGCGATCACCTGCCCGGCCTTCACGTAGGTGGGCCCGAGGTCCTCGAGCGCGCGCCGGACGCGATGCGGGAGCGGCCCCTCGCCGCCGAGCACGGTGCGGGCGAAGGTCAGCTGCACCTCGGCGGCTCGCCGCAGTGTGGCCATCGGCACGGCCCCGAGCGTACGGGACCGCCGTCGCGACGGTCGCAGCGCTCGGTTCCCGGGGAGCGGGGCCGTGCAGGGCCGTTGGTACCGTGAGGCCGTCCGCGATCAGCGCTCGGGGGGAGCATGGCCGACGGTCCGGAGGTGCGGCACCCCGGTTGGCGGCTGTTCCGCGAGACGATCCGGCCCCAGCGGTCGTGGCTGGTCGCGGCGGTGATCGCGGCGCTGACGTGGAGCGCCGCGAAGATCTCGGTGCCCGTCCTCACCCGCGGGGCCGTCGACGACGGCATCGTGCCCGGCGACCTGCGCGCCATCCTCTCGTGGGGCCTGGTCATCCTGCTCGTCGGCGTCGCCCAGGCCGGAGCGACGGGCCTGCGCCGCTACTTCGCCTTCCGCGTGTCGCTGCGGGCCGAGGCCGACCTGCGCCAGCGGATGTTCGAGCACCTCCAACGCCTCCACTTCTCCTTCCACGACACGGCCCACACCGGCCAGCTCATGAGCCGGCTCAACACCGACCTGCGCCAGGTGCAGATCTTCGCCGTCATGATCCCCGTCGCCGTCGCCAACCTGTTCACGCTCCTGGCCGCGGCGACCGTCCTGTTCCTCACCCACGCCCGCCTCGCTCTCCTCGCGCTCGCCCCGCTGCCGGTGCTCAACGTGCTCGCCACCCGCTTCTCCACCCGGCTCCACCCGGTGATGAACCAGCTCCAGGAGGAGCTCGCCGGCGTCGCCGACGTCGTGGAGGAGTCGGTGGCAGGCGTGCGGGTCGTGAAGGGCTTCGGGACCGAGCGGCTCCAACGCCGGCGCCTGGAGGGGGCCACCGAGCGGGTGTACGAGACCGGCCTGCGCTCCGCCCGGCTGCGCGCCGCGTTCATCCCCGCGATCGACCTCGTGCCGATGCTCGGCCTCGTCGCCGTCCTCTGGTTCGGGGGCCACGAGGTGATCGACGGCGACCTCACCGTCGGCGAGC
Organism: uncultured Burkholderiales bacterium; assembly: GCA_964438505.1. GTDB lineage: Bacteria > Actinomycetota > Acidimicrobiia > IMCC26256 > JACPCJ01 > CAYTKN01. Next base: position 56,526 of record CAYTKN010000001.1, read on the forward strand.
TGGTCCAGTTCAACTTCTTCGTGCTCATGCTCGTGTGGCCGCTGCGGATCAGCGGTGTGATCCTCGCCCAGGCGTCGCGCGCCTCGGCGTCCGCGGTGCGCGCCCACGAGGTGCTCGCCACCGCCCCCCAGATCGCGGACCGCCACGGCGCCCGCCCGCTGCCGGAGGGCACCGGCGAGATCCGCTTCGAGGGGGTCCGCTTCGGCTACGCGCCCGCGGCGCCGGTGCTCGACGGCGTCGACCTGCACGTGCGCGGCGGCGAGGCGGTGGCGCTGGTGGGCCCCACCGGGTGCGGCAAGAGCACCGTCGCCCGGCTGATCCCGCGCTTCTACGACGTCGACGACGGACGCGTGGTGATCGACGGGGCCGACGTGCGCGACGTGCGGGTCGCGGAGCTGCGGCGCGCGGTCGGCATGGTCTTCGAGGACACCTTCCTCTTCTCCGACACGGTCCGCGCCAACATCGCCTTCGCCCGACCGGACGCCTCGATGGAGCAGATCCGCCGCGCGGCGCGCCTCGCCGGCGCGGACGAGTTCGTCGAGGCGATGCCGGAGCGCTACGAGACCGTCCTCGGCGAGCACGGGTACTCGCTCTCCGGTGGGCAACGCCAGCGGATCGCGATCGCCCGCGCCATCGTCGCCGACCCCCGGGTCCTCATCCTCGACGACGCCACCTCCTCGGTCGACCCCACCAAGGAGCACGAGATCCGCTCCGCGCTCGAGGAGGTGATGGCGCATCGCACCACCGTCATCATCGCCCACCGCCCGGCGACCGTCGCGCTCGCCGATCGCGTCGTCCTGCTCGACGGGGGTCGCATCGTCGCCGAGGGCACCCACGACGAGCTCCTCGCCGGCAGCGCCCTGTACCGCTCCGTGCTCTCCCGAGCCGAGTCGGACGCTGCGGGTGTCGCCGACGCGGCCGCGCCGGGAGCCGACGGCCCGGAGGCGCCGGGGGGAGACGACCGGTGAAGCGCTCCGGCCCGCCGGTCGCGTCCGCCGAGGAGCGACTCTCGCGCCAGGAGGCGCGGCGGGTCATCCGCCGCTCGCTGCCGATGCTGCGCCCGTACCGGCGGCAGATGGTCCTCGCCGTCGTGCTGCTCGTGGCCCAGACCGGCGCGATGCTCGCCGGGCCGGTGATCATCCGGTGGGGGATCGACCACGGCGTCGTGCCCCGCGAGCCGGGTGTGATCGACACGGCAGGCGTGGTGTTCCTGGTGGTGGTCGTCGTCGGCTACCTCGTCGGCCGCGGCGCGATCTGGCTCGTCTCGAAGCTGGGTCAGGCGTTCCTGCGCGACCTGCGGGTGCGGGTCTTCCGCCACATCACCGGGCTCTCCCTCGACTTCTTCGAGCGGGGCCGCACGGGCGTGGTCGTCTCGCGGATGACCTCCGACGTCGACGCGCTCCAGGAGCTGGTGTCGCAGGGCCTCGTGCTGTTCGTGATCAACGGCCTGCTGTTCGTGGGCACGGCCGTGTTCATGGTGGTGCTCAGCCCGCTGCTCGCCGCCGTCACCCTCGTGATCGTGCCCGGCGTGGCCGTCGCGGTCTCGTGGTTCCGGCGGGAGTCGAACCGCGCCTACCTCGACCTGCGGGACGCCATCGGTGACACCCTCACGTCGCTCCAGGAGGGCCTCTCGGGGGTGCGGGTCGTCCAGGCGTTCAACCAGGAGCCGACGCTGATCCGGCGGTTCCAGCACACCAACGAGGCGCAGTTCGGGGCGCACCTGCGCACGATCCAGATCTCGGCTCGCTTCCTGCCCGTCATCGAGTTCGCGGGGGTCAGCGCCATCGCCCTGCACCTGCTCGCGGGCGGCTTCATGCTCGAGGCGGGCCTCGCCAGCGTGGGCACCGTCGCCGCGTTCGTCCTCTACGACATCAACCTGTTCGAGCCGGTCCAGCAGCTCAGCCAGCTCTACAACCAGCTCCAGCAGTCCGGCGCCGCGCTCGAGAAGCTCTACGGGCTGCTCGACGAGGAGCCGAGCCTCGCCGAGCACCCGGACGCGCTCGACCTCCCGCCGCGGGGCGCGCTCGTGGTCGAGGACGTGTCGTTCGCGTACGGACGCACCAGGGTGCTCTCGGACGTGTCGCTGCGCGTCGAGCCGGGCACCCGGGTGGCGCTCGTGGGCCCCACCGGCGCGGGCAAGTCGACCCTCGCGAAGCTCGTGGCGCGCTTCTACGACCCGCTGGAGGGGAGCGTGCGCTTCGGCGACGTCGACCTGCGCGAGGCGACGGCTCGGTCGCTGCGCGAGCGGATCGTCGTCGTCCCCCAGGAGGGGTTCCTGTTCAACGGGTCGGTGCGCGAGAACCTGCTGGTCGGCAAGCCCGAGGCCACCGACGAGGAGCTGACCGCCGCGGTCGAGAGCCTCGGGCTCACCGAGCGGTTCGCGGCGTTCCCCGACGGCCTCGACACCGACGTGCGCGAGCGGGGCACCCGGCTCTCCGCGGGGGAGCGACAGCTCGTCTCGCTGGTGCGCGCCGCGCTCGCCGACCCGGCGCTGATCGTGCTCGACGAGGCGACCTCGAACCTCGATCCGGGCACGGAGGTCGAGGTGGAGGCGGCGCTCGACCGGCTGCTGGTGGGCCGCAGCGTGCTGGTGATCGCCCACCGGCTCTCGACCGCGGCGCGAGCCGACAGGGTGGTCGTCGTCGAGGGCGGCCGCATCGTGGAGGAGGGCACCCACGACGAGCTCATCGGACTCGCCGGCCGCTACGCGGCGCTGTACTCGTCGTGGGCGGTCCCCTCCGAGGCCTGAGCCGGTGATTAGCCTCCCGTCCGATGGCGGTCCGGGACACGGCACGAAAAGCGGCGAGGCTCAGCCCGTACCGCCGCTACCGCACCGACGCGGCCGAGTGGTTCTCTCCCGAGGAGGTCGAGCGCGGCCGCGCCTACCAGCGTCCCCTCGTCTGGATGGGCGGGCTCCAGTCGCTCGTCGCCACCGCCGTGGTCGTCGCGTTCGTCCACGGCGGGATCGCCGACGACGTGATCGACTGGGCCGGCGCCTCCGGCTGGGCGCTCGAGCTCGTGGTGATCGTCGCGGCGCTCGAGGTGCTCTCCCTCGTGTTCCGCCCGTGGTTCTCGGCGTGGCAGGCCTTCGTCCACGACCGCCGCTGGGGTCTCAGCACGCAGACGCCGCGGCGCTGGGTCTCGGACACGCTCAAGGAGCTCGTCCTCGGCGTCGGCATCACCCTGCTGCTCGCCGTCCCGCTGTACGCGCTGATCCGGGCGAGCGAGCTGTGGTGGGTGTGGGGCTGGCTGCTGTTCTCCGGCTTCGCGGTGGTCTTCGGCTTCCTCTTCCCCGTCGTGTTCGCTCCGCTGTTCAACCGCTTCGAGCGTCTCGACGACGACGTGGTGGCGCCCCGGATCCGGCGTGTCGCCGAGGAGGCCGGCCTCGAGGTGGAGGGGGTGTACGTGGCGGACGCCAGCGTGCGCTCGCGGGCCACCAACGCGTACGTGGCGGGCCTCGGGCGCACCCGCCGGGTCGTCCTCTTCGACACCATCCTCGAGTACCCGGTGGAGGAGCTCGAGCAGGTGGTGGCGCACGAGCTGGGCCACTGGCGGCACGGCCACCTGGTCCGCCAGATCCCGCTGCTCGCGCTGCTCCAGCTCGCGGCGTTCTTCGTGCTCCAGTGGTTCGTCGAGCTCGATGCGGTGCTCGACTGGGTCGGTGTCGCCGAGGTGGGCGACCCGCGCACCGCGCCGCTGCTGTTCCTCGTCTACCCGGCGCTCCTGGGCTCGGTGAGCGTGGTGCTGGCCTGGCTCGGTCGGGTCTTCGAGCGCCAGGCCGACCTCCACGCCCTCGGCGTGCTCGACGACCCGGACGCGTTCACGGCCACCTTCCGCCGCCTCGCGGCCGACAACAAGGCGGACGTCGACCCGCCGTGGTGGAAGCGCATCCGCCAGGTGCACCCGCCGGTCCCCGAGCGGATGCAGATGGCGAGGGAGTGGCGGAACGCGCGGTGACCGATCGCGTCGTCGTCGGAGGCGTTGTCGTCCGAGGCGTTGTCGTCCGAGGCGTTGTTGTCAGGGGCTGGGGCGATCATGGCGTCATGGGTCAGCCAACCAGCGAACCGACGTCCCTAGGATTGCCTCGTGCACGTACCCGTCCCGCGGGACGTTCGAGGTCGCGCGTGAAGCGCAAGGCCACCGCCACGTCGGCCTTCGGCGCCGGGAAGCGGGAGAGCCACGACTCGTCCGCCTTCTACGAGCGGTTCACGCCTCCGGAGGTCTGCGACGACGACGAGGTCAATCGGGCCCCGATCGTCGACGAGATCTTCGTGGGCGACGCGCGCGAGATGAGCAAGGTGCGCGACAAGTCGGTCGCGCTCGTGGTCACGTCGCCTCCGTACTTCACCGGCAAGGAGTACGAGCAGGCGCTCGGGAAGGGGCACGTGCCCGGCACCTACCTGGAGTTCCTCGGGATGCTCCGCGACGTGTTCGCCGAGTGCGTGCGGGTCCTCGAGCCGGGAGGCCGCATCGCGGTCAACGTCGCGAACCTGGGGCGCAAGCCGTACCGGTCGCTCTCGGCCGACGTGATCGAGATCCTCCAGGACGACCTCAAGATGCTGCTCCGGGGCGAGATCGTGTGGTGGAAGGCCAGGGGCGCCACGGGCTCCACCGCGTGGGGGTCGTTCCAGAGCGCCGCCAACCCGGTGCTACGCGACCTCACCGAGCGGGTGATCGTCGCCAGCAAGGGGCGTCTCGACCGTGCGCTGCCGCGCGCGAAGCGCCGCGAGCGGGGCCTGCCGCACCGCAACTCCATCGGCAAGGAGGAGTTCATGGAGGCGACGCTCGACGTGTGGGAGATCCCGCCGGAGCGCGCCAAGCGGGTGGGACACCCGGCGCCGTTTCCCGTCGAGCTGCCCCGCCGCCTGATCGAGCTCTACACGTACGAGGACGACGTGGTGCTCGACCCGTTCATGGGTTCGGGCTCGGCGGCGGTCGCTGCGGCGCGTACGGGGCGCCGTTACCTCGGCTACGACACCGACGAGCGCTACGTCGACCTGGCCTGCCGGAGGATCGCGGAGGAGGCTCGGGCGGACGGTTCGGCCGAGGGGTAAGTGCCGGCACGACGCACCGAGATCACCGAGATCGTCACCGGCCTGGGGACCCTCGGGTTCCGCGACGTCGGGGAGGCGCTCGACGCCCGACCCGCCGAGCTCGTCAACGTCCCCGACGCCGTGTGGACCCGACTCGACGAGGCGCGCCGCGGCGGCAGGCGCGCCGTCGACTTCGAGGGCGCGTTCAACAACGGCGTCGCGCTGGCCCGCGCCCGCGAGGGTCTGCGGGACAGGCGGCCGATCCGCATCGAGTGGAAGGGTCCCCAGCGCGCACCCGCCTACGAGTTCCTGCCGGTGGACCTGCGGATCGACCACGTGTTCCTCGTGAGCTGCAAGCACGACTCGCAGGTGCTCGCCAACACCAGCCCGTCGCACCTCTTCGACGACCTCCAGTGGGGGAGGATCGAGGCCGACCGCGGCGACTGGTTCGCGGAGGTCGCGCCCGCCGCGTATCAGGAGTTCTACGACTCGGTGCGCGCCGAGATGCGCGGCGAGCACCCGCTGCCCGAGCTGGTCACGGCCCTGGACCGCAGCGACCGCGACGCGATCAAGCGGGCGTTCCCGCGCACCTGGCCGGAGTCGCTGCGCGGCCCCTACCGGGAGTTCGCCGCCGCGGTGGCGCGGGCCTCGGCGCGGCGGTGGCGCCGGGCGACGGGCACCGCCCAGCGCCGCCGGCTCGCCTTCTGGCGCCTGCTGCGGATGGGCGCGGCCCCCTACTTCCTCCTCGGCGAGGCCGGCGGGGAGCGGCTGCGCATCCGGGTGGCGACCCCGTGGGACTGGGAGCGCCGCTTCGAGCTGACCGAGCTCGGGGTGTCGCCTGCGGTGGGTGGCCAGCCCCGGGTGGAGTGGGAGGCGCGGGTGCGCGACCGCGGCTCCGACGAGCGCCACTCGGTCCACGGCTTCGTCGAGATCCGCTGGAGCCACGGGCGCTTCTCGGGAGCGCCGGAGGCCAAGGTGCAGCTCTCGACGCCGCACAGCGAGGTGCCCGGCTACTTCCCCCTGACCTGACCTGACTGTCCCGTCCGCCGGCCGGACGGCCGCGGTCCTCGGGGTGGTGCGCCCGTACACTGGCGGGCCGTGAAGCCGACCCTCGACGAATGTGTCGCCGCCATCGAGTCGGACGGCTACGTGGTGCTCTCCGAGGTCGCCCCGACGGCGCTGTTCGACGAGCTGGAGGCGACGTTGCGCCCGATGCTGCGGACGGGGCCGATGGGGCGCAACGACTTCGAGGGTACGCGGACCAAGCGGGTCCACAACCTGCTCGCCAAGGGGGACGTGTTCCAGCGGGTCGCCGCCGACGAGGAGGTGCTCGGCCTCGTCGAGGCGGTGCTCGGGCCGCACGTGCAGGTGTCGGTGATCCAGGCGATCGAGATCCACCCCGGCGAGACGGTCCAGGGTTGGCACACCGACGACGCCCTGTTCCCGCTCCCGAGCCCGCATCCGCCCGTGGTGCTCAACACGATGTGGGCGGTCGACGACTTCACCGAGGCGAACGGGGCCACGCGGCTGGTGCCGGGCAGCCACCGGATGGCGGAGCCGATGTCGGCGGTGCGCTCGGGCGAGCTGGAGGTGGTGGCCGCCGAGATGCCGCGGGGCTCGGTGCTGGCGTGGGTGGGAAACCTGGTGCACGAGGGCGGGGCGAACACCTCGGATGCACCCCGCCTCGGCGTCACCATGAACTACAACCAGGCGTGGTTGCGCCAGCAGGAGAACCAGTACCTGGGCCTGCCCCGTGAGGTCGTCGAGAGGTTTCCCGAGCGGCTCCAGCGCCTCGTCGGCTACGACGTCCACCCGCCCTTCATCGGCCACGTCGAGGGCAGCGACCCCGTCAAGCGCCTCGGCCGCTCCGACTGACGGACCGCTCCGACTGACGGACCGCTCCGACTGACGGACCGCTGCGAGTCGGTTCAGCCGCCCGCGAGACGGCTCGCCGCGGGAAGGCCGGTCACGCCGGCCACGACCACGAGGAGACCCGCGAGGGCGAAGCCGAGGCGCGCCGTGCGGGTCCGCTGCGAGACGAGACCGCCGAGTAGCACGCCGGCGACACCGGCGCCGGCGAAGGGCCCGACGACCGACCAGTCGAGCTCCAGTGTGGGGAGGCGGGCGAGCATGGAGACGCCCGCGTTGATCGCGATCACCACCAGGGACGTCCCGATGGCGTCGCGGGTGCTGAAGCCGAGCAGGAAGATCAGCGCGGGGACGACGATGAAGCCGCCGCCGACGCCGAAGAGCCCGGTGAGGAGGCCGACGGCGCTGCCGAGGGCGAGGACGCGGCCCCGTGGCGAGTGCTCGAGGGGCGCGGCGTCGCGGATCGCGGCGTCGCGAGGCGCGGGTTCGCGGGGCTCGGGGGAGCGGACCCGGCCCGTGAGCAACGTCGCCATGGTGAGGGCGAGGGCGGCGAAGCCGAGCATGAGCACGTCGTCGCCGGCACGCGCGTTGAGCCAGGAGCCGACGACGGCGCCGACCACACCGCTGGCTCCGAAGGCGATCCCCGAGGCGAGCCTCACCCGCCCGGCTCGGGCGTGGGGGACGGTTCCGACCACGGCGGCGCTCCCGACCACGAGCAGCGACGCCGTGGTGGCGGCGTGCACGTCGAGTCCGGCGACGTGGACGAGGACGGGGATGGCGACGATGGATCCACCGGCGCCGACGGCGCCCATGGTGATCCCGACGGCCAGCCCGAAGGGGAGGACGAGGCCCACCGCTCAGGCGCCGAGCGGGAGGCGCTCGAACGCCGGGGACGCGTCGCGGGCGCTCCCGGACCAGCGGGCGACGAACCCGTAGCGGTCGCCGCGCACGAGGCTGGTCCGCCAGTCGACCGGACGGCCCGTCCGGTCGCGGGCGAGACGTTCGACGGCGAACGCGGCTTCGTCGGCGGGGAGGGCGAGGTCGGCGCGCGCCTCGGCGGAGGGGACGACGGGTCGGATGCGCTCCCAGCCGGAGGCGACGGTGGTGCCGCAGCGCTGCGCCAGCTCCGTGTAGAGGGCGGTGTGGGTGAAGTCGGCTTCCAGGAGGGGCCGGGCGAGGTCGGAGGGGAGCCACGACTCGTCGAGGGCGAGGGGCTCGTCGCCGGCGAAGCGGAGCCGCTCCAGGTGGACGAGGGGTGTGTCCGGTGTGACGCCGAGACGTTCGGCTGCGAGCGCGTCGGTGGTCTCCTCGAGGCGGCGCACGAGGCTGTGCTGGCGCTCGCCCTGCTCCTCGATGGAGCGGAAGAGGCTGTAGAGGGCGCCGAGGGGTTGCTCGAACTCGGTGCGGGTCACGACGGTGCCGCGCCCGCGGCGGCGTTCGAGGAGGCCGTCGTCGCAGAGGCGGCCGACGGCGTCGCGCACCGTGTGGCGGCTCACGCCGTAGGCCTCGACGAGCTCCATGTCGGTCGGGAACCGCTCGTCGAACTCGCCGGCCGCGAGGCGCCGGCGCAGGTCGGCCTCCACCTGGGCCCACAGGGGCAGCGGGTGGAGGCGGTCGACTGGTTCGCTCGGCGGTCCGCCCGGCGAGGTGCCGGCGGCGGCGATGGGGTCGACATCGGGGTTGACATCGGGCTTGGACATCGAGATAATTGTACGGACATTCGGATGTCCTGTCAAATATGACCGCCACGGTCGAGAATCCGGGCACCGCCAAAGCGGCGGGGCGACGGAACGGCGGACCGAACCTCCGACGGAACTGCGCCCGCGGCGGCGGTCGAGGAGGAGAGCCATGCCGAAGCAACACGAGGTCGACGTCCTCACCATCGACACCCCCGACCTCGGTGACCGCAGCTACCTGGTGACCGACGGCGACGTCGCCGCGGTCGTGGACCCCCAGCGCGACGTCGACCGGATCCTCGAGGTGGCGCAGCGCCGGGGCGTGCGCATCACCCACGTGCTCGAGACCCACGTCCACAACGACTACGTGAGCGGCGGCCTCGAGCTCGCCCACCGCACCGGGGCCCTCTACGGGGTGGCCTCGGCCGAGGAGGTCGACTTCGACCACCACGGCATCGTCCCCGGCGAGGCGCTCGCGGTCGGCCGGTTCAGCGTCACGGCGATCGCGACGCCCGGCCACACGCCACACCACCTCTCCTACGCCATCGAGGTCGGCGACCGCGTCGTCGGTGTCCTGACCGGCGGCTCGCTGCTCTACGGGACGGTGGGCCGCACCGACCTCGTCGCGCGCGACATGACCGAGCCGCTCGCCCGGGCGCAGTACCGCTCCGCTCACCGCCTCGCCGAGGAGCTGCCCGAGACCGCCTCGGTCTACCCCACCCACGGCTTCGGGAGCTTCTGCGCCGCGTCGCGCGACGACGGCACGAGCTCGGGAACGATCGGCGATGAGCGCCGCCGCAACGAGGCGCTGCGCGCCGACGACGAGCACCGCTTCGTCGCCGACCTGCTGGCGTCCTACGTCGACCACCCCCGCTACTACGCGCACATGGGGCCCACCAACCGCCGGGGACCCGAGCCGATCGACCTGTCGCTGCCGGCCCGGGCCGACGCCTCCGAGCTGCGCGAGCGCACCGCCGCCGGCGACTGGGTGCTCGACCTGAGCGAGCGCCGCTCGTACGCGCGCGCCCACCGGCGGGGCACGGTCAACTTCGAGTGCTGCGAGCACCTGGCCACCTACGTCGGGTGGGTGCTCCCGTGGAACGCGGAGCTGACGCTGCTCGGCTCCTCGGAGGAGCAGGTCCGTGACGCCCGGCGGGCTCTGGCGCGCATCGGCTTCGACCGGATCACCGGCTGGGCGAGCGGCGCGGACGTCGCGGGCGACGACGTCTCCTCCTACCGGGTGGCCGACTTCGGCGACCTCGCCGCCGCACGGGGTCGAGACGACGTCGTGGTGCTCGACGTGCGCCGCGACGACGAGTGGCGGGAGGGCCACGTGCCCGACGCCGTCCACATCCACCTGCCCGACCTCCCCGACCGGGTCGGCGAGGTGTCACCCGGCGAGGTGTGGGTGCACTGCGCCGGCGGATTCCGCGCCGCGGTGGCGGCCTCGATCTTGGACCGCGCCGGGCGGGAGGTGGTGCTGGTCGACGACGTGTGGGACCGGGCCGCCGAACAGGGCGTCGAAGTGGTCCCCGGCGACGCCGTGGCCGCCTGAGCCACGATCGGCCGGCCGGTCTCCCGCCGACCCGCGGAGGCTCGGCGCGCGACGCGGCGCGCTGCGGCGCGTGTGCTGCGAGCACGAGCTCCCCGTCGCCCACCCGCGCGGTCTCGCGGCCGGACCACGTCGGTACGCTGAGGCGCCGATGGGCGACACGGGTGGCACGGCCGGCACGGGCGAGACGAGCCGATGAGCGACGTCGGCTTCCTCGCCGCGTTCGGGGGTGGGCTCGTCTCGTTCCTGAGCCCGTGTGTGCTGCCGGTCGTTCCCGGCTACCTGAGCGTCGTCACCGGCCTCTCCGCCGGCGAGCTCGAGGAGAGCCGAGCCTCCCGGCTCCCACGCATCGCGTACTTCACGGGGCTGTTCGTCCTCGGGTTCTCGGTGGTCTTCATCCTCCTCGGCCTCGGTGCCAGCTCCCTCGGGCAGACTCTGTCGCGGAACCAGGGGACGCTGACGCGGATCTCGGGTGTGCTCGTCGTCCTTATGGCCCTCTACCTCATCGGCTCGCAGGTGCTGCGCCGCCCCGGCCTCTACCGGGAGGTGCGCTTCCATCCCCGCCTCGAGCGTTACGGGCCCTTCGGCGTGCCCGTCGCCGGGGCCGCCGTCGGGTTGGGCTGGACGCCCTGCATCGGTCCGGTGCTGGCGTCCATCCTCGGGGTCGCCGCGACCGAGACCTCGGCGCGGGCGGCGCTGCTCCTCGCCGTCTACTCGGCCGGCCTCGGCATCCCGTTCCTCGCCACCGGTCTCGCCCTGGGCCGCCTCGGCGGCGTGCTCGGGTGGTTCAAGCGCAACGCGACGGGCGTCACCGTCGCCTCGGCCGCCGTCCTCGGCGTCTTCGGGGTGATCCTCATGTTCGACCAGCTCCCCCGGGTGACGGCGGAGTTGACCCAGTTCATGCGTGCGGTGGGTCTCGACCGGCTCGTCACCCTCGGCTGAGTCCCGACCGCGCAGGTCAGAGCGACGCGCGGATCGCCTCGATGAGCGCGCGGTTGCGCCGGTTCGACCAGTTGGGGTCGTGGGCCCGGTTCATCACGTAGCCGATGGCGACGTCGGCCTCCGGGTCGGCGGCGCCGAGCGCCCCGCCCGCCCCGTAGTGGCCGAACGCCGAGGCGCTCGGGCCGATGGGGCGGTCCTCGCGTGGGAGCTGGAAGCCGAGGCCGAAGACGGTGCGCGAGCCGACCACCATGTCGGTCCCGTCGCTGTGCACCGCGGTGGCCTCCTCGAGGACGCCGGGGTCGACGACGTGCTCCCCGGCGCGCCGGGTCGGCGACGCAAGCAGGGCATCGAAGACTCGGGCGACGCCGCGGGCGGTCGCCTGCGGGTTGGTGGAGGGGATCTCGGCCCGCCGCCACGCGGGGTCGTTGACCACGCCGACACCGGAGAGGTCGGGCGGGTTCATGTAGGCGGCGTGGGTCATGCGCTCGGCTTCGGGGACCTCGTCGAGCGAAGGGATCGCGTCGACGCCCTCCATCGGCCAGAGCGCGAAGTCGGCCATCCGGTGGCGCTCCGAGTCGGGGAGGCCGACGAAGAGGTCGGCGTCGAGGGGCCCGGCGACGTCGTCGTGCAGGTAGGTGCCGAGGCTGCGCCCGTCGACGCGGCGGAGCACCTCACCGAGGAGGTAGCCGAAGGTGTTGACGTGGTAGCCGTGCGCGGAGCCCGGCGACCACCACGGCTCCTGCTCGGCGAGCGAGCGGGTCATCAGCTCCCAGTCGAGGCTCGCCATCGGGGGCATGGGACGCCCGATGGCGGGGAGGCCGGCCTGGTGGCACAGGAGCGTGCGCACGGTGACGTCGTCCTTGCCGGTGAACTCGGGCCAGACCTCGACGACCGGGGTGTCGAGGTCGAGGCGACGGTGGCCGACGAGGCGCAGCACGCAGGTGGCGGTCAGCGCCTTGCCGACGGAGAACGCGTTGACGAGGGTGTCTGCGGCCCACGGCTGGGTGCGGGCCCCGTCGCGCCAGCCGCCCCAGACGTCGACGACGGTGAGGCCACCGGCGACGACCGTGAGGGCGGCTCCGAGCTCGCTCCCGTCGGTGGCCTCGTCGTGGGTGCCGGCGTCGGCGTCGGGGTCGGGGAAGTTGGCCGTGAAGGCCTCCCGCACCGCCTCGAAGGCGGGGTCGCACGTGCCTCCGACCGGCGTCTCCATCGGCGTCACCCTACGCGGGCGCCGCGTTGCAGGGCCGGGTCGGCTCTGCACTACCCTTCGTGCTGCGGGGTGGAGCAGTCAGGTAGCTCGTCGGGCTCATAACCCGAAGGTCGGAGGTTCAAATCCTCCCCCCGCCACCAAGTCGCACGCATGACGGGCCGGTCCTCGGGGCCGGCCCGCTGCGCGAGGCCACCCGCTCACGGAGCGCTCACCGGGGGCATCGGAGCCAGAACGTCGTACGGGTGCCGGGGCTCCGCACCTTGGAGCCAGAACGTTGCACCCGGTGCCCGGGCCGCACACTTCCCAAGCAGCGCCCTCGACGCTTTACGAAGCTCTTGGTAGCCTTGAACAATTGTGGCGCAGCGTCCTGAACCACGCGATCTCGGGGACGCTGAAATCATTACGCACTACGGCTTCAGCCGGCCTGACATGGATCCTGAGTTTCGCAATGAGCCGCGGTGGGGCCGAGAGCAGTCCCTGTCAGGGATCGTTGGGCAGATGGACGTCGCGGAGGCGGCCCTCTATGTGCGCAAAGTGCGTGAACCGTATGAAGGGGATGATGTCCGCCATACGACCGTTGGGTGTCTTCGCGAGGCCGGTTTTCGGGTACGGCATACACCTGGGGCTCGAAATCCGTATCATGTATCTATTGAGTCGGTCGGACGTTGGGACGACAACACAGCCCAGAGCTTTGATGCCTGCTTCGACGAGGCAACCTGAGGAGCGCACGAGATGGCTGACCTGATCCATGTTGATGAAGGAATGGCTCCGTGGGAGCCAAGCCACAAGGCAACCATGCTGGAAGCGCTTCATGTTCATGACATTCCTCTTGTTGGCATCCTCAAGCAGGATGGCGTGCACTACGTATTCCAGTGCCTCCTGGGTGAGCTCGAGCCCGTGAACTTCTGGGGTTACACGCTCGTCGAGGTGGACGAGATCGAACGCCTACGGGAAGCATCTGGCCCAGACGAGTTCGATGCTGTCCTCGCCGACATGACACAGGGGCGATCAAGCGTTGTTGCTCTCGCGATTGAGGGAGTTGGCATTGTCGGCATGGAAACCGTGGATGACATCGTCAGCGAGCTGCCTTCACTCGTTGAGTCTCTCGTCGCGCACGTCGAAGAACGCGCGCAGCGCGTCACAGAAGCCGTTCCTGAAGCGCGAAGCCTGGCGGCATCTGGATCTGGCTGAGTGCTGTTGTTGCCCGACGGTCTAGCCGTCGGTCGTGTCGGCGAACCCCGCCGCGGTGTCTGCCTACATCTCGGAGACCCGCGCGGGTGTCGCGAGTCGTGGAAGTGGGTCCGAGCAACTTCGCCTTTCGATTTGCGTGTCGAAGCGCTCGCTCACGAGGAATTGTCAAGAGTTGTGGATCGGGTCCTGTGTGATCACGCGGCGACCTCCTGAGCTGGCTCCTCCGATCCCGCCTCGGGACCCACGCGGCGGTCCGTTCACCCTCGGCGCACGGATTCGATCGCCCTCGCCGCGGTGGTGATGATCGGGTCGTGACGCCCGTTGCGGTCACGAGCCGGTGGCCCGTCCCGTTGAGTTCGTCGACGAACGGCGTAGCCATCGACCCCAGCCTCGAGCGCGGCTCGGAGTGCCTGTGGCGTCTCGTAGGGCATCAGCTGCTCCCCTCCGGCAGGGACCGCTCGATCCGCAGGGCCGCTCGGTCCCCGAACTCATCCACCCGGGCGAGGAGCATCCGTCGGGTGAACAGGCCGCGGGTGAGCGCCTCGCTCACCGCGGCGGCGAGCTGGTCGAGATCGAGGTCGCCGGCAGCCACCTCGAGGAGGGACCGCAGCGGAGTCGTCACCCGGAATCCCTCGCGCTGCTCGATGTCATCGTCCGGCACCTCGCCATGCTGAACGACCACTCCGCGGGCCTTCTTGCGAAATCGCGGTGGTGCGGTGAGGTGGACCCTGGCGGGATTCACATCGCCGAGGTCACGGACGGAGAGTGCGCTCTCGTGGGACACGACGGCACGGCCGCGGGCCCACTGGTACCAGCGGATGAGATCCTCGTGTTCGCTGACCGGCCACTCAGGGAGCCGAAAGAGGCCGTGGTCGACTCGCTCCCAGTTCCCCCGATCGACGTGGTACTTCTGCGCCTGATATGGGTAGCCGATCTCGATGGCCTGGGCGGCGGTGAAGTACCCGCCCTGAGTGCCTGCGAGATTGCGGAGGCGGCGTCGCCGTTCCTGGCGTTCTCCCGTGACCATGGCATAATCCTACAGAAAAACTGTAGGTATGTGCGTGATGTGAAGGGTAGCCCTACAGTTTTTCTGGCGTTCCTTGGACCCGCTCACCAGCCGGCGGCGCCGAAGAGCTTCATGAGGTTGCGTTTCGGTTTGTGGCGGGCGCGCACCTCGGTGGCGTAAGCGGGGAACTCGTCACCGCGGTCGAGCCGGTCGAGGATCGCCCGGATCTTGTGCATCCACTCGACGGCTTCGGCGTAGGCCCCGTTCTTGTTCACCTGGATGGTGCGCTCGACGTGGTCCTGGTAGATGGGAAGCGCGTCGCCCGGGTGGTCGTCTTCCCGGGCGGCAGCGAGGCGCATCCACAGGCCGTCGGAGCATCCGCCCGTCGGAGCATCCGCCCGTCGAGCCGAGATCGTCGGGGACAGACGTCGCGGCGAGCGTGAGGCGCGTCAGCGGCTGAGCAGCCATCCCCGCAACGCTCCAGCCGCCTCCAAGCGATCTGCTCCCCCGAGGGCCTCCAGGTCCCAGGTCATCTGGGAGGGATCGGCGAGTGGGACATCCTCGCCTCGCAGCTCCGCGGCGAGCTCCTCGGGTGCCAGGAAGATCGAGCGGTCGTCGGGATGTCGGACGATGACGTTGGCGTCGTGGCGCGCCTGGGCCTCGACCGCTCCCAGGTCCTGCGGCCGGATCTCGCGCTGCGAATACACGATCACCATGGTGGGTCGGCGCCAAGGCGCGAGGAGGTCCGGCCCCACGTCTGCCGACACCACGACCTTCGTCGTTTTCGTGTCGAGCTCGGCCGCGCGGAGCGCGACGTCGGTCGGTGCGTCGAGGCTGTAGAGCAGCAATTCTGACCCACCCGGGCCCTGGTACTCGGCCAGGAACCGATCGAGCAGGGCCGCCCGATCGGGACGCCACCGGCCCTGATCGGTCTTCTCGACGAGTCCGAGCTCGTGGAGTCGACCCATCACCTGCGAGACCCGCGGTTGGGTCACGTCGGCATGGGAGGCGAGAGCGGTGACGGACGGCTCTTCCTCGTCGTGTTCACTGAATCGGATGAGACCCCGGATGATCGCCAGGCTTCCGGATCCCTGGGGGAGCGAGGAGGCGGGACGCTTCGGTGGCGTCGTCGTGCGGCGCTGTCGGAGCAGAAGCCCCGGAGCACGAAGATCGAAGTTCCCTTGCGAGTCCGCCCAGGACCAGCCGGCCTCGGTCAGCGCCGAGCCGAGTGGCTCCGAGACGAACGGCACGACGAGGAGGGGGTGGCCTTCCGCGCCCAGGGCGTCGAGCTGCCGATGCAATTGATCCAACTCGTTGGGGTAGGGCGCGCGAGTCTTGGCTTCAACGACGAACCTGACGTCGTGGTCGTTGGCGTGGACCTCGAGGAGGGCGTCCGGGCGACGCTGCCTCCCCTTTGGTTCCAGGCTGACGTCTGCTTCGACGTCCGCCTTGCGAAGCCAGCTCAGCGCTTCCATAAGCATAGGAGTCAGCATAAGCACGGTGCTTATGGAACGTCAATCGATTATATGACAGGCGCTCAGCTACGCTGCTCGCCATCGGACGCGAAGAACCCGGTGGAGGCAACAGGGCGCCGACACCGGCCCTTCAGGATCGCGAGCAGGATGAAGGCGAGCACGAGGCTGGCCTGATCGTCCGGCTTGCCCGGCGGATCCACCGGGCGGAGCTCGTGGTGGCGGGTGTGTGCGCCGTCGTCCTCGCGGTGCTGGTGCTTCTCGAGCCGGCGATCCTGGAGGCCCCGTTCCAGAACGTCAGGACCGTCGTGTTCACCGGTGGTGGCACGGTCCTCGCCGCCATCGCCCTGGCGGTGATGTTGCATCTGCGGATCCCCGTCACCGTCCGACTGCCGGTGTTGATCGTGCCGTTCCTCGTCGTCAACTGGTGGCTGCTCTCGCCGTTCTTCCTCGACGAGGTCGTCGACGAGGAGTTCTCGACCTCCATCGCCGAGCAGCAGGACCTGCCTCCGTCTTCGGCGCCGACAGCGACCGGCGAGGAGGGTTCGGCGGACGAGGAAGCTGCCGACACGGAGCCCGGCAGCCTGGTCCTGCTCGGTTCCGGTCGCTTCCGTGGCCTCGCCGGCCATGAGGGCACCGGATACGCCGGGCTCTTCCGGACCGCCGACGGCTCCTACGTGCTGCGGTTCGAGAACTTCGACATCGAGAACGGTCCCGACCTCGAGGTCTACTGGATCCCCGGCGCAGGGCAGACGTCTCTCGTCGATGGCTCCGTCCATCTGGGCGCGCTGAAGGGGAACGTCGGTGACCAGAGCTACGCGCTCCCTCCCGAGACCGAGGTGCCGCCGGGCGACTACACCGCGCTCGTGTGGTGCGAGGCGTTCTCCGTCGAGTTCGTCGGCGCCACCCTCGAGGTCGACTAGGTGCTCGCGTGCTCGACGACGCCGGGCGCGTCACCAGGGTCCGGGGGCCGGGTGGGCTCGTGACCGATCGTGCTGATCGCCGGTTGCCGGTGGTGTGTCCCTCCCGTGACTTCCATGTCGGGTAGCAGTGGACGGCTCCGCCGACTCGCGGAAGAGCTCATCGAAGCCGGCCTCGACCTGCACGGCGCCGACCGAGACCTCCTGATCGAAGAGGTCGACCACGCCCTCCGACCACCGGTGCACGAGCGGCGCGTCCCGAGCAGCGGCACGATCGTGCACCCCACCACGGAGCCGGGATCATGGGAACCGGGCACCGCCCTGGAGATCACCCGGGCGGCGACGGGCGCCCAGCCCCTCGACGCCGCGCGCCGCTTCGCTGACGGGCTCTCCAGCTGGCTCGTCCGGCACCCCGACGCGCCGACCGAGTGGTTGGTCTTCGACCGAGCTGCGGGGTCCGAGCGAGATCTCGGCGTCATCGCCGACACCATGGGAGCGACCGTCGTCCAGCGACACCCCGGAGGCCTCGTCCGGGTCGTCGCCGACTTCGGCGTCCTGCGGTGGGACGGCTACAGCTGGCACCACGAACCGCCCCTCGAGCGCTGGATCGACGTCGTGCGTGCCTCGAGCCGTTCCGGGGACATCTCGTTGCTGCGTGCGCTGCTCGAGTTCGCGGTCCACGACCTCGCCGCCAACGGCATCGGGGCGCTGCTCGTCCACCGTGAGGCCGACTCCGACGGTGCCGCCGTCGAGCACCGGCTGCCCGAGCCGCCACCGTTGCGCATCGACCACCCCACCCACCTGGCTCCGCTGCGCCACGCGCTCGGCCAGATCGACGGCGCCGCGGTGTTCGACGCCGCGGGTGTGCTCCGCCAGCTCGGCGTCCGACTCACCACCAGCGACGACGCCGCGCGAACCGTCGACGGGTACAAGGGGACGCGGCACACCTCCGGGCTCCGCTACTCCTACGACGATCCGGCGTCCATCGTCGTCGCTGTCAGTGAGGACGGACCCGTCGCGGTCTTCCACCGGGGAGCGATCCTCGGACGATCCGAGTCCACCGGTGGAGCCCCCGACGTTCACCGACCGCACGCGTAGCCGGCCTCGGCGTCACGCTCAGCCGGTGTCGGTGCGGATGGCGGACACCTCGAACTCGAGGGTGACCTTCTCGCTGACCAGGACGCCTCCGGTCTCGAGGGCGGCGTTCCAGTTGACGCCCCAGTCCTTGCGGTTGACGGTGGTCGTGCCCTCGAACCCGATGCGCTGGTTCCCGAAGGGGTCCACGGCGCTGCCCGTGTACTCGAGGTCGACGGTCACCGGGTTGGTGACGCCCTTGATGGTGAGGTCGCCGGTCACGCGGTACTCGGCGTCGCCGAGCTCTTCGACCGCGGTGGAGGCGAAGGTGATCTCCGGGTGGGCTTCCATGTCGAAGAAGTCGTTCGAGCGGAGGTGGGCGTCACGGTCGGCGTTGCGGGTGTCGATGCTGGCGGCCTGGATGGTCAGCTCCAGCTTCGAGCTCTCCGGGTGCTCCGCGTCGAAGGAGCCAGAGCCCTCGAACTCGTCGAACGAGCCGCGGACCTTGGTGACCATGGCGTGGCGGGCCACGAAGCCGATGCGGCTGTGGGTCGGGTCGATGGCGTAGGTGCCGGTCAGGGATTCGGGAACCGTGGTGGTGGACATGGTGGGTGCTCCTCGCAGTATTGGTTGACATATCATCTAACAGTAGTGGACACATCAACTATTCCCGAGGGTAGGATGTCGACCATGGAGACACCCCGATGGCTGGACGAGCGGGAGGCGCGCGCGTGGCGCGCGCTCCAGCTCATGCAGATGCGCCTCGAGGGTGAGCTCGCTCGACAGCTCGCTGCCGACTCGGACCTGTCGTACCCGGACTATCTGGTGCTGGTGGCGCTGACCGACCAGCCGGACGGGCGGATGCGACTCTTCGAGCTGGCCGGCGTCCTCGGGTGGGAGAAGAGCCGACTCTCGCATCACGTCGGTCGCATGGCCGGTCGGGGACTGGTCGAGAAGGAGCAGTGCGACTCGGATCGTCGCGGCGCCTACGTGGTCATCACCGGAAGCGGCCGCAGGGCAATCGAGGCAGCCGCTCCGGGGCACGTCGCCGCCGTTCGGCGCCTGTTCGTGGACCGGCTCACGCCGTCCCAGCTCGACGCCATCGCCGAGGCCGCCGAGGTCGTGCTCGCCGGACTCGACGAGATGCTCCAGCCGAATGCCGCGACGATCCAGGGAGGGTGAGCCGTGCTACCCGGACAGAGGTGCGGAGTCGACAGCGTGCTGCCGTCGTCATGACACCCGAGCGAGGAACCACGCCCGTGAACCACGAGGAGATCCTTCACGAGCTGACGTACCCGGGAGCCGCAGCGAGATGAGCTCGACCGGTGCCGTCAGCAGTGAGCTGGCGACCATGCTCTCGGGTTGCACGGTGTGCCGGGCGTGGGCCGAGCAGGACGAGGGCCCGTATCACCGTGACGCCCAGCCAGAGCGCCGCGATGTCGTCGAGGACCGTGACGGCGCGTCGTTGCAGCTCGGCGTCCGACTCGCCCGAGGCGGGAACACACCAGCCCGAGACGCGACCGTGGAGATCTGGCAGTGCGACGCCCTGGGCCGCTACTCCGGGTTCCCGGCGCCCGACGTATCAGCCGTCGTCACCGCGGCGAGCGCGCCCCGTGCCAAGTACCTGGAGGACCAGACGTTCCTGCGCGGTCGGCAACGCACCGACGACGCAGGCAGGGTGGAGTTCCACACGATCTATCCCGGCTGGTATCCAGGCCGCACCGTGCACATCCACCTCATGGTCCACGACGAGGGACGTGTGCTGACGAGCCAGCTGTACTTCCCGGACGAGACCAGCGACGAGGTCCTCGCGCGCACGCCGTACGCGACGCGTCCGGGACGGGACACCACCAACGACACCGACCAGATCTTCGCCACCGGCGGCGACCCGGCGGTGCTCGACATCGTTCCGACCGAGGTCGGGCACCGTGCCGGAATCTGCCTGGAGCTCCCTGAGCCGGACGACGCGCCGTGAGCGGCCCGGTCACCACCTCCGACACGGCGACCGGAGCCCGGTCTCCCGAGCCGCAGCCGGAAGCCCTCGAGATCACCGAGAGTCGTGCCAGCCGGGTGGGCGACCTCCCCGTACGCCGTGCCCTGCCACGCCGGACTCGACGCACCGTCGGGGCGTGGTGCTTCGTCGACCACATGGGGCCAGCGGCCATCGACGAAGGCGGCCTCGGCGTCGCACCCCACCCCCACATCGGGCTGCAAACCGTGACGTGGCTGCTCGAAGGTGAGGCGCTGCACCGCGACTCCCTCGGCACCGAGCAGGTGATCGCGCCCGGCGAGCTCAACCTCATGACCGCGGGTCACGGTGTCGCCCACTCCGAGGAAGGGACCGGCCACTACCGCGGCGGGGTGCACGGCGTGCAGCTCTGGGTGGCACAACCATCGACCACACGAGACGGCCCGGCCGACTTCGAGCACCACGCCGAGCTGCCGCGCGTGGAGCTCGACCACGGAATCGCGACGGTGCTCGTCGGCGAGCTCGCAGGCGCGGTGTCGCCCGCGCGCCGCGACACCGATCACGTCGGCGTCGATCTCGATCTCCGGAGTGGCGCGACCGGGATCCCGTTGCGACGCGACCACGAGCACGCGCTCGTCGTCCTTGCCGGGAAGGTGCTCGTCGACGGCACGGTCGCCGAACCCGGCCATCTCGCCTATCTCGGTATGGGCCGCGACGAGGTCGGTCTCATCGTCGAGCACCCGACTCGGGTCCTGTTGGTCGGCGGGGCTCCGTTCGAGGAGCAGGTGCTCATGTGGTGGAACTTCGTCGCTCGCACCCGCGAGGAGATCCTCTCCGCGCACGCCGACTGGATGGCCGAAGCCGACCGTTTCGGCCACGTCGCCTCCGGCCTTCCTCGCATCGAGGTCGACCCACCACCTTGGAGTCGACCGTGACCACATCCCCAGTGATGCCGGCCGCGTTTATCGGGCACGGCAGCCCGATGAACGCCCTCGACGACAACCGCTACACCGCCGCCTGGCGGGCCTTCGGCGCATCGGTCGAGCGTCCTCGGGCGGTCCTCGTGGTGTCCGCCCACTGGTACACCAACGCCACCGCGGTCACGGCCATGGCCCACCCACGGACCATCCACGACTTCTACGGGTTCCCCGACGAGCTGTTCGAGTTCGACTATCCCGCACCCGGAGATCCCGAGGTGGCCGAGCTCGTCGCCGAGACGGTCGAGCCACGGTGGATCGGCCTCGACCGCGACAGCTGGGGTCTCGACCACGGCACCTGGTCGGTGCTGGCCCACATGTTCCCCGACGCGGAGGTGCCCGTCGTCCAGCTCTCGATCAACGCCTTGCAGCCGCTCGAGTACCACCTCGACATCGGCGCTCGCCTCGCGCCCCTGCAACACCAGGGCGTGCTCGTCGTCGCCAGCGGCAACGTCGTGCACAACCTCCGCCGGATCGCGTGGGACGACCCCGGCGGTGGGTTCGACTGGGCCCGCCGATTCGACGACGCCGCCCGACAGGTCATGCTCGACGCGCCCGGTGACCTCCTGCGGTTGGCCGAGCATGACGACTACGAGCGTGCCGTGCCGACGCCCGACCACTTCATCCCGCTCCTCTACGTCGGCGCGCTCGCTGCCGAGACGAGCACAGCGCCGAGCGTCCTGATCGAGGGGTACGCGTACGGCTCGTTGTCGATGACCTGCTTCACCGTTGGTGCCGACTGCTCGACCGATCACCCCGGCGCAGACGGAGCCGACCTTTCACGACCGGAGCTCGTTTCCCCGGAACAATCCAACCTCTGACCGGCGCGCTCCTCTTCGATCCGAACGTCAGTCACTGACGCTCACGTGCTGCCGCTCTTGTCGAAGCCGGTCGCTCCCTCGGCGCCCGTGTACGCGGCGATGACCCGCTCGTCCGTGTCGAGGATCGACGGTGGGCCGGACGCGATCAGCTCACCCGCTTCGAGCACGTAGAGACGGTCGACCAGCGCACGCATCATCGGGACGTCGTGGTCGACCACCACCACGCTCACCGACGAGTGCTCACGCAAGCCGACGACGACGCGCGAGAACGACTCCACCTCTTGTGGGGTGAGACCGGCCGTGGGCTCGTCGAGCAGCACGACGTGCGCTCCGAGCGCCGTGGCGCACGCCAGCTCCGCGAGGCGGCGGCTGCCGGTCGACAGCTCGCCGATCTGGCGATGCGCGCTGTCGGTGAGCTCGAGCTCGGCGAGGATGCCCATCGCCGCGTCACGCCGGCGACGCTTGTGGCCGCGCGCCCAAGGGGTGAGGGTGCCAGCACCGATCGCACCGCTGGGAGCGTTGCGTTCGAGCGCGAGGCCGACGGCATCGAGCAGCCACATGTCCTCGAACAGGCGAGCCTGCTGGAACGAGCGGCCCAGCCCCCTGCGCGCCCGCACCTGTGGCGGGGTTCCGCTGATGTCGACGCCGTCGAGGTACACACGCCCCCCGTTCGAGCGCTGGTGACCGGAGAGCACGTCGAACAGCGTCGTCTTGCCGGCGCCGTTGGGGCCCATGATCCCGACGATCTCTCCGCGGCCGATCTCGATCGAGACGTCGCGGAGCGCGTGGATGCCGCCGTAGCTCACCGAGATCCCCACGGCGCTGAGCGCCACCGGTGCCGCGTCGTGGTGCGCCGCGTGAGGCGACGCACGCGAGACCACGGGCGGGCCCGCGGGTTCGACGGCGGCTGTCTCTCGCGGGGTGAGCCAACCCTTGTCCCTCGCGGCCTCGACGAGTCGATCGCGGGCGGTGTAGACGAGCGACGCCAGGCCGCCGGGCAGCAGGAGCAGCACGGCGAGCAGGCCGATGCCCGAGGTCAAGAAGCCCCAGTCGGACCCGAGGATGCGTGGGATCCCCTGGATCCAGGCGGCGCCGAGCACCGCCCCCAGGATCGACGTGACGCCGCCGAAGACGGTCATCACCACCAACGACAGCGACTCCGCCGGGCCGAACGTCCCGCCGATGTCGCTGGAGAAGTTGACGAGGAGCCCGCCGTAGAGGAAGCCGCCGAACGACGCGATCATCCCGGAGATCATGAATCCGACGAGCTTGGTCGCGGGGGGCGAGATCGCGATGCTCGCCGCCGACGATTCGTTGTCGCGCACGGCGAGCAGCCGGCGGCCCGGCCCTGACGCGCGGAACCGGTGGACGAAGATCGCGACCACACCGAGCGCCGCGAGGCAGAGCCAGTAGTAGCGCAACATGGACTCGAAGCTGACGCCGAAGATCACCGGGCGGGGCAGCGTGAACGACGAGCTGCCGTCGGCGCCGCGGTGGTTGAGCCAGTCCTGGTGGAGCAGCCATCCGCTCGTGGCGACCGAGAACGCGAGCGTGATCACCGCGAGGAAGAGGCCGCGGATCCGGATCGCCGGGAGCCCGATCAGGATCGCGAACGCTCCGCCGATCAGCGTCGCGAGGAGCAACGCCGGGAGGTGCGGGAGCCCGAGCTGGTAGAGGCGCCCGCCGAACGCCGCTCCGACGGCGACGAACGCGAACTGTCCCATCGACACCTGGCCCGCGTACCCGGTCAACAGCACGAGGGACAGCCCGAAGATCGCGAACAGGGCGACCCTGCTGAGGAAGAACTGCTCCGAGGCGGTCATCGTCGTCGGCAGGTACGTCGCCAGGAGCCCCAGGGTTCCGAGTGTCACGGCCTGCACCCATCGGAGCCGTGCCGCCGCTGCGACGCCGGGCACGAGGGGTCTGATCGCCGCGGCCAACGACCAGGAGCTCTCCTCCGAGCCCCGTGCGGTGTTGCCCAGGTTCTTGCGGACCACGAAGCTCACGACGATCGTCGCGAGCATGACGAGGTCGATCATGCCTCCGATCTGGTAGTTCCAGAGCACGAGGCTCTCGATCAAGCCGATCGCGACGCCGGCGAAGAAGACGGGCCGGAAGCCGACCAGGCCGCCGAGCATCGCCGCCGCGAGGGCGCGCAACATGAGTTGGGGGCCGAGGGCCGCGCTCAGCCCGAGCGGCTGCGTCGGGCCGATGAGGATCGCCGAGGTTCCTGCCAGCAGGCCGGCGATGGCCCACACCGCCATCGAGACGCGCTCCGCGGGGATGCCGGCGAGGCGGGCAGCCGGCGAGTTCTCCGAGGCCGCTCGGCTCGCCTTGCCGAGCCAGCTCCGGCCGAGGAAGAGGCCGAGCGCGGCGGTGATGAGCGGCACGGCGACGAGGATGGTGAGTTGGCCCGGGCCGAGGACGAGGCGATCGATGGTGATCGTCCAGTCGAACGGCGCCGGATAGCGCTTGCCGAGGAGATCGCCGCCCTTGGGGAGCAGCCCGCGGGCGAAGAGGAGCAGCTGGGCGGCTCCGATCGTGGCGACGAGCACCGTCAGTCGGGACGCGCGCCGGAGTGGACGGACGATCAGGAAGTCGAACAGCCCACCGAGGGTCGCGGCCGACACGAGCGCGATCACGAGCACCACCGGGTACGGCCACCCGACGTTCAGCACGAAGATCGGGATGAGGACGGCCGGGAGCGCGCCCATCTCGCCGTGCGCGAAGTTGATCACCCGCGACGAGCGGTACACGAGCGTGAGCCCCAAGCCCAGGAGCGAGTACGTCAGCCCCGTGATCATGCCGAGGATGACGACGTTGCGGGGGATCTCGAAGTCGACGAGGGGGAGCGTCAGCCCGAGCATCGTGAGTCCCTCGACGACGTCACGGGCACGGGTTCTTCTCGTCGACGGACGCGATGTAGCCGTCGTCGTCGACCTCTTCTTCGTACTCGGTCTCGGTGATCTCGGTGAGCGTGCCGACGAAGTTCGCCCGGTCACCCGGTTCGAGGCGTCCGTCGCCGGTCTCGGGACGCGCCGTCGACGAGTCGAGCTCGCGGCCTTCGCGGTCGAGCGCCGCGACGCTGATGGTCGGGCAGTACGTCTGATCCTCCGAGGTGTTCTCCACCGTGACCTGCACCGTGGAGACGAGGTCCTCGACGCGGACGCGCGGATCGCCGAGGTCGATGGTCGGAGTCGTGCGCACCTGGTTGACGCCGAGCGCGAAGGCGGTGACGATCCCGCACGCCACCACGACGACGAAGACGCGGCGCTGGAGCCGCAGCGTCCACCAGCTCACTGCGAACCCGCGAGGAGCCGTCGGGTGAGCGCGCCGGCGTCGAGCTCGGAGGCCGGGCCGAGTTGCGACACGACACCGCGGTCCATGAAGAACACGTCGTCGGCCACGGTGAGCGCGACGTCGATCGACTGCTCGACGAGCAGCACCGTCGTGCCGAACGCGAGCACCTGTTCGAGGACCTCGAGCAGCGACGCGGTGATCATGGGGGCGAGTCCCATGCTGAGCTCGTCGATGAGCAACAGGTCCGGCCCCGCCATCAGCGCACGACCCAGCGCGACCATCTGCTGCTCTCCGCCCGACAACGTCCCTGCCTGCTGGTCGAGCCGCTGCTGCAACGGGGGGAAGAGGTCCACGACCGCGTCGGCGCGGGACGCGGCGAGCTCCTGGTCCTTGAGGAACGGGTAGACGCCGAGCATGAGGTTGTCCCGCACGCTCAGCGACGGGAACGTCGACGACCCCGCGGTCACCAAGGTGATGCCCAGCCTCGCCCGTTGCTCGGGAGGCGTTCCGACGAGGTCGACGCCTCGGTAGAACATCTGACCGCCCTGCGCGTCGAGCAGGCCGGCGATGTTCGCCAGCAGCGTGGTCTTGCCGACGCCGTTGCGACCGACGATCGCATGGCAGCCGCCGCGGGGGACCGTCATGTCCACCCCGAAGAGGACCTGGACCGCGCCGTACGAGAAGTCGAGCCGTTCGATCTGGAGCATCGGCGCGTCGTCGCGGAACTGGTCAGGCCCGCCCACAGCGTCGCTCTCGGTCACGGCGAGCGCGGCCGTCGTCGATTCGGGAGCCAGGCCGAGTGCCTCGAGGTGCTCGCGGCGGACCTGGTCGCGCACGGCGCGCTCGTCGGCCGCGTAGCTCGCCAGACCAACGGTCAACAGCACGAGGCCGGCCACACCCGACATCGGGAGGAGGATCACGAACGCCGACCGCAGGCCGAAGGCGTCGGCGAGGATGCCGAACAGCACGGGCGAGGCCGCCCCGGCCACGCTCTGGGCGACGGCGTCGAGCGACGTCCCGCGACCGCGCAGCCGCGGGTGGAGCACGTCGTGACGAGCGGCGTTCGCCGGCGGGATCCCCGCCACGAGGAACAGGGCGCCCAGCATGAGGCACAGCAACGCCAGCGCCGTGAACGAGATGGTGAACGCCAGGAGGAACAACGGCACCGCGAGCAGCCGCGCGAACCCCGCGACGGCGATGCGCGCTGCCGGGTACCGCGTGGCCGCGAGGTAGTCGGCGAGGTGGCCCGAGCCGATGACGCCGACGACACCGCCGATCGCCACGACGCTGAGCGACGTGGTGGCGGCGGCGATCGACATGTCGTGGTAGCGGATGAGGAACAGCGGCGTCCAGACCCCGATGCCACCGAAGAACAGGTTCCCGGCACCCGCGGCCACGATCACGGCGACGAAGGTGCGGACGCGGAAGAGCTCCATGTACCTGGCGAACCCGCCACCGTGCTCGGGTTCGGGTTCGACGTGGTCGGCCTCTCGGAGTCGTTGGTGCTGGCGGTCCTGGGTGCCGCGAACGGGTTCGTGTAACCGCCAGGCCAACGCGCCGACGACGAAGGCGGGGATCGCGAAGAAGTAGAAGGCTGCACGCCACCCCCACGCTTGGCCCATGACGCCCGCGATCGGGAGCACCGCGAAGCCGACCAGCGTCCCCAGTTGGTAGACGCCCATCACCTTCGAGCGCTGGTTGACGGGGTAGTAGTCGGCGAGCAGGGACTGGGACGTCGGGTTGTCGCACGGATCCCACATGCCGAGCAGGATGCGGCCGACGAGGAGCATGGCGAATCCCTGCGCCGAGCCGGTGAAGATCATCGTGAGGCCCCACGCCACCGTCCCCCACGCGATGATCCGCGTGCGGGTGTACCGGTCGGCGAGCACGCCGAAGGGCACGGTGAAGATCGTGACGCTGATCAGGTACGACCCGGCCAGCAGCCCGAGCGAGGTGTTGGACAGGGTGAACTCGCGCTGGAGCAGCGGGAACATCGCCGGCAAGAGGAACTGGTCGGCGACGTTGATCGTGTAGATGCTCGTGAGCAGGATCAGCGGCCAACGTGTCACCCCGACCAACCGCCGGGTGAGCTGGAAATCGGTCCGTGGCGTGAGCGTCGGCGAGAGGACCGATCGCCGCTCGCTCCGTCCGGTCGAGGGCGCGGTCATGCCGCCAGCTCGGGGCGGCGGGGGAGGTCGTGCTCGTCCTCGACGGCGGCGACGATCACGTCACCGAGCTCGTCGCGGTTCGCCCGGGAGCGGCGTTCGCGGGTGCTCGTGTGCAGCGGGAGCACGGGTGCGCCAGGAGCAGGAGGGTGCCGCTGTGGCCGGTCGGACGCTCACGCGATCAGCCGTGGGTCGACGATCCGCTCGGAGCACAGATCCTTGCCACAGGATCGAAATTATAGTACACCCAATTCCCATGAGGATGTCACTACGCGTGCGATGGCCTGCTTTCATGCAGAACGTCAGCCTACATCCCTGTTAGCCCTATTTGTGAACGGCCTCGACCGGTCTCGAATCGGGTCGAGGAGGAGGGGCAGCGTGACCATGCGGACTGGTTCGAGTTCTTCGATCGGTGGCCGTCTCGACCGGCTTCGGCCTGTGCGACGTCCCGGCCGGGCCGCGCTGGCGCTGGGCGTGCTGCTCGCGGTCTTCGCTGCGAGCTGCGGGTCCGACTCGGGGACCGACGCATCCGACGACGGGGACGGGGCGACGGAAGGTGCCGAGCAGACGGTGCGCGTCGGCTACGCCTACCCGGACCTCGAAGCGTTCGCCACCCTGGTCGAGGACGCGGGCGTCGGCGACCCCGAGCTCCAGGCGGAAGCGGTGCTCGACTGGTGGGAGCGTGACGGGCTGCTCCCGGACGGGATCGAGATCGAGCTGGTGTTCGGCAAGTACGACGTCCTCGACCCCGACGAGAAGCTGGCGGTGTGCACCTCCTTCGCCGAGGACGAGGACGTGTTCGTGGCCGTGAGCGGATCGCTGTTCTCCGAAGGCGCCGAGTGCCTGGCGACGCGGTTCAGCACGCCCGTCATCGCGACCGACATGGCGCGGCCGTCGCTCTACGAGCGCGGCGCCCCCTGGTACTTCACACTGCTCGCGGACGAGGCCACCTACCTGGGCTCGTACGCCGACTGGTTGGTCGACGGCGGATTCCTCGAGGGCAAGCGTGTCGGCCTCTACTTCGAGACCCGCCTCACCGAGGGTGTCGCCGAGATCAAGCGACGCTTCGAGGAAGCGGGCGTCGAGATCGTCGCGGAGGCGGAGACGTCGGGCGAGGGCATCGGCGGTGCCGAGGACGAGTTGGCGATGCAACGCTTCATCGAGAACGACGTCGACGTCGTGCTGCCCTTGGTCGGCGGCAGCAGCACGATCAACATCCTGAGCTTCGCGGACAGCCAAGACTTCCATCCGGAGTACTTCGACACCGACTACGCCGACAAGAACACCGACCTGGCCGGACGCAACAATCCGGCCGAGCAGTACGACGGCACGCTTGCCAGAACGATGAGTCGGAGCGGCGAGCTCGCATCGGACGTCGAGAACCCGGCGACCGAGGAGTGCCTGTCGAACTACGAACGGTTCGCAGGAGAGGACGTCTCCCGCGACGGACCGGTGTCGGGTGAGGTGAACAGCATCCTGCGGACCTGCGACCTCTTCAACGTCCTGCGCGCAGGTCTCGAA
The DNA here is from genome assembly GCA_964438505.1 of uncultured Burkholderiales bacterium. Lineage (GTDB taxonomy): Bacteria > Actinomycetota > Acidimicrobiia > IMCC26256 > JACPCJ01 > CAYTKN01. Next base: position 85,224 of record CAYTKN010000001.1, read on the forward strand.
GCCGTGGAGGGCGAGCTGGACCAGGCCGGCCTCGTCGAGGGACTCGAGACCGTCGACGATCTCGAGCTGGCGGGAATCGGCAACGGCCAGTTCTCCGCCGAGGACCACTCCCTCGTGGACGAGTCCCGCACGATCCGATGGGACGGCGACTGCCCGTGCTGGATGGTCGAGTCCGACTTCGAGCCGATGGAGCCGGCCGGGAACTGACATCTCCGACAGGGATCGAACGCGCCGAACTTCGAGGAGCGATGGCATGGCAGCCAAGTCGGACTACATCCTCTCGTACTTTCCGCACACGACGAACCAACCGTCGGTCGACGACGCCTACGCCGTCACCTCGATCGACCAGCTCATGCCGGCGACTCGCTACTACCTCGAGCACGGCATGCAGATCGAGGAGGGCGAGCAGGTCCTGATCGCGAACGACTCCACGATGGGCGACCCCATGATCCTGGACGCCTGGGCGCGCGCCGCGAGGGAGCGCGGTGCCACCGTCGACATCCTCACGCTCGACCTCAAACCCCACCGCATCCCTCCCGAACAGGGCCCGATGGGATCGGCGGGATCGAGCTGGTGGCCGACGTGGATCGAGCACGCCGTCCTCAAAGCGGATGCGATGATCGTGCTCACCCCGCTCAACCTCAACCACGGCATCAAGCGCCAGACCGTCGAGGAGAAGTGGAACCGTGGCCGGATCGGTCTGCCGGGCAACCTCTACACGAGGGAGCAGCTCGCCTTCACGAACTGGACCACCTATCCGGCGGAGCTCGACGTCGCGCTCCAGCAGGGCCTCTACCGGCAGACCGACGTCGACGCGGGCCCGAAGCGCTTCCGGATCACGGACCCACTCGGCACCGACCTCACCTTCACCCAGGACGTCGACCGGGACTGGATCCGCGAGGCCTTCGCCTACGACCTCAACCGGATCGAGGTGTCGTTGACGCATCGGTCCGAGTACATGTTCCACCACAACAAGATCGCCCCCGGGCTGTCCACGACACCCGACGCCGAGGGTGTGATCGTGACCAACTCGCTCGCCACGGGTCCGATCGAGTTGATGACGCTCCACCTGGAGCACGGCCAGATCGTGCGCGTCGAGGGCGACGGTCCCGAGGCCGAGGAGTGGCAGCGCAACATCGACGAGATGCGCGATGTCGACTACGGATTTCCCCACGGGAAGGGCGTGGCGTGGGCGACGGGCGTGTACATCGGCACCCACCCCAAGGTCGTGAGACCGGACTTCTTCAATCCCGACTACTTCGACGAGCAAGGCTCGTACAACTACTGGTGGTGCGACATCAAGCGTGCGGGATTCGTGCACATCGGGTTCTCGAAGGGCTGGTCCGGACTCGACGGCATGGAGCGAGACCTCCCGGCCTGGCACGCCGATGCGTTCATGCCCTACACCACCGTGGAGGTCGACGGCGAGCCGATCGTCGAGAACGGTCATCTCTGCCTGATGGACGACCCGGAGATCCGCGCCATCGCGGGCAAGCACGGCGACCCGGACGAGCTCCTGACCGAGGAGTGGCTCCCCTCCTACGAGCAGGATCCGGTCTTCCGGGACTACACGCAGGCCGACTACGACGCGATCGCCAGCGCCTTCAAGCGCTCCTGATCGACCTCGTCCACCACGTCGGAGCGTGCGGCCTGACCGGTCGCGATGGTGGGAGCGCTCGTATTCGCCGAACCTGCACGGCAACACCGTGTCGGCGAGCAGGTGTCACCGATGCGCGCGGCGAAGCATGCTCGTGAAGGCCGACAGCCGGGGCGGTCGTCGGGGACATCCGAGTCCTCGCCGACGATCTGAGGGTCCGCGGCGACGGTCGGCACCACCACCGCGACACCGACGGCGACCAGCAGGGATCACGACGACCTGCCGACGCCTCGTCCGAGGCTCGCGAGCGAATGGAATCGACGAAGATGGCCGTGTCCCTTCCTCGGGTGCTCGCCGGCGTCGTGCTCGCGCTCGCGCTCACCGTCGTGTCGTCTCCCGCGCGTGCGGGCCACGCCGAGTCGTCCGGACCGGTGCTGGAGGAACCCGCGGAGGAGCTCGCCGCGAGCCTCGAGTGCGCAGGGCAGGCGACCGGTGACGATCCCGACGCCACCTCCACCGAGCCCGTGTTGCTCGTCCACGGGACCTTCGCCAACGCCGAGGAGAACTGGGGCTGGAACTACCGCCGCGCGTTGAGCGAGCGGGGATGGGACGTGTGCACGGTGACGATGCCGGGGCGCAGTCTGGGTGACATCCAGACCACCGCCGAGTACGTGGTGCACGCCGTGCGCGCCGTCCACGAGCGCACCGGAGAGCAGGTCGACGTGCTGGGCCACAGCCAGGGGGCATTGCAGCCCCGCTGGGCGCTGCGGTGGTGGCCCGACGTGCGCGCAGCGGTCGACGACCTGGTCATGATCGGAGGCCCGAACCACGGCACGGACGTCGCGCTGGTCGCGCCGGGGAGCTGCTTTCCGTCCTGTTGGCAGATGATGCCCGGCTCGAACTTCCTGGCTGCCCTCAACCGCGACGACGAGACGCCGGGCGACGTGTCGTACACGAGCGTCTACAGCGCCACCGACGAGCTGGTCCAGCCCGTCTTCCCTGAGGCGACCGCAGCGCTCGACGGCGCGGCGAACGTGTTGATCCAGGAGCTGTGCCCCGGCCGGCCGGTCGAGCACGCCATGCTGGCCGCCGACCACGCGGTCCACGCCGTCGTCCTCGACGCGCTCGTGCACCCCGGTCCGGCCGACACCTCCCGGCTCGACCCTGTCGAGGCGTGCGCGGGATCGGTCTTCGACGGTGTGGATCCGGTGAGCGAGGGGCCCGACATGCTGGCGCGCTCCTTCGAGGACGGGTTCCCCGACCGCGAGAGCACCGACGAGGAGCCGCCGCTTCGTTGCTACGCCACCCTCGACGGATGCGGGACCTCCGGCGCGGACACCTCGGACGGCGGTGACGGTGACGGCCCGGGGGCCGTCGACCGCGACGGCGACGCCCGATCCGGTGGCGGCAGCGACGCGGTGCCCGGCGCGCAGGTGCGGGGCGCTGCGGCGGGCGACGCCCTCCCGGCGACCGGTGCCGGAGGCCCGAACGGGGCCGTCGCCGCGCTCCTCGCTCTGGGCGCCGCCGGCCTCGCTCGCATCGGCGCTCAGCACATGGAGCGTGACTTCCCGAGACCGGCGAGGGGAGACGATCGTGGTTGTCGTCACTGGTGAGAGGCGGCCCGCCGACGGCCTGTGGTCGTTGCTGCTCTTCAGGTCGTTGTTCGTTGCAACGCTTGCCAGGATTCCCAACCGCTCGGCTCGGTCGGTGGCGCAGCAGGTCGCTCGGGCAGCTTGGCGGGCGGCGGTGTCCACGGCGTGACGCCTTGCACCACGTCGCGGTAGAAGTCCTCGACGAGCTCCTGCACGGACTCCACGAAGCTCGCCTTCTTGCCACCCGACCGACGGTTGAGTCCCATCTCGCGGGTCAGGTGCAGGACGAAGCGTGCGGGCTGCTTCTTGTTCTCCGACACCACCGCAGACCGGGAATCTCGAAGCGTCGCGAGTGTCGTGCTCACAGGGGTGCGTGCGTTCTTCTCGAACGCGTCAACATATACGTCATCCGGAGCATCCGAGAGTTGGTTTCGGAGCCACGTTCCCCGCGCTCGTCCCGATCGGTCCGTCGGTGCGTCGATCTGCAGCGACGCCCTCATCGTCTGACCGCGGAGGTCCGCGGTCAGATCGAGATCACCAGCCGTGTTCGGGATCCGAAGTGCACCCTTGAGCCGCCCGTACTTCGCGAGCTGGTTCACGAGATGGTGGGCTCGCTCTTGTGGATCGCGAGCGTGCTTTCGAGAGAGCACCTGTTGTACGTCCTCGCCGATCTCGGCGCCGAAGGTGAGGGCGATGAACCGCAAGAGCTGATCCCATCGCTGCGCGATGTCTGCCATGCCTTCGTCCTGGCCCGACCAGCGTCCTTCGCGAGCTGCTTTGCGAATCTGCACCCAATGGGGACCCATGTCGTCGAAGGCCAAGGCTCCAGAGTTCGGATGTTCGAGATAGCGGATCAGCTCAGTGAGGATCCACGCCTGCTCCGCGTCCTCGACGCCCTGGTGTGTCTTGATGTTGACCGCGGTCGCCAACAGCCAGGTCCACGAGATGTGGTGCACCTTCACCGGAGAGTTCGCCTGGACCCGTAGACCGTCCGTCGGGTGAGTGCCGGGAATCGGAGGAATCTCGTTCGAGATGGTGGTGACACAATCCAGCTTTTCGCTCCGTGCCAGGTCCCAATAGGTGTTGATCTGTTCGGCGTTCAGGGTTCCGCTTCCCGTCTTGACCTCGACCAAGCTGCTCCATCGCCGCTTCCCGTACCTCACGGTGACCAGTCCGTCAGGGCGAATCGCCCTTCCGTTCGTCTTGAAGGCGGGTTCGACGAAGGCGTCTACCGAAGCGGCCTTCGCGCTCGATGCCCCCAATGGCGACAGCACCGCGTCCGAGAAGTCGCGCACCACGGACAACACAGCGAGGAGCGCCGAGCTCGCTCGACCCTCAGCCTCCTTCTCGCTGTCGATGCCCGTCACCGGGATGATGCGCGCCCGTTGCCACTGCTCCACGTGCTGCCTCCTCGAATTTGGGGCCATCATGTGCAGGCTGATCGGTGAGCGGGCTCTAGGTTTTCATATGGACAGGATTTCTCAAGTGATGGACAAAAGGGGAGCGGCGTCTGGTCTCGGTACATGCGGCTGCAAGTCCCGGGAATTGGACCACCCGGTTCGTTGTGTTGCCTCTTTCAACACCAGGAGGCCCCTACAAGGAGCGGCACCGACGCCACGGTCGCGGCTGCGATCTCGAGACGGTTCCCCGACATGGGATCATGTGGGAAGGCGCTCACCGGCTCCGACCACCGCACACGCCGGGAGGGCCGCGAGGAGGACCGATGGCGCGACCGGCCGAGCGCAACCCCGACGGCGTCGAGGGCGACTGGTACGTCGACACCCGCTGCATCGACTGCGGAGCGTGCCGCCACGTCGCACCCGACCTGATCGTGGAGGTGGGCGAGCTGTCGGTGTTCTCGGCCCAACCAGAGGGACCCGAGCAGCTCCACCGAGCCTGGCTGGCCGCCGAGCTGTGCCCCACCCAGTCGATCGGCACCGAGTCGCGACTCGAGCGCCCCGACGGTCTCTACCCCCACGAGATCGAGCCCGCCGGGGTGCACCTGTGCGGGTACAATGCCCGGTCGTCGTTCGGCGCGCACTCCTGGTTGGTCACCCGGGACGGCGGGAACCTCCTCGTCGACTCGCCCCGGTTCACGCGCCGGCTCCGCGGGCCGATCGAGGAGATGGGCGGCATCTCGACGATCCTGCTCACCCACCGCGACGACGTCGCCGACGCGAAGCGTTGGGCCGACCACTTCGGCGCCCCCGTGTGGATCCACGAGGCCGACCGGCAGGCCGCGCCGTACGCGACCGACCTCCTGGAGGGCGAAGACCCCGCCGACATCCTGCCCGGCGTCGTCGCCGTCCCGGTGCCCGGCCACACACGCGGCAGCGTCGTCTACCTCGTCGACGACGCGCTGGCCTTCACCGGCGACAGCCTCTGCTGGAACGGGGACGACCTCGACGCGTTCGAGCACGCCTGCTGGTACTCGTGGGACGTCCAGCGCGACTCGCTCGCGCGCCTCGCCGAGCACCGCTTCGAGCAGGTGTTCGCCGGTCACGGGTCGTGGAGCCCCCGGCGTCCCGCCGAGGAGATGCGCGAGCGCCTCGAAGCGCTCACCCGACGGATGTGACGCCTCGGCGACGCCCACGACCCACGAACTTGGCTTCTTTGCTGTCGTCCAACGACAGCAAAGAAGCCAAGTTCGGGATCGAGTCCCCGAACGCCCCGTGCGAACTCGTGTACTCCCACCGCATACGGTGAAGGCACGGCCGGAACGCCGTGACGCATCGAAGAGGGGGACATCATCGCCTCACGAACGACATTCGCCAAGCTCCAGCGTGAGCGCAAGAAGAAGGCCAAGGCGGCCGCCAAGCGGGCACGCCGGCAGAACCGCGACACCCCCTCCGACGGCGTCACCGACGAGCCGACCGACGCCGATGTCGAGTCGCCCGAGGCGACCGACGACGAGCCGATCACTCCCGAGGAGCTGACCTCGCGGGTCGCCTCCCTCCAGCGCCGGCTCGAGTCCGGCGCCATCGACCTCGACGAGTTCGAGGCGGAGAAGACCGAGCTCGCCGCCCGGCTCGCCGAGATCACCGACTGAGCGCGGTCCCGCCGGCGAGCTCCACCGCGCCGGCGACGAGACCGCAGAGCGCCGCGGGTCCTCTCGCGACGCGCATCCCACCCCTTCACCGCCCGACCCGATCGGGTCGGCGCGCGCGTGGCTCGCCGCCGGTCGTACTCCGTGCGGATCCGGACCATGGCCGCGTTGCTCGGCACGGTGCGTGCACACGGCGGTCGTTCCTCGATGGGAGCGGGTGGAAGGACAGGCCGAGCGCCTCTCCTCCTCCCACCCGCAACGAAAGGAGCGACCGTGCCCTACGAGCGACTGATGTGGTGGATCGACGACAAGTTCGGTGAGGAAGACGGCGCGACCGCCGTCGAGTACGGACTCCTCGCGGCCCTGATCGCGGTGGTCATGGCGGTCGGAGCCCAGTTCCTGGGCGACCAGCTCAGCGCGCTGTTCGACTGGATCGGCACCAAGGTCACGCCGTAACCGTTCCCGACCACCGAAGGGAACGCCCGGGGAGCTTCGACGAGCGCGACCCGGGCGTCCCGGACTCGATGGCTCACCCGTGACTCTCCCTCACCACCATCCCTCGCACCGAGGCCGTCGTCTCGTCCCGGGACACCCCGGGACGAGGCGGCGGGCAGGTGCGGACGAGCGAGGTGCCGTCGCCGTGGAGCTCGCCTTCGTCCTCCCCATCCTCGTGCTCCTCCTCTTCGGCATCGTGGAGTTCTCGATCGCCTACAACCGCACCCAGGCCCTGCACGCGGCCGCCCGCGAAGGCGCCCGGGTCGCCTCCCAGCCACACGCCAGCAGCTCCGAGATCGAAGGCCGCGTCCGCGACGCCCTCGAGCCGGTCTCGTTCACCTCCCCGGTCTCGGTCAGCATCTCGCCGTCGAGCAGCCACCCCTGCAACCTCCGCACCGGCGAGGCCGTCACCGTCACCGTCACCGCCGACGACGAGCTCGACATCCCCCTGTGGCCGAGCGGACCCATGACCCTCTCGCTCACCGGGCAAGGGGAGTTCCGATGCGAGTGAGGCTCCCCGAGCGGTTCCGTCGCGACCTCATCGGCGAGGAGTCCGGTGTCACCGTGCTGATGGTGGCCGTCTCCATCCTCGCCCTCTTCGGCGGGGCGACCATCGCCGTGGACGCCGGCGACCTGTGGAGCACCCGGCGCCACGTCATCTCGGCCAGCGACGCCGCGGCCCTCGCGGCCGCCTCCGACTACGCGCTCGGCGACCCTTCCGGCTGTCGCTCCGCAGACCGGTACGCGACTGCCAACGGCGCGGACCTCGTCGAGTGCGAGGTGACCCCCACCAGCTCCGTCTCCGGCTACGTGACCACCGCGGCGCGCAAGCCCGTGGACTTCGCCTTCGCCGGGGTGCTCGGCTTCTCGGACCGCACCGTCAGCGCGACCACGACGGCGATGTGGGGCCTGCCCTCGGCCGTCGCGGGGTTGCGACCCTTCGGGCTCTGCGTCGACGACCCGCACTTCCAAGCCTGGTCCGCCAACCCGCGAGGCTCCTCCGACGCGGTCCGCGTCTACTACGACAACGACCCCGACGACTGCGGCGGCGCGCCGGGCAACTGGGCGATCATCGACCTCGACAACGCCCTCCCGGTGAGCAACTCCGACACCAAGCGGTGGGTGCGCCTCGGCTACGGAGACTTCGTCACTCCCGGGGACATGGGCGGTGACCCGGGCGCCTTCTCCAACGACCTCGACACCTCGCTCGGCGCGGTCCGAGGCGAGGAGTTCCCCATCCCGCTCTTCGACCGGGTCAGCGAGCAGGGATCCACCGCCGTGTTCGGCGTGGTCGGCTTCGTCGAGGTGCAGCTCCTCGGGTGGAAGACCACCGGCGCCGAGCAGGATCGCTACCTCGAGATCCGCTTCAAGGAGGCCGTCGCCGGAGGTGTCGGCGGCGGATCCGGACCCGACCTCGGATTGCGCGTCGTGCGGATCTGCGACGTCGAACCCGAGCCAGACCCCAGCCACTGCACGACGTAGAGGAGGAACGGTGCGACTTCGTCGTGGCGACAAGGACACCAGCGACAAGCGCGAGCAGCGCGAGAAGACCAGGAGACGGAGGTCGGCCAACCGCCGAGCCCGCGGCGCCATCGCGGCCGTGGTGCTCGCCGTCGTCGGCGCCGCCGGCCTGGTCGCCTTCGTGCAGGGCGCCGAGGACCGGGCCCTCGCGGGTGAGAAGCTCGTCGACGTGCTCGTGGTCGGCGACAGCGTCGCCGCCGGCACCCGGGCCACCGAGCTCGAAGGGAAGGTGAGCCTCGAGCAAGTGCCGGCCAAGAGCCGCGCCGAAGGCGCCGTCTCCGAGCTCGATTCGCTGTCGGGGCTCGTGGCGAGCGTCGAGCTGCTTCCCGGCGAGCAGGTCACCTCGGCGCGCTTCGTGCCCGCCGACGCCTACACCGGGCGCAGCACCCGGGTGAGCGTGCCCGAGGACAAGCACGAGGTCACCGTGTCACTGGCGCCCGAGCGGGCCGTGGGCGGCGTGCTCCGCCCCGGCAGCACCGTCGGTGTGGTCGCCTCGTTCGACCCCTTCGACCAGCGGGGCGGCAGCCTCGAGGAGGACTCCCGCGCCGTCGAGCGGACCCCGAACTCGACCCACCTGATCCTCCACAAGGTCCTGGTCACCAACGTGCAGTCGACCCGGGCCTTCGAGCCGGGCGGGATCGGCGACGGCGACGACACATCGGGGACGGCGCAGGCACCCGAGGACAACCTGCTCGTCACCCTCGCCCTCGACGGGCCGTCGGTCGAGCGGGTCGTCTTCGCCGCCGAGCACGGCAGCCTCTGGCTGTCGCTCGAACCCGAAGCCGCACCGGAGCAGGGCACGCGAGTCCAGACGAGGGAGTCGATCTACGAATGAGCGGAATCATCCTCGCCAGCACCCACCACGACTTCGAGCACCACGTCCGGGAGGCCTTCAAGCACGAGCTGAACGGCGATCTCTCCACCTGGGGGGAGCGGCTCGACCTCGCCGAACCGGTCTCCTCGGTCGACGCCATCGCTGCGGCCGCCCCGGACGTGGTGGCCCTCGGCCCGGGCCTCCACTTCGACGAGTGGGTGAGCCTGGCCGAGATCTTCGACCGGCGCCATCCCGAGATCACGCTCCTCGTGGTCGCGGAGCCCACACCCCGGGTCCTCGAGAAGGCGCTCCGAACCGGGATCCGGGACGTCGTCTCGCCCCGCGCCGACCACGCCGAGCTGCGGGCGACCTTCGAGCGGGCCCGGGGCACCGCGGTGCGACGCAAGACGAACCTGCTCGGCGGCGACGAGGACTCGGCTCCCGGCCAGGTCGTGGTCACCCTGGGACCCAAGGGCGGGGTCGGGAAGACGACCATCGCCACCAACCTCGCCGTCGGCCTGGCGATGACGGCGCCCAAGGAGGTCGCGCTCGTCGATCTCGACCTGCGCTTCGGCGACGTCGGGGCCGCGCTGCACCTCGAGGCGGACCGCACGATCGCGGACGCGCTCCACGCCGGAGCCGAGAGCGACATCACCTCGCTCAAGGCGTTCCTCACGGCGCACCCCACCGGCCTCTACGTGCTCTCGGCCCCCGACTCGCCGGCGGTCGCGGACCAGATGGACGCCGAGCGGGTCGGGCGGATGGTGCGGGCGCTGGGGCAGGCGTTCCGGTACGTGATCGTCGACACCGGCTCCGGCCTCGACGAGTTCTCGCTCGCGGCGATCGAGTCCGCCACCGACTTCCTGCTCGTCGGCGTCCCCGACGTCCCGTCGATCCGCAGCATGCGACGCGAGGTCGAGATCCTCGACGGGATCGGCATGACCACCCAGACCAGGCACTTCGTCGTCAACCGGGGCGACGACGACGTCGGCCTGAGCCGCGAGGACATCGAGGGCACCGTCGGGCTCCCCGTGCGGATCGAGGTCCCCGCCTCGAGCGCCGTGACCGAGGCGCTCAACCAGGGTCGGCCGATCCTCGACACCGACGAGGACTCCGACACCACCGACGCGCTCCTCGACATCGTCGGCCGGTTCGCCCAGCGGCCCGCGGATCGGTCCTCCAAGCGGAAGGGGAAGACCCGATGAACCTGACCGATCGACTCAAGCAGGCCGAGGAGGACGCGCTCTCCGCCTCCGACCGCTCCGCGTTCGCCGCGCTGGCCGGCGCGTCCTGGAAGCAGGACGACCGCTCGCGCCGGGACCGGCACCGCTCCAAGGACGCCCTCGACGACCTGAAGCAGCGCGCCCAGGAGTCGCTCTTCGACCGCCTCGGCACCAGGCTCGACGACCCGCAGCTCGACGACGACGAGCTCGAGCGACTCGTCGTCGAGGAGCTCGAGCTGGTCATGGCCGACGAGGACATCCCGCTCACCGACCAGGAGCTCCAGCGCATCGTCGCCGAGGTCAGCGAGGACGTCCTCGGCTACGGGCCGCTCGAGCGCTACCTGGCCGACGCGGAGGTCACCGAGATCATGGTGAACACCGCGGACACGATCTACGTGGAGCGCGCCGGGCGGCTCTCGCAGGTCGACGAGCGGTTCTTCTCCGACGACCACCTCCGCCGGGCCATCGAGCGGATCGTGTCGCGCATCGGCCGCCGGGTCGACGAGTCGTCGCCGATGGTCGACGCCCGCCTCCCCGACGGCTCGCGGGTCAACGCCATCCTCCCGCCCCTCGCCGTCGACGGGCCCATGGTCACCATCCGGAAGTTCTCGAAGCAGGCGCTCACGACCGAGGATCTCGTGGCGTCGCGGACGCTCAGCCGCGAGAGCGTCGACTTCCTCTCGGCGTGCGTCGACGGACGGCTCAACGTGCTCGTGAGCGGCGGCACGGGCGCGGGGAAGACGACGCTGCTCAACGTCCTGTCGTCGTTCATCCGCGACTCCGAGCGGATCGTCACGATCGAGGACGCCGTCGAGCTGAAGATGCGCCAGGAGCACGTGTGCCGCCTCGAGAGTCGCCCGCCCAACATCGAGGGCAAGGGCCAGGTCACGATCCGCGACCTGGTCCGCAACGCGCTGCGCATGCGCCCGGACCGCATCATCGTCGGCGAGGTCCGTAGCGGCGAGGCGCTCGACATGCTCCAGGCGATGAACACGGGCCACGACGGCTCGCTCTCCACGCTCCACGCCAACTCCCCCCGAGACGCCCTCTCGCGCCTCGAGACGATGGTGCTCATGGCCGGGATGGATCTACCGATCCGGGCCATCCGGGAGCAGATCGCCTCCGCCATCGACCTCGTCGTGCACATGTCCCGGCTACGTGACGGGACGCGCCGGGTCACCCACGTCTCCGAGGTCGGCGGCATGGAGGGCGACGTCATCGCCGTCAGCGACATCCACCTCTTCGACTACGACGCCGGGGTCGACCAGGAGGGCCGCTACCTCGGGACGCTGAAGCCGACCGGCATCCGCCCCGCGTTCACCGAGCGGCTCGAGCAGCTCGGCGTGGAGCTCCCCGCCCACGTCTTCGGCGCAGGCGACCCTGGCGAGGTGCTCGCGGAGCTCGACAACCTGACGGCGAAGCGGAACCTGACATGAGGCGTCGCCGGCGCCTGTCGGCCTCCCTGCTCCTCGCGGCGCTGCTCCTGGAGCTCTGCGGCCTGCCCGCTGCCGCCGGGTCCGCGCAGGCGGCGTCGCTCGAGGTCGTCGACCTCGACATCTCCTCGCACCCCGACGTGGCCGTGACGGTGACCGCGCCCCGCGAGCTCGCGGGGCGAGACCTCGGTCCCGAGCACTTCACGATCCGCGAGGACGGCGCCGAGATCCCGGTGTCGGTGCGGCGCCTCCCGGGCGACGGCCTCGACGTCGCCCTCGTGATCGACACCTCCGGCAGCATGCGGGGCGAGCCGCTGCTGGCCGCCAAGGAGGCGGCGGTCGGGTTCGTCGACGCGATGCCGGCGGGCACGCGGATCGCGGTGCTCGGCTTCGGCGACCAGCCGAGCCTCGCGGGCTCCTTCTCGACCGACGCCACACCGGTGGTGGAAGCGATCGAGGCGCTCGAGGCGCGAGGCGAGACGGCGCTCTACGACGCCGTGGCGCTCACCGGCGAGGCGCTCACCGGCGTGTCCGACCCGGGCGAGCGCCAGCTCATGGTGGTGCTCTCCGACGGCGGCGACACGGCGAGCGTCCATTCGCTCGACGAGGCGCTCGTCGGGCTCGAGGAGCTCGACGTGGGCTTCCACGCCGTGGCCCTCGCCACCGCGGAGAGCGACCTCGGTGCGCTCGGGCGCCTCTCGAAGGCCTCCGGCGGGAAGGTGGTCGCGGCGAGCGAGCCCGCCGAGATCGTCGGTCTCTACGACGGCATCGCCTCCCAGCTCCGGAACCAGTACGAGCTCGCGTTCACCTCGGAGGCCGGCGGCACCACCTCGCTCCACGTCGGCCTCGACGCGGACGGCGTGTCGGCCGCCTGGGAAGCCCCGGTCGCGTTCCCCGAGCCCTCGGGCGCCGCCGCGTCGACCGAGGCCGGCGGGTCCACCGCGCCACCTCCTCCGGTCGTCGCGGAGCCGGTCGTGGCCCCCCAACCCGCGTGGTACGCGCAGCCGTGGTTGCTGACGGCCGGCGTGACGGCCTTCGGGCTCTCGCTGCTGATCGGCGGCTGGCTCTTCTTCTCGGGTCGCCGCTCGCGCGAGCTCGCCCAGCGGGTGCGCACCGTCGACGCCGGTGCCAGGGCCTCCGCGCTGGTCGGCGGGATGGCCGAGCAGGCCACGGCCCTCGCGGAGCGCGCGGTCTCGGGCAACGAGCGGCTCGGGCGCCTCGACGTCGCCCTCGAGCGCGCGGGGCTCGCCATGCGGCCGGCCGAGTACGTGGTGATGGTCGTGAGCGCCGTGCTCGGCGGAGCCGCCGTGGCGCTCCTCGCGGCCGGTCCGGTCGCCGCGCTCGTCGTCGCCGTGCTCCTCTCGGTGGCCGCCTGGCAGGGCCTCGACGTGCTGCGGAAGCGGCGCCAGCGCAAGCTCGCCGACCAGCTCGGCGACACCATCCAGCTCCTCGCCGGCAGCCTCCGCAGCGGCCACGGCCTGGTCCAGGCGATCGACATGGTGACCCGCGAGGCGGAGTCGCCGACGGCCGAGGAGTTCCACCGCGTGATCGTCGAGTCGCGGCTCGGTCGCGACGTCGGCGACGCGCTCGACGCGCTGGCCGAGCGCGCGGGCAACGAGGACGTCGAGTGGGTGGTCCAGGCGATCCGGATCCACCGGGAGGTGGGCGGCGACCTCGCGGAGATCCTCGATCGGGTCGGCGAGACGATCCGCGACCGGAACCGGGTCCGCGGCCAGATCCGCTCCCTGACGGCCGAGGGGCGCCTCTCGGCGATCCTGCTGATGGCGCTCCCGTTCCTGGTGGGCACCTGGATGTGGTTCACCAACCGCCCCTACATCTCGGAGCTGTTCACCCGTCCGGCGGGGCGGGTGGTCCTCGGGGTCGGGTTGGTGCTGTTGGCGATCGGGGCCGCGGTGATGAAGCGGCTCGTCCGGCCGGAGTTCTGAGCGTGGAGGTGTGACGGTGGGTGTGGTCGCAGTGACGGTGATCGTTCCGCTCCACGTCTGGGGGTTCGCGCTGGCGCTCGCGGCGTCGGTGCCGTTGCTCTGGTGGTCGATCACGAGCGCCGACACCCGGGCCCACGCCGTGCGCTCGAACCTGGGTGGGACGACTCCGGCGGGCACCGACGTCCGCGAGCTCGAGCTGACCCGCTCCGCGCGCGACCGCCTCGTCGCTCCCGTCCTGGAGGTGTTCGGACGCCTCGGTCGACGCTTCACCCCCGTCTCGCACGTCGCGGACCTGGAGCGGCGGGTCGCGCTGGCGGGCATGACGGCCAGGTGGCCGGTCGAGCGGCTGCTGGCGGTGAAGCTCGTGCTCGCCACCGCGGGCTTCGCCGTCGGCCTGCTCGGCTTCGCCACCGATCCCTCGGGCATGGGACTGCTGGCGGCGACGGCGCTTCCCGCCGTCGCCTACCTGGCACCCGACGTGGTGTTGCGCCAGCACGCGAGCAAGCGCCAGGAGGCGCTGCTGAAGAAGCTGCCCGACGCCCTCGACGAGCTGACGATCAGCGTCGAGGCCGGTCTCGGCTTCGAGGCGGCGATGGCTGAGGCGGGGCGCTCGACCAGCGGTCCGGTCGGGGAAGAGCTCCTCCGCACCATCCAGGACATCCGGATCGGTGTGCCCCGGGCGGAGGCGATGAGCCGTCTGGTGCGGCGCACCGAGGTGTCGGACCTGCGGCACTTCGTGGTCGCGGTCCGCCAGGCCGAGCAGTACGGGGTACCGATCGCCAAGGTGCTGCGGGTGCAGTCGAGGGAGATGCGGGAGCGCCGCCGCCAGCGGGCTGAGGAGCGCGCCATGAAGATGCCGGTGAAGATCCTCATCCCGACCGTGTTCTTCGTGCTGCCGGCGCTGTTCATCGTGATCCTCGGCCCGGCGGTGTTCCGGCTCGCCGAGAGCCTCGGGCGATAGCCGCGTCACGGACGCAGCGGACGAGTCGGGAGCGCGGTCCCGCCTCGGTGCGAGAACGGTCGCGTTCGTCCCACCTGACGTGTCGAAGTAGCTCGGGACCCGTCCCCGCACCCCTGTCTCCGCGAACCGCCACGTTGCCCTCGGATCTCGCGTGCGTGCGTGCATCCGGGGACGGTCGTGCGATGGGGGAGTGGAGGGCTCGCGACCGAACGGGCGGCATGACTCGACCCACGGTTCCGGACAGCACGACCGGGCGCACCGGAGCAGCACCGGGTGCGCGCGCCCACGGTGGTGCCGGAGCGCCGGCGCGGCGGCTCTCGGACGCCGACGTCCGCGGGTTGGTCGCTCGGGCCCAGGAGGGGGACCGCGAGGCCTTCGGCGTGCTGTACGCGGAGTACCGCCGGCGGATCCACCGGCTCGCCCGCTTCTCCCTGAGCGAGGCCGCCGCCGAGGACGCGGTGGGCGAGACCTTCGTCCGTGCGTGGGCGGCCCTGTCGCGGTACCGGGACACGGGCGTCCCGTTCGTCGCCTGGCTCTACGGGATCGCCCGCCACGTCGTGGCCGACGCGCGGCGCAAGTCGTCACGCCTCGAACCCCGCGCGGAGCCCGACGTCGAGCCGTTCGAGACGGGCGACGCCCCGTTGGACCGCATGGTCCTCGGATCCGCCCTCGCGCGCCTCCCGGACGAGCAACGGGCGATCGTCGAGCTCAAGTTCCTCGGTGGCCTCAGCAACGAGGAGGTCGGCCGCGCCCTCGGCAAGACCCCGGGAGCCGTCAACACCCAGCAGTGGCGCGCGCTGGGCGCGCTGCGCGAGCTGATGGGGGGCGAGCGATGACCCCGGAGCTGGTCGACGACCTCGCTCGCTGGGAGTCCGGCGAGATCGGGTTGGACGAGCTCGACGCGCGCCATCCCGGTTCGGATGCCGCCGAGCTCGCCGAGATGCACCTCTGGGTGGCGGTGCACGCGGAGGACGACGACGGCGAGCCCGGGCCGGCCTGGCACGAGGTCGCGGCCCGCCTCGAGGACCGGGAGGACCCCGAACCGGCACCCGTGGTCGCTCCAGCGATCGGGGAGGGCACCCCGGGCATCGTGGACATCCGCTCCGACGTCCTGCCCGAGCTCAAGCGCACGCCGCTGCGGCGTGCGCTCGCCGCGCTCGTTGCCGCGGCGCTGGTGGGGCCGGCCTCCACGGTGCTGCCGGGTCTGCGCCCCCTCGTCCACGCCGTCGACACGGTGACACGACCCGTGCGCCAGGTCGTCACGCCGTTGCCGCCCGAGCAGGACGACGGTCGGGAGTCCCGTCCCCCTGCGGAGGTCCCGATCGAGGGCGACAACCTCAGCTCGGTCTCGCCCGCGCCGGCGTCGCCGGCACCGGGTGGCGTCGTCCCGGGAGACGGACTCGTCGTGGAGGTTCCCGGGTCGGGCTCTCCGCACGAGGACGGCAGCGACCGGGGCGACGGCGGCGACGGCGGCGACGCTGTGCCCGTCGACGCGGTGCCGCAGCCCGCGGAGCGCACGACGTCGGGGCACGAGCCGGTCGCAGACGAGCCGTCGAAGCAGGACGACGGCGACGACAGCGCCGACGAAGGCGGCGGTGACGACGCAGGTACCGAGGACAGCACCGAGGACGGCACCGAGGAGACCGCTGCCCACCCGGGCGACGGTCGGGGCCTCGACGTCGCGGAGCCGGGTCCTCCGGGGCTCGAGCGTGCCGCCGCCGCGGAGGCGAACGGGCCGGCCGAGGCCGCACCGCCGGACCGGGCGCGGCGTGACGTGCGCGAACCGACCGTGCGCGCACGGGCCGGGGGACCGCGATCGGGCGCTTCGTCCCCGGAGGCTCCCGCGGCGGTGTCCCAGGCCGAGCACACGCCGCCGGGACGAGCCGACGATCGGCGCGCACCGGAGCGCGAGCCGCGGGACGGCGGGTCGCCGGGTCCCGCGGCCCGCGCCGACACATCCTCGGCTGGCACGTCCTCGGCTGGCACGTCCTCGGCTGGCACGTCCTCGGCTGGCACGTCCCCGGTCGAGGCGGGACGGGGTTCGGCCGGCGAGGCGACTCCGTCGAGCCCGCAGGTCAGCGAGCGAAGGTCCCCACGACGCGGTTCTGCTCGATGATGTGGTCGTCGATCTTCTTGAGCAGCGCCTGACGGGTCAGGCCCGGACCGTCGTCGAGCTCGGTGTCGAGCGCGTAGACGTGGAAGAAGTAGTGGTGGGTGTTGTGGCCGGGGGGCGGAGCGGGGCCACCGTAGCCCTGGTTCCCGAAGTCGTTCGGACCTTCGGTGAACGCGTCGCCGCCGCCTTCGGGGATGCTCTTGGTGTCCGCCGGGATCCCGTAGAGCACCCAGTGCGTGAACCCGTCGGTGAGCGGGGCATCCGGATCGTGGCAGATCACCGCGAGCTGTCGGGTTCCGTCGGGAACGTTGTCGAAGACCAGCTCCGGCGAGACGTTGTCGCCCTCGGCGCTGTACTTGGCGGGGATGGCTCCGCCGTGCTCGAAGGCCGGACTGCTGATCGAGATGTCCCCGAGATGCACCTTCGCCATTCGGATCTCCTCCTCGTCGGTGTCGTCCTCGTCCCTGTGGTCTTGCCTCCCGTCTCCCTACCACGCGACACGGGCCCGTGCGTTCCCGCACGTGCACGCCCGCTCTCCCGCCCCGTAGCGTACGGACATGACCGCACCCACCCCCGACGACGGGGCTCGCACCCTCGACGAGGTCGAAGCCGGCCTGGACATGCCGCTGCGGGAGGCGATGCTCACCCAGCGGGCCGTGCGCCGTCTGCTGCCGGATCCGGTGGACGACGACGTCGTCAAGCGCTGCATCGAGCTGGCCCTCAAGGCACCCACCGGGTCGAACGGCCAGAACTGGGAGTTCGTGGTCGTGAAGGACCCGGCGATCAAGGAGGGCTTCGCCAGGCAGTACCGGCGGGCGTGGAAGCTCTACGGCGGCCTCGGGAAGATCGCCACGCGTGACGACCCCGCCATGCGGAGGATCCTCGACGCGGTCCAGTGGCAGGTCGACCACTTCGTCGAGGTGCCCGTCCTCGTGGTGTGCTGCCTGCGCGGGGCCCGGGTCCCGTTCGTCCCGCTGCCCCCGATCGCCCAGAGCACCTACTACGGGTCGATCTACCCGAGCGCCCAGAACCTGCTCCTCGCCGCCCGGGCGATGGGCCTCGGCGCCGCGCTCGTGACGCTGCCGCTGTGGAGCACCACCGCGACGCGACGGCTCCTCGGGTTGCCGCTCGCGGTGCACCCCTGCTGCGTGGTGCCGATGGGGTGGCCGCGTGGACGCTACGGGCCGACCACGCGCCGGCCCGTCGGCGACGTCGTCCACCTGGACCGCTACGGCAACCGCCCCTGGCAGTGACCGCCCGGTCTCCGAGCGCCGTCGCGTTCGCCACGGTGGTCGCGGTGTTCGCCGCGGCGTGCGGCCCGTCGGCGGGGACCGGCGCCGACGACCAGGGTGCCGGCACCACCGCCCTTTCCAGCGTCCCCTCCACCGAGACCTCCGCGGCCACCACCGGGTCCGCTGGTTCCGCTCGGTCCACCGGGTCGACCGCGGGCGCCGGCGTGGCGGACCCGAGCGGATCACGGGGCGTCTACGCCTTCACCGGACCCGACGACCTGAGCCCCCGCGTCGAGGGCGTCCCCTTTCGCGCCTACGTGCCCAACAGCCGCGCCGACAGCGTCACGGTGATCGACCCCGAGACCTTCGAGGTCGTCGACCGGTTCCCCGTCGGCGACCTGCCGCACCACGTCACGCCGTCCTGGGACCTCTCGACCCTCTACGTGGGCAACACCCGCGGCAACACCCTCACCCCGATCGACCCGATGACCGGCGAGCCGGGAGAGCCGATCCCCGTCGAGGACCCCTACAACCTCTACTTCACGCCCGACGGCGCAGAGGCCGTCGTCGTCGCCGAGCGGCTCCGCCGCCTCGACGTCCGCGACCCGCGGACCTGGGAGCTGCTCGAGAGCGTCGAGATCCCCTGCACCGGACCCGACCACCTCGACTTCGGCGGCGCCGGAGACCACCTCCTCCTGAGCTGCGAGTTCTCGGGCGAGATCGTCAAGGTCGACACCGGGAGCTGGGAGGTGACCGAGGTGGCGCCCCTCGGTGAGCTCCCCGTCGACGTGCGCCTGGCGCCCGACGGCCAGACCTTCTACGTGGCCGACCAGGGACGACACGGCGTCATCGTCGTCGACCCCGACGCCATGGAGGAGGTCGCCTTCCTTCCCACCGGTCGGGGCGCCCACGGGATCTACCCCAGCCGCGACGCCACCGAGATGTACGTGACGAACCGCCTCGAGGGGACGATCTCCGTCGTCGCGACGACCACCGACGAGGTCGTGGACACGTGGGAGATCGGCGGTTCCCCCGACATGGGGGGTGTGTCGCCCGACGGGTCGCAGTTCTGGGTGACCGGCCGCCACCACGCGTCGGTGTACGTGGTCGACACCCGAACGGGCGAGCTGATCCACCGGATCCCGGTCGGCGCCGGAGCCCACGGCCTCGCGCTCTTCCCCCAGCCGGGCCGCTTCAGCCTCGGCCACACCGGCAACTACCGCTGAGCGGGCGGTAACGTGCGCCGGACGAGGCGCAGCCCGCCATCCCAGTCGCCGACGGCACGGAGGTCGCCGTGGTCGAGCTCGACGAGCACCAGGAGCGGATGTGCACCGAGAGCCGGTGGGACTTCACCGACCTCTCCGCCGTCTTCCTCAACTGCACCCTCAAGCGGTCGCCCGAGCCCTCCCACACCCAGGGCCTCGCCGACATCTCGGCGGCCATCATGGAGCGCAACGGCGTGTCGGTCGAGACCGTGCGAGCCGTCGATCACGAGATCGCCCCCGGCGTGTACCCGGACATGACCGAGCACGGGTGGGAGCGCGACGACTGGCCGCGGATCCAGGAGCGGGTGATGGCCGCCGACATCCTCGTGCTCCTCACGCCGATCTGGCTGGGCGCGAAGTCTTCGGTGTGCTCCACGGTGATCGAGCGCCTCTACGGGAGCTCCGCGGTGCTCAACGCGCACGGCCAGTACGCGTACTACGGGCGGGTCGGCGGTTGCGTCGTCACCGGCAACGAGGACGGCGCCAAGCACTGCGCCATGAACATCCTGTACTCGCTCCAGCACCTCGGCTACGCCATCCCACCCCAGGCCGACGCCGCCTGGCTGGGAGAGGCCGGCCCTGGCCCCTCCTACCTCGACGCGGGCTCCGGAGGCCCGGAGAACGACTTCACCAACCGCAACACGACCTTCATGACCTGGAACCTCCTCCACATGGCGCGCATGCTCAAGGACGCCGGCGGCATCCCCGCCCACGGCAACCAGCGCTCCGAGTGGGACGCCGGATGCCGCTTCGACTTCCCGAACCCCGACTACCGCTGAGCGCGCGCCGAGAGCCCGCCGGGAGCCCGCCGAGGGGATCCCTGCCGGGCCGCGCTCGGTAGCCTCTGCTCCCGTGGAGCAACAGGAGCGCACCTTCACGATCGACGAAGCCCGCCGCGAGCTGGAGGCCATCGGCGGTCGGATCGACGAGCTGATCGGGCTGCGGGCGGACCTCGCCGAGACCGCGCACGCCCACAACGAGGGTGGTGACGTGACGCTGGCTGACGCCAAGGCGATGGAGGCCCGCCTCTCCGAGCTCCTCGACGACTTCCGATCGCGGGGCATCCAGGTGAAGGGTTGGGCGCCGTTGTTGCTCGACTTCCCCGCCGAGCACGACGGCCGGCAGGTCCTGCTGTGCTGGGTCGAGGGGGAGCCGGCGCTGCGCTGGTACCACGAGCTGGCAGTCGGCTTCGCCGGGCGGAGGCGCATCGAGGAGCTCGTCGAGGGCGGCGCCTGAGTGGGCGAGTCCGCTCCGTCGATCGAGGGGGTCGACTTCGGGGCCCTCGCGGCGTGGATGGACGAGCGTGGCCTCGGTGCCGGTCCGATCACCGATGTCGGTCCGCTGGGCGGCGGCACCCAGAACGTCCTGGTGCGCTTCCGTCGAAGCGGCCGCGAGTACGTGCTGCGCCGACCACCCCTCCACAAGCGCAAGCGCAGCGACGAGACGATGCGGCGCGAGGCGCGCGTGCTCGGGGCGCTCGCGGGGACCGACGTGCCCCATCCGCCCCTGATCGCGTCCTGCCCGGACACCGACGTCCTGGGAGCCGCCTTCTACCTGATGGAGCCCGTGGACGGGTTCAACCCCACCACCGGGCTGCCCGAGCTCCACGCCTCCGATCCGGCCGTCCGCCACGAGATGGGCCTCGCGATGGCCGACGCCATCGCCGCGCTCGCCCGCGTCGACCACGCCGCCGCCGGCCTCGAGGACTTCGGCCGCCCCGACAACTACCTGGAGCGCCAGGTCGAGCGGTGGCGCTCGCAGCTCGAGGGATACTCGCGCTACGAGGGGTACCCGGGGCCCGACATCCCGGGAGTCGAGGAGGTGGCCGCCTGGCTGGAGCAGCACCGGCCCGCGCCGTCCCCGCCCGGGATCATCCACGGCGACTTCCATCTCGCCAACGTCCTCTTCTCGACCGGCGGCCCCGAGCTGGCGGCGGTGGTGGACTGGGAGCTGAGCACGCTCGGCGACCCGCTCGTCGACCTCGGCCAGCTCCTGGCCACCTGGCCCGATCCCGACGAGAGCCAGTCGTTGTTCCGGGTCGCGCCGTGGGAGGGGTTCCCCGGTCCCGACGAGCTCGTCGCCCGGTACGCGGCGGGCAGCGACCGGGACCTCACCGCCGTCCGCTGGTACGAGGTGCTCGCCTGCTACCGGCTGGGCATCATCCTCGAGGGCACCCACGCGCGGGCTGCCGCCGGCGAGGCGCCGTCCGAGGTGGGGGATCTCCTCCACGAGACCACCCTCTGGCTGTTCGCCCGAGCCCTCCGGCGGATCGAGGGGACCTGAGCTCGGGCTGAGCGCTCCGGCCGAGAGCCCGGGCCGAGACGTCCGCACGCCGGGCGACGATCGACCGGCGCGATCTCGGCGTAGTGCGCGAGCCGCCGGCAGGGACCGGACACGTGCCCCGATTCTCCTGCCGCGCGCTCATCGTGCCGCCGATCGCACCGAAGGCGAGAGCGGATGGCGCTGTCCCAACTCTCCCCGCCGGCCGCCGAGGCCTTCGGCGCGTTCTACGAGCGCTACGCGGCGCGGCTGC
The DNA here is from genome assembly GCA_964438505.1 of uncultured Burkholderiales bacterium. Classification (GTDB taxonomy): domain Bacteria; phylum Actinomycetota; class Acidimicrobiia; order IMCC26256; family JACPCJ01; genus CAYTKN01. Next base: position 106,995 of record CAYTKN010000001.1, read on the forward strand.
GGGCCGCGGTGCTCCGCAGCGTGCGGGACGTCTCGCTCGTCGACGACGTGGTCCAGGAGAGCATGGTCCGGGCCTACGACCGGGGCCTCCACCACGAGGGTGGCGACGCGTGGCCGTGGTTGGTGACCGTCGCCAAGAACCTCGCCCGTGACCACCACCGCCGTCGGGCCCGCTGGCCCGAGGTGCCCTTCGAGGAGGTCCACGGCGTCGCGGCGATCGCCCCCGACCCCGGCTCGGCCGCTCTCGAGGCCGCCAAGCGCCAGAAGCTGGCACGAGCGCTCGCGAGCGTGAGCTCCCGCCAGCGACGCCTGCTGGTCGAGCGCCACGTGCACGGACTCGGATGCGGCGAGATCGCAGCGCAGGAGGGGACGTCGGTGGGCGCGGTCAAGGCCGCGCTGGCGCGTGCCAGGACGGCCGTCCGGGAGCGGCTCGACGAGCGTCCTGCCCTGCTTCCCGGTCTGGTCACCGCGCTCCTCGGTCGTCTGCGGCTGGTGCGCTCGCTGGCCGGCGCTCCGGGGACGTCGGCGTCCCCGGGTCTCGCCCGTTCCGCCGCCGGGGCGCTCGTGGCGGTCTTCGCGCTCGGTCTCGGCGTGTCGGCGGGCGACGCGGTGGTCGTGCCCGAACCCGATCCCGCTCCGCCGGCCACCCCCCGTGGCGCGGCGTCTCCGGACCCCGGCGTTCCCGGCGGAGCAACGGGGAACGCGACCTCGGCGACGCCCGAGTCGTCGACGGGCCGGCAGGGCGGCCCCAGTGGCACTGGCGACTCCGAGAACACTGGTTCCGAGCCGGCCGCGACCCGGGAGGCGACGGAGTCGTCGAGCGAGCCTTCGAGCGACGACGTCGTGCTCCGGACGCTCGACGCGGTGGACGATCCCTCGGCGGACCTCGACGAGGGTGCCCTCGAGGACACCCTGGACGAGACCGTCGAGGGCACCGTGGGCGGCACCGTCGGCGGGACGGTCGAGGACGCCGAGGCGTCCGTCTCCGGAACCGTGGAGACCGTCGACGACACCGCCGACGAGACCGTGGAGGTCGTCGAGGACACCGGAGACGGCGTGGACGACGGCGCGGACGACGCCGTGGCCTCGACGGGCACGTCGGAGACGTCGGAGTCCTCGGGATCCTCGGCGTCCTCGGAGTCGTCGAGCCTCCTCTGAGCCCTGCGCCCGACCGGGGGAATCCCACCTCCCACGGGAGGAAGCGGGCGAATCAGCGAGGCCACCCGTCACCGTTCGGTGCCCGCGTCGTGCATGTGGTGGGGCACACGCCCCCGCACACGACACACCACGAGAGTGGACGAGGAGGCGGACATGCAGCACTGGACCAGAACGAGGTGGGCAGCGGCTCTGGCGGCCCTGGCGCTCGGCGCCGGGTCCCTGTTCGGATCGGTCGGGATCGCTGAGGCGATCGACACCGGCGGAACCGTGGAGACGGTCGAGGACACCACCGACGACACGGTGCAGACCGTGGAGGACACCACCGACGAGACCGTGGAGACCACCGAGGACACCGTCGACGACACGGTGCAGACCGTGGAGGACACCACCGACGAGACCGTGGAGACGGTCGAGGACACCGTCGACGACACGGTCGACGACACTGTGCAGACGATCGACGACACGGTCGACGACGTGGAGCGGACGATCGACGACACGGTCGACGACGTGGAGCAGACCGTCGACGACACCGTGAAGACGGTCGAGGAGACCGTCGACGCGGTGGACGTTCCCGAGATCCCGGGTGTCGGCACGGCACCCGGCGACAGCGGCGCCAGCCACCGGACACCGGCGGCGGAGAGGGCTCCGTCCTCGTCCGCACCGGCACCGAGCGCGTCGACCCGGAACGACCCGTCGGCCGCGCAGCGGGCGGCGGCGTCGCCGGTCCGGTCGACCGAGGAGGTCGTGCGTCTCCTCGAGGAGGCCCGCGCGTCGGAGGCCGGGATCGCCGGCGTCCTCACGCCGTTCCCGATCGGTGGCCTCGCCGAGTTCCGGCTCGACGACGACGGTCCCGAGACCGACGTGCGGGCCGCGCCGGAAGCGCCGGTCGTGGCGGTCCTCGACGGACTCGTCACCGACGCCTCGGAGGCACCCGACGGAACCTGGCGCTTCACGATCCGCGGCGCCGACGACGCCGAGTACACCTACTCGGGCGTCGCGATCAGCGGGCAGGGCCCGGAGTCCGGCAGCTTCGTCGAGCGCGGCGAGATCGTGGGGCGGGCCCCCGCCGGTGACTCGTGGTCGACGGTGACCTTCAGCCGTACCGCGAGCGACGGCGGGCCGACCACCCTCGAGTTCCTCGAGGAGGGGCTGGACGGTGCCGAGGCGGAGGCGAGGTTGTACGTCGCCGCCCTCCGGCTGGCTCGCTTCTTCGGCCCCATGGGATCGGGGATCGGCGACGCGGTGCTCGCCACCAGCGCCACCGACGTGATCCCCGAGCCGGTGGCGCTCGCCGCGGTGGTCGCGCTGGCGGGATCCACCATGGGGCTGGCCCTCGTGGCGCCCGGCCGGCGGCGCACCCACGGTGCGCTGATCCGCTCCGGCGTCTCGGCGTGACCCGGACCGAAGTCCGGTGAGCTCGTGGGGTGGGGGGCCGGGGCGGCCCCCCACCCCACCAGCCGCCGCGGGGGGCGGCGGGCGCGACCCGCGGCCCCGGCCGATGGCGCTCGGCCGCGAGGGCGAGATCGAGGAGCAGGTCGTCCTCGTGGTGGCGGCCGACGACCTGCACGCCCACCGGGAGCCCGTCGAGGGTGCCGGCCGGGACCGACACGGCCGGGTTGCCGACCACGTTGAAGAGCGCGGTCAGGGCGGCGTTGTTCTCGACCCCGACCTGCTCGTCGCCGACCATCGTGTTCACGCTCACCTCGGCCGGGAACGCGACGTCGGGGTTGGTGGCCGAGACGACGAAGTCGACCTGCTCGAAGAGGTCGGCGACCGCCTCGTCGGCCACGATCCGTTGCTCCTCGACGCGGGCCGCCATCCGGAGGTCGTAGTGGTCGTCGGCCAGCTTCAGGCCGAAGGCGATCTCGGGGGTGAGGTCCTCCTGGCAGTCGGGCCACCGGTCGCCCAGCTCCCGCAGGAGCTGGCACAGGTTGGCCATCGCCCACTCGACGGCCAGGAGGGGCAGCTCGACGGGGAGCTCCACGACCTCCATCCCGGTGTCGCGTGCGAGCGCCGCGGCCGACTCCTCGACGAGCTCGGCGACCTCGGGACGCACCACCGCGCATCCGAGGTCGGGCGCGACGGCCACCCGCCGGCCCCGGAGCCGCTGGGAGCCGAGGCCCGCCTCCCAACCCGCCGTGGAGGGCAGGCTGTGGGGGTCACGGGGATCGTGGCCGGCGCAGACGTCGTAGAAGCGGGCGACGTCGCGCACCGAGCGGGCCTGGCACCCGAGCACCACCGTGAGCGGCGCGATGTCGGTGTGGGGCCCCCGCGGGATGCGTCCCGCCGTCCCCTTCATGCCGACCAGGCCGTTGAACCCGGCAGGGATCCGGATCGACCCGCCGCCGTCGCCTCCGGTGGCGATGCTGACCAGGCCTCCCGCGACCGCGGCGGAGCTGCCGCCCGACGATCCCCCCGCGGTCCGCTCGGGGTTCCACGGGTTCCCGGTGACGCCGTTGAGCTTGCTGACGCTGATGTTCAGGCCGCCGAACTCGGAGGCCGTGCACAGCCCCACGGGTACGGCGCCCGCCTCGACGAGGCGCCGGATGTAGGTCCGCGTGTAGCTCGCTCTCCGGTCGGCCAACGCGAGCGAGGCCTCGGTGTCGGGCCACCCCTCGACCTGGTCGAGCTCCTTGATGCCGACGGGCACCCCGCCGAAGGGCAGTGACGGCTCGGCGCGCTCGGCGGCGCGGCGCGCGCCCTCCGCGTCGACGTGGGAGAAGGCGTGCAGCTCGGACGCCTCGATGGCCGCGAGGGTCGCCTCGAGCTCGTCGCTCGGTGCCCGCTCGCCGGCGCGGAACGCCTCGACGAGGGAGCAGGTGTCGCCGAGCCAGGTCGTCTCCGTCATGGGCCCTCCCCGGGAGCTCGTGATGTGTGCTCGCCGGGCGATGCTACGCCCCGGGAGTTGCCCGGGTGCGGCCCGCCGTCCGCTCGGCGACGAGTGGCGTCTCGGCGCGGGACTCCACCAGGGTCGTGGTGTGGCCGACGTGATCGTCGACGGGATGAACGTGATCGGTTCCCGCCCCGACGGGTGGTGGCGCGACCGGGACGGGGCGGTGCGGCGGCTGGCCCGCCGGCTGACGGAGCTCGCCGCGCCCGGCCACCGGGTCACCGTCGTCTTCGACGGCCGGGAGCTGCCCGACCTGCGGGAGGGCGAGCACGGCGGCGTCGTCGTGTTCTACGCCGGCCGGAAGGGCCGCGACGCGGCGGACGACCGGATCGTCGAGCTGGTGGCCGCCGAACCCGACCCGGCGAGCGTCGAGGTCGTCACCTCCGACCGCGACCTGCGGCGGCGGGTGGAGGCCTGCGGTGCCCGCGTCAGGGGCGTCTCCTCCCTGACCTGACGGCGGCGGCTGCCCGGCGCGTGCCGATCGAGGTGCCCGCCGAAGGCACCGGTACCCTCCGAGCCATGGCTGCCGCACCCGGCCTCGTCGGCGACGTGACGACGTGGGCGCGCGCGGCCGCGCGACGCCGGCCGGTCGTGCTGGTCGCGATCGGGGTGTTCCTCTACGCCACCGGCCCGGTGATGGTCCGGGCCTCGTCGGTCTCGGGCCCGGTCTTCTCGATGTGGCGGCTGTGGTTCGGGGTGGTCGTCTTCTCCGTGGTCACCGTCGTGCACGTGCGGGTCAGCGGTCGGCGACCCGACCGGCGCGCCTGGCGGTTCGCCGGCGTGACCGGCGTCGTCTTCGGTGTCCAGCAGCTCGTCTTCATGAGCGCGCTGAAGGCGACCTCGGTGGTCGACGTGCTCCTCGTCTCCACCCTGGCGCCGATCGTCACCGGCCTCCTCGCCATCCCCCTGTTCGGCGAGCGGACCGGGGTGGCCTTCAGGCTCTGGTCGGGCGTCGCGATCGCGGGCTCCGGGGTGGTGATCCTGGCCGGCTCGTCGGGCCCCGAGGGCGACCCGGTCGGCATGGCCCTGGCGTTCGCCAACGTCTTCGCGTTCTCGGGCTTCTTCCTGCTCTCGAAGCGGGGCCGCGACCACATCGACGTCGTGCCCTTCCTCCTCGGTGTGATGACGGTCGCGGCGTTCGCGGTGACGGGCTTCGTGCTCCTGACGGGTGGAGAGGCCGGTGCGATGCAGGGCGGCGACTGGGCGTTGACCTTCGCCGTCGCCGTGCTGCCCGGAGCCGTCGGCCACTTCGTGATGACCTGGCCGTTGCGCTGGGTCCCCGCCAACGTCCCACCGGTCATGCGGTTGGCGCTCCCGGTCATCTCGGGGCTGCTGGCCTGGGTGACGTTGGGAGAGACGATCAACGCCGCGCACGTGCTCGGCGGAGCGGTGACGATCGGAGGGGTGGCGGGGGCGCTGCTGTCGCCCTCCGGGCGCCGCCTCGTCGCCCGTGAGGCGGCGGCGCCCGAGGCGGTGGACTGATCCGCGGCGCCCCGGGCGCTCGGGTAGCCTGCGCGCGGATGGACGTCGCCGGCCCGAACGACTGGGGCCTCTTCGGCCCCGACAGCGTCACGTGGCGGGTCCACGCCCACCCGGTGATGCTCGTGGGTGGGTTGCGGGCCCTGCTCGTCCAGGCCCTCCACCCCCACGCCATGGCCGGCGTCGCCGAGCACAGCGACTACGAGGACGACTCGGAGACTCGGCTGCGCCGCACCTCCGAGTACGTCACCACGGTCACCTACGGGGACACCGAGGCCGCCGAGGCGGCGGGTTCGCTGGTCCGGCGGGTGCACACGTTCGTCAACGGCGTCGACCCGGTCACGGGCCAGCGGTACTCGGCCGAGGACGCCGACGTGCTGCTCTGGGTCCACTGCGTCGAGGTCCACTCCTTCTTCGCCGCCTACCGCACCTACGGCGGGAGGCTCGACGGCGACGAGCAGGACCGCTACCTCGCCGAGAACGTCCGGGCAGCCGAGCTGGTCGGGATCCCGGCCGAGCGCGTGCCGGCCTCGCGGGCCGAGTACCGCGACTACTTCGCCTCCGTGGAGCCGCGCCTGTGCGTCTCCGCTGCGACGCGGCGCACCATGGAGTTCATCCTGACCCCGCCCTCGAGTCCGGCGCTGCTCCCGCTCCGGCCGGTGTGGCGCCTCGTCGCGGGAGCCGCGGTGGGGTTGATGCCCCGCAGGCTGCGCCGCCTCTACGGCCTGGCGTGGCCGCGGGCCGTCGACGCCCTCACCTACCTCGGCATGAAGGCCCCCACCGCGTCGCTCAACGCCGCGCTGCGCGTCGTCCCCAGCGATCCCCTGCTCGCCCGGGCCCGCTGGCAGGTGGCGCGCCACCCCTTCACCGCCGAGCAGCCGCGCAAGCTCGTCGAGGTCTCGTGATGGCGTTCGGGACCGTCGCGCAACGCCTGATCGAGAGCCACCTCGTCGAGGGGAGCGCGGTCCCCGGCGACGAGATCGGGGTGCGCATCGACCACACGCTCACCCAGGACGCGACCGGGACCATGGTGATGCTGGAGCTCGAGGCCATGGGGCTCGACCGGGTGCGCACGGACTGCTCGGTCCAGTACGTCGACCACAACCTCCTCCAGGCGGACTTCCGCAACGCCGACGACCACCGCTTCCTCCAGAGCGCCTCGCGGCGCTTCGGGCTGTGGTTCTCGAAGCCCGGCAACGGGGTCAGCCACCCGGTGCACCAGCAGCGCTTCGGCCTGCCCGGGGCGACCATGATCGGCTCCGACAGCCACACGCCCGCCGCGGGTGCGATCGGGATGCTGGCGATCGGTGCGGGGGGACTCGAGGTCGCCCTGGCGATGGCGGGGGAGCCGTTCCGGTTCCGGATGCCCGAGATCTGGGGCGTCCGCCTCGAGGGCGAGCTGGCCCCCTGGTGCAGCGCCAAGGACGTCGTCCTCGAGATGCTGCGCCGCCACGACGTCGACGGCGGCGTCGGCCGCATCGTCGAGTTCCACGGCCCCGGCCTCGCCGGGCTCAGCGCGTGGGACCGACACGTGATCGCCAACATGGGCACCGAGCTGGGGGCCACCACGACGGTCTTCCCCTCGGACGCGGAGGTGCGCCGGTTCCTCGCCTCCGAGGGCCGGGAGGCCGACTGGAGCGAGCTGAGCGCCGAGGACGACGCCGTCTACGACGTCGAGGAGACCCTGGAGCTCTCCGCGATCGAGCCGCTGATCGCGCGCCCCTCCAGTCCCGGCGACGTGGTCCCGGTCCGGGAGGTCGCCGGCACGAGGGTCTCTCAGGTGATCATCGGCTCCTCCGCCAATCCCGGCCCGCGCGACTTCGCCGTCCCGGCGATGATGGTCCGGGGGCGCCAGACCGTCCCCGAGGTGAGCTTCGAGATCAACCCCACCTCGCGCGAGATCCTCGAGCTGCTCGCCGAGCAGGGGCACCTCCGCAGCCTCGTCGCCGGCGGCGCCCGCATCCAGCAGGCCGGCTGCATGGGGTGCATCGGCATGGGCCAGGCGCCGGGCACCGGCGAGGTCAGCCTCCGCACGATGCCCCGGAACTTCCCCGGTCGCTCGGGGACCCGCGACGACCGCGTCTACCTGTGCAGCCCCGAGACGGCCACCGCGGCGGCGCTCACCGGCGAGATCACCGACCCCCGCGACCTCGGCTCGGAGGCGCCGGAGTGGAACGAGCCCGACACCATGCCGGTGAACACCGACATGCTCGTGGCGCCGGCCGCGGACGGCTCGGGCGTCGAGCTGGTCCGGGGGCCGAACATCGTGCCGCTCCCCGAGTTCGATCCGATGCCCGACGAGATCGCGGGTCCCGTCCTCCTGAAGGTCGGCGACGACGTCTCGACCGACGAGATCCTGCCGGCGGGGACGAGGGTGCTGCCGTTCCGCAGCAACATCCCCGCCATCTCGCGCTTCACGTTCGACCAGATCGACACCGGCTACCCGGACCGGGCCGACGAGGTGGAGGCCCACGTGGTGGTCGGCCGCGACAACTACGGGCAGGGCTCGAGCCGCGAGCACGCCGCGATCGCTCCCCGGTACCTCGGGTTGCGGGCGGTGGTGGCGACGAGCTTCGCCCGGATCCACTGGCAGAACCTCGCCAACTTCGGGATCCTCGCGCTCACCTTCGCCGACCCGGCCGACTACGACCGCATCGACCAGGGCGACGAGGTCGCATTGCCCGGCGTGCGCGCCGCGCTCGAGCGGGGCGACGCGCGCCTCGAGCTCGTGAACCGGACCAAGGACCAGCGCTACGCGCTCGACCACGGTCTCTCGCCCCGGCAGGTCGAGATGGTCCTCGCCGGTTCGTTGATGAACGTGCACCGGGCCGAGCGAGCGGCGGGCTGAGCGGGACTCCGCGCTGCGCTGGCGCTCAGCCCTTGTGGGCCCTGAGGACCCGCAGCGCCTCGTCGGCGTGCGCCTGCATGTTGGTCTCGCTCTTGATCGCCTCGAGGAGCCGGCGGTCCGTGTCGATCACGAACGTCATGCGCTTGTTGAACAGCGGCCCCCGGCGTTTGGCGCCGAGGGTCGCCGCCACGCGGCGGTCCGGGTCGGAGAGCAGGGGGAAGTCGAAGTCGTGCTTCTCCTTGAACTGCACCTGCCGGTCGACCGGATCGGCGCTGATGCCGACCCGCCGGGCACCGAACTCGGCGAACTCGGAGGCCAGGTCGCGGAAGTGGCACGCCTCGGCCGTGCAGCCCGAGGTCATCGCCTTCGGGTAGAAGAACAGCACGACCGGCCCGTCGCGGAGCAGCTCCGAGAGCCGCACCGCCTCACCGTGCTCGTCGACGGCTTCGAAGTCGGGGACGACGTCGTGTGGCTTCACGGTCGCCAGCATAGGGTCCGACGCGACGGTCTGTTCCGTCGCGGCTCGGTCCGCGGCCCTCGCTGGTCCCCCGGTGGGGTGCCGCGGGCTTCCCCACCCCGGGCGGTTCGCGCTATCGTCAACTTACTCATTGGTAACTTCACGGTGTCGGTGCGCCGTGGCGCGGGCAGCGACGAAAGCGAGCGTGGTCATGAGCGAGTACAGCCTGGACCTCCCCGAGGAGGTCGTCGAGGTCGGCGACTGGGTGCACGGGTTCTCCGAAGAGGTGATCCGGCCGGTGGCCGAGGAGTGGGACGAGAAGGAGGACACCCCCTGGCCGGTCCTCGAGGAGGCCGCCAAGATCGGCCTGTACTCGGCCGACTCCTTCGGGACGTGGTTCCTCGAGCCCACCGGGCTCATGATGCCGGTGGTCAACGAGGAGCTGTTCTGGGGCGACGCGGGCATCGGCCTCTCCATCATGGGCACCGGCCTCGGCGTCGCCGGCATCGCCGGCAACGGCACCTCCGAGCAGGTCGCGACCTGGGTGCCCGAGTGCTTCGGCACGCCGGGCGACCTCAAGCTCGCCGCGTTCTGCGTCACCGAGCCCAACGCCGGCTCCGACGTCTCCAACCTCCGCACCCGAGCGGTGAAGGACGGCGACGACTGGGTGCTCAACGGCCAGAAGGTGTTCGCCACCAACGGCGGCATCGCCGACGTCCACGTGGTGGTCGCCAACGTCGACCCCGAGCTCGGGTCCCGCGGCCAGGCGAGCTTCGTGGTGCCGCCCGACACGCCCGGGCTGGCGGCGGGGAAGAAGGAGAAGAAGCACGGCATCCGCGCCAGCCACACCGGCGAGGTGCTCCTCGACGACTGCCGGCTGCCCTCCGAGTGCCTGCTCGGCGGCGAGGAGAAGCTCGAGGAGCGCCTCGCCCGCGCCCGCGAGGGGAGGCGCACGAGCACCCAGGCCGCGATGAGCACCTTCGAGGCGACCCGCCCCATCGTCGGCGCGCAGGCGATCGGGATCGCGCGCGCCGCCTACGAGTTCGCCCTCGACTACGCCAAGGAGCGAGAGGCCTTCGGCAAGAAGATCATCGAGAACCAGGCCATCGCGTTCATGCTGGCCGACATGAAGACGGAGCTCGACGCCGCCCGGCTCCTCGTGCACCGCGCCTCCTGGATGGGCAAGCACGGCAAGGACTTCGACAACGCCGAGGGCTCGATGAGCAAGCTCAAGGCCGGGGAGGTGGCGGTGTGGGTCACCGAGCGGGCCATCCAGATCCTCGGCGGGTACGGCTACATCCGGGACTTCCCCGTCGAGCGCTGGCACCGCGACGCCAAGATCTACACGATCTTCGAGGGCACCTCGGAGATCCAGCGGATCGTCATCGCGCGGGCGATCTCGGGCATGCACATCACGTGAGCGTTCCGGTACACCGGGCCTCGTGAGCACCCGCCTGCCCGCCGCGGCCCGCAGGCGGCAGCTCCTCGAGGTGGCCCTCGACGTGTTCGCCGAGCGCGGGTTCCACGCCACCTCGATGGACGACGTCGCCGAGGCCGCCGGGGTCACCAAGCCCGTCCTCTACCAGCACTTCGACAACAAGCGGGCGCTCTACGTCGAGCTGCTCGAGGACGTCGGTCGGCGCCTGCTCGTCGAGATCACCGCGGCGACCGGCGAAGCGGGGACCGGCCGGGAGCAGGTCCAGGCCGGCTTCACCGCCTACTTCCGCTTCGTCGACGAGAACCGCTCGGCGTTCCGGCTCCTCTTCGGGGCCTCGGCCCGCAACGACGCCGAGTTCGCCACCGTGGTCGACCGGGTCGTCGCCCAGGTCGCGGACGCCATCTCGCGCCTGATCGACGTGGACGTGCCCGACGTCCAGCGCCGTGCGCTCGCCCACGCCGTCGCCGGGATGGCCGAGGCCACCAGCCGGCGGGCCCTCACCGACGAGGCGTACGAGCCCGACCGGTTCGCCGCGTGGCTCGCGGAGCTGGCGTGGTACGGGCTGCGGGGGATCCGCCCGCACTCGGAGGTCTGAGCGAGGCTCCCCGGGCAGCTCCCGCGCAGCTCCCCGCGCGGCTGGCGAAACGGGACGACGAGCGCGGAGCACGCGAGCCGGACCGCGCCTTTGCCCTCTTTGTCTCGCCAGGCAGGAGCGGACCGCCGTCGGAGCGAATCCTGGCTTCGTGAGCAGCAACGGTCCACGCCGGCAGTTCCCAGCGTTCGAGCGTCCCCACGAGGCCGTCCGCCCGGTACCGGCGACCCGCGCCGTGAAGCACTCGCTGCTGTCGCGACGCCGTCACCGCGCCCGCCACCGCATCCGCCGCCGCCGGCTGTAGCCCACGTTCTTGGCTTCTTGACTGTCGGTATACGACAGTCAAGAAGCCAAGAACGGAGGAAGCCGGTCGGGTCGTCAGACGCTGGACTTGAACTCGACGGGCTGGCGGGGCTCGAAGCCGTCGAAGCCGCTCGCCCACACCTCGTCGAGGCGGGCCTTCTCCCCCTCGGAGAGGGGCAGGTCGGAAGCCGCGGCGTACTCGCGCACCTGAGCCTCGGTCGTGCAGGTGGGGAGCACGGTCGTGACCCCGTCGAAGGCCAGCAGACCCGCCACCGCGGCCTGCCCGAGGGTGCGGCCCGTCTCGGGCTCGGCGAGGAACTCCAGGTGCTCCTTCTTGTCGAGCAGGTCGAGGATCTCGTCGCGGCGGCGGTGGCTGCGATGGTCGTCCGCCTCGAAGACGGTGTCGCGGGTGACCTCGCCCGTGAGGGTGTCCGAGGCGTGGGGGACCCGCGCCAGCAGGCCGACCTCGCCGGCCCGGACCCGCTCCTCGTCGAGGAAGGTCCGCCCGGGCTCCTGCTCGAGGACGTTCATGACCGTCTGGAGCGAGGCGATGGGTCGGTCGCGGATCGCCTCGCGGCCCTCGGTCACCCAGCCGATCGCCGGGCCGAGCGCCACCCCGATCTCGCGGACCAGCCCGTCGGCCCGCATCTTCTCGAGCTCGGTCCACAGCTCCTCGTCGCGGATGGCGTCGATCCGCGGGTTGTGGAGCTGGTACAGGTCGATGTGGTCGGTGCCGAGGCGGCGCAGCGACGCCTCGAGCTGGGCGCGCACGCTCCGCGGCCGCCAGTCGTGCGGTCGCTCGGAGTGGCCGGGCGCGGTGCGAGGAGCCTCGATGTCGTACCCGCACTTGGTGGTGAGGACCACCTCGTCGCGGGTCCGCCCGAGGATCTTGCCGATCATCTCCTCGCCGGCGCCGCCCTCCCCGTAGACGGGCGCGGTGTCGAAGAACGTGATCCCCGAGTCGAGCGCGGCGTGGACGAGGCCGGCGGGATCCTCGACCTCGCCCCACCAGCGCATGGCCAGGGTCCAGGCTCCGAAGCCCACCTCCGAGACGACGAGATCGCTGTTCCCGAGCCGGCGGTACCGCATGCGCTGTCCTTCTCCTCGGCTACTCGTACACGATGACGGAGCGGGCGACCTCGCCCTTCTCCATCGCTTCGAACGCCTCGTTGACCTGGCTGTTGTCGATCTCGCGGCTGATCAGCTCGTCGAGCATCAGCTCGCCGTCCTGGTAGAGGGAGACGAGCTTCGGGATGTCGGTGCGGACGTTGGACGACCCGTACCAGCAGCCCTTGATCGTCTTCTCCTGGAGCACGACGCCCATGAAGGCCGGGACCTGGAGCATCACGTCCATCTTGGGGACCCCGACCAGGATCGCCTGGCCGCCCCGGCGGGTCATGTTGACGACCTGCTCGATGGTCGGCTCGAGGCCGATCACCTCGAAGGCGACGTCCGCGCCGCGCTGGCCGGTGAGCTCCATGACGCCCGAGACCGGATCGCCGGCTCCGGCGTCGACGGTGTCGGTGGCCCCGAACTTCCGGGCGAGCTCGAGCTTGGAGTCGACCATGTCGACGGCGACGATCTGCTCGGCGCCCGCCATGCGTGCGCCCTGGATCACGTTGAGGCCCACGCCCCCGCAGCCGACGACGGCCACCGAGTCGCCCTCGGCGATCCGGGCGGTGTTGAGGGCCGCTCCGACGCCGGTGAGCACCCCGCAGCCGACGAGCGCGGCCTGCCGGAGGGGCATCTCGGGGTCGATCTTCACCGCGCCGATCGCGGGGACCACCGTCTCCTGGGAGAACGTCCCGCACGCGGACATCTGGAAGAGGGGGTTGCCGTCGTGGCTGAAGCGCGGGGTGCCGTCGAGCAGGCCCCCGCTCGCCAGGGCCACGTTGGCCTGCTCGCAGAGCTGCCCCTGGCCGCGCCGACAGTAGAAGCACTCGCCGCACTGGGGGACGTACGAGAGCACCACGTGGTCGCCCTCGGCGACCCCGTCGACGCCCTCGCCGACCTCGGTGACCACGCCGGAGCCCTCGTGGCCGAGCACGCACGGCGTCGGGATCATGATGGTTCCGTTCTGGACGGAGAGGTCGGAGTGGCAGACCCCCGAGGCGGCCAGTCGGACCTTCAGCTCGCCCGCGTGCGGCGAGTCGAGGTCGACGTCGAGGTGCTCCATCGCCTGCCCGACGCCGGGCAGCACAGCGGCATTCGGCATGGTTCCTCCCTGGTGATCGGTCGGTCAGTCGTCGGTGCGGTGGCGGAGGGTCGTGGACGCGACGACGGTGGGGACCAGGAGCGCGATGCCCGTCGCGTGGAGCGACGCGATCACGGAGCCGATCTGCGAGGCGTGGCGACCCATCGGACGCGAGGCTAGACCGGCTGGTCGAGGGCGCCCAAGCGGGGGTCAGCGTCGTGGCGCTCCGCCGGGGCCCGGGGGCCCGCGGCCCTCGCGCTCGGCGTCCTCGCGCTCGGCGGCAGCGATCCCGTAGCCGGCGATGATCGCGGGGAGCAGGGTGAGCCCCCCGACGACCAGGCTCGTGATCACGAGGGTCACGAGGATCGACGGCAGGCCCCAGTAGAGCGCGACGGCGAAGAGGAACAGCGCGACCGCGAGGGAGAGGAAGCCGACGCGCCGGCCCAGGTCGACCCACCCGGCGATGCGGTGGCGGCGGGCGAGCACCGGGTCGCCGGCGGCGGTCGTCGCGCCGGATGCCCTCGCCGGGCGGCCGGGGCGAGCGAGGTCGTCCGTCACCTCGGTGAGGGCATCCGCGACGGAGTCGGGGTCGACGAGCATGTGCAGGTGTCCGGCCTCGAAGGTGACGACCTCCCAGCCCCGTCGGGCAGCGGCCGTGGCGGCGTCGTCGTAGGCCTCGGAGAGTCGCAGGTAGGCGCAGGGCGCGTCGGGCCACTGGGGCGGCACCCGGATCGGCTCCTCGAACAGCCGGGCGGGGAGCGGCTCGAGCTCGTCGAGGAACGCGCGTTGGAGCTCGTCGTCGTCGAGGAGCGCCGTGAGCACGTCGTCGTCCCACCACTCGGCCCACGGCGGCAGCCGGCCCTGGTCGTCGACGAGCCGGCGGAGCTGCACGGCGAACTCGGGGGGAGCGGAGTCGAGCCGCGTGGCGCCGTCGTGGGGGAGGTCGCCGTCGACGATCACGTACGCCACGACCTCGTTGACGAGGGTCTCGCCGGCGATCGGGAGCACCGCCGCGGCGCCGCTGTGGGCGACCAGCACGATCGGGTCGCTCCCGGCGTCGGCCTCGACGGAGCGCCGGATGCGCTCGGCGTGGTGGCGCTGGAGCGAGGGCGAGGGATCGTCGGGGTTGTCGAGGCGCGGCATCACGACCCGGTGGCCGCGGCGGCGCAGCGAGTCGGTGACCCGCGTCCAGGTGAGCGGGCCCACGAGCGGGCTGTGGACCAGCACGAAGACGGGGCCGTCTCCCCTCACGGCAGGCTCAACCCCTTCGCCGCGAGCAGGTCGCCGAGGCGGCGGGGGAGGTCCTCGAGGTCGAGGTGGCGTCGGGCCACCGCCAGGTCGTGCTCGAGCATCGGCTCGGGGTCGCGTGCCCCCGAGAGGATCGCGGCCAGCTCCTCGGGCTCGTCCGCGTCGAGGAAGCGGAAGCCGAGCTCCTCGAGCTCGCACAGCGCGGGGTAGCGGTGGACCGCGACGGGACGCCGGGCGGCGACCGACTCGATCACCGGGTTGCCGAACCCCTCCCGACACGAGGGGAACACGACGGCGTCGCACGCGGCGTAGGCGTCGGCGATCGGGGTCCGCTCCCGGCGGATCACCGCCACCGGCGGGTCGCGCAGCAGCGCGTCGAGGGTCGGTGCGTAGCCGTCCTCGGCGGGACCCGGCAGCCAGTAGTGGACCCGCCGTCCGGGCAGGCGCTCGGCGACGGCCGCCGCGAGCTCGAGCGCGCCGGGGACGTTCTTGCGGGCGATGGCCCGGACGGGATGGAGCAGCAGGACGTCGCGCTCGCCGAGGCCGAGGTCTCGTCTGGTGGCCGAGCGATCCCCGACCGGAGGTGAGAGGTCGAAGTGGTTGCGGAGCGTGTGGGCGGCGACGCCGCGCTCGGCGAGCTCGTGGCGGGAGTGGTCGTTGATCGTGACGTGGAGCGCGTCGGGGAGGGCGGGGGGCAGCTCGGTGACGTCGCGGTGCTCGGGGCGCTGCCAGGGCAGGTCGTGGTGGCGGACGACGAGCCGCCCGTGCCCGGAGACGACCTTGGCGACGGTCCGCGCGGCGGGGAGGTTGAGCGGGAGGGAGAGGAGGTTCTCGACGACGACGAGGTCCGCGCGCTCGACGGCCTGTTCGACGCGGTGCGCGTCGGGTTCGGTGGTGGCCGGGATCGCCAGCCCGGGGACGACGAGGTCGCCGTCGTGGCCGCCGTCGAGGATCGCTCCGGCGACCCGTCTGACGCGGTAGCCGAGCGCCTCGAGGGCTCGGCGCCACTTCTCGGCCTCGACGGAGACGCCGTCGGTGCCACCGAGGCGGAACGACAGCACGGCGGCGAGGGGGGCGGGCGTCATGCCTCGACGATAGGTGTCGCGTGTCAGCCGAGCCGCGGCAGCCGTCGGTTGGTGGCGTCGAGGACGGCGCGTGCCACGGCGTCCTGGTCGTGGTGGAAGCGGACGACGGCCGAGCCCGAGATGATCTGCTCGTCGGGCGGGACGACGGCGACGATGGTGACGACCGCCACGTCGTGGATCCCGATGCGGACGATCTGCGCGCTCTCGACGTCGAGGCACTCGGCGGCCGGCACGAGCTGGCGGAGGGCGTCGAGCGTGGCCGAGGCGACGAGGCGGTGGCGGGCCGTGGAGGCGATCGAGCCCTCGGAGAACCCGATCGCCTCGGTGCCCTCCACGTCGAGGCTCACCCGCACGAGGGTGCGCAGGCCGGAGGCGTCGGCGGTGATCCCCTCGATGGCCGGCCGTGGCGGGGGCTCGGTCGTCGTGGCCTCGTGGACCGGCTCGTCGTCGAGCTGGACGACGGAGACGATGCGCCGGTCGAGCTCGAGGCCGTGGCGGGCGAGCGCCACCGACTGGATGTCGCGGACGATCTGCTTGGGGGCCTTGCCCGGGCGGGCGAGGACGTGGACCTCGGTCGGGCGTCCGGCGTCGTCGACGATGCGGACGGCGGTCACCTCGGGGAGGCGGCAGAGCTCGGCCTCGACGTCGCCGAGGTCGATGCGGGTGTGCTCGTCCACGCCTGGTGCTCCTGTTCGCTCTCGGAGCGCCGGTCGGCTCCCGTTGGTGCTCCCGTGTGTGCTCTGGGACCCGTGCCGACGCGACCAGAGCTTACGTGGCGCCGCGGCGCCCGGTGGGGACCCGTGTCGACGCTCTCGGTGGTCTCGCGACCACCGAACGTCCATAGAGCCCAGAATATTTGACAGAAACCCCTCTGACCACTTGACGTATCAGAAGTCACAGTGTTCACTGACCCCCGTCGGTGCGCGGCACCGGCCTCGGGCGGAAGCGGGCGGGGTGGAGACCCGCCCCGGGAGTAGGGCCTCGCCGAGCGACGAGGGGGGAGCCGAACAGGCGACATCCGAGATCTCCGACGATCCGTGCGGCCGCGCGCGGTCGCGGTGGACGGAGCCGGCAGGGTCCCACTCGAGCTGGGGCTCGTCAGCCCTCACGAAGCGGAGCGGACTCCTTCCGGAGGCGCAGTGCCCCGGGAGCGACCAACGCTGAAGGAGGGATCGCGTGAAGCAGGCATTCGTCCGACTCACCGCTGCCGTCACCAGCGTCACGGCCACCTGTGCCGTCGGGGGCGCCGGCTTCCGGTGGGCCTAGGGCCCACCGAGGTGCCCCGGGCGTCGAAGGAGCGCCGTGACGCACCGGTTCGCCGTTCTCACGGACAGGGACCCTGCCGGGTCCGTCCGCCGAGACCGCGTCGCGCTCGGGTCGAGATCGAGGAGCGCCGATCGGCGCCCCCGGCGCACCGGGGGGAGGGAACGCCCGTCGACACGGTCGACGGGCGGCGGACCATGAGCACGACGCAACGGGGATACCTGACGGCGGTGACGGCTCTGGGGGCCGTCGCCACGGCGCTGGTCGTGGCCGGCGGTCTGCCGGCGCCCACGACCCTGGCGGTCTTCGGCGCTCTCGCCGTCGGCACCGAGCTACTCAGCGTGCGCCTCCCCAACGGGGCGACCGCGTCGGCCCTCATGATCCCCGTGGTGGGGGCTATCCACGCGCTGGGAGCCGAGGGCTCCTACCTCGCCGGGGGCCTCGTCGCCGGCGTCGGCGGCCTGTACCTGCCCGACCTCCGGCACCGCCGCCTCGACCGGGTGGCCTTCAACGCCGCGCAGCTCGTCGTCGCCGGCGTCGCCGCCGCGGCCGTCTACGGCCTCCTCGCCCCGGCCACATCGGACGCCACCTGGCGCCTGCTCGCCGGGGGTCTCGGCGCCGGAGCAGCGTTCCTGGTCGTGAACGTCGGTCTCCTGACGCCGATGCTGGCGCTCTGCAGCGGATCGTCGGTCCGCTCGGTCGTGCGCTCCTTCGACGCCATCCACCTCCAGTACGTGCCCTTCGCCCTCACCGGGGCGGCCGTGGGATGGCTCGCGCAGTCGGTCGGCCTCCTCGCCGCGCCCCTCGCCGTCGTCCCGGTCGTGGTCGCACGCCAGACCTTCACCTCCTTCCTCGACCTCAAGGCGGCGCACGAGGGGACGCTGCGGATCCTCGTCGAGGCGCTCCAGCGCAAGGACCCCTACACGGCCGGTCACGTCGAGCGGGTCGCCCGCTACGCCGGGTACATCGGCGAGGAGCTCGGGCTGTCCGACGTCCGGCTCGAGCGCCTCCGCTACGGAGCCCTGATGCACGACATCGGCAAGCTGGTCGTCGCCAACGAGCTGCTCAACAAGCCCGACCGGTTGACCCCCGAGGAGTACGAGCGGGTCAGGTTCCACGAGACCGTCTCGGTGGAGCTGTTGCGGCGGATCGACTTCCTCGCCCCGATCGCGGCCTCCGCGTCGCCCCGGTACGCGCGCTTCGACGCCGGGGAGGCCGGGGGCCCCATCGAGCCCTACATCATCGTCGTCGCCGACGCGTACGACGCCATGACCTCGACGCGGCCCTACCGGCAGGCCCTCACCCAGGCGACGGCCTTCGAGGAGCTGCGGCGCCACTCGGGAGGGCAGTTCCACCCGCTCTGCGTCGAGGCGCTCCTCGCAGCCCTGGAACGCCGCGAGGAGCGACACGGCTACGGGTACGAGGAGGAGATCGTCGTCTTCGACCGGCCGCCGCCACCGCGGGGCCCGGGGTCCGCCGGTCTCGGCGATCTGGCACCGGAGACCCAGTCGGCGGGCTCGACGGGGTCGAGTGGCACGGGGCCGCGGCGATGAGGGTCGAGACGGCGCCGACCCTGTACATCTCGACGCTGCCCGGTCGGCGGATCGGCGATCCCGGCGCCGCCCGCTTGCGCGCCGGCGTCGCCGCGGTGGTGGCGCTCGCCGCGGCGGGAGCAGCGGCCGGACTCCTCGCGGCGGGACCGTGGCGCGCCGCGGCGGTGCTCGGCGCGGTGATCGTGGTCGCCGAGTTGACGCCCGTGCGCCTCTCGGACGGGCGTGAGGTCCCGCTGTCCGCGGCGGCGCTGCTCACTCTCGTCCCGCTGGCGTCGCCCGCGGTCTTCGCGGTCGTCGTCGCGGGGTCGTTCCTGCCGGCCACCTTCGTCCGGTCGGGGCCGTGGCGGGGACGGCTGCTCGCCGCGGGACTGCGGATGGTCGCCGGCGCGGGTGCGTACGCCGCGTTCCGCGGCGTCTCGGCGGCGCTGGCGGACGGCCCCGAAGCCCGGATGGCGGCGCTGGCCGCGGCGGGAGCCGTGGTGGTGGCCTTCGAGGTCGCCCGACCGCTCCTGCGGGGCGGTCTCCCGGAGTGCGAGGCGTTCGTCACCGCCGGAGGCCTGCGGGCGCTCGCCGCGGTCTCCACGGTCGGTGTCCTCATGGCGCTCGCCGTCGCCGGGACCGGCTCGGGCGCCAGCATGGGCCTGTGGGGGGTGCCGGTCCTCGCCGTGCCGTTGCTCGCCACCCGCTACGCGTTCGAGCGGCTCCACGCCATCGCCCTCACCTACGACCAGACGATCGACGTGCTCTCGGTGGTGCCCGAGATGGGTGGGCGGACGGCACCGGGGCGCGGCCGGCGACTCGCCGAGCTCTCGGTCGAGATGGGGCGCCTCCTCGGCCTCCGTGGCGAGGAGCTGGCCGACCTCGAGCGGGCCGCGCGGCTCCACGCCCTGGGGCACGTGACCCTCGACGCCGACACCCCGCGGCACCCGGTCACCGCTCGCTCCGTGGCCCGCGCCACGGCGGGGATGCTGGCGACCGACCACGGCCTGTCCCGCCCCGCGAGCCTGGTGGCCGCGTCCGCCGATCGCGACCGCGCCGCGGACCTCGCGACCGGCGACCGGTTGGCGGCCGAGATCCTCCGGGCCGCCAGCGCGTTCGAGGCGAGCGGCGGCGCCGAGGCCGGCGCCGAGCGCAGCGCCTACGAGTTCACCCGCTCAGCCGGTGGTGTCGACGACCGACGGGTGATCGTGGCCCTCGAGCGGGTGCTCGAGCGGCGCCGACTGTCCACCCGTCGGGTCTGAGCTCGCGCCGTCGGGCCCGTCCGGCCCGTCGGGCTCGCCCGGTCCGTCCGGTCCGTCGGGCCCGGGCACGACCGGCTCGGGGGCGCCACGCCGGCGAACCCGGCTCGCGTGGAACAGCAGGTCGACGATGCCCACGCCGAGGATCAGGTCACCGAAGCTGACCGAGCGTCGCAACGGGTCGGGCAGCACGACGATCTCGCCGAGCACCGTGAGCGTCTCGGCGTCGTCCTCGTGCTCGTGGGTGACCGAGGCCTCGATCGCCTCGCGCTGCTCCGCCGAGGCGTCGTCGGGCAGGCGCACCGGCATCGCCCCGTTGACCGCCACCACCAGCGTGTTGAGCGCGACGCCCACGAGGACCACCGACATCCCGGTGAGGTGGAGGTTGCGCGCGCAGAACACGAGCAGGGCCGCGAACGAGCCGGCGAAGAGGCCGAGCGCGGTGGCCTCCGACCAGCCCGCCGCCCGGTCCCACACGCCGAGCACGAGCTGGGCGCCGAGCGCGAGGAAGGCGAGCGGCAGCCACCGCAACGGCGCGTCGAGCATGCGCGTGAGGCTGCCGCCCGTGAGCACGGCGACGGCCACGCCGAGCGCGACGGCGACGGCGACGATCTCCATGGCGACATGGTAGGACTCGGTCCTGCCGGTACGGCAGGACCGTCGAGGCGGGAGGGACCCCGTGGAGGACGTTCGCTACGAGGTGGCAGGGCACGTCGCCCGCGTCACCATCGACCGCCCCGAGCGCCGCAACGCGATGTCGTTCGCGGTGATGCAGGGGCTCCGCGAGGCGATGGCACGCGCCCGGGAGGACGACGAGGTCAGGGTCGTGGTCCTCACGGGAGCCGGCGACCGGGCGTTCTGCGCCGGCGCGGACCTCGGCGGCATCGGGGCGGACCCGAGCCACGCCGAGATCCACGAGAGCCGCGGCGGGCTGGCCCGACTGTTCGAGGACATGTGGAGCCTCGGCAAGCCCGTCGTGGCGCGGGTCCGCGGGTACGCGCTCGCCGGGGGCTTCGGCCTCGCCATGGCCTGCGACCTCGTGGTCGCCGCCGACGACGCGCGCTTCGGGACGCCCGAGATCGACGTCGGGTTGTGGCCCTACATGATCACCGTGCCGCTGCTGCGCTCGATGCCCCCGAAGGTGGTCCTCGAGCTCATGACGACGGGACGCCGGGTCGGGGCGGAGGAGGCGCAGCGGATCGGCTTCGTGAACCGGGTCGTGCCCGTGGACGAGCTCGACGGCGCCGTCGACGAGCTCTGCGAGACGTTGGCGTCGAAGTCCCCGGTGGCCATGCGGTGGGGCCGGGACTCCTTCTACCGGGTGCTCGACATGAGCGCCGGCGACGCCCTGGCGTACCTCCAGCCCATGCTGTCGGTGACGACCCTCACCGACGACGCCGCCGAGGGCATCGCCGCGTTCCAGGAGAAGCGCGCACCGGAGTGGAAGGGCCGCTGACCGGTCCGTTCCTACGTTCTTTCCTTCTCTGTGACGGCTATCCGGCTGCTCGGAGGAAACGTTCGCTAGCGGAGGCGTCGCTCGGCGAGCCGCTCGGCGACCTCGCGCCCGGCGAGGACGACGAAGAAGACGGCGACGGAGGTGCCGGCGATCGTCGCCGAGGCGGCCGTGTCGTGGTGGAAGCCGACCACGAGGCCGGCGACCACCGCCAGGACGCCGAGCGCCACCGCGGTCACGATCATCGCCGGGAGGCGCCGGACGAGCAGCGACGCGGTCGCCGGCGGGCCCACCAGGAGGCCGAAGACGAGGAGCGTTCCCACGGCGCGGAACGACGACACCACGGCGAGCGCCACGAGCCCCAACATGACCACGTGGGCGAGCCGGGGCCGCAGGCCGAGGATGTGCGCCTTGTCCTCGTTGAACGACAGGGCGAGGAAGGGCCGGTGGAAGGCCGCCACGCCGGCGACGGCGAGCGTGGCGGCGACCGCCTGGAGCCACAGGTCGGCGGTGTCGACCGCGAGGACGTCGCCGAAGAGGAACGCGGTGAGGTCGGTCGCGAACGAGCTGGCCCGCGAGATGACGACCACGCCCAGGGCGAGCATCCCCACGAACAACAGGCCGATGCCGGTGTCCTCGGCGAGGCGGGTCCGGCGGGTGACGACGTGGATGCCGGCGACCATCACCGCCGCGCCGCCGGCCGCCCCCACGGTGACGTCGAAGCCGACGAGGAACGCCACCGCGATGCCGGGGAGCACGCCGTGGGCCAGCGCGTCGCCCATGAAGGTCAGGCCCCGCACCACCACCCAGACGCCGACGACCGAGGTCGTCACCGCCACGAGCACGCCGGCGAGCAGCGCGCGACGCATGAACTCGAACTCGAAGGGATCGGCGAGCCAGTCGATCACGACCGCGCGCCGCGACGGTCGCGGGCACGTGATGCCGCTTCGCTCGGGCTCGCCTCGGGTGCCAGCGCGGCGGCGATGCGCCCGGCGTTCTCCACGAGCATCCCGGGGTAGGTCGCTGCTTCGGAGTCGCCCTCGCCCAGCGAGTCGGTGAACAGCGTCACGACGGCGATCTCCCCGTCGAGCTCGGTCGCCAGCGCGTCGGCCAGCCGGGTCGGGTGCGTGGTCTCGGCGAAGATCGCGGGCACCTCCTCGCGCCGGATGGTCTCGGCGAGCTCGGCGATGCTCCGTGCCGAGGGCTCGGCGAGGGTCGATCCCCCCGGGATGATCGTGGCGGTGATCTCGAACCCGTACCGGGCGGCGAGGTAGCCGAGGCTGTCGTGGTTGGTCACCAGGCGCCGCGACGCCTCGGGGACGGGGGCGAGCAGCTCCTCGATCTCCTCGTGGGCGGCGCGCAGGCGGTCCGAGTAGGTCTCCGCGCGCGAGCGCCAGTCGAGGCCGGGCTCCACCTCCGAGAGCGCTCCGGCGATCTCCTCGACGGCGGTGGTCATCCGCAGCGGGTCCATCCACACGTGAGGGTCGAGGCCCGTGCCGGTCGACGAGGGGAGCGGGTCGACGAGGGGAGCGATCTCGAGGACGGTCGTCTCGTCCGCGGCTTCGGCGAGCAGGTCGTCGAAGCCGTGCTCGAGGTCGAGGCCGACGGCCACCACGAGGTCGGCTTCGAGCAGCGCGGCGGCGTCGCGGGCCGAGGGCTGGAAGGAGTGGGGGTCGGCGCCGGTGGGGAGCAGGGTCGCGACCTCGGCGTCGTCGCTGGCCACGTTGGCGACGAGCTCGCGCAGGATGCTCGTGGTGGCGACGACGCTGACGCTGTCGGCGCTGTCGGTGCCGTCGCTCTCGGTGCCGTCGCTCTCGGTGGTGTCACCCGTGCACGCCGTGCCCGCGAGCACGAGGCTCGCCAGGAGCGCTGCGAGCGCGATGCGCCAGGGTGCGGGGCGGCGCCCCGAGCGTGTGCGGAACTCGCGGACCTGAACCATAATGGGAACCACTCCTATGAAGCGCACCGTAGAAGAGAGTGAGACTCATTCGCAAGACGCCGTGCGGGGCGAGGGCGTCGTGGTCGCCTACGGCCGCGACACGGCCCTCGCCGCGTCCGACTTCCGCGTGCCCGACGGTTCGATCACGAGCCTGATCGGTCCCAACGGGTCGGGGAAGTCGACGCTGCTCCACGCGGTGGCGGGTCTCGTGGAGCCCGGCCGCGGCCGGATCACGGTCCTGGGTCGCCCGCCGGCGGAGGTGCACCACCGCGTCGCGCTCGTGTTCCAGTCGGCCAAGGTCAACGAGGCGATGCCGGTCACCGTGGGAGAGGCGGTGACCATGGGCCGCTTCGCGCGGCGCGGCCCCTTCGGGCGGCTGCACCGTGACGACCGCGCCGCGGTCGAGCGGGCCATGGAGCGCCTCGGGATCCTCGAGCTCCGGCACCGGCACCTCCGCGAGCTCTCCGGCGGCGAGCGCCAGCGCGTCTTCGTGGCCCAGGGTCTCGCCCAGGAAGCCGACCTCTTGATGCTGGACGAGCCACTCACCGGCCTCGACATCCCCAGCCACGAGCGGATCGACGCCGTGATCGAGGAGGAGCACCGCGACGGTCGCACGGTGGTGATCACGACCCACGACATCGCGGAGGCCCGACGCTGCGAGCACGTGATGCTCCTCGCGGGGCACGTCGTCGCCGAGGGCGCCCCCGGCGACGTGCTGAGCCCCGAGCGGCTCGCGGAGGCCTACGGCGCTGCGCTCCTCCACGTCGAGGAGCACGCCCCCCTCGTCGACGACGCCGGCCACCTCCCCGCCGACGACCGGCTCCGCTGATCCGGGCTGTGGGCGCCAGCTCGTCCCTACCAGTGGATCTCCTGACAGCCGTGGTGGTCCTCCGGCTCGACCTGGAGCGTCGCGTGCTCGACGTGGTGCTCGTCGCGGAGGATCTCGCGGGCCCGGTCGAGGACACCGTGGGCGTCGCTGCCGTCCCGGACCACGAGGTGCGCCGAGCCGACCTCCATCTCCGAGGTCAGCGTCCACACGTGCACGTCGTGGACGTCGACGACGTCGTCGATCGCGGACAGGTCCGAGTGGAGCCGCCCCACGTCGACGTGGGGCGGAGCGACCTGGACGAGGATGCGCAGGGCCTTGGCTCCGAGCCGCCAGGTCCGCGGGAGGATGAACACGCCGATGCCGGCCCCGAAGGCCGGGTCGACGACCTGCCAGCCCGTCACGGCCACCAGCGTCCCCGACACGATCACGCCCACCGACCCGAGGGTGTCCGCGAGCACCTCCAGGTACGCGCCCTCGACGTTGATGCTCTCGCCCGCTCCCCGGCGCAGCAGCAGGAACGAGACCAGGTTGACGGCGAGGCCGGCGACCGCGACGGCGAGCATGGGGCCGGCCGCGACCTCCGGCGGATCCGAGAAGCGCTGCCATGCCTCGAAGAGCACGTAGCCGGCCACCACGAAGAGCAGCGCGGCGTTCGCGAGGGCGGCGAGGATCTCGAGGCGGTAGAGGCCGAAGGTGCGTTGCGAGCCGGTGCCGTAGCGGTCGGCGACGTGGATCGCCGCGAGGGCCATGCCGAGCCCCACCACGTCGGTGAGCATGTGCCCGGCGTCCGAGAGCAGCGCCAGCGAGTTGGTGAGCAGGCCGCCCACGAGCTCCACCACGAAGAACGCGCCCACCAGCGCGGTGACCGCGGCCAGGTGCCGCTTGTAGCGGACACCGGCGCGCGCCTGACCGACGTTCTCAACCATTCTCATCGACTGTAGAGTGCCGCCACGATGCTCACCGACCTCCACACCACCGCGGCGAACCGCCTGCGAAGCGACAGGCACCGCTACACGGCGAACCGCCGTGCCCTCGTCGAGGTGCTCGCCGAGGCGAACCGACCGCTCACGATCCCCGAGATCCTGGAGCGTCGGGCGGGCCTTCCCCAGAGCTCCGCGTACCGCAACCTCGCGGTGCTCGAGGAGGTGGGCGTGGTCCACCGCCTCGTGACCCACGACGAGTTCGCCCGCTACGAGCTCGCCGAGGAGCTCACCGACGACCACCACCACCACCTGGTGTGCTCCCGCTGCGGCTCGGTGGCCGACTTCTCCATGTCCGAGCCCTTCGAGGCCGACCTCGAGGCGGCGCTGACGGAGGTGGCCCGCCGGTACGGTCACCGCGTCGAGCGCCACCGCCTCGACGTCGTGGGGCTGTGCCGCCGGTGCCGGACCTGAGCGGGCGCCTCGGCCCTCCCTGTTTGCGCTGATGCCCTTCCGGGTAGAGGACCGGTGAATCGACGCGCGACCTCGAATCCCGGGAGGGATCTCGCATGCGAGCACGCATCCTGACGGCGGTGGGCGGCCTGGCCGCGGCCACCGCGATCGGCGCGGCGATCCGCCGCCTCTTCGATTCGGACCAGGGACAGCAGCGCCGCCACCGGCTGCGTGAGCAGGTCACCGCGGGCGGCCGGCGGGTCACCCGGACGGTCCGCCGACGCGCCAAGCGCGGAGAAGGCGAGCTCGAAGGTCTCTTCCACCGGCTCACACCCGCCCGCCACGGGGACGAGCCGGTCGACGACCACACCATGGTCGCCAAGGTCCGCAGCCAGGTCCTCGGCAAGGAGCCGTACCGGGGCTACGCGCTCACCGTCGACGCCGCCGACGGCGTCGTGACGGTGCGGGGCGAGATCGGCGACCCGGAGACGGCGCAGGCGATCATCGAGGAGATCGAGGCCCTGCCGGAGGTCGAGTCGGTGGAGAGCCTCGTGCACGAGCCCGGCACCCCCGCCCCCAACAAGGAAGCCGCGCTGAACGCCGGCTGATCGCGCGGGGTCGTGACGTCGGGAGCTCGCTCGTTGGCCACTCGGTCGCTGCGCTCCCTCGTCCCACGCACCCGCCAGGCTGCGCGACCGGGCTCCCCACGTCACGACCCGGGTCGGTGGTGCTCCCGTACGCAGTCACGGCTCCCGTGAGACGGGTCCCATTAGGCTGCCCGCCATGGCGGAGCAACCGGAGCAGCCGGAGCAGCCCGAGCAGCCGGCGCGACCCGGCCCACCCGTGTCGAAGGGCGGTGGCGACCTCCACGACTGGGGGCCGCTCGTGGGCGAGCTGCGGGAGCGCCGCGAGCGGGCGCTCGGGATGGGCGGTCCCGAGCGCATCGAGCGCCAGCACTCCCTCGGCAAGCTGACCGTCCGGGAGCGACTCGACGTCCTCCTCGACCCCGGGACGTGGACCGAGTACGGGATCCTCGCCGACCACATGGACCCCGGCCTCGGCGACCGGTACCTGGCGGCCGACGGGTGCGTGACCGGCATCGGGAAGGTCGACGGCCGTCCGGTCGCGGTGGCCGCCTACGACTTCACCGTCATGGCCGGGTCCATGGGGGCGGTCGGCGAGTTCAAGGTGGCGCGCATGCGCGAGCTGGCGCTCCGCCAGCGGGTCCCGATGATCTGGCTCCTCGACTCGGCCGGCGCCCGCATCCAGCAGTCGACCGGCTCGACCTTCGCCGGGTCCGGCGCCCTGTTCCGCGAGCAGGTCGCGATGAGCGGCGTGGTCCCGATGGTCGCCGCCCTGGTGGGGCACTGCTCGGCCGGGACCGCCTACATCCCCGCCCTCGCCGACTTCATCCCCATGGTGGCGGGCACCTCGTCGATGGCGCTGGGGGGCCGCCACCTCGTGAAGGCCGCGGTCGGCGAGGACGTCACCGAGGAGGAGATGGGCGGCTCGCAGGTCCACACCGAGGTCTCGGGGGTCGCCGTCCTCGAGGTCGGCGACGACCACGAGTGCCTCGGGGCGGTCCGGCGCTAGCTGTGGTGCTTCCCTCGCCACAACCAGGAGCCGCCGCCGGTGGTGCCCACCGACGATCCGGTCGACCGGCGGGTGGAGGAGCTCTACGACGTGGTGCCCACCGCTCCGAGGCGCGCCTACGACATGTACCGGGTGATCGAGGCGATCGCCGACGACGGGTCGGTGTTCCCGATGAAGCCCGAGTGGGCGAAGAACGTGGTGACGTCGCTGGCCCGCGTCGGTGGCCACTCGGTCGGGATCGTCGCCAACCAGCCCAAGGTCCTCGGCGGGGCGCTCGACGTCGACGCCGCCGACAAGGCGGCGCGCTTCGTGTGGCTCTGCGACGCGTTCGGGATCCCGCTCGTCTTCCTCCACGACGTGCCCGGGTTCGTCGTCGGCTCGGCGGTAGAGAAGCAGGGGATCATCCGGCACGGGGCCAAGATGCTCTACGCCGTCTCCGAGGCCACCGTGCCGAAGATCAGCGTGGTGCTGCGCAAGTCGTATGGGGCCGGGTACTTCGTGATGAACGGCCTGGCCTACGAGGCGGACTACATCGTCGCCTGGCCCAGCGCCGAGATCTCGGTGATGGGCCCCGACGGCGCCGTCAACATCATCTACCGCAAGGAGCTCGAGGCGATCGAGGACGAGGCCGAGCGTGCGCAGCGGCGCCTCGACCTCGCCGAGGAGATCCGCCGGACCATCGATCCCTACGTGGCCGCCGGCCACGCCCGCGTCGACGACGTGATCGACCCGGCCGAGACCCGCCACGCCGTCTGGCGAGGCCTCGACGCGTCGAGGGAGAAGCAGGTCGAGCGCCCCTGGCGCAAGCACGGCGTGCTCCCGGTCTGAGCCCGCCGCGGGCGCTAGTGTCCCCGGCCATGGCGACGCACGAGGTGAGGACCGAGATCACCGCCAACGTGTGGCAGGTGGTCGCCGAGGTGGGCTCCATGATCGCCGAGGGCGACGAGATCGTGATCCTCGAGTCGATGAAGATGGAGATCCCGGTGGAAGCGCCGGTCTCGGGGACACTGCGCGAGCTGCACGTGCAGCCGGAGCAGCAGGTCGCCGAAGGCGACCTCATCGCCACGATCGACGACGCCTGACGCCATCCCCCATGGCGTTCCCGCGGCCCCGCGCCGGCTCAGGCGGGGAGCGCCGCGGGGGCGGTGTCCCGGCGGGAGGTGGGAGCCGGGCGGCGGGCCGACCCCGCCTTCGCGGCGACGGCGCCGGCGATCAGGAGCCCGGCGAAGACGGGGACGTTGATCCCGAAGTGGAACCAGACGAGGCCGAGGTCGTCGCCGACGATCCCCGGCGCCGGGCTCACGCCGGTCGCCAGGTACTGCACGACCCGCACGACGTGCTCGGCGACGTGCCACGTCTGGACGGCGGCGGCAGCGAGCAGCCAGTGGAGCGCCCCGCCCGCGAGCCGGGCGAGCTCGTGGCGCGCCAGCCACGTGCCGGCCGCCATCCCGGCGAGGACGACGCCGTTGAAGCCGAGGTGGAGCCACTCGGTGTCGAAGTGCTGGCCGGCGAGGCCCTGGCGATCGGCGGCATCCGCGACGTGGACCTGGAAGACCTGCACCACGTGCTCGCCCACGTGGAGCGCCTGCACGACGCCGGTGGTGATGAGCAGGTCGCGGCCGAGGGTCGCCCGCGGACGCCGCGCGGCGACGGCGGTCGGGCCGCGCCGGCGGACGGCGGCGACCAGCGGGCGGGCGAGGACCGCCAGGGCTCCGAGGGCGCCGAGCGCGATCGCGATCACACCGAGGGCCGGGAGGGCGCCCCGCCAGCCCGGAGGCCAGTGGGAGAGCGGGAACCGCTCCACCTCGACCGAGCCGTGGTAGACGTCGACCGCCGGATCCGCGGTGACGTCGAAGTCGTTGTCGTGCGCTCGGAGCGTCGCGTAGTACCAGGCGACCAGGCCCTGGCCGGAGCGGCTGCGGATCCCGGCGGGGTCGGCGGCGATCCCCGAGACGCGGTTGCCGCGGATCTCGCAGTGCGACATGTCGCCGCAGAAGAGGCCGGTGCCGACGCCGCCGCGCACCGTGTTGCCCTCGACGAGGCCCTCGCTCATCTCGGTCACGGCGATGCCCCGCATCGCGGTGCCGGTGACCTCGTTGCCGCGGATCTCCACGCGGCTGACGTGGCTGACGATCCCCTCCCGGCCGCCCTCCACGCGGCAACCCTCCACGCGCGAGCGGGCGCGCCCGTTCGAGTTGCGGATCTCGATGCCCTGGCCCATGTCGGTGGGGACGCCGGTCACCGCGCAGCCGGTGATCGCCACCGAGGCGTCGTTCGCGTCGATGCCGAACACGGCGCGCTCCACGGTGACGTCGCGCAGCGCGACGCCCCCGGAGTCGCGGACGTTGATCCCGGTCTCGCCTCCCTCCACGGCGAGGCCGTCGAGGGTCACGTCGTCGGATCGGATCGCGACGCCGCCCGCGACGGTGGCGCCCTCGGCCGCGCGGATCACCGCCGGTCGGTCGACCGTGAACGCCTCGTGGCGTCCCGGAGCGAGCTCGACGACCGCGTCGGGGTGGCGGGCGACCGCCGCGGCGACCGACTCGCCGGGCGCCACCGTGACGACACCGGTCGACGTGCCGCTCCCGGACAGCGCGAGCAGCGCCGTCGCGGCGACCAGCAGGACGGCTCCCCGGTGTCGGCGCGTCATCTCGACGAACCGGCGAGGAGGCCCTGGACGAAGTAGCGCTGGAAGGCGAAGAACACGATCAAGGGCACCACCATCGAGATGAACGCGCCCGGGGCGATGACGCCGACGTTGGAGCCGAACTGGCGGGTCTGCTCGCGGATCGCGACGGTGATCGGCGCCGCGCCGGGGTCGGCGAACACGAGGGCGACGAGCAGGTCGTTCCACACCCAGAGGAACTGGAAGATGCCCAGCGCCGCCATGGCCGGGTAGCCGAGCGGCAGGACGACCTGGAAGAACACCCGCAGCTCCGAGGCGCCGTCCATGCGCGCGGCCTCCAGCAGCTCCTCGGGGATCCCGACGAAGAAGTTGCGGAGCAGGAAGATCCCGAGTGGCAGGCCGAACGCGACGTGGAAGAGCACCACGCCGGGGATCCTGCCGAAGAGGCCAACGTCGCCGTAGAGCTGCGCGATGGGGATCAGCGCCACCTGGATGGGCACCACGAGGAGTCCGACGACACCGATGAAGATGACGTCGCGGCCGGGGAACCGCACCCAGGCGAAGGCGTACGCGGCCATCGCCGCGACGACGATCAGCAGCAGCGTGGTCGGCACGGTGATCTGGACGGTGTTCCACAGCGAGTCCGGGATCTTCGACCCCTCACTGAAGATCTGGCGGTAGTTCTCGAGGGTGAGCTGGCTCGGTTCGGTGAGGACGGTCCACCAGCCGCGGGTGGCGTTGTCGGAGCCGCTGCGGAGGGAGACGAAGAAGAGCCCGATGCTGGGGAGCAGCCAGAAGAGGGCGATGGCGGTCATGATCACGTAGATCGGGCCGCGGGAGACCACCTCGGCGAACCGCTCGGCGAAGCGTGGCTTCCCGGTGTGGACGCTCGCCGCCATCAGTCCTGGTCCGCCCGGAAGCGCCGGATGTTGAAGGCCATCGCCGGGAGCACGAGCAGGAAGAGCAGCACGCCGAGCGCGCTGGCGAGGCCCTGGTCGCGGGCGCCGCCGAAGCCGACGCGCCACAGCTCGAGGGCGATGACGTTGGCGTCGTCCTGCACGTTGCCCGGCGGGACGACGAGGACCAGGTCGAAGATCTTGAGCACGTTGATCACCAACGTGACCACGACCACCAGCAGGATCGGCCAGAGCAGCGGCGCGGTGACGCGGCGGAACACCTGCCACTCGTTGGCGCCGTCGACCCGGGCCGCCTCCATGGTCTCGCGGGGGATCGACGAGAGCCCGGCGGCGATCACCATCATGGCGAAGCCGGTCCAGATCCAGAGGAACGACCCGATGACCGCCGGGGTCACCAGCGACGGTCCGAGCCAGTTGAAGCCGGTCCACGGCTCGGCGAAGTTCGACGACGCCAACCGGAGCCGGTAGTCGCCGGGGTCGAGACCCTCGATCAGGAACGTGCCGTCGTCCCCGGCCTCCGCGCTCGCCGCGACGCTCCCGTCGGGCGCGACGGCCTCGACCTCCATGCCGGGCAGGCCGACCTCGTCGGCGTCGATCACCCCCGACTCGCCGCCCCCTCCACTGGAGAAGTCGAGCCACACGGTGCCGGCGATGCCGTCGCCCGGCGGGTCGGGCGGCCCGCTCGCGGGTCGCGCGTCCTCGTCCACCTCGTCGGGGCGGAATGCGACGACACCGAGCGCAGCGCGGTCGCCGGGCGAGAACGCCCGGGTGGTCGTGTACGAGTCGCCGGTGGCCTCGAACAGCTCCGGATCGGCGGGTCGGGCGCCCTGGTACTCGCCGGGCGACTGCCACACGTCAGTCACCGTGGTGAGCAGCGCGTTGGCGAGGCCCCGCTCCGGGTTCTCGTCGTAGACGAACCGGAAGATCACGCCCGAGGCGAGGAACGAGATCGCCATCGGCATGAAGATCACGACCTTGAACGCGGTGCCGAACTTGATGCGCTCGGTGAGCACCGCGAAGACGAGGCCGATGCAGGCGGCGGTGATCGGCGCCGCGATCACCCAGACGACGTTGTTCCGGATCGCCGTCCGGGTGGACTCGTTGCGAAACATCTTCTCGTAGTTGTCGACGCCGATGAACGAGTCGCCGGCAGCGTCGAAGAGGCTCCGCCAGATGGTGAACAGGACCGGGTAGACGAGCCAGGCGCCGAGGATGAACAGCGCCGGTACGAGGAACATGAGCCCGAAGACCAGCTCGCGTCCGCCGACCTGGCGACCGGTGGTGCCGGCGAGCTCATCGTGCTCGCCGGCACCGTGGCCGCGGTCGCTCACGTCGTCGTCTCCTCCGGCCCCCGGCGGCCCCTACCCGAACGCCTCGGAGGCCGAGGTCTCCATCGCCTCGGTCACCCCGTCGATGTCGCTCGGGTTCGTCAGGAAGTCCTGGAACTGCTTGAACAGGCCCTGACCGACCGTGCCGCCGAACTCGGACGGCTGGAGGTCGGAGAGGTCGAACCGGAACGTGGACGCCCCGGCGAGCAGCTCCGCCGAGCGGCGGGTGATGTCGTCCGGGTACACGGAGGTGTCGACGGCTTGGTTCGGCGAGGTGAACCCGCCCCGCGCGGCCCAGATCTCGGCCGCCTCCGGGCTGGCGAGGTAGCGCATCAGCTCCTCGCCGGCCTCGCTCTCGCGGAGCAGCACGGCGACGTCCCCGCCGCCGACGACGGCGGCTCCGTCGCCGTCACCCACCGACGGGAAGGCGAAGAAGTCGGCGTCCTCGCCGAGCGCGGCGTCGGCCACCTCCGCGATGACGCCCGCCACGAAGTCGCCCTCGTAGACGGTCGCCGCGGTGCCCTCGGCGAACACCTTGGTCACCGACGTCGGGAAGTCGGTGGACGCGGCGTCGTCGTTGATGAGGCCCTCGCCGCCGAACAGCTCGGCGAGGGTGCCCAGCGCGGCCTTGACCGAGTCGTGGGTCCAGGGGATCTCGTGGTTGGTGAGCTGGTCGTAGAGCTCGCCACCCGCCTGGTTGAGGTACACGTTCTCGAACCAGTCGGTGAGCGTCCACCCGTCGGCCCCGGCGATGGCGAAGGGCGTGACGCCCGAGTCGCGCAGCGTCTCGGCCGCGGCGATCAGCTCCCCCCAGGTCGAGGGCATCGAGTCGGCCGCTTGGGCGTGGGCTCCGGTGTCGCCCCCGCCGCCTCCGGCGGCCAGGCCGGCGGTCTGCCACGCCTCGGTGCTGAACCAGACGGTCGACTTGTTGGCGGCCTTGAACCAGACCCCGTAGAGGGTGCCGTCGACCGAGCCGAGCTCGCGCCACACCGGCGCGTAGTTCTCGTCGACGAGGTCACCGGCGACGTCCTCGATCTCCACCAGCGACCCCCCGTCGGCGAGGTCGCTCAGGAGCCCCGGCTGGGGGAGGACGGCGACGTCGGGCGGGTTGCCGCCCTCGATCGCGGTTCCCAGCACGGCGGCGATGTCGTCGCCGGTCGACTGGAACTCCGTGGTGGCGCCGGTGGCCTCCTCGAAGCCGTCGAGGACGGCCTCGAAGCTCTCCTGCTCCGCGCCACCCCACACGGCCGCCACGGAGACCGTCTCCCCGGAGAGGTCGGCTGCGCCGTCGTCGCCGGCGTCGGCCTCGGTGGTCTCGGTGTCGTCGCCCGCGTCGACGGCCCCGTCGTCGTCATCGTCGTCGCCGCCGCACGCGGCTCCGACGAGGGCCAACACCAGCAGCAGCGCCAGCAGTCTCGTGAATCGTCTCATCGTCCGTCCTCCCCGGTCGGGTGTCCGTCGCGGCTGTCGTCGCCACGGTTGTCGTGGCCTCCCCGTCGGTGACGGCGAGGCGGTGTCATCGGGCCTCCCCGTCGGTGACGGCGAGGCGGTGTCACGTGGCCTCCCCGTCGGTGACGGCGAGGCCGGTGTCGGGGTCGAAGAAGTGGAGGCGGCCGGTGTCCACTGCCAGCTCGACCGTGCCTCCGGACTTCGCCCGACTCCTCGGGCTCACACGGGCGACGAACTCCGACGTGCCCGTGCGAGCGGTCTCCTCGAGCTCCTCGACGGCCGCTCCGCCCACGTCCGCGGCGAGCTCCTTGGTGTCCTCGGTGAGGACCACCGGCGCGTCGACCTCGAAGTGGACGAGCGTCTCGGCGCCGAGCTCCTCGGTGATCAGCACGTTCGCCCGGATGCGGCGGTCCCGGGGGTAGTCGGTGTGCATCGAGGCGTCCTCCATCTCCTCGGGACGGATGCCCAGGATCACGCTGCGCCCGTCGTAGGAGCGCAGCGCCGGGTGGGTGGCGAGCACCTCCTCGTCGAGGGTCAGCTTCGTGCTGCCGAAGCTGACCGAGCCCGGTCCGCCGTCGATCTCGACCGTCGCCTCGACCATGTTCATCGCCGGCGAGCCGATGAAGCCCGCCACGAAGAGGTTCCGGGGGTGCTCGTAGAGCACCTGGGGGGCGTCGGCCTGCTGGAGGACCCCCTTGCGGATCACGGCGACGCGGTCGCCCATGGTCATGGCCTCGACCTGGTCGTGGGTCACGTAGATCGTCGTGACCCCCAGGTCCTTCTGGAGCTTCAGGATCTCCGAGCGCATCTGGACGCGG
Organism: uncultured Burkholderiales bacterium; assembly: GCA_964438505.1. GTDB lineage: Bacteria > Actinomycetota > Acidimicrobiia > IMCC26256 > JACPCJ01 > CAYTKN01. Next base: position 141,065 of record CAYTKN010000001.1, read on the forward strand.
AGCTTGGCGTCGAGGTTGGAGAGCGGCTCGTCCATGAGGAACGCCTGGGGCTCGCGCACGATGGCCCGGCCCATGGCCACCCGTTGGCGCTGCCCGCCCGAGAGCGCCCGGGGCTTGCGGTCCAGGAGCTCCTCGAGGCCGAGCATGGTGGCCGCCTCCCGGACCCGCTCGCGGATCTCGCGCTTGGGCACCCGGCGGAGCTTGAGGCCGAACCCGATGTTCTCGGCGACCGACAGGTGCGGGTAGAGGGCGTAGTTCTGGAAGACCATCGCGACGTCGCGGTCCTTGGGCGGCACCCGGTTGACGACGCGGTCGCCGATGCGGACCGTCCCGCTGCTGATGTCCTCGAGACCCGCGATCATCCGCAGCGCCGTGGTCTTGCCGCAGCCCGACGGCCCGACGAACACGACGAACTCGCCGTCGGCGATCTCGAGGTCGAGGTCGGAGACGGCCAGGGTGCCCCCGGCGTAGACCTTCGTGACGTCTTCGAGGGTGACCGCTGCCACCGGCCCTCGCCTCCCCGCTCGGCGCAGTTGCGTCCGATCGTCGGTCCACCCGACCGTTGGAACATCCTGGCGCGATCCACGAGCCGTCGGCAAGGGGCTTTGGTCCCGGACGGGTGTCGTCGGCGCGCTCAGAAGTTGGCCGGGAGCAGCTCCTCGACCTGGCCGAAGAAGAAGAAGAGCACGGCGAGGAACGCCATCGCGCCCGCCACCCACGTGTACCAGCGGGGCCGCGTGTGGAACAGCAACCACCAGAGCCCTCCGACGAGGAGCACGGCCCCGGTCCAGATGCCGGTGCCGGCGTCGACCGATCCCAGGCCCGAGGCGGCGCTCCCGTCGAGGCCGTCGAGGTGCGCCGCCGGTCCCTCCGACGGCTCGCCGGGGAGCGTCGGCGCTCCGTCGGACGACTCGGACGACCCGGACGACTCGGAAGGTTCGGGCTCGGGCGCGTCGACCGGGTCGCCTCGGAGCTCGGCGACCACGATGAGGCGCTCGGCGGCCGAGTACTTCGGGTTGCAGGTGGTGAGGGTGAGGCGGTCGTCCTCGGTGGCGCTGATCACCGAGACGTCGTCGGGCGCCGTGACGAGCTGCTCGCGCACCACGTAGGTGAATCGGCCCTCGAGCGTCTCCACGTGGATCTCGTCGCCGGGGGCCAGCCGATCGAGGTCGAAGAACGGAGCGCCGTAGGTGGTGCGGTGGCCGGCGATCGACACGTTGCCGGCGTGGCCGGGGAGCGGCGAGTGCGGGTAGTGGCCGGGCCCCTTGCGCAGGCTGTCGCGGTCGACGCCCTCGACGATCGCCTGGTCGACCCCGACGGCGGGGATCTCGAGGACGCCGAGGGCCTCGCCGGCCCCGGGGGCGGGCGAGGACAGCGCGGTCGTGGTCGACGAGGTGCTCGTGGTCGTCGCCGTCGCGCCGGCGTCGCCGGCCCGGTCGTGCTCGGACCCCGCGAGCTGCTGCTCGATCTCGTCCTTGAGCGCGTCCTGCTCCTGGGCCTGCACGAACCCGGTGCCCCAGAGCTGGAACGCGACGAAGAGGAGCGTGAGCGCCCCGATCACGATGAGGGAGCGCCCCACCCAGTTCGCCACCACACGGGCTCGCGGCAGTCGGTCGCGCACGGCGCGGAGCGCATGGCGCGGAGTCCTCACCTCCACGACGGTAGGCGGCTCCGGGCGTCGTCGGCCCTCGCGTGCGTCGATTCGTGACCCGATGTCACCGTTCGGCGACCGGCGACGCTCCGCCGTCGCGGGCGCGCGGGGCGGGTTCGCCGCGTGATCGGGGGATTCGTACAATCGCAGGTCCACGACCCGGTGAGCCCCCTGGGAGGGTTTCCGCTGTCGCTCGCCGTCCGGCTCCGATCCGCCGTGACCGTCCTCGGTCGCTTCCCGGCTCTCGCCGGTGTCGACCTCGACGTCGCCGATCGGGAGATCCTGCTCGTCTCCGGCCCGAACGGCGCCGGGAAGACCACGCTGCTGCGCCTCCTCGCCGGACTCGTCCCCCTCACCTCGGGCGAGGGGTCGGTCGGCGGCCACGACCTCGCCGCGGCGCCGCGGGCGGTGCGGCGCACGGTCGGCCTCCTCGGTCACGAGACGTTCTGCTACGACGACCTCGACGTGCGCGCCAACCTCCGGTTCCACGCCCGGGCCGCGGGCCGCGACCGCTCGGTCGCGGAGCAGGCGCTCGAGCGGGTCGGCCTCGCCGGCCAGGCCCGCGTCTCCCAGCGGCTGCTCTCCGCGGGGCAGCGCCGCCGCCTCGCCCTCGGCGTGGTGCTCGCCCGCGACGCCCGCCTGCTGCTGCTCGACGAGCCCCACGCCGGCCTCGACGCCGAGGGCCGTGCGCTCCTCGACGACGTCGTGACCCGCGCGCCCTCGGAGGGGCGCACGGTGGTGATGGCCAGCCACGAGCTCGACCGGGCGCGGCCCCTCGCCGGGCGGGAGGTGGTGATGGCCGGCGGCCACGCCTCCGGCGCGGTCCTCGACACCCGCGAGTCGGACTCGGGGGCGCGGGTGGTGGCGGCCCGATGACGGGCACGGCGAAGCTCCTCTCGCAGACCGCGCTGGTGGCGGGCAAGGACCTGCGGATCGAGGCGCGCTCGCGGGTCACCCTCAACCAGGTGTTGCCCTTCGCGGGTGTCGTCCTGCTGCTCTTCGCCTTCGCGCTCGATCCCGACCGGGGTCTGCTCCCCCGCGTCGCCCCGGGGCTGTTCTGGGTGACGGTGCTCCTCGCCGGGATCCTCGCCGTGGGGCGAGCGTTCGCCGTCGAGGCCGAGAACGGCGCCCGCGACGGGCTGCGCCTCGCCGGCCTCGACCCCGCGGCGGTGTTCCTCGGCAAGGCGTCCGGGGTGGCCGCGCAGCTCGTGGCGCTCGAGGCGGTGCTCGGGGTCGGGATGTTCGTGCTCTACGACGTCGACGTCCGCCACCTCGGGGTGCTGGTGCTCGCCGCGGTGCTCGCGACCGCGGGGCTGGCGGCCGCGGGTAGCGTCTACGGGGCGTTGGCCGCGGGTCTGTCGGTGCGGGAGACGCTGCTGCCGCTGCTCCTCCTCCCCGTCGTCGCGCCGGTCATGATCGGGGCCACCCGGGCGTGGGAGGCGGCGCTGGCGGGGACTCCCGGCGACGCGTGGCCGTGGGTGCAGGTGATGGCGGTCTTCGCCGTGCTCTACACGGCCCTGGGTGTGGTCACCTTCGGACCGCTGATGGAGGAGTCGACGTGACCGGGCGTGAGCTGGACGGGCGGGCCGTCGCGACGAAGCGCTCGTACGCGGCGCCGGCGCTGGGTGCGTTGAGCCTCGGCTCGATGGCGGTGCTGGCCGTCCTCGGCCTCTGGGTGGCGCCCCCCGACGCGGTGCAGGGCGACGCCCAGCGGCTCATGTACGTGCACGTCCCCGCCGCGTGGCTGGCGTACCTGGCCTTCGGCGTCACCGCGCTCGGCTCCCTGCTCTACCTGTGGCGGCGCACCCGCCATCAGCGCTGGGACCGGATGGCGGCGGTCTCCGCGGAGCTGGGCGTGATCTTCACGGGGTTGACCCTGGCGCTGGGGATGCTGTGGGGCCGCCCGGTGTGGGGCGTCTACTGGACGTGGGACGCCCGCCTCGTCACCACCGCGGTGTTGTTCTTCCTCTACCTCGGCTACCTGGCGCTGCGTCGCATGGTCACCGACCCGGAGGCCCGCGCACGGCGCGCCGCGGTCGCCGCGCTCGTCGCCTTCGTCGACGTGCCGGTCGTGCACTTCTCGGTGGAGTGGTGGCGCAGCCTCCACCAGGAGAGCACCGTGCTGCCCGGCGGGCGGCTCGACCCGCAGATCACCGGCGACATGGCGTTGACGCTGTTGTGGGGGGTGGTGGCCTTCACCCTCACCTACGGGTACCTGATGGTGCGCCGCTACCGCCTCGCCGCCCTCGAGGAGGGCCTCGAGGAGCGGATGCTGGCCACCGCCATCGCCGAGCGGCGCGCGGAGGCGGAACCCGCGCTGGCGGCCTCCGGCGGATCCGGCGGGTCCGGTGGGTCCGGGGTGTCGGGCGCGGGCGAGCGCGCCGGGGGAGGAGCCTGATGGAGAACGCCGGCTACGTGGTCACCGGCTGGGTCCTCACCGCGGTGGTGCTCGGCGCCTACGCGGCGATGGTCGCCCTGCGCACCCGGCGGGCGCTGCGCTCGTATCGCGACGGATGAGGGCGCTGCCCCGCATCAGGTTCCGCTACGCGGTCGTCTTCGTGGCCATCCTGGCGGCGATCGGCTGGCTGGTGGCCGGGCCGCTCACCGGCAACATCCAATACTTCCGCACCGTCTCCGAGGCGGTGGAGAGCGAGCAGGCCGACCGCGCCGCGGACCGCCGCTTCCGCCTCGCCGGGGAGGTGGTGGAGGGATCGGTGCGCGAGACCGCGGCCGGTGTCGAGTTCGAGGTCACCGACGGCGCGTCGGTGGCGTCGGTGGTGCACCGCGGCGACCCCCCGCAGCTCTTCGCCGACGGCGTGCCGGTGGTGTGCGAGGGCCGCTGGGAGGGCGACCACTTCGCCTCCGACCGCATCCTCATCCGCCACGGCAACGAGTACTCGCCCCCTGAGGTCGACACGACGGTCCCCGGTGCCTCGCAGCCCGACGGTTCCTGAGCCCGGGTCGTCGAGCCCACCGGCCGGTCGGTGGCCCCGACTGCCGTGCGAGGGGGTCGCGCTCCTACGCTGCGGAGCGATGAGTGCCAACGTCGCGCGGGCTCTCGGAGCGTCGGTGCGGAGATGAGGTCGGTCCTCGGAACCCTCGCCGTCGCCGCCGCGTTCAACTCCGCGGCGATCGGCGCCGGCGTGCTCGCCTACGGCCTCCACCGCCGCGACCGGCGGTTGCTCGTCGCGGGTCGGCGGTTCGTGTTCCTGCTGCTCGCCTCGGCCGTGCTCGCCGCGGCGGTCATGCAGTGGGCGCTGCTCACCCACGACTTCTCGATCCAGTACGTGCGCGACAACCTCGCGCTCGCCACCCCCCTCCTCTACACGGTCTCCGCCATGTGGGGGGCGCTCGAGGGCTCCATCCTCCTGTGGGGCCTGGTGCTCGCCGGGTACCTCGCGTTCGTCGCCTGGAAGTTCCGCCGCAGCGCCGACGACCGCCTGGTGGCCTGGGCGACCCTCACGGGCCTGCTCGTCGCCGTCTTCTTCTTCGGCCTCATGCTCACCGTCGCCAACCCGTTCGAGCCGGTCTCCGGCACCGTGCCCACCGACGGTCGGGGTCCCAACCCGCTGCTCCAGAACCACCCGCTCATGGCGTTCCACCCGCCGATGCTCTACCTCGGCTACGTCGGCTTCACCGTCCCCTTCGCGTTCGCCGTCGCGGCGCTGGTCACCGGCCGGGTGGGGGAGGGCTGGCTGGTGGCGACCCGTCGCGCGGCGCTCACCGCCTGGGGGTTCCTCACCGCCGGCATCGTCCTCGGCGCCTGGTGGAGCTACGAGGTCCTCGGCTGGGGCGGCTACTGGGCGTGGGACCCGGTCGAGAACGCCTCGTTCCTCCCGTGGCTCACCGCCACCGCCTACCTCCACTCGGTGATGGTCCAGGAGCGCCGCGGCATGCTGCGGGTCTGGAACCTGTCGCTGCTGGTGGCCACCTTCTGCCTCACCATCCTCGGCACGTTCCTCACCCGCTCGGGGGTCGTCAACTCGGTGCACTCGTTCACCCAGTCGGCGATCGGGCCGCTGCTGCTCGGGTTCCTCGGGGTCGTCGCCGTCGCCGGCCTCGGCCTCATCGCCTGGCGGGGCGACCGGCTCCGGGCGCCGGGGCGCATCGACTCGCCGGTGTCGCGGGAGGGCGCGTTCCTCGCCAACAACGCCCTCTTCGCCGGCTTCGCGTTCGTGGTGCTCCTCGGCACCGTGTTCCCGCTCGTCGCCGAGGCGGTCGACGGCACGCAGCTCTCGGTGGGCGAGCCGTACTTCGACCGCATGACGATCCCCATCGGCATCGCGCTGCTGTTCCTCATGGCCGTCGCGCCCCTGCTGCCGTGGCGGACCTCCGGAGGCGAGGTGCTCCGCCGCCGCCTCGCCGGGCCCGCATGGTTCGCGGCCGGCACCATGCTCGTGCTCGCCGTCGGCGGCGCCCGCGGGGTCGCGCAGCTCCTCGCGTTCGGCCTCGGCGCGTTCGCGCTCGCCGGCATCGCCCGCCAGTGGGCGCTGGCCGTGCGCGCCCGGCGCCGCGCGGACGCCGCCGGATGGGGCCGGGCACTCGTCCGGACGGTGGTCGGCAACCGGCGCCTCTACGGCGGCCTCGTGGTGCACGTCGGCGTGGTGCTCGTCGCCGTGGCCCTCGCCGCCTCCAACGGCTACTCCACCCAACGGGAGGTCCGCCTCGGAGTCGGCGAGTCGGCGACGGTGCGCGACTACACGGTCACCTACCTCGGCACCGAGGTCGACGAGCAGGCCCACAAGCGCGAGATCGGCGCCCGCGTCGCCGTCGAGAAGGGCGGCGACAGCCTCGGCGTGCACCGCCCGTCGGTGTCGGTGTTCCCCAACGCCACCCAGGCCATCGGCACGCCGTCGGTGCGCACCGGCCTCTTCGAGGACCTCTACCTGACGCTGGTCAGCTCCCCGACCGACGAGGAGCGCGCCACGATCGGTGTGGCCGTCAACCCGATGGTGCTGTGGCTGTGGGTCGGCGGCGCCGTGATGGCGCTCGGCACCGCCGTGGCCGCCTGGCCGGCGCGGCGCCGCCGCGACTCCGGGCCGCGGGGCGCCGAGCGCGAGCCCGATCCGGGGGCGAGCGGCGCGGGGGACGGCGACACGGGCGACAGCAGCGACAGCGGGGGCACTGGCGACGCTGGAGGCAGGGGCGATGCTGCCGGCGACCGTGCCGGCCGGCCCGTGGGTGTGGAGGTGCCGGCTCGGTGAGCGACACGACCGTGGATCCCGACCCGACGCCCGGCGACGGCGACAGGGACGGCGACGAGGGCCGCGAGACCCGCGAGGGCCGCGAGGTGCGCTCGCGCCGGCGTGGACGCACCGCCGCCTTCGTGGCGTTCGCCGCCTTCGTGGTGTTCGCCGCGCTCGCCGTGGTGATGGCGTCGCGCCTCGGCGGCGACCCCCAGTACCGGGGGACCGCGCTGCTCGGCGACCCGGTGCCCGAGCTCGAGCTGCCGACGCTGGAGGGGGGCGAGATCGCCCTCGGCGACATGCGCGGCCGGGCCGTCCTCGTCAACTTCTTCAACTCCTGGTGCGTCCCCTGCGAGGAGGAGCTCCCGGCGCTCAAGACCTTCTACGCGGCCCACGGCGACGACCCCGACTTCGAGATGGTCGGCATCGTCCGCGACGACACCGAGCAGGCGGTGCGCGAGTGGCGGCGGACCGAGCAGGTGCGCTGGCCGATCGCCCTCGACCCCGGCGCGAGGGCGTCGATCGACTTCGCCACCTCCGGACAGCCGGAGACCTACGCGATCGACCCGGGTGGGACCGTCGTGGGCCGCCACCTCGGCCGCGCCACCCTCGACGACCTCGAGAACCTGCTGGCGCTGGCGCGGGGCCGGGCCGGCGCGGAGGCCTCGGGGGCGCAGCGGTGAGCGGCCCGCGAGGCGCGCGCGCCGCTGGCGGGCGCATCCAGGGCGTCCGGCGCGTCCGGCGGTGGCTCCCCTGGCTGTTGGTGGTGGCGGTGGCGGCCACCGCGCTGGCGCTGGCGAGCGGTTCCGGCAGCCGGGACCGCAGCGTGGAGGGCCGGGTCGAGCACCTCAGCGAGACGCTGCGCTGCCCCACCTGCCAGGGCCTCTCGGTCGCCGACAGCCCCTCGTCGACGGCGCGCGCGATCCGCGACGACGTGCGCCGGCGGGTCGAGGAGGGCGAGAGCGACGAGGAGATCAAGCAGGCCTACGTGGAGCGCTACGGCGAGTGGATCCTGCTGGCACCGCGCTCGGACGGCATCGCGGCGGTCGTGTGGGCGCTGCCCGTCGCCGCGCTCGCCGCCACCGGTGCGGGCCTGTTCCTGGCCTTCCGCCGCTGGCGTCGCGACCCCGCGCCACGCGTCGCGGAGGGCGACCACGACCTCGTCGCCCGCGCGCTCGAGGAGCGGGAGCGGTGACGCTCGGGCCCGACGAGGTCGCGCTGCTCGAGGAGGAGCGCGACTTCCTCCTGCGCTCCCTCGACGACCTCGACGCCGAGCGCGCGGCCGGCGAGGTCGAGGCGGACGAGTACGAGCGCCTGCGCGACGACTACACCGCCCGCGCCGCCGCCGTGCTGCGCTCCCTCGAAGCCGGTGTCGACACCCGAGCGCAGGCGCCGCGCAGCTCGACGCGGCGGAAGGTCGCGGTGGGGGCCGGTGTGGCGGCGTTCGTGGCGCTCGCGGCGGTGCTGCTCGGCGGCACCCTCGGCGAGCGCCTGCCCGGCGAGACCGTCACCGGCAACGAGCAGCTCCGCGCCACCGAACCCGTCACCGGCGAGCCCGGTGGGCCCGGCGAGCCCGGTGAGCCCGACGACCTCGAGGCGCTCGCCCGCGCCGTTGAGGAGCGTCCCCGCGACGTGGAGGTCCGCCTCTCCTACGCCGACGCGCTGCTCGAGGCGGGGGAGGGAGCCGAGGCGCTGCGCCAGTACGACGAGGCGGCGCGACTCGACCCCGCCAACGCCTACCCGCACGCGAGGGCCGCGTTCGTCGTGTTCAACGCCGGCCTCGTCGACGAGGCGCTCACCCGTCTCGACGAGGCCGAGCGGGTGGACCCGGACTTCGCCTCCACCCACTTCTTCCGCGGGATCGTGCTGCTCAACGGGCGCGGCGACGAGGACGGCGCCCGCGACGCGTTCGAGGAGTACCTGGAGCTGGCCCCCCGAGGCCCCTACGCGGAGGACGCCGAGGTGGCGCTGGAGTCGATCGCCGGGCGCGGCTAGCGACGAGCTAGGTTCGCAGCGACGACGACCCGGGAGCGTGATCGCGTGGCCCAGCCGCCCGAGATGCAGATCGACCAGCACACCGTCTACCAGGCTCGGCTCCAGACCGACCGGGGTGACATCCTCATGGAGCTCGACCCGCAGCTCGCTCCCGAGTCGGTCAACAACTTCGTGGTCCTGGCCCGGGACGGCTACTACGACGGGCTCACCTTCCACCGCGTCGTCCCCGAGTTCGTCGTCCAGGGCGGCTGCCCCGACGGTGACGGCACGGGCGGCCCCGGCTACCAGTTCGAGGACGAGCCCGTGCGCGGCGAGTACACGGAGGGCGCGGTGGCGATGGCCAACGCCGGTCCCGACACCAACGGCTCGCAGTTCTTCATCTGCATCGACGACTGCCGGGCCAAGCTCGAGCCCAACTACAACCTGTTCGGCTACGTCGTCGAGGGCATGGACGTGGCCAAGTCGGTGCAGGTGGGCGACACCATCGAGGCCGTCGCGGTGAGCGAGCGCGCCACCGACTGACCGGCGCCCGACCCCCGCCCGCTTCGCGCCCTCGGTGGTCGTTCGCGGGTGGACGCACCACCGGACGGGGTCGATGTGACCACGGGGAAATGGTCCGTCCGGCCCATGCAGTGCACGCTCGTGCGTCCCGATGTCCCCGGGCAGTCCGACACGGACCTGCCCGGGGATTGACTCAGGGAGACGCGATGACGAGCACGGCACGGGTCATGAAGTGGACGGCACCGATCGCGGCGCTGGCGGCGCTCGCCCTCGCCTCGGCGATGGTGCTGCGGACGTCCTCGGCGGCGTTCACCGACACGACCGACAACGCGAGCAACTCGTGGGAGGCGGGCACCGTCACCCTCACCGACGACGACGAGGGCTCGGCGCTGTTCTCGGCCACCGGCCTCGTGCCGGGCGACAGCAGCACCAACTGCATCGAGGTCACCTACGGCGGGTCGGTGACGCTCTCCTCGGCGGTGAACCTCTACGCCTCGGTCACCGAGACCACGGTCGGCGGTGACGGTCTCGGCAACGACCTCGACGTGGTCGTCGAGATGGGCGACGCCGCGACGAGCTGCTCGCTCATCGGCGTGCCGACCGAGATCTACAACGGCACCCTCGCGGCGTTCAACACCTCGGGCTCGCCGCTCGACACCTGGACGCCGTCGGGCAGCGACACGATGCGGCCGTTCCAACTCACCGTGACGCTCGGCGACGACACCCCCGACTCCGCGCAGGGCGAGGGCGCGGACGCGAGCTTCACGTGGTCGGCCACGGGCTGACCCCCCGGAGGCGTCGAAGCGGATGACCGGGACTCCGGATCGGAAGCGGGCGGGAGCAGCCACCTCGAGGTGGCTGCTCCCCGCCGCGTCCGGGGTGCTCGTCTTCGTCGTCACGGCGCTCGGAACCCTCGTGGGGTGGGTCGCGGTCCCCGCCGCCGTCCTGGGGTGGGAGCCGGTGGTGGTCACCTCGGGGTCGATGGCTCCGGGCATCCGTCCCGGCGACGTCGTGCTCACCGGCGGGGACCCGGCCGAGATCCGGGCGGGCGACGTCGTGACCTTCGAGGACCCGCGGCGGGCCGGGCGGCTGGTGACCCACCGGGTCGAGAGCGTGCTGGCCGACGGCCGGTTCGTGACCCGCGGCGACGCCAACGCGGTGGCCGACCCCGTCCCGGTCGATCCCGGAGCCGTCCGGGGCAGCGGCCGGGTGCTGGTACCGATGGTCGCGACGCCGCTGGTGTGGGCGCAGCACGGCGACGCCGGTCCCGCTGCTGCGACGGTCGCAGCGCTCGGCGCGGGCGCGCTCGGTGCCGCGGCGCTGGCCCTCGGTCGCTCCCGTCTGCGCCGCTCCCGCGGGGCGGTGGCTGCCCGGCCCGCCGCTCGCCGCGGTGGCCTCCTCCGGGTCACGGTCGTGCGCCGCCACCGCCGTCGGGCGCTGGCGGCCACCACGGGCATCCTCGTGCTCGTCTTCGCGGGCGGTGGCGTCGCCGCGCTCGGAGGGTCGGCCGCCGCGTTCACCGGGTCGACGGACAACGCGCCGAACGCGTTCGACGCCGCCTCGCTCGCCCCGCCCACGGGGGTGAGCGGCTCGGCCGAGTGCTTCCTCCTCGAGCCCCGCGTGGAGCTCTCGTGGGACACGGCCTCCCACGCGGACGGCTACGAGGTGGCGCGCTCGACCGCCTCCGGCGGCCCCTACTCCCAGGTCGGCACACCGAGCACGACGTCGTTCATCGACGACACCGTGGTGACCTCCGAGACGTACTTCTACGTGGTGCGCTCGACCAATGGCGGGTGGGCCTCGGGCGACAGCGCCGAGGTCGAGTTCACCACCCCGTCGCTCTGCGTCTGACACTCTGCGTCTGAGCTGCGCCGGTCGCGCCCGTCCTCGGGTCGCGGGATAGGGTGCCTGGCCATGCGAGCAGTCCTGTGCAAGGAGTACGGCCCTCCCGAGTCGCTGGTGGTCGAGGAGGTCGACCCTCCGCCGCTCCACGACCGGGGCGTGCGGATCCGGGTCCGCGCCGCCGGCGTCAACTTCCCCGACGTGCTGATGCTGCGGGGCGAGTACCAATTCAAGCCCGACTTCCCGTTCTCGCCCGGCGGCGAGGTCGCCGGCGAGGTCACCGAGGTGGGGCCGGCCGTCGAGGGGATCGCGCCGGGCGACCGGGTCCTCAGCGTGGTCGGCTCGGGCGGCTTCGCGCAGGAGGTCGTCGCGGACGCCCCCGGCGTCATGAGGATGCCCGACTCGATGGACTGGGTCAGCGGCGCGGCGCTGGGCATGACCTACGGGACCTCGATCTACGCGCTGGCCGAGCGCGGCGCGCTGGAGGCGGGGGAGTGGCTCCTGGTCCACGGCGCCTCCGGTGGCGTCGGGCTCTCCGCCGTCGAGGTCGGCAAGGCGCTCGGCGCCCGGGTCATCGGCACCGGCGGCGACGACGAGAAGCTGAAGGTCGCGGTCGAGAAGGGCTGTGACCACGTCATCAACTACCGCGAGGGCCCCTTCAAGGACCGGGTGAAAGAGATCACGGGCACGGCGGGCGCGGACGTGATCTACGACGCCGTCGGCGGCGACGTCGCGCTCCAGTCGCTGCGCTGCATCGACTGGGGAGGCCGGCTCCTCGTCGTCGGCTTCGCCTCCGGCACGATCCCCGAGATCCCCGCCAACCTCCTGCTCCTCAAGTCGTGCCAGGTCGTCGGTGTCTTCTGGGGCGCCTACGCGATGACCTGGCCCGAGCGGGCCAAGGCCGACTTCGACCGGCTCTTCGCGTGGTGGGAGGAAGGGACGATCGCCCCGCACGTCTCCCACACCTTCCCGCTGGAGGAGACCGCCTCGGCGCTCCAGGCGCTGATCGACCGTGAGGTCGTGGGCAAGGCGGTCGTTACCGTCGACTGACGGCGGCGGACCCCCCGAACCTCGAGGGGACGTAGCCTGAGGGCAGCGAGACGACGAGGAGAGCAACCATGGCCGAGACCGCCGGACCGCACACCCCGGTGGAGCTGATCCGCTCCGCCTACGAGCGCTTCCCCGCCGCCGTGGAGATCGCCCGGGAGCGGCTCGGGCGCCCCCTCACCCTCGCCGAGAAGGTCCTCTTCGCCCACGCCGACGACCCGGCCACCATCGGACTCGAGCGGGGCGCCGAATACGGCGACTACCGGCCCGACCGCGTCGCCATGCAGGACGCGACCGCCCAGATGGCCCTCCTCCAGTTCATGCTCGCCGGCCTGCCCGAGGTCGAGGTGCCCACCACCGTCCACTGCGACCACCTCATCCAGGCCCGCACCGGCGCCGAGCACGACCTGCGGATGGCGCTCGACGTGAACTCCGAGGTCTACGACTTCCTCGCCACCGTCTCGCAGAAGTACGGCATCGGCTTCTGGAAGCCGGGCGCCGGCATCATCCACCAGGTCGTGCTCGAGCAGTACGCGTTCCCCGGCGGCATGATGATCGGCACCGACTCGCACACCCCCAACGCCGGGGGACTCGGCATGATCGCCGTCGGGGTCGGGGGAGCCGACGCCGTCGACGTGATGGCGGGGTGGCCGTTCAACATGCGGGTGCCGCGGCTCATCGGCGTGCACCTGAAGGGATCGCTGTCGGGATGGACCTCGCCCAAGGACGTCATCCTCAAGGTCGCCGAGACCCTCACCGTCAAGGGCGGCACCGGCGCCGTCGTCGAGTACTTCGGGCCGGGCACGGAGTCGATCTCCGCCACCGGCAAGGCGACCATCACCAACATGGGCGCCGAGATCGGCGCCACCACGTCGATCTTCCCCTACGACGACCGCGCGGCGATGTACCTGAAGTCGACCTCCCGCGAGGAGGTCGCCGACCTCGCCGACGAGCGCGCCGAGCTCCTGCGCGCCGACCCCGAGGTGGGGCGGGACCCCGAGCGCTTCTTCGACCGGGTGATCGAGATCGACCTCGACGCGCTCGAGCCGCACCTCGTGGGGCCCCACACGCCCGACAAGGCCCGCCCGGTCTCGGCCATGCGCGCCGAGGCGGAGGCCGAGGGCTACCCGGTCGAGCCCACCAACTTCCTCGTGGGCTCCTGCACCAACTCGTCCTACGAGGACATCGGACGCGCCGCGCACGTGGCGCGCCAGGCGGCCGCGGAGGGCCTCGAGGTGCGCAAGCCGCTGCTCGTGACGCCCGGCTCGGAGCAGGTGCGCGCCACCATCGAGCGCGACGGCCTCCTCGCCGACCTCGAGGCGATCGGCGCCACCGTGCTCGCCAACGCGTGCGGACCGTGCATCGGGCAGTGGCAGCGCGACGACATCGAGGCCGGCGACCGCAACACCATCGTCACCTCGTTCAACCGGAACTTCCCGGCCCGCAACGACGGCAACGCCGAGACGCTCGCCTTCATCGGCTCCCCCGAGACCGTCGTCGCCCTGGCGCTCTCGGGCCGCCTCGACTGGGACTTCACCGCCGAGCCGCTCGTCACCGAGGACGGCCGCGAGGTGAGCCTCGCCCCGCCCGTCGCCGACGAGCTCCCCGACCGCGGCTTCACCGCCGGCGAGGTCGGCTTCGTGGCGCCCGCCGACGACCCGTCCGCGATCGAGGTCCGCGTGGCCCCCGACTCGGAGCGGATCCAGCTCCTCGAGCCCTTCGCCCCCTGGGACGGCGAGGACCTCGTGGGGCTGCGGGTGCTGCTCAAGGCCGCCGGGAAGTGCACGACGGACCACATCTCGCCCGCCGGGCCGTGGCTCCGCTACCGCGGGCACCTCGAGAACATCAGCGGCAACCTGTTCGTGGGCGCCAACAACGCGTTCGTGCCCGGCGAGCCGGGTACCGGCGTCGACGTGCGCGACGGCTCCACCAAGCCGCTGCCGGAGCTCGCCCGCGAGTACGCCGAGGCCGGCATCACCTGGGTGGCGGTCGGCGACGAGAACTACGGCGAGGGTTCGTCGCGGGAGCACGCGGCGATGGAGCCGCGGTTCCGGGGCGCCAGGGCGGTGATCGCCCGCTCGTTCGCCCGCATCCACGAGACCAACCTCAAGAAGCAGGGCGTCCTGGCCCTCACCTTCGCCGATCCCGGCGACTACGAGAAGGTGCGCGTCGACGACGAGATCGACGTGGTCGGCCTCGCCGACCTGGCGCCCGGCCGTCCGGTCACCGTCGTGGCGCGCCACGCGGACGGCTCCCGCGACGAGCTCGAGACCACCCACACGCTCTCCGACGAGCAGGTCGAGTGGTTCCGCGCCGGCTCCGCGCTCAACTTGCTCCGTCGCCAGCGCGGCACAGCCTGACCGGCTGACCGGCTGACCGGCTGACCGGCGGGCTCAGGCGCCCGCTCGCAGCGCGCGGAGCCCCTCGACGACCGGCGCCAGCGCGTCGAGGAACGCGTCGACGTCCGCGTCGGTGGTGCTCCACCCGGCGCTGACCCGCAGCGAGCGCTCGGCGTCCGCGCCCATCGCCTCGAGGACCGGTGAGGGCTCGAGGGTCTCGCTCGAGCACGACGAGCCCGAGTGGGCGGCGACGCCGAGCTGGTCGAGCCCCAGCAGCACCGGCTCGGCCTCCACGCCCTCCACCCCGAAGCACACGAGGTGGGGGAGTCGATCGTCGGGGTCGCCGAGGCGGGTCAGGCCGGCGACCGCTCCGGTGGCCTGCTCGGCCAGCCGGGTGGTGAGCAGGCGGAGGCGCTTCGCCTCGACCTCCAGGCCGGCCGCGACCTCCGCGGCGGCGGCGCCGAACCCGACGATCCCCGCCACGTTCTCGATGCCGGCGCGGCGCGCCCGCTCCTGGGTGCCGCCCACGAGCAGCGGCGGGACCCGCAAGCCCCGGCGGACCGCCAGCGCGCCGACGCCCTTGGGCGCTCCCCATTTGTGTCCGGTCACCGAGCAGAGGTCGGCGCCCAGGGCCCGGAAGTCGACCGGCACGTACCCCGCGGCCGCGCACGCGTCGACGTGGCACAGGACACCGCGCTCGCGGCACGCGGCCGCCACCTCCGCGGCGGGCTGGAGCGTGCCGACCTCGTGGTTCGCGAGCTGCACGGACACCAGCACGGTGCCGGGCCCCAGCGCGGCCACGACCTCGTCAGCGTCGAACCGTCCGCGCGCGTCGACGCCGACCACCGTGACCTCGGCGTCGAGGCGCGCGCAGGCCTCGAGCACGCTGGAGTGCTCGACCGCGGTGGTCACGACGTGGGGGGCCGCGGCCTCGTCCCGGCGCCGTGCGCGCTCGAGCGCGCCGAACACGGCGGCGTTGACCGCTTCGGTGCCGCTCGAGGTGAACACGACCTCGCGGGGCTTCGCGGCGAACAGGTCGGCCACCTGCTCGCGTGCCGCTTCGATCGCGGCCCGGGTGGTGTGGCCCTCGCCGTGGACGCGCCCGGGGTCGCCGGGGTGGTCCCGCAGGTAGGGGAGCATCGCCTCCAGCGCGGCGGGCCGTAGCGGAGACGAGGAGGCGTGGTCGAGGTAGGCGCGCCCGCTCAACAGAAGGTGGCGACGCAGTGGTCGGCGCCCTCGGGGCGCCGCTCCACGAACTCGGGGTCCGTCTCGCCGTAGAGGCCGGCGAGCATCCCCTGGATCATGCCCTTGTCGATGGCGCAGAGCACGTGCGGGTACTGCTGGGCCGCGGCGCCGAAGGCGCAGTGCTCGTTCACGATGGTCAGCTCGTTGCCCTGCGCCTCGGCGTGCGCGGCGAAGCCGTGGGCGGTGAGCGCGTCGGCGACGGCGGCCATGGCGGCCTTGCGCGACCGCTGCCCGTCGGAGGGTGACATCTCGTCGGCGAGGCGGGCGCCGTACTCGTAGCCGACGTCCTCGGCCATCGCGCGGGCCTCGTCGGGGTCGAGGCGCTCGATGGCCCGCGCCAGCAGCGTGCCGATGAGGGCGTCGCGGCGGGGCGGGAAGTTGAGGGTGTTGTCGAGGCCGGCGGCGCGGTAGCGCTTGGAGGGCCGCCCCGCGGTCTCCTGGCGGGCGAGGTCGACGGTGAGGTATCCCCCGGCAGCGAGCTTGTCGAGGTGGTGGCGGGCGACGTTGGCGTGCAGCGAGAAGCGCTCGGCGATCTCGGCGGCGGTCACCCCGGCCCCGGAGGTGCCAGCGTCGGAGGTGCCAGCGTCGGAGGTGCCCGCGTCGGCTCGCGTCCCCGAGCGCGCCGAGTGCTCCCGGGCGTAGAGGTAGATCTCGCGCCGGGTGGTGTCGCCGAAGGCGCTCGTGACCGCGCTCACCGCAGCCGAGAACTCGTCGGCGTCGAGCGTCTCGGTGCTCGCTTCCGGCAGGTCGCCGGTGTTCGCTTCCGGCGGGTCGCCGGTGCTCGCGGCTCCGGCGCCCCCGGTCGGTCGTCCAGGATCGGGCCGTCGAGGCATGGTTGTTATTGTAACTATCCGGATAGTGGAAATCCCCGCGTCCGATGGGAGCCCCGCATGCCGTCTGAGGACGCCGTCCTCGAAGCCCTCCGGGCCGTCGTCGACCCGGTCCTCGACCGCTCGATCGTCGAGCTGGGCATGGTGCGCGACGTGCGGGTCAAGCGCGGCACGGTCACCTTCGAGGTCGCCCATCCCATCGAGGGCTACCTGGGTGCCCGCGAGCTCGAGCTGGCGATGCACAGGGCGCTGGCCACGCTCGACGGCGTCAAGAAGGTCGACGCGTCGTTCGCGCCCATGGCCGAGGACGAGCAGATGGAGGTCGCCGCCCGCCTCGCCCCCCGCGGCGAGAACGGTGAGCGCCCCAACCCCTTCGCCGACGCCCGCACGCGGGTTCTCGCGGTGTCGTCGGGCAAGGGCGGTGTCGGCAAGTCCTCGGTGACCGCCAACCTGGCCGTCGCGCTCGCCCGCGAGGGCCACCGCGTCGCGGCCCTCGACGCCGACGTGTGGGGGTTCTCGCTGCCCCGCATGCTCGGCGTGGACCAGCCGCCGGCGCTCGTCGGCGACCTGATCGTCCCGCCGAAGAGCCACGGCGTGAAGCTCATCTCGATGGGCTTCTTCACCGAGGAGGACCAGGCGGTGATCTGGCGGGGCCCGATGCTCCACAAGGCGCTCGAGCAGTTCCTCACCGACGTCTACTGGGCCGAGCTCGACTACCTGGTCATCGACATGCCGCCGGGCACAGGCGACATCTCGCTGTCGATGGCCCAGTTCCTCCCCCGCGCCGAGGTGGTGATCGTCACCACCCCGCAGCCGGCCGCCCAGCGGGTCGCCCAGCGCGCCGCGGGGATGGCCGAGAAGGTGCGGCTCTCGGTGGTCGGGGTGGTCGAGAACATGTCGTGGTTCCGCGGCGACGACGGCAAGGCCTACGAGATCTTCGGCTCGGGCGGGGGGCGCGAGCTCGCCGAGCTCCTCGACGTCGACTTCCTCGGCCACGTCCCCCTCGTGCCCGCCCTGCGCGAGGGCGGCGACCACGGGAGCCCGATCGTCGTCGCGGACCCCGACGACGAGGCCGCGCAGGCGTTCGTGTCGGTGGCGGCCCGCATCGAGGAGCTCGGCCCCCGCAAGATCGCCCACCCCGAGCTCAAGATCGTGTGATCCCGGGCTCGCGCCTCCGCTTCGCTCCGGACGCTCGCCCTCACGACACGTCGGATCGTCGACTGGTCGCACGGTGGACTCCGCCCCTCCACCGCCGGCTGTGGGACGGCTGCACGAGGCCGATGCCGCCGGCCGGTCGCGCAGCCTGGCGGGTGGGTGGGACGAGGGAGCGTAGCGACCGAGTGGCCAGCGACCGGGCGGCGGCAGCGGACCGAGTGCCGCGGCGGAGGCGCGAACCCGGGGCGGATGTGGCTCACGGCTCACGGCGCGCGAGCATGATGCGGTGATCGTGCTCTCCGAGCGCCTCGTCGGCGCCCTCCTCGACTACGACCCCCTCGTCGACATCGAGCTCGGCCCGCTGTCGATCTCGCCCCACGGCATCGGCATCGCGCTCGGCTACCTCCTCGGCGCGCAGCTCTTCGCCATCCCCGCCGCGCACCGCCGGGGGGTCACGCTGGCGGACATGTACAGCCTCCTCACGCGGGGGGCCGTGGGCGCGATCATCGGCGCCCGGCTGGCGTTCGTGATCAACCACCCCAGCCAGTACACCGACGACCCGCTCGAGATCCTCGCCGTCTGGGAGGGCGGGATCAGCCTGCTCGGGGGGATCACCGGAGCGGTCCTGCTCGCCGGGCTCCAGATGCGGAGGTTCGGGATCTCCTTCTGGAAGGTGATGGACGCGGTCGCTCCCGGCCTGGCGTTCGGGATCGTCATCGGGCGCTTCGGCGACCTCGTGATCGCCGACCACCTCGGCAAGCCGACCGACTTCTTCCTCGGTTACGTGTGCCCGTCCCCCGAGGAGGTCGTGACGGGCTCGCCCTGCATCGCCGGGCCGGGCAACGCCGTCCACCAGCCGGCCCTCTACGACTTCATGTCCGCGATCCTGCTGCTGCCGCTGCTGCTGTGGCTGCGGCGCAAGCCCCGGTGGGACGGCTTCCTGATCGTCGTGTTCGCCGCCTGGTACGGGTACGGCCGCTTCGTGCAGGACTTCTTCCGCATCGACGTCACCCACGGCACCGGCCTGACCGGCAGCCAGTGGACGGGGGTGATCGTCGCGACGGTCGCCCTCGCCTGGCTGCTCTGGAAGCGGCGGACCCCGTGGTCCAGTGGCCGGGGGCGGTTGCGCTCGGAGGCCGACGACACGCCGACGCGCTACGACACACCCGAGTACCGGGCGGAGTTCGACGCGTGGGTCGAGGCGCTCCGCGAGGCGGGAGTCGACGTCCACGCGGAGGAGGCGCAGGACTACGCCGAGCTCTTTCCTGCCTCGGCAGCCTCGTCGACCGGGCCGTCCTCCTCGCCGGACTGAGCCCCGGCGTCCGAGGGCCTCGGCGCCGCTTCGCTACGATGCCGGGGAGCCCGACGTGCCCGGCGGATCGCAGCCGACGCACCGCAGCACGGCACCGCAGCCCGACACCGGAGGAAGCAACGCCCATGGACGTTCGCATCGGGGTCACCTACGCCCCCAAGGAGCTCTCGCTCGAGATGGAGGGAGAACCCGACGACGTCACCCGCGAGGTCCAGGACGCCATCGGCGGCGACGGCTCGTTCCTCTGGCTCACCGACAAGCACGGAACCAAGGTCGGCGTCCCGCTCGACAAGCTCGCCTACGTCGAGATCGAGGGCAGGGAGGGCACGCACATGGTCGGGTTCGGGGCGGCCGAGTAGCGAGCCGCGTGAACCCCGACCTGCTCTCGCGCCGCCTGCTGGTCGTCTCGGGCAAGGGCGGCGTCGGGAAGAGCACGGTGACCGCGGGCCTCGCGCTGCTCGCGGCGGAGCGCGGCCTGAACGTGCTGGTCGTCGAGGTCGACGCGAAGGGCGACCTCACCAGCTTCTTCGAGCACCACCCGGTCGGCTTCGAGCCGGTCGAGGTGCACCGCGGGGTGCACGTGCTCACCATGGACACCGAGGCCTCCCTGCGGGAGTACCTCAAGCTGCACCTGCGCGTCCCGATGATGGGTCGGATCGGCCCGGTCGCGCGCGCCTTCGACTTCATCGCCACCGCAGCGCCGGGGGTCAAGGAGATCCTCACCATCGGCAAGATCTGCCACGAGGTGCGCGCCTCGCTGGAGGATTCCGCGCCGTGGGACCTCGTCGTCGTCGACGCGGCCGCCACCGGCCACATCGTGGCCCAGCTCGGCGCCGCCGAGACGATCCGCGAGCTGGTGGCCGTGGGTGTGGTGCGGAGCCAGACCGACTGGATGGTGGAGCTGCTCGCGGACCCGGAGATCACCGCCCTCAACTTCGTGGCGACCCCCGAGGAGATGCCGGTCAACGAGACCATCGAGCTCGTGCACCGGGTGAGCGAGGAGCTGTCGGTGCCGATGGGTTCGGTGGTGGTGAACCGGGTGCTGCCGGAGTTGTTCACCCACACCGACGAGGAGACCTTCGAGGCGCTCCGCGAGGAGGACGCCGCAGCGGAGCTGCGCCGCCGGGTCGGCGACGGCGCCGGCGCCGTCGCCGAGGGAGCGCGCCTCGCCGTCACGCTGCGCCGGACCCGCTCCGGTCACCTCCGGGCGCTGAGCGGGGCGGTCGACCTGCCGCTCCTCTACCTGCCCTACCTCTTCGTCCGCTCCCACGGCATGCGCGTCACCCGCATGGTGGCGGAGTCGCTCGGCGAGGAGCTGGGGCTGTGAGCGCGGCCGGGAGGGCGAGCCCGGCGACGACCCTCGACGGGCTCCTCGCGGCGAAGGAGATCATGGTGTTCGCGGGCTCGGGCGGCGTCGGCAAGACGTCGGTCGCGGCGGCCACGGGCGTCGCCGCGGCGAGCCGACTCGGCGGCAAGGTCCTGGTGCTGACCGTCGATCCCGCCCGGCGCCTCGCCGACGCGCTGGGCCTCGCCGAGGTCGGCAACGTCGAGCACCGGGTCCCCGCCGAGACGTTCGAGGAGGCGGGGGTGGAGGCCCGTGGCGAGCTGTGGGCCGCCATGCTCGACACCAAGCAGGCGTGGGACGACCTCGTGGTCCGGCACACCCCCGACGAGGCGACGGCGCGGCGCATCCTCGAGAACCCGCTGTACCACAACATCACCAGCCGGTTCGTGCAGAGCCACGACTACATCGCCATGGAGCGCCTCTACGAGCTGCACCAGTCGGGGACCTACGACCTGGTGATCATCGACACCCCGCCGACGCGCAACGCGATCGACTTCCTGGAGGCGCCGGGGCGCATGGCGGACTTCTTCGGGGGCCGCCTGCTGCGCTGGCTCACCGCCCCCTACCGGGCGGGCCAGGGGAGAGGCGCACGGTTCGTCGAGATGGCGGCGCGCCCCTTCTACCAGGTCGCCGACCGGATCCTCGGGGGGCAGTTCCTCGAGGACGTGGGGGAGTTCTTCTTCAACTTCCAGACCATGTACGACGGCTTCGTCGAGCGAGCGCAGGCCGTCGAGCGGCTCCTGCACGACCAGCGCACCACGTTCACCGTCGTGACGACGCTCGAGGCGGCCCCGCTGCACGAGGCGGAGCGCTTCGCCGCCGAGCTCCAGGACCGCGACTTCCACCTCGGCGCGCTCGTCCTCAACAAGACGCTGCCCGACTACTTCCTGGATCCCGGGGCGCACCGCGCGGCGTCGACGCTGGTCGACGAGCCCACCCCGGTCGCGGAGGCGCTCGCCGCGGTGGCGCCCGAGCGGCTCGGCGACGTCGAGGGCTCCGCCCGGGTCCTGGCGACGATCGGCGAGTCGTTCCGCAACTTCGAGGTCGTCGCCCGCCGCGAGCAGGAGCTGCGCCAGGAGCTGGACGTGACTCCGGAGGCGGTGGTGGGGATCCCTTACTTCGAGGTGGACATCTACGACCTCGTGGGCCTCGCCGAGATGGGTGGCCACCTCGTCGAGACCACGCACCCGTCGCGGCAGACGTGACGACGAGCATCGGAGGCACGAGATGAGCGAGACCAGCGGTGGCGAGACCGAGACGGCACGCCTGGTCACCGAGTTCGTCGAGTGGGACCTCGACCAGGCGCCGGTGCGAGCCACCGCGCTCGGCGCGCCGGGCCGCGACCACGTCCTCGGCGACTTCTCCGCCGCCGGCATCGAGGCGCGCGAGCGGGAGGAGCGGCGCTGGCTGGAGCGCTTCGAGTCCGTCGAGGGCTCCGGCCTGGAGCTCGACGAGGCGATCGACGTCGACCTCGTGCGCTCGGTCCTGTCGGGTCGCGCCGTCATGCACGACTGGCAGGAGTGGCGCCGCAGCCCCGACGAGTACCTCGGGGCGTGCCTCTACGGCGTCTTCCTGCTGTTCCTGCAACGGGTGCGCGGCGAGGGGCAGCTCGTCGACGACGCCGTCGAGCGCCTCGGCCAGGTCCCCGAGGTGCTCGCCGCCGCCCGCGACAACCTCGACCCCGAGGCGTCCCACCCGCTGCTCGTCCGCCGGGCCCTGGGGATGTGCCAGGCGGGCGCCGCGTACGCGCGGGACTTCCTGCCCGACGAGGTGGACGACGTCGGGTTGCGGGACCGGCTCGGGGAGGCGGGCGCGGCGGCCGCGGCCGACCTCGACGGCTTCGCGAGGTTCCTCGAGGAGCTCGCCGAGACGGCCTCCGGCGAGTTCGCCGTCGGCGAGGAGCGCTACAGCCGCCGGCTTCGCGAGCAGGAGGGCCTCGGCTACGGGGCCTCGGAGCTGGGACGCCGGGGTCGGGAGGCGTACGACGAGCTCGCGGCGGAGATGGCGCGGCGTGCCCGGGAGATCGCCGGCAGCGACGACTTCCGGGCGGTGATCGGGGAGATCAACGAGGACCACCCCTCGACCCCCGACGAGATGCGGGGCCTCTACGCGGACTGGACGGCGCGGGCGCGCGCCTTCCTCGTCGAGCACGACCTGGTGACGTTCCCGCCCGGCGAGCGCTGCGAGGTGGCGCCGTCGCCGCCTTTCCAGCGGCCGGTGCTCGCCGTGGCCTCGTACAGCCGGCCGCCGGCGTTCACCGACTCGCGGGTCGGTCACTTCTTCGTCCCCTACCCGCCCGAGGAGGCCGACGAGGCCGAGGTCCAGCGGCGCCTCTCGACGAACTCGAGGGCGATGATCCCGTCGATCTCGGTGCACGAGGCGTACCCCGGTCACCACTGGCACCTGGCGACCGCGGCGGGGAACCCGAGCGTCGCGCGCAAGGTCTACGGCACGCCGTACTTCGCCGAGGGCTGGGGCCTCTACACCGAGCAGATGATGCGCGAGCAGGGGTTCTTCCCCGACCCGCGCATGGAGCTGCTCCAGCTCGACATGCGCCTGTTCCGCGCGGCGCGGATCGTCGTGGACACGGCGCTGCACGCCGGCGAGATGACCCCCGAGGAGGCGACCGCGTTCATGGAGGAGCGCGCGGGGCTCTCGGAGCCCGTCGCCCGCGCCGAGGTGGCCCGCTACTGCGCCTGGCCGACCCAGGCGGCGTCGTACCTCACCGGCTCCCTCGAGATCGAGCGCATGCGCGAGCGCTACCGCTCCGAGCGGGGCGGTGGCCTCAAGGCGTTCCACGACACGATCGCCGCGTCGGGGGTGCTGCCCCTCGCCCTCGCCGAGCGCGCCCTGATGGAGTCCTGACCCTGCTCCACCCTGCTGGACCCCGCTGCGACCCCGCCGGCGCGTGGAGGGTGGCCGAGCCGCGAGAATGTGAGCCGTGAAGCCCGATCTGCTGCTCGTCCACTACCACGAGGTGGGGCTCAAGGGGCGCAACCGTCCCGTCTTCGAGCGCGCCCTGCAGCGCAACCTCCGCCGTGCGCTGGGCGACGCCGCGTCGAGCGTCCGCCTCGTCCCCGGCCGCATCGAGGTGCACGACCCGGCCCCCGGCGCCCTCGAGGCCGTGCGGTGGGTGTTCGGCGTCGCCAACGTCGCGCCGGTGCGCCTCGCCGCCGCGGAGCTCAGCGCCGTGGTGGAGACGGGGGTGGAGGTCGCCGCCGAGGCGGACCGCGAGCACGGCTTCACGACCTTCGCGGTGCGGGCCCGCAAGGCGCGGTCCGACTTCGAGCCCTCCAGCCAGCGGGTCAACGAGGTCCTCGGCGACGCGGTGCGCACCCGGCTCGGCAAGCGGGTCGACCTGTCGGATCCCGACGTGACGGTGCGGGTCGAGGTCCTCGAGAACCGCGCCTACGTCTCGGCCCACAAGTTCGGGGGGGCCGGGGGCCTGCCGGTCGGGACCGCCGGGCCGGTGGTGGCGCTGCTCTCGGCGGGCATCGACTCGCCGGTCGCGACGTGGCGGATGATGAAGCGCGGCGCGGACCCGATCGCCGTGCACTTCCACGCCCAGCCCTTCACCGACCGCACCTCCGAGCAGAAGACCGAGCGGCTCGTGGCGGCGCTGCGCCGGTGGGGCTACCGCCGCCACTGGTGGTCGATCCCCATGGGCGAGCAGCAGCGTGAGATCACCCTCTCGGCGGAGTCCCCGCTGCGAGTCCTCCTCTACCGCCGGCTGATGCTGCGGGTCGCAGAGGCGGTCGCCGCGCGCGACGGCGCGCTCGCCGTGGTCACCGGCGAGAGCCTCGGGCAGGTGGCCTCCCAGACCCTGGAGAACCTCGCGGCGGTCGGCTCGGTGGCCTCGTTGCCCCTGCTCCGCCCGCTGGTGGGGGACGACAAGGCCGAGATCATCGACCTGGCCGGGCGCATCGGCACCTACGACGTCTCCGCCGAGGCGCACCAGGACTGCTGCACCCTCTTCGAGCCCCGCGACCCCGCCACCCGGGCCTCCGTCGCCGAGCTCGACGCCGCGGAGGCCGCCTACGACGTCGACGCCATGGTGAAGGCCTGCCTCGACGCCGCGGAGCGCAGGCCGGTCCCGGTTCCCGCGTGAGCGCCGCGCAGCCGTGATCGACTACCACCTCCACCTCGTGCCCCACGGCACCTCCACCCGCTTCGGGGTCGACGACGTGCGCGCGTACGCGCGGGCCGCCGCCGAGGCGGGGGTCGAGGAGATCGCGGTCACCGAGCACTGCTACCGGTTCCCCGAGGCCCAGCAGCTCGTCGGCTCGTGGTGGGAGGACGACCCGGGGCCGGCCCTGCGCGAGCAGATCGCCCGCTACTTCGCGGAGGAGCGGTTGGAGCAGTCGCTCGCCGAGTACGTCGACACCGTCCTCGAGGTCGCGGCCGCGCCCCGCGAGGGCGAGGCGCGGGTCCGCCTCGGCCTCGAGGTCGACCTCTTCCCCGGCCGGATGGACGACATCGCGTCGCTGCTGGCGCGGCACCCCTTCGACGTGCTCCTCGGTTCGGTGCACTGGCTCGGCGCGTGGGGCTTCGACCAGCTCGACGACCCCGTGGTCGACGCCGAGTGGGACCGCCGCGACCCCGACGCGGTCTGGCTCGACTACGTCGCGGCGGTCGAGGCGATGGCGCGCAGCGGGGCGTGCGACGTGCTCGCCCACGTCGACCTGGCGAAGGTGAGGGGCGTGCGCGCGCGGGACACCGCCGCCGAGTGCGAGGAGCGCCTCGTGAAGGCGGCCGCCGGCCACGACCTCGCGGTCGAGGTGTCGAGCGCCGGGTGGCGCAAGCCGGTCGGCGAGGCCTACCCGTCGCCCCGGCTGCTGGCCTCGTACCACGACGCCGGGGTCGGTGCGACCCTCGCCTCCGACGCGCACGCGCTCGGCCTGGTCGCGGACCGCGTCGGCGACGCCGCGGCGACGGCTCGGGCCGCCGGCTACACCGAGGTGCTCACCTTCGAGCGTCGCCGACCCTCGCCCCGGCCGCTGGCGGGAGCGGGCTGATGCCCCTGCCGCTCTCCGAGCTGGCGCGCACGCGCACCGACCTGAGCTGGGGGGCGGTCGCGCACATCAAGCGCTTGATCGCCTCGTGGCACATGCTCTCCGACTTCTGCTTCGCCGACCTGCTGCTCTTCGCCCCGATCGCCCGGCAGGAGGGGCACCGCTTCGTCGTCCTCGACCAGGTGCGTCCCACGACGGGCCAGACCCTGTACCGCGACGACATGGTGGGGGTCATCTACGACGAGGTGGAGCGGCCCCTGGTGGCGCGGGCGTTCCGGCTCGGGGAGATCGTCGAGGGGTCGGTCCAGGCGCTCGGCGGCACGGAGCGGACGTGGCGGTTCTGCATCCCGGTGCGCTACGAGGACGACGTCGTCGCCGTGGTGACCCGGGAGAGCCCCACGACCGTGTCGCGGCGCCTCGGCGAGCTCGAGCGCGTCTACCTCGAGATCTTCGAGCGCTTCGCCCACATGATCTCGGAGGGGACGTTCCCGTTCCCCGGCGAGGAGCTCCCCGGCGAGGAGCTCCCCCGCGTCGGCGACGGGGTGATCTTCATCGACCGGGACCGGCGGGTGCGGTTCACGAGCCCCAACGCCGTCACCGCCATGCACCGGCTGGGGATCCACGCCAACGCCGAGGGGGCGCGCCTGCGCGACGTCGGGTTCGACGAGGCGTCCGTGGAGGCCGCGCTGGACCTCGCCCGGCCGGTGACCGAGGAGAGCGAGCGCGGCGAGACGGCGATCGTGACGTTCACGATCCCGCTGCTCTCGCAGGCGCGTCCCGAGGGCGCCGTGGTCCTGCTGCGCGACGTCACCGAGCTGCGCCGCCGCGACCGGATGCTCCTCTCGAAGGACGCGACGATCCGGGAGATCCACCACCGGGTCAAGAACAACCTCCAGACCATCGCGTCGCTGCTGCGGCTCCAGGGCCGGCGCCTCAGCTCGGACGAGGCGAAGCTCGCGATCGAGGAGTCGGTGCGCAGGATCCGCTCGATCGCGCTGGTGCACGAGACGCTGTCGCGCGAGGTCGGCGAAGAGGTGGAGTTCGGGGAGATCTGCCGGCCGCTGGTGGGGATGCTCCAGGACACGATGGTGGGCCCGGAGCGGCGCGTGCGATTCGAGGTGCGCGGCGACGCGGGGAAGCTCCCGGCCCAGATCGCCACCCCGCTCGCGGTGGTGGTCAACGAGCTGGCGCAGAACGCGGTCGACCACGCGTTCCCGCCCGAGGCCTCGTCGGGGTCGCCGGCCGAGCACCACGTCGACGTGACGCTCGCCCGCTCCGGCTCGGAGGTCGTCGTCGACGTGCGCGACGACGGGATCGGCCTCCCGTCGGGGTTCTCGATCGAGACGTCGAAGGGCCTGGGCCTCTCGATCGTCCACTCGCTGGTCACGAGCGAGCTCGGCGGCTCGATCCAGGTCAAGGACGACGACGGGACCTGGGTGCACCTCGTGGTCCCGCTCCCCGAGCCCGAGGAGACGTGAGCCGTCAGGCCGGGCGGCCCGGGCGCTCCCGGCGGGTGCTCAGACCGACACCTTCTCCGGGCGGCGCGTCGGGCGCTCGCGGCGCAGGCCGCGGCGCTCCTCCTCGGAGGTGCCGCCCCAGACTCCGGCCTCCTGGTTGGTCTCGAGCGCGAAGTCGAGGCACTCGGCGCGCACCGGGCAGCGGCGGCAGACGTCCTTGGCCCGCTCGATCTGCTCGAGGGCGAGTCCCGTGGCGCCGACGGGGAAGAACAGCTCGGGCGCCGAGTCGCGACACGCGGCACGCAGGCGCCACGCCTCGGCGTCCCACTCGTGGATCCGATCCCAGGACAGCGCCATGCTCCCTCCCACGAGGGGCTCCCTCCCACGAGGACCCCGGAGCAGCCACCCGCGAGTCGGGCGCGCTCGTGCCGGTCGGCCCCCCACACGCGACCGCCGGTGAGTGGCACGATAATCCCGACCTCCCCGGCCGACAAGAGGGGTTCTCGCTCCGTGTCCGCGTTCTCACGCTTCGCTGATCCCGTCGGCGCCGATCGGCCGGCGGTCATCGCGCACCGCGGGGCGTCGCGCGCGGCGCGTGAGAACACGGTGGAGGCGTTCCGCCGCGCCACGACGCTCGGCGCCGACGCGGTCGAGCTGGACGTCCGCCGCACCCTCGAGGGGGCGCTCCTGGTCCACCACGACCCCGTGGTCGACGGCCTCGGCCCGCTCGTCGAGCGCCCCCGTGACGAGTGGGCGCACCTCGCCCCGTGGATCCCGACGCTCGGCGAGGCGCTGGACGCCTGCGGGGAGCTGTGGGCGGACGTGGAGATCAAGAACCTCCCCCACGAGCCCGACTGGGACCCCGACCACCGCGTCGCCGCTCGGGTCGTCGACGCCGTCGTCGAGCGGGCGGCGGCGGAGCGCACGCTGGTCTCCTCGTTCAACCCCGACACCCTCGCGCGGGTCCGCGAGCGCTCCGCCGAGCAGGGCGCGCAGCTCGCGACCGCTCTGGTCACGATGGGCTTCCTCGACGCCGCGTCGGCCGTGGAGGCGGCGGCCGAGGGCGGTCACGTCGCCTGCGCCCCCGGGGTGGAGGCGCTCCGCGGCGACGCCGACGCCGTCGTCGCGAGGGCCCGGGAGCTCGGGGTCGCCGTCGTCCCCTGGACCGTCGACGATCCCGACGAGATCGCGGCGCTCGCCGCGGCCGGCGTGGCCGGCCTGATCACCGACGTCCCCGACCTGGCCCGCTCGGTGCTCGGCTGAGGAGTGGCCGGGCGTCAGCCGAGGGGCACGACGAGGCTCAGCGACTCGGGCTCGTCGCGGAGGTGCAGCTCGTCCGCGGTGCCGAGGAAGTCGCCGTCGACCTGGTACGGGAACTCCGCTCCCCGGCTCCGCACGACGAGCTCCTGGAGGGCGGCGCGCTGCACCACGGCGGGATGCCGCTCCAGGTAGCGGCCCTTCCACATCGCGGAGGCAGCCGCCGGCAGCACCGTGGCGATGTCCAGGGTGCGGAACACCGTCAGCGACAGCGGGCGGTCCAGCGCGGCCTTCGGTGCCACCCGGAGCGGCCGCGGCCCGAGGAAGGTGTACGGGTCGACCTTCGAGACGATGGCGAGGTACCCGCCCTCGATGTGCTCCGCCGCGCTCAGGGGTCGCTGCGCGATCTCGACGTCGAAGTGGGGGCGGCGGTGGTCGAAGTGGCGGAACCAGGTCGTGAACGCGCTGGCCACGAACAGCGGATGGGCGAGGTGCCGTTTGAGGAACGCCCGGCGCTCGACCTGCTCGACGACCGCGGCGTCGAAGCCGATGCCGGTGTGGAACAGGAAGCGCCGCCCGTTCACCGACCCGAGGCCGACGCGCTCGAACGACTCCGCGGCCAGCGCGTCGAGCACCTGGCCGGTCGCCTCCACCGGGTCGTTGCTGTACCCGACGGCCCGCGCGTAGACGTTGGTCGACCCGCCCGGGATGGGCGCCAGCGCCGTCTCGGTGCCGGCGAGCCCGTCGGCGGCCTCGTTGAGGGTGCCGTCGCCCGCCATCACCACCACCACCTCGGCGCCGGCCTTGGCGGCGCCCCGGGCGATGCGCGCCGCGTGGCCGCGCCGGGCGGTCTCGACGGTCTCCACCTCGTGGTCGGCGCTGAGCGCCTTGCGGAGCACGACCCGTGCGCGGGGTGTCACCGCCGACGCGGTGGTGTTGACGATCAGGGTGACCCGCACGGAGCCGCAGGGTAGCCGTGGGCTCCCGTAGCCTTCGGCTCGTGGCCACCGCCGGACGCTGGGAGGAGCTCGAGGAGGAGATCGTCGCGTGCCGCCGGTGCCCACGGCTCGTCGAGTGGCGGGAACGGGTGGCGACCGAGAAGCGCGCGGCGTACGCCGAGGAGGAGTACTGGGGCCGCCCGGTGCCCGGCTTCGGCGACCGGAGGGCCCGCGTGCTCGTCGTCGGCCTCGCTCCCGCCGCGCACGGGGCGAACCGGACCGGGCGCATGTTCACCGGCGACCGCTCCGGCGACTTCCTCTACGCCTCGCTGCACCGCACCGGCTTCGCGGACCGCCCCGAGGCGGTGTCCCGCGACGACGGCCTCGCGCTGGCCGACCTGTTCGTCACCGCGGGGGTGCGCTGCGCTCCGCCCGAGAACAAGCCGACGCCCGACGAGCGCGACCGCTGCTTCCCGTACCTGCTCCGCGAGCTCGATCTGCTCGACCGCCTGCGGGTCGTGGTCCCGCTCGGCGGGTTCGGCTACACGGTGGCCTGGCGCGCCCTGGCCCAGCGCGGCCTGGACCTCCCCCGGCCCCGGCCGGCATTCGGCCACGGGGTGGAGGTCGACCTCGGCGACGTGACGGTGCTGTGCTCCTTCCACCCGAGCCAGCAGAACACGTTCACCGGGAAGCTCACCGAGGACATGCTCGACCGCGTCTTCGAGCGCGCCGCGGCGTTGGCCCGCGCCGGGGACGGGCGGTGAGTACCCTCCCCGGCAGATGATCGAGCGCCTGTTCGAAGTCGTCGGGTCGCTCGGCGGCCCCTGGGCGCACCTGGCGGTCGGCGCGCTCGCGGCGGGCGAGAGCTCGATCGGCCTCGGCCTCGTCGTCCCCGGGGAGACCGGCCTGATCGTCGGCGGGTTCGTCGTCTCGCAGGGCAACGCCGACTTCACCACGATGGTCCTCGTCGGGATCGCGGGGGCGATCGTCGGCAACTCGATCGGCTACGAGATCGGCCGCCGCGTCGGGCCGAGCATCCGCACCTCGCGCCTCGGCACGCGCATCGGCGCGGCCGCGTTCGACCGGGCCGAGCGCTTCCTGAGCACGAGGGGCGCCAAGTCGGTCGCCATCACCCAGTTCCTCGCCTTGGTCCGCTCGGTCGTCCCCGCCCTCGCCGGCGTGTCCCGCATGCCGTACCGGACCTTCATCTTCTGGAACGCCATCGGCGGCATCCTGTGGGCGACGCTGTACGTCACGGTCGGGTTCTTCGCGGGCCGCTCCTACGAGCGGGTGGCCGCAGCGGCCGAGGACGCGGGGCTCGTCCTCCTGATCGTCGCGGTGATCGTCGTCGGCGTCGTCCTCTCCGCCCGCTGGATCGCCCGCAACCCCGAGCGCGCCCAGGCGCTCGGACGGCGGGTCCTCGAGTGGGGCCCGGTCGCGTGGGTCACCCGGAACTTCAGCGGACCCATCCGGTTCGTGCAGCGCCGCTTCCGGATCGACCACCCCTTCGGGCTCTCGCTCACCCTGGGGATGGCCTTCGTGGTCCTCGCGAGCTGGGCGATGGCGGCCCTCGTGTCCGACGTGACCGGGAGCGACGACCTGGTCCGGATCGACGGACCCGTCACCCGGTGGCTGGCGGAGCACCGCGTCGACTGGGTGACCGACACCATGGAGGTGGTGACCGGCCTCGGCAGCTGGATGCTCCTCGCCCCGCTGCTCGGCGCGGTGGGCCTGGTGTGGCTCGTCCGCACCCGCCGCTGGGGCGTGGTGCTCTTCCTCGCGCTGGCGCTCGGCGGGGCGCTGGTCGCCACCGACGTCGTCAAGGACCTCGTGGCCAGGCCGCGCCCCGGCTCGGCGTACGCGGCGGTGCCCGCCAGCGGGTTCGCGTTCCCCTCCGGCCACACCGCGGCGGCGACCGCCGCGTTCGGCGCGCTCGCCTACATCCACGGCTCGGTGATCGAGTCGTGGGCGCGCCGGGTCACGGTGTGGGCGGTGGCGGTCGGCCTCACCCTGCTCGTGGGCCTCTCGCGGCTGTACCTGGGCGTCCACTGGCTCACCGACGTCCTCGGCGGGTACGCGCTCGCCGCGGTGTGGGTGGGCGTGGTGGTCACCGCGTTCTCCACGAGCACCCGCCTGGTGCGCCAGTACCTGGGCGAGGCGGGCGGCCGCTCGCTCCACGACGAGCGCGACCCGCGCGTCGGCTCGGGGACCTGACGCGACAGCGTGGGGGGCGACCCGGCGATACGCTGTGCGCGCGATGTCCTCCGACCTCGAGCTCCAGGGCCTCTACGTCCCGATCGTCACGCCGTTCGACCGCAACGGGGGCGTGGCCGCGGACGCCCTCGAGCAGCTCTGCCACGAGTACCTCGACGCCGGCGCCGGCGGGATCGTGGCGCTCGGCACGACCGGGGAGGCCGCCGCGCTCGACGACGCCGAGCGCGACCTGGTGATCAGCGCGTGCTCGAAGGTCTGCGCGCAGCGGGGCGCACCGCTCGTCGTGGGGGCCGGCACCAACTCGACCCGGGCGAGCCTGGCCATGGTCGAGAAGCTCCGCGGGGTCCCCGGCGTCGTCGCCGCCCTCACCGTGGTGCCCTACTACGTGCGCCCCAACGAGACGGGGATCGTCGAGCACTTCCGCGAGCTGGCCGACGCGTCGCCGGTGCCCATCGTCCTCTACAACGTCCCCTACCGCACGGGGCGCGACCTCAGCGCCGAGGCGGTCCTCGAGCTGTCGCTGCACGACAACGTGGCGGGGATCAAGCAGGCGGTGGGCGGGGTCGACGCCCAGTCGCTGCGGATCCTCGCCGGGGCGCCCGCGGGGTTCCACGTGCTCGCCGGCGACGACGCCTACATCTTCCCCCTGGCGGTGATGGGAGCGGTGGGCGCGGTCTCGGCCGCCTCGCACCTCGCCACCCGCCGGTTCGTCGCCATGATCGAGTGCGCGCTGACCGCCAAGATCGACGAGGGGCGCGCGCTGGCGGCCTCGCTGCTCCCCGTCGTCGAGTCGGTCTTCGCCGAGCCGAACCCGGCGGTGATCAAGGGCGTGCTCCACGCCCAGGACCGGATCCCCACCCTCGACGTGCGGCCGCCGCTGACCGTGGCTTCGGTGCCGGCGGTCGACCGGGCCCTCGAGGCCGTCGACGCCGCCGGGGGCTGAGCGCGGGGCCCGCCCGCCCGGCGTTCGTGGCTCGCAGACCCGACACCACCGGTGAGCTGGCCAGCCGCGTGGCCTTCGGGCTCGCCCTGAGTGCGTTCGCCGTCCTGGCGCTCGTCCCGCTCGTGTCGCCGATCCCACCCGAGCAGGATCCGGGCGGCAGGATCGAGGTCGCCGGGCGCGTGACCCTGCTCGCGCGCGAGGGCCTCGAGGTGGCGGTGGTCGCCGCGGCGCTGGTCGGCGTCTCGGCCGCGCCGCTCGTGATGCGGCGCACCCACCTGTTCAAGGCCGTGCAGCGATTCGCCGCCGGCGGGATGGCCCTCGGCGTGGTCGTGTCGATCACCGACGCGGGGATCTTCTTCATCCCCGCGGCCCTGGTCATGGTCCTCGCCGCGCGCCGCAGGCGTCACGACCACCCGCTGCTGCCCCCCGGCTCCTGACGGGCGAGGCGCTCACCCCAGACCGGAGAGCGCGGCGTCGTGGAGCTCCGCGGCCTCGGCCTCGTGGACCCTCGACGAGCCGGTCGCGGGCGAGCCGCTCTCGGGTCGGGCGGCGTGGCCGAGGCGCATCGAGTCGCCGACGAGGTCGCGCAGGCGGGCGTCGATCCACGGCCACGGGCCCATGTTCTCGGGCTCGTCCTGGACCCAGTGGACCTCGGTCGCCTGCTCGTAGCGGGCGAGGACCTCGCGGATCTCGTCCTCGGGGAACGGGTAGAGCTGCTCGAGGCGCACCACCGCGGCGGGGGCGTCCCGCTCGTTGCGGCTCTCCATCAGCTCGTGGCCGATCTTGCCGCTGCACAGCAGGACGCGCCGCACCGACGAGGGGTCCTCGACCTCGTGGTCGTCGAGCACGAGGCGGAACGAGCCCTCCACGAGCTCGGAGACCGGCGACTGGGAACGGGGCATGCGCAGGTAGCGCTTCGGCGTGAAGGCCACGAGCGGCTTGGGGACCGGCGCGTGGAGCTGCCGCCGGAGCAGGTGGAAGTACTGGGCGGCGGTGGTGGGCTGCGCGACGCGCAGGTTCTCGTCGGCGCAGAGGACGAGGAACCGCTCGAGGCGGGCGCTGGAGTGCTCGGGGCCCTGGCCCTCGTAGCCGTGGGGGAGCAGCAGCGTGATCGTGGTGGGCTGGCCCCACTTGTCCTCCGCCGCGGCGATGAACTGGTCGATCACGACCTGGCCGCCGTTGACGAAGTCGCCGAACTGCGCCTCCCAGCAGACGAGCGCGTCGGGATCCGCGACCGAGTAGCCGTACTCGAAGCCCATCGCCGCGTACTCGGACAGCAGCGAGTCGTAGATCATGAACCGCGCCTGGCCCTCCTCGATCGAGTCGAGGGGGAAGTGCTCCCGCTCGTCCTCGTAGTCGACGAGCACGGCGTGGCGCTGGCTGAACGTGCCCCGCCGGCTGTCCTGGCCGGCGAGGCGCACCGGGTGGCCCTCGAGGAGCAGCGAGCCGAAGGCGAGCTGCTCGGCGAGCGGCCAGGGCACCACTTCGGTCTCGGTGAACCGCTTCCGGGTCCCGCTCAGCATCCGGTCGAGCTTGGGGTGCACGGTGAAGTCGTCGGGCCACGAGGTCACGGCCTCGACGATCCGCTGGAGGCGGGCGCGGTCCACGCCGGTGGGCACCTCGACGGCGGCGTCGCGGGGGAGCCGGCTGCGGTCGAGCGGCGGTCGTTCGCTGCCCTCGGTCTGCGTGAACGCCTCGTCGAGGCGCGCCTGGAAGTCCTCGAGCGCCTCCTCGGCCTCCTCGAGGGTGAGGTCGCCGCGGTTGACGAGGGTCTCGGTGTAGAGCTTGCGGACCGAGCGCTGCTCCTCGATCCGGCGGTACATGAGCGGCTGGGTGAAGCTCGGCTCGTCGGCCTCGTTGTGGCCGAACTGCCGGTAGCACCACATGTCGACGACGACGTCCTTGCGGAAGGCCTGGCGGAACGCGAACGCGAGGCGCATCACCCGCACGCACGCCTCGGGGTCGTTGCCGTTGACGTGGAAGATCGGCGCCTGGACGGTCTTGGCGACGTCGGTGGCGTAGACCGACGAGCGGGCCGCCTCCGGGGAGG
Organism: uncultured Burkholderiales bacterium; assembly: GCA_964438505.1. Taxonomy (GTDB): domain Bacteria; phylum Actinomycetota; class Acidimicrobiia; order IMCC26256; family JACPCJ01; genus CAYTKN01. The sequence goes on from CAYTKN010000001.1 coordinate 175,384, forward strand.
TGGTGAAGCCGACCTGGTTGTTGACCACGACGTGCACGGTGCCGCCGACCTCGTAGCCGGTGAGCGCCGAGAGGTTGAGGGTCTCGGCGACCACGCCCTGGCCGGCGAAGGCGGCGTCGCCGTGGAGCAGCACCGGCAGCACCTTCGATCCGGCGTCCGAGGTCGGCTCGTCGCGCCGGAAGCGGTCCTGGAGGGCGCGGACCATGCCGACGACGACGGGGTCGACGGCCTCGAGGTGGCTGGGGTTGGAGGCGAGCGTGAGGTGGACCTCGTTGCCGGCGAGCGAGGCGTGCTTGCCGGTGGCGCCGACGTGGTACTTGACGTCGCCGGAGCCCTGGGTGGTGGACGGGTCGAGGTCGCCCTCGAACTCGCGGAAGATCTGCGAGTAGCTCTTGCCGATGACGTTGGCGAGCACGTTGAGCCGGCCGCGGTGGGCCATGCCCATCACGACCTCCTCGAAGCCGTCGTCGGCCGCCTCGGAGAGCACGAAGTCGAGCATCGGGACGACGCTCTCGCCGCCCTCGATCCCGAACCGCTTGTGCCCGAGGTACTTGGTGTTGAGGAACCGCTCGAAGGCCTCGGCGGCGTTGAGGCGCTCGAGGATGCGCCGCTGCTCCTCGTCGGTGAGCTCGACCTTGACGCCCTCGACGCGCTGCTGGATCCAGCTCTTCTGGTCGGGCTCCTGGATGTGCATGTACTCGATGCCGGCGCTGCGCGAGTACGCGTCGCGCATCACCCCGAGCAGGTCGCGGAGGCGCATCGTCGTCCGGCCGGCGATCCCGTCGGTGAGGAACTCGCGGTCGAGGTCCCAGATCGTCAGGCCCCAGTTGTTGGGGTCGAGCTCGGGGTGGGTGCGGACCTCGGTGCCGCCGAGCGGGTCGAGGTCGGCGATCAGGTGTCCGCGCACCCGGTACATGTTGACCAGCTTGTTCACCTGGATCTGCTTCTCGATGCGGCCCCGGGTCTCGTCGAGCGGGTTGACGTCCGGCTTCCAGCGGGCCGGCTCGTAGGGCACGTCGAAGCTGGCGAAGAGCTGGTCGTAGAAGCCGTCCTCGCCGAGGAGCAGGCCGTGGACCTGGCGGAGGAACTCGCCGCTCTCGGCCCCCTGGATCACCCGGTGGTCGTAGGTGCTGGTGAGCGTGATGGTCTTCGAGAGGCCGAGGCGGGCGAGCATGTCCGGGTCGGCGCCCTCGTAGGCGGCCGGGTAGGTGATGGAGCCGACGCCGAGGATGAGGCCCTGGCCGGGCATGAGCCGGGGCACCGAGTGGACGGTGCCGATCATGCCGGGGTTGGTGATCGACACCGTGGTGCCCGAGAAGTCGTCCGGGTCGATCCTGCCCTCGCGGACCCGCTTGATCAGCTCCTCGTAGGCGGCGTGGAACTCGGAGAAGGTGAGGGTGTCGGCCCGCTTGATGTTGGGGACGAGCAGCGTGCGCGACCCGTCGGAGCGCTCCATGTCGATGGCGACGCCGAGGTTGACGTGGGCGTGGTGGACGTGGGTCGGGGTGCCGTCCTCGACGAGGTACCCGGAGCTCATGTTGGGGACCGCCCGGATCGCCTGGAGGGCCGCGTAGGCGATCATGTGGGTGAAGCTCACCTTGCCGCCCCGCGTGCGGTGGAGGTGGTTGTTGAGGATCAGCCGGTTGACCTCGAGGAGCTTCGCCGGCACCTCGCGCACCGACGTGGCGGTCGGGACCGTGAGGCTGGCCTCCATGTTCTCGACCATCCGGGCCGCCGCGCCGCGCAGCGGCCGGGTCTCGTCGCCCTCGAGGACCGGGGCCGTGGGCACCTGGGGCGGCTTCGCCGCGCCGCGCTCGCCGTCGCCGCTGCTCTGGGTCGGCTGGGTCGCCTGCGATGGCTGCGTCGCTTCCTTCGCCGCCTCGGGAGGTGGCTTGGTCTTGGCGCGCGCCGCCGCGGCCTGCTCCGCGTTGGGCGGCTCGTAGTCCTCGAAGAAGTCGCGCCAGGCGTCCGAGACGGAGTCGGGGTCGTCGAGGTACTGGCGGTACATGTCCTCGACGAGCCCGACGTTGGCGCCGGACGCGTCGAAGGCTCGCTGCCGGGGCATCGGGCTCACCCTCCCGCTGCGGGAGGTGGTTCCTCGCTCTCCATCCGGGGGAGGCTCCGGAGGAGCTCGGCCGCGTCGAACGCCAGGTCGAGGCTCTGGCGCGCGTTGAGGCGGGGGTCGCACATGGTCTCGTAGCGGGTCGCCAGGTGGTCGGCCAGGATCTCGTCCGAGCCTCCGAGGCACTCCGTCACGTCGGTGCCGGTGAGCTCGCAGTGGATGCCGCCGGGCCAGGTGCCGAGCCGGCGGTGCACGTCGAAGTAGCCCTCGAGCTCACCCATGATGTCGTCGAGTCGCCGGGTCTTGTAGCCCGCCTCGGAGCTGAACGTGTTGCCGTGCATCGGGTCGCAGGACCACACGACCGGGTGGCCGGCAGCGCGCACCGCCTCCACGATCGGGGGGAGCGCGTCGCGGACCTCGCTCGCGCCCATCCGGCTGATCAGGGTGAGGCGGCCGGGGATCCGCTCGGGGTTGAGCGTCTCGCAGAGGGCGACGGCGTCCTCCGGGGTGGTGGTGGGCCCGAGCTTGCAGCCGATCGGGTTGCGCACGCCGCGGAGGAACTCGACGTGCGCGCCGTCGAGCTGCCGGGTGCGGTTCCCGATCCAGAGCATGTGGGCCGAGCAGTCGTACCACTCGTCGGTGAGGCTGTCGACGCGGGTGAGCGCCTCCTCGTAGCCGAGGATCAGCGCCTCGTGCGAGGTGTAGAAGTCCACCTCGTGGAGCTGCGGCTCGGCGGCGATGTCGATGCCGCACGCGCTCATGAACCGCATGGCGCGGTCGATCTCCCCGGCGATCGCCTCGTAGCGGCGCCCCTCGGGGCTGGAGGAGACGAACTCGAGGTTCCACTCGTGGACCTTGGCGAGATCCGCGAACCCGCCCTTGGTGAACGCCCGCAGGAGGTTCAGGGTCGCGGCCGACTGGTGGTAGGCGCGCACGAGCCGGCCGGGGTCGGCGGCGCGGCTCTCGGCGTCGAAGCCGATCTCGTTGACCATGTGGCCGCGGAAGGAGGGTAGCTCGACGCCCTCGCGGGTCTCGGTGGGCGAGGAGCGGGGCTTGGCGAACTGACCGGCGATGCGCCCGACCTTCACGACCGGCACGCCGGTCGAGTAGGTGAAGACGACCGCCATCTGGAGGATGATCTTGAGCTTGTCGCGGATCTCGTTGGCGGAGAAGCCGTCGAAGCTCTCGGCGCAGTCGCCCGCGTGGAGGAGGAAGGCGCGACCCTCGCACACCTCGGCGAGGGACTCCGTCAGGGTCCGCGCCTCGCCGGCGAAGACCAGCGGCGGGAAGCCGCGGAGCTCCTCGACGGCGGCCTCGAGACGCCCGCCGTCGGGCCAGTCGGGTTGCTGGTCGGCGAAGCGGTCGCGCCAGCTCGCGGGGGACCACTCCCGTGGTGTCTGCGTCGCGCCCGCTGCTGTGGTGTCGTGCGGGTTCATCGTGGCGTCCGTGGGTCGTGTGGTCGGAGGTGTCGTGTGGTCAGAGGTACTGGCCGGTGCGGTGCTCGCCGCCCTGCTCGCCGCCCTGCTCGAGGGCCCGGCGCTTGCGCATCTCGTCGAGCTGCTGCTGCATCGACATCTGCTGGCTGAAGATCGTGGCCTGGATGCCGTGGAAGAGGCCCTCGAGCCAGCCGACGAGCTGGGCCTGCGCGATGCGCAGCTCGGACTCGGAGGGCGTCTCCTCGGCGAAGGGGAGGACGACCTCCTCGAGCTCGGAGCGGAGGTCCTCGGAGAGGACCTCCTGGAGCTCGTCGAGCGAGCGGTCGTGGATGGTGCGCAGCAGCCGGCGGCCGGCGTCGTCGAGCGGCGCGCGCCGCACCTCCTCGAGCATGTTCCGGACCATCGAGGCGATCCGGATCAGCTTGGAGGGGCGGGTGACCGACTCGTCGGCCTCCTCGGACGACTCGCCCTGGCCGGCGGCGGCCGCGTCGACGAGCTCGAAGTCGGCCTTCTCCGGCGTGGTCTCCGGTGTGGCGGGTGTGCTCTCGTCGGACACGCTCCCGGCTCCCTGTTCGAACGTTCGCTCTGCGTCTGTGAACTCCCCACGAGGATACGACCTCGCGCTCGCGTCTTCGCAGCCGAGCGCTTCAGCCGGGCATGCGGGGAGGTGACATGCCGGCGGCGCCCTCGGTGCGGGGCCCGGGCACCCGGCGGAACCGGTACGGCTCGGGCTCCCGTCCGGGCTGCACGGGCCAGCACTCGCCGGTGCCCTCGCCCGCGAGGATCGCCACGACCGCGTCGGCCACGTCGCCGGGGTCGAGGAGGGGGAAGCCGGCCTTCTCGAGGTCGGCGACGATCTCGTCGGCGACGAGCGAGGTCTTGGCGATGCCCGGGTTCACGCAGTTGACCCGGATGCCCCGCGGGGTCAGGTGCTCGGGAAGGCTGCGCACGTAGCCGACCACCGCGTGCTTGGTGGCCGCGTAGACGGGGTCGACGGGGAACCCGATCAGCCCCGCGAGCGACGAGGTCACGACGATGCTCCCGCCGCCGCTCTCCTCCATGGCGGGGACGATGGCTCGGATGCCGAAGACCACGCCGTCCACGTTGATCCCGACCGTGCGGCGGTAGTCCTCGTCCGAGAGGGCCGCCGGGTCGGCCTCGGGGCAGGCGACGCCCGCGTTGAGGTGGGCGACGTGGAGGCCGCCGAGCTCGGACACGCAGGCCTCCACCATGGCGGCGCCCTGCGCGGGGTCGGCCACGTCGGCCTGCACGAAGACGCCGTCGAGCTCCTCCGCGCTCTCCCGGCCCGCGGGGGAGACGTCGACGACGCAGATCCGCGCCCCCTCCTCGCGGAGCCGCCGGGCGCTGGCCCGCCCGATCCCGGACGCCGCGCCGGTCACCAGTGCGATCTTCCCGTCGAGTGCTCCCACGCTCCGCTCCCTGCCCTGTGCCTGCTCGGTGCCTGCTCGGCTGCGATCCTACGGGCGCCGAGCCGGACGCGTCCGTCGATCCGGGGCTGGAGCGGAGGGTGGGTAGCCTGAGGTGGTATGGAGCTGGAGCTCGCCGCCGCCATCTTCGAGGGCTTGCGCTGGGGCGCGGTCGGATCCGCGTTCACCCTCGGCCTGCGCCACGGCTGGGACTGGGACCACGTCGCCGCCATCACCGACATCACCAGCTCCCAGACCGACGACCGGCGCGCGCTGCTCTTCTCCACCCTCTACATCGTCGGCCACGCGCTGGTGGTGGCGGCCGTCGGGGTCGCCGCGATCGTGGCCGGGGCGACGATCCCGGCGTGGCTCGACGCGCTCATGGGGCGGGTGGTCGGCGCCACCCTCGTGGCCCTCGGCGTCTACGTGCTCGTCTCGCTCGTCCGCAACGGTCGCGACGCACGGATGCGCAGCCGGTGGATGCTCGCCTTCGACGGCGCCCGCCGCCTCACGCGCTGGGTCCGCGCGAGGTACGCGGGCGACCCGGTCGTGGTCGAGCACGACCACGACCACGCCGTCGACCACCCGCACCACGACGACCCCGACACCGTCGCCGAGCCCGGCCCCGAGACCGTGACTGGCGGCGACGCCGCCGTCGCGGGCCGCGCCGAGGACGGGTCCGAGGCCGCGCTGGCCGTGACGGGCCGGACCCACCGCCACCCGCACCGCCACGTCGGCTCGCTGCCCGACGACCCGTTCACCGAGTACGGCACCGGCACCTCGCTCGCGGTCGGGATGCTCCACGGCGTCGGCGCGGAGACCCCCACCCAGATGCTCCTCTTCGCCTCCGCCGCCGGCGCGGGCACGGCCTGGGTGGGCACCACGTTCCTCGTGGCGTTCCTCGTCGGCCTGATGCTCTCGAACACCGCGGTGGCGGTGGCGTCCCGGTTCGGGTTCCTCAACGCCGAGCGCAACTTCGCCGCCTACGCGACGGTGACGGTGCTGGTCGCCGTCCTCAGCCTCTACCTGGGGACGGTGTTCCTCCTTGCCGCCGGCGAGGGCCTCCCCGGCATCTTCACCTAGCGCGCCCGCGCCTACCGGGCTTCCGCCTGCCGGCGGATCTCCTCGTCGACGCCGGCCATGCGCTCCCGCTCGGAGTCCCGCGCGGAGGCCAACGCCTTCGCCACCTCGGGGTCGTCGAGCGCCAGGATCCGCGCGGCGAGCCACGCGGCGTTCTGGGTCCCGTCGACGGCGACGGTCGCCACCGGCACGCCCTTGGGCATCTGGACGGTCGCCAGCAGCGCGTCGAGGCCGTCGAGGGTGCCACCCGAGAGGGGGATGCCGATCACGGGCAACGGGCTCACGGCGGCGAGCACCCCGGCGAGGTGGTTCGCCATGCCGGCCGCGCCCACGAGCACCTTGAGGCCCCGCTCGGCCGCGGACGTCGCGTACTCGTGGACGGCGTCGGGCGTGCGGTGCGCGGAGAGCACGCGGACCTCGTGGGCGACGCCGAGGTCGTCGAGGACGGCGGTCGCCTTCTCGATCTTGGGCCAGTCGTTCGGGGAGCCCATGAGCAGGCCTACGAGCGGTCCTTCGGGCACGGCAACTCCTCTCTCGGTTGTGTCCCTGGGAGCGCGTCACCCTACCGTGTGCCGATGCGCCTCTCCCCGAATCCCCCGACGAATCCGCTGCGTTCCCGGCAGCGTTCCCTGCTGTCGCGCTTCCGGGAACGACGCCTCGCGGCGGCGCTGGCCGCCTCGACGCTCGTCCTCGTGTCGCTGGCGTCCTGCGGGGACGACGGCAGTGACGGCGGCAGTGACGCCGCGAGCGACGCGGATGGTGCCGCTGCGGTGGACGACGCCGAGGATGCCGACGCCGAGGATGCCGATGCTGACGACGCCGGCGAGACCGTCACGGTCGGCAACCCCGACGACCCGTGCAGCCTGCTCTCCCCGTCCGACTTCGAGGAGGTGCTCGGCGCCACGTCGGTCTCGGACCCCGAGGACGTGAGCGAGGCGTTCGGCTTCGCCAACGAGGGGCAGACGGGGATCGAGTCGTCGACCTGCCAGTGGCAGGTCGAGCGATCCGGGGACGACGTGGCGTTCGAGTCGTTCTCGGTGCAGCTCCGGGTCGTCGCCGGAGCGGGAGCGCAGGAGGCCTACGAGGCCCAGATCGACTTCGTCGAGACCAGCGCGACCGAGCCGGCGGGCCGGCCCGAGCCGATCGAGGTGGGCGCACGCGAGGCCGTCTCCTACCGGGACTTCGGCGACCCCGTCGTCGTCGCCCTCGCCCCCGAGCTGGCGGTCAACCTGGACTCCAGCTCCGACGACCTCGACATCGGCTCCGTCGCCGAGCTGGTGGAGCGCGTCCTGGACGCCGCGGAGGGCTGATCGGCGGTCACGGGCGCAGGCCGTGGCCACGCGGTCCCGGCTCGCGCAGGGGAGCGGCCAGCTCGGCGAACTCGCACAGCAGCGGGCGCGTGTCGCGGGGGTCGATGATCTCCTCGACCATGAACGCCTCGGCGGTGCGGAACGGGGAGCGCACCAGGTTCATGCGCTCCTCGATGTCCCGGCGCATCGCCTCGGGGTCCTCGGCCTCCTCGAGCTGGGCCTTGAACGCCGCCTCGATCCCGCCCTCGAGGGGGAGCGAGCCCCAGTCGCCCGACGGCCAGGCGTAGCGGTACCGGAGTCGGGAGGCGTCCTGGTGGGCGGCCCCGGCGACCCCGAAGACCTTGCGGAGGATCACCGAGCACCACGGGACCCGCGCCTGGTAGACGGCCGCCAGCGCGCGGGCGCCGTGGCGGATCGTGGCCTCGGCCTCGGCGGCCGTCCCGATCACGAACCCGGGGTTGTCGACCAGGTGCACCACCGGCAGGTGGAAGGTGTCGGCGAGGTCGACGAAGCGCTCGACCTTGCGAGCGGCGTTCGCCGTCCACCCGCCCCCGTACACGTAGGGGTCGTTGGCGAGCACGCCGACCGGCCAGCCGTCGAGGCGGGCCAGGCCCGTCACCGCGGAGCGTCCCCACCGCCGCCCGATCTCGAGGAACGAGCCCGCGTCCACCACCGACTCGACGACGGGGCGGATCTTGTAGACCCTGCGGCGGTCGCGGGGCACCGCGCCGATCAGCCACCCGTCCCGGCGCTGCGGGTCGTCGGAGGGCTCGGCCTTCGGCGGCACGTCGTGCACCGACGACGGCAGGTACGAGAGGACGCGCCGCGCCCGCTCGAACGCCTCCTCTTCGGTGTCCACCTCGTCGTCGACCGCCCCGGTGCTCGCGTGGACGGCGCTGCCGCCGAGCTCCTCCTTGCCGACCTCCTCGCCGAGGCGGGCCACGACCGGCGGCCCGGCCACGAACATCTGGGCGCTGCCCCGCACCATGAGCGAGTAGTGGCTGCTCACCAGGCGGGCAGCGCCGAGGCCGGCCACCGGTCCCAGGCCGAGGGAGACGATCGGCACCGTCGCGAGGTTGTCGACCACCCACTCCCAGCCCGGGTTCCACGGCACGTAGGTGCGGCCCATCGTGTCGAGGGAGCGCACCGAACCGCCGCCGCCGGTGCCGTCGACGAGGCGGACGAGGGGGAGGCGTAGCTCGTTGGCCATCTGCTCGGCCATGACCTGCTTGGCGAAGATCGACGCGTCGGCGGCGCCGCCGCGCACCGTGAAGTCGTCGCCGCCGGCCACCACGGTGCGCCCGTCGATCCGCCCGCGGCCGAACACGAAGTTGGCGGGCGTGAACCCCGAGAGCTCGGTGCCCTCGTACTCGGCGCGCCCGGCGAGCGCGCCGATCTCGTGGAAGGAGCCGTCGTCGAGGAGCGCGTCGAGGCGCTCGCGGACGGTGAGCCGGCCGGCCCGGTGCTGGCGCTCGACCTTCTCGGGCCCGCCCATGGCCCGGGCGAGCTCCTCGCGCCGCGCCAGCTCCTCGACCTCGGGTTCCCAGGACTCGTCGGCCACGGCCGGCAGGCTACCCGGGTCGGCTGTGTGCGACGTCTGCGGGCGTCGTGTGCCAGACTCCGCGCCGCACATCCGGTGGATCTCAGGGGAGACCTCTCATGCAGAACCGCACTGTCCTGCGCGCGCTCGCGCTCGCGTTCGTCCTCGTGTTCGTCGGCGCCGCGTGCGGTGACGACGACGGCGGCGACGCCGCGGACGACACCGAGCAGACCGAAGACGGCACCGGCACGGCCGACGGCGACGCCAACGGCGACGGCGAGGCCGCGGCCGGCGGTGACTCCGAGGTCTGCGACATCCTCTCGCAGCAGGAGGAGCCCTCCGAGGAGGACCTCCAGGCGCTGCGCGACGCCTCGCCCGAGATCGGCGAAGCGGTCGACGAGATCCTCGCGGCGGGTCAGAACGCCGGCGAGGAGGCCGCCGAGGCGATCCAGGTGGTCACCGACTACCTGACGGAGAACTGCACCTGACCGGAACTGCCCGCGCCCGCGACCTCCCGGCTCGCTGGCGCGACGCGCTGCTCACCGGGAACCTGCCCGAGGCCGGCCACGTCGACCTCGTGACGAGGTGGCTGGTGCTCACCCGGGCGGCGGTGCTGCCGATGACGGTCACCTCGGGTGTCGTCGCGGCGTTGCTGGCCGTCGGCCACCCGGACCTCCACACCGGGTGGCTGGCGCTGGCGCTGGTGGGCGTGGTGCTCGCCCACGTCGCCAACAACCTGATGAACGACCTCTCGGACCTGCGCGCCGGGACCGACACCGACGAGTACCCGCGGGCGCTCTACGCCCCGCACCCGGTGCTCTCGGGCTTGACGACCACCAGACGGCTCGCCGCCATCGCCCTGGCGGTGAACCTGGCGGACCTCGCCATCATGGTCACGCTCTTCGTAGCGCGGGGCTGGCCGATCCTCGCCTTCGCGCTCGGCGGGTTCGTGCTCTCGGTCGCCTACACCTCGCCTCCGCTGCGGCTCAAGAAGCGGGGTCTGGGCGAGGCGACCGTGTTCGTGGTGTGGGGCCCGCTCATGGTGGCCGGCACGTTCTACGCGGCCGTCGGCGAGGTCACCTGGGAGGTGCTGGCCGCGTCGGTGCCGTACGCGCTGCTCTCCACGGCGGTGCTGATGGGCAAGCACGTCGACAAGCTCCCCTGGGACGCCGCGGACGGCACCGCCACCCTGCCGGTGCTCCTGGGCGAGGCGCGGGCGCGGCGCGCCACCCAGGCGATGATGGTCGCCTTCTACCCGGCGTTGGTGCTCCTCGTGGCGCTCGGCGCCCTGCCGGCGACCGTGCTGGTGGCGCTGGTCGGGATCACCGGCCTCGCCCGGGTGTGGTCCGCGTTCGACCGGCCCCGGCCCGAGGAGCCGCCGCGGCGCTGGCCGATCTGGCCGCTGTGGTTCGCGGCGCTGGCGTTCGTGCACACGCGACGCGCCGGGGCGCTGTTCGTGGCCGGCCTCGCCGGCGGCGCCGCCCTCGGCTGGACGTGACCCCGGTCACCGGCCGGTTGCCCCGCCCGGGCGTCGCGGGCAGCCTGGGGCCATGAGCGAGCGCGTGACCGGAGACGTGACGGGAGACGCCGCGCCGGTCGTCTTCAACCCGTTCGAGCCGGGGTTCTTCGAGGACCCCTACGAGCAGTACGCAGCGTTGCGCGAGCACGACCCCGTGCACCACAGCGTGCTCGGCCCCTGGTTCCTGTGGCGCCACGAGGACGTCGAGCGCGTGGTGCGCGATCCCGACCTGTCGGTGGACATCGACAACGCCGCCCCGCTGGCGCGCATGCAGATGTTCGAGGAGGCCCTCGAGTCGCTCGACGCTGGCGACGAGGCGACCGCCGCGGCGGCGGCCCGTGAGCGGGGGTCGCGGGCCATCCTCAACATCGACCCGCCCGACCACACCCGGCTGCGCCGCCTCGTCTCGAAGGTGTTCACCCCGAAGGCGGTCGAGGCGCTCGCGCCCCGCGCCCGACAGATCGTCGACGAGCACCTCGATCGCGCCGCGGCGCGGGGCTCGATGGACGTGGTCGCGGACCTGGCGTTCCCGCTGCCGGTGCAGGTCATCTCCGACATGCTGGGCATGCCCGAGGGCGACCGCGACCTGCTGCGCGACTGGTCGCACCGCCTGGCGGGGACGCTCGACCCCGTCCTCCCGCCCGAGGAGATCCGCGCCGCGCTCGAGGCGTCCGTGCGGATGGGCGAGTACATGCGCGAGGTGATCGCCGAGAAGCGCCGCCGGCCCGACGACGGCCTCCTCAGCGCCTTCGTCCACGCCGAGGACGACGGCGACGTGCTGAGCGAGGACGAGGTGCTCGACAACGTGATCCTCCTCTACATCGCCGGCCACGAGACGACCGTCAACCTGATCGGCAACGGGGTCCTCGCGCTCCTCCAGCACCCCGACCAGCTCGAGGCGCTGCGGCGCGATCCGTCGCTAGTGTCCAACGCGGTGGAGGAGTGCCTCCGCTGGGACAGCCCCGTCCAGCTCACCCGCCGGGTCACCCTGGCCGAGCTCGAGGTGGACGGCCGGCGGATCGAGCCGGGTTCGGTGGTGCTCCCCGGCCTCGGCTCGGCCAACCGCGACCCGGCGTTCTGGGGCGAGACCGCGGGCGACTTCGACGTGGCCCGCGAGGACGCCCGCCGGCACCTGTCCTTCGGCGGCGGCGTGCACCACTGCCTCGGCGCCGCGCTCGCCCGCCTCGAGGCGCGGGTGGCGATCGGGTCGCTCGTGGAGCGGTTCCCCGGCCTCGCGCTCGCCGGCGAGGCGGTGCGCGACCGGCGGGTGGTGCTGCGCGGCCTCGAGGCGCTGCCCGTCGACCTGGCCTGACTGGGCCCGGGCCGTAGGATCGGGGTGTGGCCCGTACGAACGAGACCGTGGCCGGGTTGCTCGCCGAGTACGCCGACCTGCTCTCGATCCGTGGCGACGACCGGTTCCGCATCCGCGCCTACGAGAACGCCGCCCGGTCGGTGCGCGGCTCCCAGCGGGACGTCGCGGACCTCTCGGTGCGGGAGCTGACCGACCTGGCCCACGTCGGCCGGTCGATCGCCGAGAAGATCCGCGAGTACGTCGACACCGGGACGATCGGCAAGCTCGAGGAGCTGCGATCCGAGGTCGGCGGCGGCGTGCGCGACCTCCTCGACGTGCCGGGCCTCGGCCCGAAGCGAGCCGCCCGGCTCCACGACGAGCTCGGCGTCGCCACGGTCGACGACCTGCGCGCCGCGGCCCGGGAGGGGGCGCTGCGCGAGCTCGAGGGCTTCGGCGAGACGATGGAGGCCAAGATCCTCGACGCGCTCGCCGCCCCGTCGGCCGCGCAGCGCGTCCACATCGGTGTCGCCCGCTCTCTCGCCTCGGCGGTGGTCGAGGAGCTCTCGGGGCTCTCGCAGGTGCGCCGCATCGAGCGCGCGGGGTCGCTGCGGCGCGTCCGCGAGACCATCGGCGACGTCGACGTGCTCGTCGCGAGCACCGAGCCCGAGCCGATCATGGACGCCTTCTGCGAGCTGGAACCGGTCCGCGAGGTCCTCGCCCACGGCACCACGAAGTCGTCGGTCGTCACGACCGAGGGGGTGCAGGTCGACCTGCGCGTCGTCGCCCCGGAGGTGTGGGGGGCGGCGCTCGTGTACTTCACCGGCTCGAAGGCCCACAACGTCAAGATCCGCGAGCGGGCGGTGCGGCGGGGCCTCAAGCTGTCCGAGTACGGACTGTTCCGGGCGGAGACCGACGAGCTCCTCGCCGCCGAGACCGAGGAGGACGTCTACGAGGCGCTCGACCTGCCGTGGATCCCGCCGACGCTGCGCGAGGACCGCGGCGAGGTGGAGGCGGCCGAGCGCGGCGAGCTGCCGGAGCTCGTCGAGGTGGGCGACGTGCGCGGCGATCTGCACGGGCACACCACCCTCACCGACGGGGTCGCCACCCTCGAGGAGATGGTGGAGGCCGCCGAAGCCCGGGGTCTGGAGTACTACGCGATCACCGACCACGCGCCGCTGCTGACCATGCAGCGGATGACCCGCGAGAAGGCGCTGGAGCAGCGCGAGCGGGTGCGGGAGCTGGACGCGAAGGTCGGGTTGGCGCTGCTGCACGGCTCGGAGCTCAACATCACCGAGGACGGGTCGCTCGACTGGGACGACGAGTTCCTCGCCGGCTTCGACGTGCTGGTCGCCTCGATCCACTCGCACTTCGACCTGTCGAAGGAGCGTCAGACGAAGCGGCTGGTGCGGGCGATCGAGAACCCCCACGTCGCGGTGATCGGCCATCCGACGGCGCGGCGCTTCGCCAAGCGCGACTCGATCGACTTCGACGTGGACGCGGTGTGCGAGGCGGCCGCCCGCACCGGCACCGCGCTGGAGGTCAACGCCCAGCCGGAGCGCCTCGACCTGCCCGACGAGCTGGTGCGGGTCGCCCGGGACCGAGGGGTGAAGCTGGTGATCTCCACCGACAGCCATGCGGTGACCGAGCTCGACAACCTGCCCCTGGGTGTCGGCACCGCCCAGCGGGGATGGGCCACCCGCGACGACGTGGTCAACACGCGGTCGCTGGACGACTTCCGGGCGCACCTGTCGAAGGGGCGGGGCTAGCCGACGGTCCGGCGCGGGCGCTGCTCCGGTTCCTGCGCCGTACCCGGGGCCCGGTGGAGGCTCACCAACGGGGCCCGCGGGCACGGCACAGACGGTGGTCCGGTCGCGACGCCCGCGACGGACCGCGGATCAGAGGCCCGGGGTGGTGCTGCTCGGGGCCGTGTTGCTGGAAGCGTCGTCGGGGAGCGTGGGGGCCTCGGGGTCGGGCACACCGTCGCCGTCGTCGTCGGCGCAGACGCCGATGCTCCCGTGGTCGGGGTTGCTGTCCTCGCCGGTCACGAACCGCCGGCACTCGTCGATCTCGGAGCCCAGCGAGATCCCGAGCTCGTCGATGGTGTCGCCGGGGTTGGCGCATACGACCGTGTCGGATCCGCTGTCGGGTCCCTCGTCGGCGCCGATGCAGAGGCCGTTGTCGGCCGAGCGGCCGTCGTCGGGCTCGTCGGACGGGTCCTCGCAGCCCTCCTCGTTGGAGGGGTGGTCGTTGCCGAGCGACACGTACGGCCCCGGGGCCGGGTCGACGTCGTTCACGTCCGCCCAGATGTGCGCGCAGCTCTGGTCGGTGAGGTTCACGCAGGCCGCTCCGACGGGGGTCTGGACCGAGAACGCGTTGTCGGAGGGGTCGAGCTCGGCGGGCGGGCACTCGTTGCTGCCGGTGAGGCCGTCGTCGCCGTCGCCGTCGTCGTCGTCGTTGCCCTCCTGGCAGCGGGGGCGCTGTGCGTGCTCGCCGGCCTCGTCGGCGCCGCGGTCGCACTCGGGCGTCGCGGGCGGCGTCGTGGGCGGCGCCGAGCCGTTCCCGTTCCCGTCGCCGTCGTCCTTGCAGGGGGCGTTCTCGTCGTCGTGCCAGTTGCCGGCGATGCCGTCGCGCAGCTCGGGCGTCTCGCCGCCGCCGCAGCTCCACACGCCGAACCAGCCGTCGAAGAGGGCCTCGTTGTTGCCCTCGCCGCCGTCGGAGGCGACGTGGAAGTACAGGGTCTCGGTGTCGAGCGCCACCTCGTTGGTGCCCTCGTACACGTCGTTGTCGTCGAGGCAGACGCCCGCGGCGACGCGGTCGGAGCCGTCGTCGGGGTCGGAGGAGTTGGGGCCGGCGTAGACGAAGACGCCCTCGGCGCCCACGGCGGTGTTGCCGTCCTCCGAGGTGTAGGTGCAGTCGGCCTCGGGGCTGCCGGGCTCGGTCACGTGGTCGGCCAGAGCCGTGTCCATCCCGAGTGCCGTCATCCCCGTGAGCAGGGTCAGGGACGCGATCGACGCCACCAACGCTCGCATGTGTGCTCCTCCACCGGTCGAGCTTCGTCGGAAAGATCCAGACTTGCCGGATAGGAGAGTATACTCATTTCATCGGGCCGTCAACCGCCGCGACCCCGGTGCGTGACGGGGGAGGCCGGGGAGACTGCTACTCGCCGGTGGCGTAGCGCGACTCGAGCTCGTAGTGGCGGTCGACCCCCACGATCTCGCCGAAGTCGTCGAAGCTCATGAGCCAGTCGAGGTCGTCGCGCAGCGTGCCGCGCTCGGCGAGCACGCCGTAGGCGTGGCGCATCGCCCGGGCCGCCGCGAGGAGGCCGGTGAGGGGCGAGACGATCAGGTCGTAGCCGAGCTCGTGGAGCTCGTCGGGGGTGCGCAGCGGCGTCTTGCCGGTCTCGATCATGTTGGCGACCCGCACGCACCCGGGGGTGGCCTCGGCGATCGCCTCCATCTCCTCGAGCGACTCGGGTGCCTCCACGAAGATCGCGTCGACGCCGAGGTCGGCCGCGGCGCGGGCGCGGTCGATGGCCTCGTCGAGGTCGACGGCCGCGCGGGCGTCGGTGCGGGCGACGACGAAGAGGCGGTGGCGGTGGTCGAGCGCGGCGGCGAGCTTGGCGAGCCACTCGTCGCGGGGGACGATCCGCTTGCCGGCCATGTGGCCGCACTTCTTGGGCCACACCTGGTCCTCGAGGAAGATCCCGGCCGCTCCGGCGTCCTCGTAGAGCGCGACGGTGCGGATGGTGTTGAGGGCGTTGCCGTAGCCGGTGTCGCCGTCGACGACGACCTGCGCGCCGGGCACGACGTGGCAGACGCGGCGGGCCACCTCGGCCATCTCGCTCTGGGTGACGTAGCCGAAGTCGGGGAGGCCGAGGAGCGTGGCGGCGGTGGAGTAGCCGGAGACGAACAGCGTCTCGAACCCGGCCTCGTGGGCGAGCCGTGCCGAGAGGGCGTCGTAGACGCCCGCCATCAGCACGGTGTCGCCGCGCTCGAGCCGTGCCCGCAGCGCGTCTCCCGGCGTCGCTTCGTCCGACACGGCGGTGAGGCTACGCCATCGGCGCGCGGCGTCGCCCGGAGCGGGCGCGGCAGCGCGGCTTGCGTGGCGGTGGGACTCGGCTTCGTGGTGGGATGCGTGCGCCGGGAGCCGGTGTGCGGGCACAGCCGGCACCGACCGACGACCGGTACGTCGTCTCCGAGCGCCGCGGGCAGGAGCCATGGAAGCCGTCGCCGTCGCCTTCGCCGTCGTCTTCGTCGCCGAGCTCGGCGACAAGACGCAGCTCGTCCTCGCGGGCCTCGCCGCGACCCGGCGCGCCGCGCCGGTGCTGGCCGCCGCGGCGGTGGCGTACGCGGTGACCCAGGGCCTGGCGGCGCTCGCCGGCGGGGCGTTGGGGGCGGCGCTCCCCGAGACGCCGATCCGGATCGTGGCGGGGGTGGTGTTCCTCGGCTTCGCGGCGTGGACGTGGGCCGAGTCGCGCGCAGTCGACTCGGACGACGCCGACAACGCTGACGACGCTGACGATGCCGACGGCGGTGAGCTCGGCGAGGAGGTCGGGAGGGGCCGGTCGCTGGTCGCCGCGGTCACGGCGATGAGCGTCGCCGAGGTGGGCGACAAGTCGATGCTGGCGACGGCCACGCTCGCCGCCGACCAGGGGTTCCTGGGCACCTGGATCGGGGCGACCGCGGGCATGACCGCGGCCGGTGTGCTCGCCGTGGTGGTGGGTCGGGCGCTCGGCAGCCGCGTGTCGCAGCGGACGACCCGCCGGGTCGCCGCCGCGCTCTTCGCCGTCTTCGGTGTTCTGCTCCTCCTCGACGCGCTCCTCTGAGACTGTTGCCACATACTATGGAGTATATATAGTATGTTATAAACATAGTATGTGTTCCAATAGTATTGGAGCGACCACATGGGCGACTTCGAGGCGACCACGCTCGACGACTTCTTCGACAGCACCGCTGACCGTCCCGTCCTCGGGTTGCTCTACGGGCGCCGACGCATCGGGAAGTCGACCCTCCTCGTCCAGCAGGTGGAGTCCCGTGGCGGCTTCTACTTCGAGGCCACGCGCGTGGAGTCCGCGGTGCAGTTGGACCGGCTCGGGAAGGCGCTCGGGGCGCACCTGGGGGTCGGTACGATCGCCCTGGCCGACTGGGAGGAGGCGTTCGAGGCGTTGTTGCGTCTGGGCTCCGGTGCACCCGTCCCGATCGTGCTCGACGAGTTCGGCCACGTCCTCGAGGCCGACCGCTCCGTCGACTCGGTCCTCGCATCCGCGCTCGGCCCCGGAGCTCGTGCCCGGTCTTCGAGTCGGGCTCGCCTGGTGCTGTGCGGCTCGGCGATCGCGCTGATGCGGGCCCTGACCGCGGGGGAGGCGCCGCTTCGAGGGCGTGCCGGCATCGAGCTGGTCATGCGTCCGGACGACTACCGGGTCGCCGCGACCCGCCTCCCCGAACCCGACGACCTCGAGACCGCGGCGCGCGTCTTTGCCGTCATCGGGGGCGTGGTCGGGTACGCGACCGACATGGTGAACTTCGATCTCCCGTCGGGGCGCGACGACTTCGACCGCTGGGTGGCCCATCGGGTGCTCTCCCCGGCAGCGACCCTGCACCGCGAGGCCACCACGCTCCTAGCGGAGGACCCGACCCTCGCCGGGCGCGGTTCGATGTTGCACCACAGCCTCCTCGGGGTCATCGCCAACGGCTCCGTGACCGCCGGAGCCATCGCCAACCGGCTCGGGAAGCAGGTGTCGAACCTGGCTCCGGCGCTGAACCGCCTCGTCGAGGCGGGGTTCGTGACCCGACACGAGGATCCGGTCCGGCACCGACGGCCGCTGTACGCCCTCGCCGACCCGTTCCTCCAGTTCCACTACGCGGTGCTCGAACCCCACGGCCCGGCGCTGCGGGATCGTGATCCGTCGGAGGTCTGGGAGCGACGCCTCGTCGACGTGTTCGGCTCGCAGGTGCGGGGACCGGTGTTCGAGGAGCAGGCCCGCACCTGGGTTCGACGGTTCGCGAGTGCCGAGACCCTCCCGGTCCGTGAGCACGTCGGGCCCTCGCACGTGACCGTCGAGGGTGTCGATCACCAACTCGACGTGGTGGTCACCGGCTCCGACCCGGATCCGGCCGAACGCCCGATCGTGGCGATCGGTGAGGCGAAGGCGGGTGAGACCGTGGGCACCGGCCACCTGCGACGCCTCGAGCGCGCCCGCGCGGCGTTCGGCCCGAAGGCGGCGGGGGCGAAGCTGCTCGTGTTCGCGGTGGCGGCCGACCCGGAGGTGGTCGAGGACGCCGAGGCGCGTCCGGACGTGGAGATCGTCGATCTGCCGCGTCTGTACCGAGGCGGATGACCGGAAGACGCCGGCCGCCGCGTCATGGGTCGTGGTCGGGTGGGGGTCGGGTGGTGCGGCGTCCTTCGTGGTGGTGGGGGCATCGGAGTCGACCGTTGGTCTGTTCGGTGAACCCGCCGGCAGCGTGGGGGTGGGTGTGGTCGACGTCGCAGCGTTCCGCGGGTTCGTCGCAGTAGTCGTGGGTGCATTCGCGGTCGCGGACTTCGACGGCGCGGCGGGTGGCGCCGGTGAAGAGGCGTTGCTTGACGCCCACGTCGAGGACGCGGGAGGCCCCGTCGAAGACGACGCGTTCGATGTCGGCTTCGGTGAGCCACCCGGCGAGCGCGCCGGGGGTGACCACGGTGCCGTCCGCGAGCTCGCAGACCCGCCCCGCGAGGGTCGGGTAGTCGACCAGGACGGTGAACAGCGGCCGGGGCCGCTTCGCGTCGGCGGGGGTGCTGGCGGCGCGGGTGGCCATCTCGACGAGCGCGTCGAAGCGGCGCTGCGCCGGAGTGCGCGCCAGGTGCTCGACACGCGTGTCGTCGCCGTGTTGCGCTTTGGCTTGGGTCCAGTCGTCGGCGAAGAGCTCGTCGTCGATGCGGGCGAGCACCTCCGCGACGATCCCACCACGGATCGCGTCCGCCTGCCCATCGAGCACCCACGACCCGTCGAGGGTTTGGGAGACGTGCAGGCGGCGCTGCTCCTGGGCTGTGGCCGCGTCGGCTTCGACGCCGTCGGGATCGGCGAGCTGCTCCCAGTAGGCGACCGCGCGCTGCCACTGCGCGAACGTCAACTCACGGGCCTGGTCGACGAGCAACGCCTCGTCGCGGGCGAAGAGCTCCGCGCGCTCCGGGGTCGCGGCGCGCGCCAAACGCTCCACGTGCGCGACGGTGACCGCCCCCGCTGACAGCGCTTCGGCGGTGGCGGGCATCTCGCGGAGCCGTCGCGCGAGGCGCACCCGACGGCGGCCCTCGGCTTTCGGCAACCGGCAGCGTCGCGCCAGCCACGCCCCCGCCGAGCGCGCCCGATCCACCAGCCACACCCGCCGCGCGTCCCAGCGGCCCACCACCCGAGCCTGCGCAGCCTCGAAACGGGCGCGCACCCCCTCCAACCCCACCACCAACTCCGACAGCTCGGAGGCCGACAGCGCGTCCACATCCAACCCGGCGAGCGCATCCACCCCCGCCGACAACCCCTCCAGCACCGCCCCGGGCGCGTCGTCCGGCAGCGCCACCGGCGCCACCGGCCCGGCAGGGCGCGCGGACAGCACCGGTCGCGCCGGCGCCTCGGTTCCCTGGAGCTCGGCCTCGTCGATCACGAACACATGTTCGCACCCGCCTGTGACAAGAACACCGCCAAACCGGGCCCACCCGCCAGAACATCGAGATTCTTTGGATTCGGAGCGGGACCCGTTCAGAGCTGCTGGTGATGTGGCGGCGGGGTTCGAGGGAGACGAGCCAAGTGGCGCCGGCGACCGAGATCAGGGGGAGGAGTTGTCCGCGGCCTGACGGGAGCCGGCAATCGGTTCCGCGTCGGCCCGGGCGGGTCAGCGGTGGCGGGCGAGGCGGCGGGTGGCCTCCACGTAGAGCATGCGGGCGGCGAGGGCGAGGAAGAGGATCGCCACCAGGGCGGTGACGGTGGTCGCCGACCAGGGGGAGCCCGCTTCGTCGTCGGCGGAGGGGCGGTCGACCGCGAGGGGCTGGCGCGGCATCCCGGACGACCCATCCTCACCGTCGGTCGCCTGGGTGCCGCCGCTGTCGCCGCCTGCGGTCGACGCACCGCCTGGGGTGCCCGGCGTCGCCGTGCCTCCGGCGTTGCTCGTCGTGCCGCCGCCGGTGCTGCCGGTGCTGGTGTCGGTGGTGCCGCTGGTGTCGCTGCCGGTGACGAGCGAGAGGTCGCCGCCGTCGCCGCTGTCACCCCCGGAGTCGCCCGAGGTGGTCGGGTCCCAGAACGCGCCGCCGGAGGATCCGCCGGTGCTGCTGCCGGACCCGTCGCTGGTGCCGCTGTTGTCGCCGGTGCCGCCGCCACCGCTGGTCGTGTCGCTACTCGTGCCGCCGCCGGTGCCGCTGGTGCCGCCGGTCGAGCCGCCGGAGCCACCGGTGGTCGACGAGCCGTCGTCGCCGGGTTCGGTCGAGGGCGAGGAGCCGGAGGTCGTGGTGGTCGACGACGACGAGGAGCCGGAGGTGGTCGTGGTCGTCGAGCTGGTCGAGCTCGACGAGGAGGGGCTGTCGGAGTCGGCGCGGCAGTCGGTCATGGCGCAGTAGACGTCGAGGACGCCGCCGGTGGCGACCTTGCCGTCGAGCGCGTCCACCGGGCGGACGTTGTCGAGGATGCGCGCCTTGAGCTCGCCGACCGACAGGCCGGGCTCGTGGGCGAGGATCAGCGCCGCCGCGCCGGAGACGAACGCCGTCGACAGCGATGAGCCATCCGCGATGCAGTCCTCGTTCTGGGGGGTTGTGCAGATGTTCTCGCCGGGAGCGGCGAGGTCGACCGACTTCGCGCCGTAGTTGGATCGGGTCCACAGCTCGTCGTCGTGGTCGGTGGCGGCCACACAAAGCTGGTTGGCCATTCCGAAGTTGCACGGGTATTGGGGGTCTGCGTCGTTGTTGTCGCCGGAGTTGCCCGCCCCGGTGACGACGAGGATGCCGTGGTCGCCAGCCTTGGCGATCTTGTCCTCGAGGGTTTGGTTGTTGCTCACCCAAGCGCCCCAGGAGGCGTTGATGACGCGCACGTTCACCCCATCCTGCTTGGCGCGGATCACCCAGTCGAGCGCCTCGCTCACGGTTCCGATGTCCTTGGAGCTCCCATAGGTGACCCCCATGATCGCGGTGGTCCAATTCACCCCGGCGAGACCGGTCTCGTTGTGGCCCACGGCCCCCATCACGTGGGCCATATCGCTGCCGTGCCCGCCACCGTCGCGATTGGGCGCGCACTCCTGAGTGGGGACGTGGTAGCCGTGCGTGCCGGCGGGGCACTTGTTGACCTTTTCGGAGCTCTCCCACACGTTGGCGGCGAGGTCCTGGGCTTCGTAGTCGAGGTCCTGGTCGATGAGGCCGATCACCACCGATTTCGAGCCGGTGGTGAGCCCCCAGGCCTCCGTGGCGTTGATGTCGGCCCCGGGGGTGCCCTCGTCCCAGTCGGGGCCCATCTGGCCGGTGTTCTCGAGGGCCCACTGGTCGTCGTACATGCGGTCGTTCGGGCGGCGCTCGGAACCGGCCACCACCGCCACCGGCATCAACAGGGCGACCACAGCGGAAACCGCCAGCGTCGCAAGCCCGTGCTGGTTGCTCGGGCGCGGACCGCCACCCGACCCGCTCGGGGCCGGGTGGCGGTCGCGGGTGCCGCCTCGGCGGATCATCGACGTCCGCTCATGCGTCGGGTGGTTCCTCGTCGGGGTGCCAGGCGATCACGGTGCCCAGCGACACGCTCGGGTTCGGTTCCTCGAAAGGTACGACCACCCGGGTGGCGGCCGAGTCGGCCTCGAGGCACAGCCACGCCTCCTGGCCGTTGGCGTAGGCGTCGACCATGTAGTCGACCGGGCCGATCCCACCGTGGGCGATCGGGTGGTTGCCGGGCACCAGGTTGGGTGGGTCGCTCGTCGTCGTGCACGCCGTCGAGTCGCCGTCGGTCGACGGGGTCCCCACGCCGCCGCCGGAGATCTCGGGATCGGCGCCGCTGGAGTCGATCACCAGCTTGCCGCCGTAGCCGTCGCCGCTGCCGGTGTCTTCCACGCGGGTGCACACCCACACCTCGTCGGAGGACGGCTGATGCGTGTAGAGCTTCGTGTACACCCCCTCGGTGGTGGAGTCCACGACGCGGGTCCCGCCGTTGAGTTCACAGTCCTGCGACGGCGTTCGGATGTCACTTGGTTCGAAGTCGATGAGCGGGTCGAGGTCAAGGAGCGGGTCGGTCGCGGGACTCGTCATGCTGAAGGTGCCCGTAAGTCGTTGAATGTTGGCAGCCGCCACTTCCGTCGCTTCACCAGTGAAGTCGAGGTCGACAGGAGCCACCGCCCACGCTTCATCGCAGGGAAGGTCACTCTTATCGTCCCAGCAGACGCTCAGGTCGGTGACGACATCGAGCTCCCATGTGTCCTTACCGTCGAGGCCGACGCGCCGGTAGGTGCCCACCGCGTCAGGACCCAACTTGGCTTCGGGGGTTAGATCACCACCGGCAAGGGATCCAGCGATGTCGTAAAAGAGGAATCGCTCGAAATTGATGCTGTCGATGGTGCCTTCCTCGGTGAGGCTTGTCCAGGATCCCGAGGTGGTGCTCCCGGTGAAACACGGAGCCTCCTCTTGAAAGCAGAGCAGTTCAATACCGAGCGGGCCACCATCACGTGTCCATACCCCGTGAACGTATTGGAATTCCTGCGCTTCCCAGGCTGTGGGCGTGCCCGTACGCTTCCAGTCACCGTCCCATTTCCCGGTAACGATCTCGGTCGTGGCCTTCACGTCGGTGGGGTCGGCCTGCGCGTCGCCGACGGGGGTCAGCGCCAGCATGGCCACCGCCAGCGTGACCGTGAGGAGTCGCCGCAGCGCATGTGACCGCCTCCTCCCCGTCGTGGTCTCCCGCCGTTCCCGCCGTGTGGTGCTTCTCGTCGTCTGCACGTGGATCCTCCCCGTGGTTCGGCGTGCTCGCCGAAGGCCCGTTCCGGCACCGCCCGGGGCCACCTGCCGTGGCGGCGGGTGCAGGTGGTGAGTGTGCAAGCACCGTTCGCAGCTTGCATCCCCCGATCGGGGGATGTGCCGGTGTCGGCGCGGTGGGGACACTGCTCGCGGTCCTCGCGTGGGTTCCCGAAAGCCGGATCGAGGTTCGGTTCGCACGCGATCGTCGTGTTGTTGTCGCCGGTGCGACGGTACAGACACGTCAAGGAGTTTTGAACCGGTTCATTTGCGCGTGTTGGGGGGTCCAACACGCGCTCTGAGCGCGTGTTGACACCACGAATTCGGGACGCACCATGACGGTCTCCTCGAACGCCGCGTCGGCCGGTCATCGGTTCTCCCGGTCCGACGCGGCCCGCTCCGCTCGCCTGGCACGCCCCCACGCCGGGTCACCCGGTGGGGGGAGCGAGTCGGGGTCGGCCCAGTAGAGGGAGAGCGCCCAGCCGAGGCTGGCGACGTCCACCGGGTTGGCGAGATCGAGGCCGCAGCGCGATTCGATCTGGCGGAGCTTGCGGCGCACCTCCTTGGTCCCCACCCCGAGCCGCCGCGCCGTGGCGGCCCAGTTCCCGCGGGTGTCGCGCAGCGCGGTGAGCGCCTCGAGGTCGCGCCGCGCCCGGTCGTGGCGGCGGGCCAGCGCGGGACCGACGACCGCGTCGACGTCGAGGACGCGGGCGTCGTCGTCGGGTTGGCTCGCCGCCCACACCAGCGCGAGGTCGAAGGCGCGGAGCACCCGGCCGCGCGGCCGGAACCGCTCCAGGACGCCGAGACGCCGGCGTAGGCCCCGGTAGACGCCGGCGAGCTCCTCGAGCGCCGCGACCGGCTCGGCGACCGCCACCAGCCCTGCCTCCTCCAGGCGCGGCGTCAGCGTCGCGACCACCTCGTCCCAGGTGCGCTCCCGCAGCGGCACCACCGCCACCACGTGCGGGTGCGGGTCCGCCACGGTCGGGGCGACCAGGCCGAGAGCGACCACCGGGGTGAGCGTCACGACCCGAGCGCGCAGGTCCCGTTCCCCCACGACGCCGCCGTCGTCTCGGGCGGCTGGGTCGGCCGGGTCACGTCCGAGCGGGGCGACGACCAGCAGGGCCGCCGGCGCCTCGAGCGTCGAGGCGCACCGCCGTGCGGCGACGGCCACCTGCTCGTCGCTGTCGAAGTCGCCGGCGAGCAGCGAGGCGAGGAAGTCGCGGCGGGCCTCGGCGGCGCGCACCGCGTCCGGCCGGTGGTAGCCGCGCTCGAACGCCGCCCACTGGGCGGTGCGGAACTCCTGGGCGTGCAACGCCAGATGCCGGGACGCCGCCCACACGTCCACCCGCCGCGGCGACCACTCCTCGGTCAGCACCGCCAGCTCGTCGTAGAGGTACTCGAACCCCGCGGCGTTGGCGGCGCTCGTCGCCGCGTGCAACCCCTCCAGGGGCACCCCCTGGTGCGCCCGCTGCTCACCCACCGCCTCGAGCACCTCCACCTCACCGGCGGAGAGCCCGCGGCCCTCACGCAACGTCCGCAACAGCAGGCTCGCCGTGCGGGTCACCCCGAAGCGCACCGCCTCGAGCGCGTCACCCGAGAGGTTCCGGTAGCCGGGTGCCGCGTCGCGCACCGCGGCGAGGATCGCCTCGACCAACCCGTCGAGGTCACCCTCGACGCGCTCGGCCAACATCCGGCAGCACTCCGCCGGGCTCACGTGCAGCGGCACCGCCTCGCTGCCCGACGAGCGCCCCGCCGCACCCGAATCGTCGTCGTGCTTCGCCATCGCCACCTCCCCGACGTCGATGGCCCTCTACTGAGGGACACGCAGACGAGCCGAAAAAGTGTCGGTGTGAACGCGGAAACGTGCGCCGCCGTCGTTCCCGGATCGCGGAATCTGAGGGGAATCGGGGGACGCGAGCCGGCGGCGCGGGGGCGCAGCGGGCAAAAAATCGGCCTCCGAGCAAATTTTTTTCGTTTCGACCGTCACATTTTCGGGACTTCTGCGTGTACCCGAGGGGAGGAACCGCGCGGAGGCGGAAAATTCCGCGCGCAACGTGGTGGGTCGACCACCGCACGTAATGACATGCCGGGGATGCCGGGGGAGCACACGATGAGGGGTCAGCACAGACGAGACGAGGTCGCGGCCCGCCGCGACGGCGAAGGCGACAGCAGCCACGAGCACGGTGCTGCCGGTGCTGCCGGCGCGGTCGGCGCGCGCGCCGTGACCGTCGAGGAGCTCTGGCGCCGCCACGGACGGGAGCTGGAGCGACTGGCATCACGGGTGCTCGACGACACCCGGGCGGTCGACGCTGCCTGCTACGGGGTCATGCTCCGCGCCGGCGAGTGGCTCGAGACGAGCCGCCGCGCCGTTCCGCGTGAGACCGCGCGGTGGTGGCTGCGGGATCTCTGCGCGGACGTGTGCGGGGAGATCCTCGCCGATGGCGTCCCTTCCGCCTGGCTGACCGACGACCCGCTCCCCGAAGCCCTGCCCACCCGGGTGCGCTCCGCGCTGGGCTTCCAGGCGGCCCGGCGGCGCCTCGATCGCGTCGAGGCCATGGCCCCCACGGAGGGGCCGGTCGCCCGCGCCCGGCAGCGCCAGCGGGCACGGTGGCGCGAGGCGCTGGAGGAACAGCTCCGGGGGCTTCGCACCCTGGTGCCCCTCGCCCTGCTCGCCCAGCTCGCCCGGAAGGCCTGGGACGGCGCCGAGCGCGCCGGGCGCGACGTCTGGCGGCGGGTGGAGGTCGCCGCCTCGACGGCGATGCCTCCCGGACAGCGGGTCGCCGGGCTGCTCAGCGCCGGCCCCGGATTCCCCGAGGCCGCGGCGGTGGTCACCGCGTTCGTCGCCGTCGGCGTGGCAGCACCCGAGCCGCCGCCGCGGGCCACGCCGATCGACGGCCGGGAGGTCGCCTCGACGCTCGTGGAGCGCCGTGAGGAGCGGACGGCCGCCTCGGACGCGGCCTCGTCGGAGGCCCTGACACACCCCGACGGTGACGAGCTCGCGGCCTCGACACCGTCACCTCGACCGGAGGCGGACGGGGACGCGTCGCCCGAGCCGGATCCTGGACCCGGGCTCCCGACGCCGGGACCGGACGCGGAGGTGGACGCTGATCCGGGCGGGGCGGCGGATGAACCCGTAGAGAAGAAGCACAGAAGCCACGGGACCAAATACCAGATTGCGAGTCACCGCGCGGGTGTCGATGTCGACGGCGACGGCGAGGACGAGGTGTGGGTGAAGGGTTCAGTCTTCAATTTCCACTGCCGCGCTGATCCCAGTCGGCGCGGGCCGGTCAGCAGTCAGGTCTGCCCGGTGCTGGCGGACTCCGAGGTCGTCGAAGAGTCCGAGCTCATCACTGAGGAGGAGGGCTGACCGATGGGCTCCTCATGCCACGGGGTGGCGACGACAGGGGGCTGCTCAGATATCGACCGTGCAGACGAAGATCTCCCACGAGATGCCGAACGCCTCGCCGGATTTCGGCCCGTAGCTCTCGGCGCTGCAGTCCCAGTCGTCGCAGTAGTCGCGGATGGTCTCGGTGGTCGTCGAGCCGTCCTTGCCGAGCTCGACGTACCCACAGTTGGTCGGATGGTGATTGGTGGCGTCCGCCGGCGAGCCCGAAAAGCCAATGCCGAGGGCTGTGGCCACCGCGATCAGCGCCACCAGGGCGCGCGCCCATATCTTCCGAATCTCCATACCGAGCCTGCCTCCTTCGACGAAGTGCGAAGACATGTTAGGAGAACATTGCACTCATCTACATCCCCCAATCGGGTGAACAACACAAAAAATCTCGGGAGCGACCGTGAGTAGGGGCCGGGACACATCCGAAGAGCGGCTCGGCTGGATCGGCGTCGCGACGATGATCGTCCTCCGGGAAGAGGTCGACGACGTCGTCGCCGGCGTGGTCAAACGGGTCCGCTCGGCGTCCCCCGAACCGCGACGAGCCGTCTCCGTGGTCGTCGAGAGCCCCGCGTACACCGCCTTCGTCCGCCGCGTCGCCTCCATCGCCGGCAACGCGCTCGCCGGCCGGTCCGAACGGGTCGCCGAGGAGATCGTCACCGCGTGCGACGAGGCCATCGACCTCGTGACCGACGGCGCGTCGACCGACCTCGTCCGCCGCAGCATCCACGCCACCACCGCCGTCGCGCTCGACCGAGTGCTCAAGCACGTCGACTCCGAGCGCGACCACCCGACCGGCGCCCGGGTGCGATCGGCCGTCGGCGCGCTCAACGACTGCGAGTTCGAGCTGCTCGCAGCCTTCGAGCGCGCCGTGCGCGCCGTCGAGGACGACGAGGGCACCCGAGCGCAGCGCCTCCGCGAGTCGTTCCTGCGCGCCGTGCTCGAAGGGCCCGTGCGCGACCCCCTCGCCACCACACGCCGCGGAGAGCGCCTCGACCTCGACCTCACCCCACCCCTCGGCCTCGTGCTGCTCGTCGACGCGGCCTCCCGCAACTCCCGCAACTCCCGCAAGTCCCGCGACCCGTCCACACCCGAGTCGTTCGAGGAGCGCGTCCAGCGATGCGCGCGCCGCCCCGACCACCGCCTCCTGCCACCCGTGCTCGTCGACCCCGACCCCGGCGAACCGCTCTGCGCGGTGCTCGCCGTCCCCGCCTACCGCCCTCCGCTGGCCGCCGAGGTCGACGAGCAGCTCACCGCCGCCTGTGACGAGCTCGGGCTGCTGGCCGTGCGCGCCTCCGCCGCCGACCTCGCGGAGGCCCCCGTGCTCCACCATCGCCTCCGCCTCCACGGCCCCCTCCTCGAGCGCTGCGCACGACACGTCGGTGCCTTCACCACCCTCGACTCGCTCTTCCCCTACCGCCTCGTCCAGGAGCTCACCAGCGCCGAGACCGACGAGCTGCTCCGTGAGCAGGTCGGCCCGCTCGTGACGACCGTCCGCCACGCACGCGAGCGGGTGGCGACCTGGAAGCTCCTCGTGCGCGAGCGCCTCACCGACCCCGAAGCCGCCGAACGCCTCGGCATCGGGATCAGCGCCATCTCCAAGCGCCGGCGGGTCATCGAGGCGATCCGCGGCGACCTGAGCACCGGCCTGTTCCGCTCCCAGACGGCCTCCTACGCCTACGAGCTCTGGGAGGACGACCTCCCGCCCCCCGGCGACCCGTGGTGGCGCGGCGAGGAATCCACCGGGGGGTGAGAAGACCTCGACTTCTTCACCCGATTGGGGGAAGCAACGCGCGGGGCTTCTCGAAAACACTGTGAAAGTGACGAGTTCCGGCAATTCCCCGGCGCGAGAACGGCGATCTCCACCCCTCGACCGCGCCGCGACCGCTCCGTAGCGTGCCCGCCATGGACGACGACATGACACCCCGAGACCCTCACCCGGACCCTCCGATGGACGCGGTTCCGGCCCGCAACGGCCACCGCTTCGTGAGGACGCGGGAACGCCCCTCGGTCGACGAGCGGATCACCGACGCGCAGCGGCTCTGCACGCAGGTCTACGACCGCGGCGGGTCGCTCCACGACCTCGACCCGATCGACTCGCTCGACACGCTGGCGACCATGGGCGACGCCGAGGGGGCGATCGAGGCGATCGAGCGCATGCGCGCCGCCGGGCTGACCGTCGATCCCGACGACCACCTCATGGTGCTCGTCAGCTACCACGTCCACGCCCGCGGCGAGGACGCCGAGCGCTACCTGCGAGGCCTCCCACCGGACGAGCTGACCACCGCGCACCTCGCCCTCGTCCTCTCCGCGTACGCCATCACCGGCCGCGCGGACGAGGCCGAGGCGCTCTACCTCGACTACGAGGACTGGCCCATGGCCGACGGCGAGGACTGCCACGTCGCCCTGCTCTACGCGTTCAGCTTCGTCGGCGAGCCCCGGCGCGCCCGCGAGTGGTTCCGGACCGTCACCGAGCGTGACGAGCAGCTCGCGACCCCCCGGATGCTGGTCGCCCTCGTGCAGGCCCACTCCAGCCCCGAATCCCTCGACGAGCTCCGCGCCCTGCGCGACGAGCTCGACGAGGAGACCCGCCGTGACCCCGAGGTGGCGGGCTCGCTCGTCAGAGGGTTCGCCTGGGCCGGCGACCCCGAGCGCGCCGAGGAGCACCTCCCCGACGCCCTCGCCGGCCTCGGCCCCGACGACGAAGAGGACGGCCGGCACCTCGTCGTCTGCTGCATCGGCGCATACCGGTCGTCCGCCGACGAGGACATCGACCGGCTGCTCGCCATCGCCGAGGACGCGGGGGTCGGGCTCAGGGACCCCAGGCTCACACCCGGGTTCCGAGAGCCCTGACCTCGCCGCGAGATCCCACCCCCTCGCGTTCCGCTGTGAGCCGAGCCTGTCGACGAGCGGCGGGGCGCGGGGGGTGGGAACCAGGGGTCGGAATGTCGTCGATCTCGTTCACCCGATCGGGGGATGCAGCGCGCAGGACCCCGTGATCCGGCCCCGAGAAGGGCGGATTCGCGCACCCGGCCCGACCGACAAGTGGTGGTCTCCCCCCTCGAACGAGCCCGCTCGCCTGCGTAGGGTCCCCGTACGTGACAGCGTCGCAGCGTGAAGCCCGCCAGGCAACCGGGCACCGTGAGCACCGCGAGAGGACGAGCGAGATGGCGGGCGACGAAGCCGACGAGCACGAAGAGCCACCTCGCCGGCCGCGCCTCAGCGACGGGCGAGCCAAAGAGCGGACCCTGCGGGCCCGCCTCCGCACCTGCGCGGTGGTCGGCGACGTCGACGGCGCGCGCGCCGCCGTCATCTGGATGGAGCGCTTGGAGTACCCGGTCGGCGACGAGGAGCACCTGCTGGTGCTGATCGCCCACCAGGCGAGCGACCGCGCCGTGGAGGCCGAGGAGTACTTCCGCTCCATCCCCGAGGACCAGCGGACCATGGCCCACTTCCGCTCGGTGATGGCCACCTACACCTTCAAGCGCCGCCCCCACGACGTCGAACGCCTCTACCTCGAGCTCGAGTCGACCCCCGACGCCCTTGACGACGACTGCCGCAGCCTGCTCCTCTCGGCGCTCGCCTTCGAGCACGAGGACGCCCGGGCGCGGGTGTGGTTCCAACGCTTCGAGCAGCAGTCCGACGAGCCGCCCGGCCCGGGGCTCGTCGCGCACCTGATCAACGCCCACGCCTACCCCGGAGCGCACGACCAGCTCGTGGCGATCCACGACAGGCTGGACGAGGAGCTGCTGCACGAGCCCGAGGTGGCATCCACGATGGTGCGCGCCCTCGTCGCGGCGGGTGACCCCGAGCGCGCCGAACGCTGTCTCCGCGACGCCCTCGCCGTCGTCGAGGAAGACGAGGAGCGCGAGCGGCTCGTCGGCGACTGCATCCGGGGTCGCCGGCGCGACCGTGAGGCCGTCCGCCGGCTGCTCGCCACCGCCGAGGAAGCCGGTGTCGACGTCGAACACCTGGGGTCAGGCTTCGGCATCCTGCCCTGACCCGAGCGCGGGGGACGAGCGCGGGGGAGGGCGGACGACGGCGGCTCACACCTCGATCACGTCGAGGCCTGCCACCGAGACGTGATCACGGTCCTGGGTCACGATCGGGACCTCCAGGGCGAGCGCGGTGGCCGCGATCCACGAGTCGTTGATTGGCACGCGCTCGCCGGCATCTCGGAGGAGGACGTTGTTGTCAGAGGCGGGTGCGAACATGTGTTCGTGATCGACGAGGCCGAGGGCCGCCGTCGGGTGCGCCTGGCGCGGCGCTTGCGTGAGATGCCCGCCACCGCCGAAGCACTGGCGGACGGTGCGATCACGGTGGCGCACGTGGAGCGTTTGGCGCGCGCCGCGACCCCGGAGCGCGGGGAGCTCTTCGCCCGCGACGAGGCGCTGCTCGTCGACCAGGCCCGTGAGTTGACGTTCGCGCAGTGGCAGCGCGCGGTTGCCTACTGGGAGCAGCTCGCCGATCCCGACGGCGTCGAAGCCAATTCGGCCGCAGCCGAGGAGCAGCGCCGCCTGCACGTCTCCCAGACCCTCGACGGGTCGTGGGTGCTCGACGGGCAGGCGGATGCGATCCGCGGTGGGATCGTCGCCGATGTGCTCGCCCGCATCGACGACGAGCTCTTCGCCGACGACTGGGCCCAAGCCAAGGCCCTCCACGGCGACGACACGCGTGTCGAGCATCTGGCGCGCACCCCCGCGCAGCGCCGCTTCGACGCGCTCGTCGAGATGGCCACCCGCGCCGCCAGCACCCCCGCCGACGCGAAGCGGCCCCGGCCGCTGTTCACCGTCCTGGTCGACTACCCGACCCTCGCGGGGCGGGTCTGCGAGCTCGCGGACGGCACCGTGGTCACCCCCGGCGCGCTCGCCGGGTGGCTCACCGAAGCCGACATCGAACGCGTCGTCTTCGACGGGGCCTCCCGCGTCCTCGACGTGGGCGTCAAGCAACGCCTCTTCACCGGCGCCACCCGCCGCGCCGTCGAAGTCCGCGACCGCGAATGCACCCACGACTACTGCGACGAACCCGCGGAACGCTGCGACGTCGACCACACCCACCCCCACGCTGCCGGCGGGTTCACCGAACAGACCAACGGTCGACTCCGATGCCCCCACCACCACGAAGGACGCCGCACCACCCGACCCCCACCCGACCACGACCCATGAGGCGGCGTCGGGAGGACTCGGCACCTTGTATGCTGATCTGCATGCAATCCACGAGCGTGCGGATCGACGCCGCGACGCACGAGGAGCTCAAGCGACTCGCGGACGAGTTGGGAACGACCGTCGGTCAGGCCGTCGCGGCCGCCGTGCGGTGCATGCGTCAGGACCGCGTCGGTCAGGAGCTCGCCGCACCCTTGCGCGATGACGAGTCCGCGTGGCTCGATGCTGACCTCGGGTGACGTCCTCGATCTCGATCTCGGTGTGCCCGAGGGGCGGGAAGCCGGCTTCAGGCATCCCGCGGTGGTGGTGACGGCTCAGCGTGTCCTGGACGCCTCTCCGTCGGTCGTGCAGGTCGTCCCACTCACCACGACGGTGCGGCGGTTCGGGTCGGAGGTGACGATCGAACCCGACCGGCAGAACGGTCTCGCCGAGCGCTCGGCCGCGCAGTGCCAACACGTCCGGGCCATCTCCCGCCACCGCGCTCGGTCGGTTCGCGGCAACGTCGGAGCCGTGGCGCTGAACCAGATCCGCGAGACGATCGGGTTGATCCTCGACGTGGGCCCCTGATCGACGGTGTCTACAACGCCAGGTGGAGCCGGAGCGCTTCGTCGAGCGCGTGCAGGAGCTCGCCTCGAACGGCGCCGGCGGTCCCGCCGACGCGTTCCACGGCGACGGAGCGCACCTGTTCGGCCTGAGCCTTGGAGTCACGGTCGAGCCCCGTCTCGGCGGCCGGGAGCAGCACCTGGAACGGGTAGACCCGGGCGACGTTCGAGGTGACCGGAACGACCGTCACGACTCCCCGGCCGAGGCGCTCGCTCGTCGTGTTGGCGGCATCGTTGCTCACCACGACCGCCGGACGACGCTTGTCGGCCTCGGCGCCGCGAACCGGACCGAGGTCGACGAGGCGGATCTCGCCGCGGCGCATCAGGACCGACCGTCGGCCGCGGTGACCTCCCACGCCTGCTCGTCGTCGCCCGCCCATTCTTCCCAGGCGTCCTCGTACGCGGGGCCGAGTTGCGACGCCCGGAGAAGTCGCACGGCCCGGTGCACGACCGCCGAGCGCGAGGCGACCCCCTGCGCCTGGGCGTAGGCATCCAGGAACTCGACGTCTTCCTCGGGCAGGCTGACGCTCAGCTTCATACTTCGATACTACCAAGAGTAGTAGTATTTGGCTACCGGGACATCGGCCATCGTTCGTAGCACAATCATGGTATTCTCATGCCATGACTCGGACCCGTGTCAGCACGACGGTCGACGAAGCGCTCCTCGCCGAAGCGCGCCGTGTTCGTGGGGACTCCACAGACGCCGCGCTTCTCGACGCTGCGCTCGAAGCGCTCCTCGCGCGCGAGCGGGCGGCGGAGCTCGATGCCTCCTACAGCGCGTACGACGAGCGCCCCATCGACACCGAGGACGACTGGGGTGACCTCGCGTCGTTCCGCGAGGCCGCTGCGACATCGTGAGCACCCCTGCCAGAGGTGAGGTGTGGTGGTGCGAGCTCCCCGAGATCGGCCGACGACCCATCGTGGTGCTGTCGCGGGACGCTGCGATCCCGCGGCTGCGCAGAGCGCTGGTCGCGCCCTGCACCACCACGATCCGCGGCCTGGCGAGCGAGGTCGCACTCGAGCCCGGTGAGGACCCGGTCCCCCGAGCGTGCGTGGCGAATCTCGACTCGGTCGAGAGCGTCTCGACCACCGTTCTCGTCGAGCGACTCGGACGGCTGGCTGACACCAAGATGAGAGAGCTGTGCGCCGCCCTGGAGGTCGCTGTCGACTGCCGGTGACGCCCCGCCGGCGGGTGTTGCAGGGGAGTGGTAGCGGGAGGAGAGGGGAAGTGCCCGCAGCAGGATTCGAACCTGCGCACCCGGCTCCTCGGAGGATGCTGCCCGGTGCGGAGAGCACCGGCGGGTGTTGCAGGGGAGTGGTAGGGGAGGAGAGGGGAAGTGCCCGCAGCAGGATTCGAACCTGCGCACCCGGCTCCGGAGGCCGGTGCTCTATCCCCTGAGCTATGCGGGCGGGAACGAGGCGATCGTACCAGCGGGCCTGTGAGGGGCCGGTCAGTCGACCCGCACGGTGCGACCCGACAGCTCGTCGTCGAGGTACTGGACGTCGGCGTCGACCATGATCCCCACCAGCTCGGCGAAGCTCGTCCTCGGCTTCCACCCCAGCTCGCGCTCCGCCTTCGAGGCGTCGCCGCGCAGCACGTCGACCTCCGCGGGCCGCTCGTAGCGCGGGTCGGTGCGCACGTAGCGCTCCCAGTCGAGGTCCACGTGCTCGAACGCGAGCTGCGCGAACTCCCGCACGCTGTGCGTCTCGCCCGTCGCGAGCACGAAGTCGCCCGGCTCGTCGTGCTGCATGATCTGCCACATCCCCTCGACGTACTCCGGCGCGTACCCCCAGTCGCGCTTGGCCTCCAGGTTGCCGAGGTACAGCGAGTCCTGGATCCCCGCCCGGATGCGCGCCACCGCCCGGGTGATCTTGCGGGTCACGAAGTTCTCGCCCCGCCGCGGGCTCTCGTGGTTCATCAGGATCCCGTTGGCGGCGAACATCCCGTACGCCTCCCGGTAGTTGACCGCCGAGTGGAAGGCGTAGACCTTCGCGCACGCGTACGGGCTGCGCGGGTGGAACGGCGTCGACTCGTCCTGCGGCGCCGGCGCCGAGCCGAACATCTCCGAGGACGACGCCTGGTAGAAGCGGGTGTCGACCCCCGAAGCGTGGATCGCCTCGAGCAGCCGCACCGTGCCCAGGCCGGTGACCAGGCCCGTGTAGTCGGGGATCTCGAAGCTGACCGCCACGTGGCTCTGCGCCCCGAGGTGGTACACCTCGTCGGGGACGATCTCCCGCACCAGGTTCACGAGCCCCACCGCGTCGGACAGGTCGCCGTAGTGGAGGAACAGCCGGCAGTCGCCGTCGCGGGTGTCGTGCGACAGGTGGTCGATCCGGTGGCGGTTGAAGCTCGACGCCCGGCGCACCAGCCCGTGCACCTCGTAGCCCTTGTCGAGGAGGAGCTCTGCCAGGTACGAGCCGTCCTGCCCGGTGATCCCGGTGATCAGCGCTCGCCTCATGGGGTGCCAGCTTGTCATGGGCGCTCCAGCACCGTCCGCATCGGGCGGACCGGCTTCCCCCGAGTCTCGTTCCCCTACGACGCCTCGTCCAGGCTGCGCGGCTCGGTCGCCTGCGCCGCCTGGGCCGCCTGCACGGGCAGGCGATCCTCCAGGGCGGCGAGGCGCCGCTCCATGCGGCTCGTCGCCTCCGCCAGGCGCTCCACGGTCGCGCACAGGTTCGCCACCCGCTCGCTCGCCACCGTGTCGACCCCGACGAGGGTGTCCACGCTCTGCACGAGCGCGCGGAGCTGGAGCTCGAGGCCCTCGGTCTCGATCGGCCGGCGGCGCTCCGCGAGGCTCGCGACGTCGTCGGCCACCCGCCGGTAGAGGTCACCGAAGCGGGCCAGCACGTCGCGGAGCTCGCCGTCGCGCTCGGTGAGCTCCGTGCCGAGATCCTGCACGGCGTGGAGCAACCGCAGCTCGGCCCGGCTGCGCCGCGCGCCGGTCTCCGGCGCCGGCTCCGGCGCGGCCTCCGCTCCGGGATGCTCGGGATACCCCTGCGCCATCGGTTCCATCGGTTGCTGAGCCATCGGTTGGGCCATGGACACGAGCGTACGGTCCCCGCGGCCGCCTGCGGTGGACCGCAAGACGAGCAAAGCGACACGAAGGGCCGCCCGGGTGGGCGTGTACGATGCGTCCGATGCCCGGCAAGCGGATCCTCGTCGCCGACGACGACCCCGTCATCCTCGGTCTCCTCGAGGTCAACTTCGAGATGGAGGGCTTCGAGGTCCTCACCGCCGAGGACGGAGAGGTCGCGCTCGAGCAGGCGCGCTCGGGCGCTCCCGACCTCATCGTGCTCGACATCATGATGCCGAAGCTGACCGGCCACGAGGTGGCCGAGGCGCTGCGGGCGGACGAGGCGCTCGCCGAGATCCCCGTCGTCTTCGTCTCCGCGAAGGCGCAGAGCGCGGACGTCACCCGCGGGATGGAGCTGGGCGCCGCCGACTACGTGACCAAGCCGTTCGACCCCATCGAGCTGGTGGAGCGGGTCACGGCAGTGCTCGACCAGTCCCGAACCCGCTGACCACACGGAAGCGACCGGGCGCATGAGGGCGATTCGCGACGTGCTCACCGACGCGGTCCGCGCCGCGCTGCGCGACGCCGGCCTCCCCGAACCCGACGCCGGCGTCGAGCTCGAGACCCCGCGCCACAAGGAGCACGGCGACTGGGCCACCAACGTCGCCATGCAGGTCGCCAAGCCCGCCGGACGCAACCCCCGCGACGTCGCCGGCGAGCTCGCCGAGCACGTCCGCGCGGCGGCCGTCGACCACCTCGAGGCCGTCGAGGTGGCGGGGCCCGGCTTCCTCAACTTCCGCCTGCGTCCCTCGTGGCTGCACGACGTCCTCGTCCGGGTCGTCGAGGAAGGCGACGCCTACGGGCGCAGCGACACCCTCACCGGCGAGCGCATCGACCTCGAGTTCGTCTCCGCCAACCCCACCGGGCCGCTGCACGCCGGCGGCGGGCGCTGGGCCGCGTTCGGCGACGCCCTCGCCCGGCTCTGGGAGGCCCAGGGCGCGGAGGTGCACCGCGAGTACCTGCTCAACGACGCCGGCAACCAGCTCGACGCCTTCGGCGCCTCGCTCGTCGCCCGCCTGCGCGGCGAGGAGCCCCCCGAGGGCGGCTACCACGGCGCCTACGTCACCGAGATGGCGGCCGAGCTGCGCGACGACCTCGGCGACGCCGCCGACGCCGCTGCCGATGCCGCCGCCGAGGTCACCCTCGAGGAGGCCCGCGAGTGGGGCTACCGGCGGGTCGTCGAGGAGGTGCGCGCAGACCTCGAGCGCATCGGCGTCCACTTCGACACCTGGTTCTCCGAGCGGACCCTCCACGAGCGCGGGGACGTGGAGGCGACCGTCGAGGCGCTGCGCGAGCGCGGCGCCGTCACCGAGCGCGACGGAGCCGTGTGGTTCACCGCCACCGAGCACGGCGACGACCGCGACCGCGTCCTCATCAAGAGCGACGGCGACCCCACCTACCTCGCCGCCGACCTCGCGTACCACTGCGACAAGCTCCGGCGCGGCTGGACGCACCTCGTCGACATCTGGGGCGCCGACCACCACGGCCAGGTCCGCTCCGTCCAGGCGGGCCTCCGGGCGCTCGGCGTCGACCCGCACCCCGTCCACGGCGCCGAGCCGGAGGTCATCCTCGGCCAGCTCGTCACCCTCGTGCGCGACGGCAAGCCGGTGCGGCTCTCCAAGCGGACCGGCGAGATCGTCACGCTCGCCGAGGTCCTCGACGAGGTCGACGCCGACGCGTGCCGCCTGACCTTCCTGCTCCAGGGGATCGACAGCGCCCAGACCTTCGACGTCGACGTCGTCACCTCCCGGTCGATGGACAACCCCGTCTACTACGTCCAGTACGCGCACGCCCGGATCGCCTCCATCGAGCGGATGGCCGCCGAGCGGGGCTTCGAGCGCCGGCCGTTGGCGAGCACCGACCTCGACGTGCTCGAGGACGAGCGCGAGCTCGACCTGCTCCGCTCGCTCGCCGCCTACCCCGACGTCGTCGCCGAGGCCGCCGCGGCGCGCGCTCCCCACCGCGTCACCACCTGGGTCCGCGAGCTCGCCGGCCGGTTCCACGGCTTCTACCACGACTGCCGCGTGCTGCCCGGCGAGACCACCGAGGTCCCCGAAGCGCTCACCCACGCCCGCCTGTGGCTCGTGGAGGCCTGCCGGGTCGGCCTCGCCGGCGCGCTGGCGATCCTCGGCGCGGAGGCCCCCGAGGAGATGACCCGTCTCGACGCGGACGCCGCCACGTGAGCTCCCAGAGCGCCCAGGGCTCCTCGGGTGCGCCGCTCGACCCGTCGCTGTTGCCCCGCACCGCCGCGCTCGACGCCGCGGGGCGCCTCTCGATCGGCGGGTGCGACCTGGGCGCCCTCGCCGAGCGGTACGGCACCCCGCTGTTCGTCTACGACGAGACCGAGCTGCGCGAGCGCTGCCGCGAGTACGCGGCGCTGTTCGGAGCCGCCAACGTCGCCTACGCCTCGAAGGCGTTCCTCTGCCGCGCCGTCGTCCGCCTCGTCGCCGACGAGGGGATGCTCCTCGACGTCTCGACCGGCGGGGAGCTCCACGTCGCCCTCGCCGCCGGCTTCCCACCCGAGCGCCTCGTCTTCCACGGCAACAACAAGAGCGGCGACGAGCTCGCCCGCGCCCTCGAGGTCGGCGTCGGCAGGATCGTCGTCGACTCGTTCGACGAGATCGACCGCCTCGAAGCGCTCGTCGCCGACGGCGCCCCGGCGCCCACCGTCCTCATCCGCGTCACCCCCGGCGTCGAGGCGCGGACCCACGCGCACGTCGAGACCGGCGTCGAGGACTCCAAGTTCGGGTTCTCCGTGCGCGCGGAGACCGCCCTGGCGGCCGCACGGCGCTGCGTGGCGAGCGACGCCCTCCACCTCGCCGGCGTCCACGCCCACATCGGCTCACAGGTCTTCGCCCTCGACTCCTACACCCGAGCCGCCGGAGTCGTCGCCGGCCTCCTCGCCGAGATCGAGGCGACGACCGGCGCCACCCTCGAGGAGCTCAACCTCGGCGGCGGCCTCGGCGTCCGCTACCGCTCCGACGAGGCGCCGCCCTCGATCTCCGAGTACGCGGCCAGCCTGCGCGCGGCCGTGACCGACGCGTGCCACGCCGCGGGCTTCGCCTCGCAGCCGCGCCTCGTCGTCGAGCCCGGACGCTCCATCGCCGGGCCCTCGGCGGTCACCCTCTACCGGATCGGCACCGTCAAGGAGGTGCCCGGCATCCGCACCTACGTGGCCGTCGACGGGGGCATGAGCGACAACCCGCGCCCCGCCGTCTACGGCGCCCGCTACGAGGCGTTCCTGCCCGAGCGCGCCACCGCGCAGCGCCCCCGCTCCGCGACGGTCGCCGGCAAGCACTGCGAGCAGGGCGACGTGCTCGTGCACGACGCGCGCCTCCCCGCCGAGGTGTCGGTGGGCGACCTCCTCTGCACCCCCGCCACCGGCGCCTACGGCTACGCCATGGCGTCCAACTACAACGCCGTGCCCCGCCCCGCGGTGGTCTTCGTCCGCGACGGCGCGGCCCGCGAGGTGCTCGCCCGCGAGAGCCTCGACGACCTCCTCCGCCTCGACGTCGACGCCCGCGCCGAACCGCTGAACGCTCCCGCGGCCAGGCGCGAGACTGAGGAGCCATGACCGACGGGACCGTTCGCGTCGCCGTCCTCGGCTGCGGCACCGTCGGAGCCGAGGTCGTCACCCTCATCGGCGACCACGCCGACCTCATCGCCTCGCGCGCCGGGCGCAAGGTCGAGATCGGCGGCATCGCCGTGCGCGACGTCGCCAAGGAGCGGCCCGAGCTGGCCGTCGACCCCGGCCTGTTCACCGACGACGCCGAGGCGCTCGTCCGCCGCGACGACATCGACCTCGTGATCGAGGTGATCGGCGGCGTGGAGCCCGCCCGCACGCTCGTGACCGCCGCCCTCGAAGCCGGCAAGCCCGTCGTCTCCGCCAACAAGGAGATGCTCGCCAACGCCGGCAAGGAGCTCATCGAGACCGCCGAGACCGCCGGGGTCGACCTCCTCTTCGAAGCCGCCGTCGCCGGCGGCATCCCGCTCATCCGGCCGCTGCGCGAGTCGCTGGCGGGGGAGCGCATCACCCGCCTCCTCGGCATCGTCAACGGCACCACCAACTACGTGCTCACCCGGATGACCGAGGACGGCTGGAGCTTCGAGGAGGCGCTCGTCGAGGCCCAGCGCCACGGCTACGCCGAGGCCAACCCCGTCGCCGACATCGAGGGCCACGACGCCGCGCAGAAGGCGGCGATCATCGCCTCGATCGCCTTCGGCGCCCACGTCACCGAGGCCGACGTGTACCGCGAGGGCATCACCGGCGTCAGCAGCGAGGACATCGCGGCGGCCACCGACCTCGGCTACGTCGTGAAGCTCCTCGCCATCGCCGAGACCGTCGACGGTTCGGTCTCCGCCCGCGTCCACCCCGCCTTCGTGCCCGCCGCGCATCCCCTCGCGGCGGTGCGCGACTCGTTCAACGCCGTCTTCATCGAGGGCGACGCCGTCGGCGAGCTGATGCTCTACGGGCCCGGCGCCGGAGGCGGGCCGACCGCCTCGGCCGTGCTCGGAGACCTCGTCGACGCCGTGCGCAACCTCGCCGGCGGCGGCAAGGGCGGCATCGTCGGCCGCTGGGAGCGCAAGCCGATCCTGCCGCTCTCCGAGGTCGTCGCCCAGTTCTACGTGCACCTCGAGGTGGCCGACGAGCCCGGCGTCCTCGCCACCATCGCCGGCGTGTTCGGCACCCACGGCGTCTCCATCATGTCGGTGCAGCAGCGAGGCCAGGCCGAGGAGGCCGAGCTGGTGTTCGTCACCCACACCGCCCGCACCGGCGACCTCGACGCGACGGTGCGGGCCGTGAGCAACCTGGAGGTCGTCCGCCGCGTCGGCTCGGTGCTGCGCGTCATCGGGGGAGAGCCGTCGTGACCGACCGCTACCCGGCCTGGCCGGGCGTCGTCGCGGCCTACCGCGACCGCCTCCCCGTCTCCGCGGGCACACCCGTGGTGACCCTGCTCGAGGGCGGTACCCCGCTGCTCGCCTTCGACGCGCTCTCCGAGGAGCTCGGCGTGGAGGTCCACCTCAAGTACGAGGGGGTGAACCCCACCGGCTCGTTCAAGGACCGGGGCATGACCGTCGCCATCTCCAAGGCGCTCGAGGAGGGCTCCAAGGCGGTGATCTGCGCCTCCACCGGCAACACCTCCGCCTCCGCCGCTGCGTACGCGTCGCGCGCGGATCTCGTGTGCGCCGTGCTGATCCCCGACGGCCAGATCGCCCTCGGCAAGCTCGCCCAGGCCATCATCCACGGCGCCAAGGTCCTCCCGATCCGGGGCAACTTCGACCAGGCGCTCGAGATCGTCCGCGAGCTCGGCGAGCGCGAGCCGGTCACGGTCGTCAACTCCATCAACCCCTACCGCCTCGAGGGGCAGAAGACCGCGGCGTTCGAGATCGTCGACGTGCTCGGCGACGCGCCGGACGTGCACTGCATCCCGGTCGGCAACGCCGGCAACATCACCGCCTACTGGCGCGGCTACCACGAGGACGCCGAGGCGGGCCGTGCGACCCGGCGGCCCCGGATGCTGGGATGGCAGGCCGCCGGCGCCGCGCCGATCGTGATCGGCGAGCCGGTCCGCCACCCCGAGACGCTCGCCACCGCCATCCAGATCGGCAACCCGGCCTCCTGGGACGAGGCGCTCGCCGCGCGCGACGAGTCGGGAGGCCACATCGGCCCGGTCTCCGACCGCGAGATCCTCGACGCCTACAAGCTGCTCGCCGCCAAGGCCGGGGTGTTCGTCGAGCCGGCCTCCGCGGCGTCGGTGGCGGGGCTGCGCAAGGCCGTCGACGAGGGCCTCGTCGAGTCCGGCGAGACGGTGGTGTGCACCCTCACCGGCCACGGCCTCAAGGACCCCGACCGGGCCATCTCCGAGACGTCGCGCCTCGGCGCCGCCGTCGAGGCGGACGTGGCCTCCGTCTCCGCCGAGCTCGGCCTCTGAGCCCTCACCCGGGCTCGAGTCGGAACAGGCCGTCGGAGAGCGACAGCACGTAGAGCTCGCCCGACGCGTCCTCCGCGACCGACGAGATCTGGTCGACGTGCAGGCCGAGGTCGCCGACCTCGGCCGAGGCCTCACCCGTGCGCCGGAGTCCCTTGAGGTCGCCCCGGCAGAAGTCAGCGAACACGTAGACGCCGGCCAGCTCGGGGATCGCCTGGCCGCGGTAGACGTAGCCGCCGGTCACCGCGCAGTTGCCGCCGGTGAGCGGGTACTCGTGGACGGGCGGCACGTGGCCGGGCGGCGGCTCGCCGGCGAACTGCCGGGTGCCCTCCATCAGGTTCCAGCCGTAGTTGCGCCCGCCCCCGGAGCCGGCCGGCTCGAAGTCGACCTCCTCGATCTCGTTCTGGCCGACGTCGCCGATCCAGAGGTCGCCGGTCTCCCGGTCGAACGAGAACCGCCAGGGGTTCCGCAGGCCGTAGGCCCAGATCTCGTCGCGGCGCTCCGGATCGCCGACGAACGGGTTGTCCGGAGGGATCCCGTAGGGCTCGTCGCCCGAGGGGCTCGGGTCGAGGCGCAGGATCGAGCCGAGCAGCGTGCCCGGGTCCTGGCCGTTGCCCTCCGGGTCGCCGCCGGAGCCGCCGTCGCCGAGCGACACGTAGAGGTGGCCGTCGGGGCCGAACGCCAGGTGCCCGGCGTTGTGGTTCGAGAACGGCTGGGCGACGGTGAGCAGCTCGCGGCGCGAGTCCGGGTCGGGGCCGTCGTCGTCCATCTCGTACTCGACCACGTGGGTGTCGCCCGCCCGGTCGGTGAAGTCGAGGTACATGCGCTCGCCGTCCGGCGAGAACGCGAGGCCGAGCAGACCCTGCTCGTTGCCGGTCGACACCTCGTCGCCGAGGTCGAGGACCGTGACGGCTCGGCCACCCGGCGGCATGCGCTTCACCGCGCCGCGCTGCTCGATCACGTAGAGGGCGTCGTCTCCCGGCCGGGGCCGCGCCATGACCGGCATGGTGAAGTCGCCCACCCTCGTGACCGCGAGCGCCACGTCGGGGATGCCCGCCTCGGGCTCGGCGTCGGCGCCCGGCGCGGTGCTCGTCACCGGCCGGCTGCCGGGGACGCCGATGGGCTCGGTGGTCGTGGTGGTGGCCGCGGTGGTCGGCGTCGTGGTCTCGTCGCCGTCCGAGACCAGCTCCACCACCGCGAACGCCCCCGCGGCGAGGGCGGACGCGGCGACCACGACGAGGGCCCAGCGCGTTCCCGGTCTCACAGAAGCCACACGTTAGAGGTCCGGGCCGGGGGAGTGGTGGGCGCTACGCTCCGCCACCGTGAAGTACGTGGTCCTCGTCCCCGACGGCGCCGCCGACGAGCCGATCGAGCAGCTCGGCGACCGCACGCCCCTCGAAGCCGCCGCCATGCCCAACCTCGCCGCGCTCGCCGCGCGCGGGGAGGTCGGCCGTGCCGCCACCATCCCCGAGGGGTTCCCGCCGGGCAGCGACGTCGGCAACATGTCGATCCTCGGCTACGACCCGGCCCGCTACCACACCGGCCGCGCCCCGCTCGAGGCCGCCGCGATGGGCATCGAGCTCGGCGACGACGAGGTGGCGTTCCGCTGCAACCTCGTCACGGTCTCCGACGACGGCGTCATGGTCGACTTCTCGGCCGGCCACGTCGCCAGCGAGGTGAGCCACCCCATCATCGAGGCGGTCGACGCCGAGCTCGGCGTCGACGGCATCCGCTTCCACCCCGGCGTCGGGTACCGCCACGTGATGGTCGCCCCCCGCGAGCTCGGCGACGTCGAGTGCGTCCCGCCCCACGACCTCTCCGACGAGGCGGTGGTGCTGCCCAGCGGCCCGGGGGCGGAGCGGATCACCGACCTGATGGAGCGCTCCCGGGCGATCGTCTCGGAGCGGGCCGCGCAGCTCGGGGCGGAGGCGACCCAGATCTGGCTGTGGGGTCAGGGCACCCGCCCGCAGATGCCGTCGTTCCTCGAGCGCTTCGGGGTGGAGGGTCGGCTGGTGACCGCCGTCGACCTCATCCGCGGCCTCGGGGTCCTCAGCGGCGTCGAGGTCGTCGAGGTCGAGGGCGCCACCGGCTACTACGACA
Organism: uncultured Burkholderiales bacterium; assembly: GCA_964438505.1. Taxonomy (GTDB): domain Bacteria; phylum Actinomycetota; class Acidimicrobiia; order IMCC26256; family JACPCJ01; genus CAYTKN01. The sequence continues at coordinate 218,249 of CAYTKN010000001.1, forward strand.
CGAACTACGAGGGCAAGCGCGACGCCTGCCTCGACTCGCTCGCCGACCGCGACCTCTTCCTCCTCCACGTCGAGGCGAGCGACGAGGCCGGGCACAACGGCGACGTCGACGCGAAGGTCGAGGCGCTCGAGCACTGGGACCGCCGGATCATCGGACCCCTCGTCGAGGGGCTCGAGTCGCTCGGGCCGCACCGCATCCTGCTGCTGCCCGACCACCCCACCCCGACGCGGCTCAAGACCCACACCACCGACGCCGTGCCCTACCTCCTCTACGACTCCACGGGGGACGGGCCCGGAGGGGAGTACTCGGAGCGCGCCACCGCCGGCGCCACCCCCGTGGTCGGCCACGAGCTGATGCCCCGCCTCGTCGGATAGCGGCGCCGGTCGCGCGCCTCATCCCGGACCGGCCGGCCCGGCGGTCTGTTGCCGGGCGGTGCGGTGGTGGCTACACTGACCGCACAGTCGCCGATCACGGCGACGAAGGCTCTCGAGGATCGTCACCGGGAGCCGGTTCCAGGGGCGTCCGTCGCACCTCCCAACGTTGGTTCGCGTGCCCTCGAACCGATCTTCCCGGCCTTCGGTCTTCATTCGCCGGCACGGCTCCTCGAGAGCCTGCCCCTGTCACGGCGGAGCACCTCCACGCACCCCGGACAGGAACGTCCGTCGGCCGGAGCCGAGTCGCGTACAAGGAGCAGCCCATGACCCCCGACCAGACGACCGAGCGGTCGGCGCTCGAGAGCAAGGAGCGCAACGAGCTCCAGGAGATCGCCGACGCCGTCGGTGCCAAGGTCACCTCGAGGATGAAGAAGTCCGAGATCGTCGACGCCATCCTGGAGACCGCCGACGGCGGCACCGGCGGCACCGGGGGCACCGGTGGCTCTGGCGGCTCTGGCGACGGTGGCGACGGGGGCGACGGCGGGGGCTCGTCGAACGGCGCCCGCTCCACCGACGCGGGCGACACCGGCGGCAACGGCGAATCCGGCGGTTCCGGTGACGACGGTTCCGGTGACGGCGGTTCCGGTGACGGCGGTTCCGGAGGCGACGGCTCCGACCAGGGCGGCTCCGGCAACAAGCCCAAGCAGAGGGAGGGCGACGACCGCGGCCAGGGTGGCGGCGGCGGTGGTGGTGGTGGAAAGCGCAAGCGCCGGCGCCGCGGTCGAGGCGGCGGTGGTGGTGGTGGCGGCGGCGACGAGCCGCAGGGCGACCCCATCGACACCGAGGGGATCCTCGAGGTCCGCGACGAGGGGTACGGGTTCCTCCGCACCACCGGTCTGCTGCCGGGCAAGAAGGACGTCTACGTGTCCGCCTCGCAGGTCCGGAAGTTCGGCCTGCGCAAGGGCGACAAGATCAAGGGCGCCCACCGGCCGCCGACCAACAGCGAGAAGTACCCGGCGTTGATGCGCATCGACGCCATCAACGACGGCCCTCCCGAGGAGGCCAAGGAGCGGGCGAGGTTCGGCGACCGGACGCCCCTGTTCCCCGACCAGAAGCTCCGGATGGAGCTGCCCGACCAGCCCGACGAGATCACCGGCCGGATCATCGACCTCATCTCGCCGATCGGCAAGGGCCAGCGAGGCATGATCGTGTCGCCGCCCAAGGCGGGCAAGACCACGGTCATGAAGCACATGGTCGAGGCGATCGAGGCCAACAACCCCGAGGTCGAGCTGATCGTCCTCCTCGTTGACGAGCGCCCGGAGGAGGTCACGGACTTCCGCCGGCACGTCAAGGACGGCACGGTCTACGCCTCGACGTTCGACCGCCCTCCCGACGAGCACACGGCGGTGGCCGAGCTCACCCTCGAGCGGGCCAAGCGCCTCGTCGAGATGGGCCACGACGTCGTGATCCTGCTCGACGGCATCACCCGCCTCGCGCGCGCCTACAACCTGGCGGCGCCTGCCTCGGGACGGATCCTCTCCGGCGGTGTCGACTCCCAGGCGCTGTACCCGCCGAAGTACTTCTTCGGAGCCGCCCGCAACATCGAGGAGGGGGGCTCGCTCACGATCATCGCCACCGCCCTGGTCGAGACCGGGAGCCGCATGGACGAGGTGATCTTCGAGGAGTTCAAGGGCACCGGCAACATGGAGCTGCGCCTCGACCGCCACCTCGCCGACCGGCGCATCTACCCGGCGATCGACGTCGACCAGTCCAGCACCCGCCACGAGGAGCTCCTCTTCGACCGCAAGCAGCTCAGCCAGGTGTGGAAGCTCCGCCGGGTGCTCGGCGCCCTCGAGGACGGAGCCGGCCTCGAGCTGCTCATGGACAAGATCAAGACCACCAAGGCCAACGACGACTTCCTGGAGGAGATCGCCAACGCGCCGACCGCCGTGTGAGCGGGACGCCGCAGCGTCCCTACACTGATCCGGCACGAGGATCCCGGCCGTGCCGGCCGACCGGCACCAGCCCGCAGCCAGCCCCGCAGCCAGCCCGCGCAGAGGAGCAGCCGTGAAGACCGAACTCCACCCCGACTACGTCGACTGCCACGTCACCTGCTCGTGTGGCAACCAGTTCACCACCAGGGCGACGGTGTCGGAGCTGCACGTCGACCTGTGCTCGGCCTGCCACCCCTTCTATACCGGGAAGCAGAAGCTGGTGGACACCGGCGGGCGGGTCGAGCGCTTCCAGAAGCGCTACGAGCGGGCCCGCGAGGAGGCCGAGCGGACGGGCGAGGGTAAGGAGGACAAGAAGGAGAAGAAGCGGCGCAAGCGGACCGCCCAGGCGCCGCGCCGCAAGCCGCCCGTCGCCACCAAGGGCGGGCCCCGCCCGAAGTTCGAGCCCAAGGGCAAGGGCGACAAGGCCGAGCAGAGCGAGAAGGACGACAAGGACGCGCAGGCAGAGAAGCCTGACCAGGCCGAGCAGGCAGAGCAGGCAGAGAAGCCGGACAAGGACGAGCAGGACTCGTAAGGGGTGTGGACGGCAGGTTCCGTTCCGTACACCCATCCGCGTGACAGCATGACGCCGGGTTGAGCGACAGCCTGAGGGTGCATGGCTGGTGAGCAGATCCTCGTCATCGAGGACGAGGCCCACATCCAGGAGCTCCTGCGCTTCTACCTCGAGGGCGAGGGCTTCGCCGTCAGCACCGCCTCCACGGGCGCCGAGGCGGTCGAGGCGCTCGCGGCGCCGGCTCCCGACCTGGTGATCCTCGACGTGATGCTGCCCCACACCGACGGGTTCGAGATCCTCCAGCGGATCCGCGCCGCGCAGGGGTGGGGGCCGGTGCCCGTCCTCATGCTCACCGCCAAGTCCGGCGAGGACAGCGTCGTGGCCGCCTTCGAAGCGGGCGCCGACGACTACGTCACGAAGCCGTTCCAGCTCGAGTCGCTCCTCGCCCGAGTCAAGCGCCTGCTGCGCGCCGGTGGGCGGGCCGGAGACGGTTGACCCGGTCCCGCGCGTCGTGAGCACCGCGCCACCGCCCCTCGCAGCGTCGTTCGTGGCCGAGTCGTCGTTCGTGGCCGAGTCAGTGATCGTCGAGGCGTCGATCGTGGGCGGGATCGCGGCCCTCGCGTGCACCGCGCTCTTCATGCTCGCCGCCACGACCGTGCGGGGGAGCGTGGCGCTCCGGGCGCGGCGGGGCGCGGACGTCGAGGCCGAGTGGACGCCGGTCTTCGTCGGTGCCGTCCGCGCGGTGCCCGACGAGGCCCCCCGGATCGGCCGCCGGGACCGCGCCCACGTCCTCGAGCTCTGGAACCGCTTCTGCACGACCGTCGAGGGCAGAGCCCGCGACCGCCTCGACCGCACCGCCCGCGCGTTCGGAATCGACCGCGCGGCCCTCGAGCTCGTCGAGCGGGGCAGAGGGGCCGAGCGGCTCCTCGCAGCCACCACGCTCGGGCGGCTCCGCGACGCCCGCGCCGTGGGCACCCTGCTCGACCTCGCGGCGCGCCACCCGCTGGTGCTGCGGGCCGAGTCGGCCCGGGCGGTCGTGCGGATCGACCCCGAGGCGGGCACGCGGGCCGTCGTCCCCCTCGTGGCCTCCTGGCGGGACTGCCACCCCGCGACCGCCGTCGCCGTCCTCGACGAGGCGCCATCCGAGGTGGTCTCGGCAGCGCTCGCCGACGAGGTGCTCGAGGCGCCCGACGTGCAGCTCCACATCCGGCTCGTCGAGATGCTCGGGCGGATCCGCGGGTCGAGCGGCCTGCACGTCGTGCACCACATCCTCGAGACGACCGACGAGCCCGAGGTGACGGCTCGCTGCCTCGAGGTGATCCGCGAGCACCGTCGGCCCGGCGACGCCGCGCTCATCCGGCCGTACCTCGACCATCCGGTCTCGTTCGTCCGCGTGCAGGCCGTCTCGGCGCTCGGACGCCTGCGGGTGCCGGGGGACGAGTGGCGGATCGTCGCGCGCCTCGACGATCCCGAGTGGTGGGTCCGCTACCGCGCCGCCCACGCGCTGGTCGCGATGCCGAGCATGAGCCGCACCGTGCTCGCGCTCCTCGCGCGCACCCATCCCGACCGCTACGCGCGCGGGGCGCTCGCGCAGGTCCTCTCCGAGACGGCGGCCCTCTCGTGAGCGTCACCGTCGCCGTCGGCCAGTGGCTGGTGCTCGGGTACTTCCTCGTCGTCCACGTCACCTACATCGGGTTGAACGTGCTGGCGTTCTTCAGCATCACCCGCTCCCACCTCCGCCGGTTCGGTGCCAGCCCACCCGTGGATCCGGCGCTGATGCCGCCGGTCACCGTGGTCATCCCGGCCTACGACGAGGAGGCCACGATCGTCGGCTCGGTCCAGTCGGTGCTCCAGCTCACCTACCCCACCTTCGAGGTCGTCGTGGTGAACGACGGCTCGAACGACCGGACCCTCGAGGTGCTGCGCGAGGCCTTCGACCTCAGGGCGTACGGCGAGGCATACCGCGACCGGATCGCCACCGCGCCGGTACGGGCCTTCTACCTGTCCGGGCGCTACCGGAACCTCCGGGTGATCGACAAGGAGAACGGAGGCAAGGCCGACGCGGTGAACGTCGCGGTCAACGCGGCCCGCTACCCGCTGTTCTGCACCATCGACTCCGACTCGATCCTCCAGCGCGACAGCCTCCAGCGCGTCGCCCGCCCGTTCCTCGACGACGCCCGGGTGGTCGCGTCGGGCGGGACCATCCGGATCGCCAACGGCTGCACGGTCCGGGAGGGCTTCCTCGAGGAGCTGGGGCTCCCCGACAACCGCCTCGTGCTGTTCCAGGTGATGGAGTACCTGCGGGCCTTCCTCTTCGGTCGGATGGGGTGGGCGAGCTTCAACGGCCTCCTCGTGCTCTCGGGGGCGTTCGCGATGTTCCGCAAGGAGGTCGTCATCGGCGCCGGGGGCTTCCGGACCGACACCCTCGGCGAGGACATGGAGCTGGTCACCCGCCTCCATCGGGTGATGCGGCAGCAGAAGCGGCCCTACCGGATCGCCTACGTGCCCGACCCGATCTGCTTCACCGAGGCCCCCTCGGCGGTCCGGGGACTCGCCACCCAGCGGATCCGTTGGCAGCGCGGGCTGGCCGAGACCCTCCAGATGAACCGGGGCCTCGCCTTCCGGGGTGCGGTGGGGTGGGTCTCCTATCCCTTCCACCTCCTCTTCGAGCTGCTCGGGTCGTTCGTCGAGGTGTTCGGGTACCTCCTCGGGGTGGTGGCGTTCACCACCGGCACCATCTCGGCGCAGGCGTTCGTCGCCTTCCTCCTCGTCGCGTTCGGTCTCGGCGTGGCGTTCTCCGCGAGCGCGTTGGTGCTCGAGGAGCTCTCGTTCCACGTCTACCCGCGCGCTCGCGACCTCGGCCGGCTGATGTGGGCGGCGTTCGTCGAGAACTTCGGCTACCGGCAGCTCAACGCCTGGTGGCGGTTGGTGGGGCTCGTGCGTCACCTGCGCCGCACGGCGGCGAGTTGGGGCGAGCTGGAGCGCTCCGGGTCGTGGCAGTCGGCGAGCCCGACCGCGACCGACACCGCCGGGAGCGGGCGAGGGGCGCCGCGGTGACGGCCCCCGACGCCAGCCTGGTCGCGGCGAAGCTCCGGGCGTTGGTCCGCGACGGCGAGGGCGTGGAGCCCGCCGGTGTCGACGCGCGCCTCGCCCCGGGATCCGCGGCGGTGGCAGCCGGCGAGCGGACGTGGGTGCTGCTCGAGCACGACCCGCTCGGCGGTCTGGGGCCGGCGCTGCTGTGGCTGGAGCGGAGCGGCCGGTGGCGCGGCGCCACGGTGGTGGCGGGCCGCGACGAGCTCGAGGTCGTGCGCCTCCGTCTGGCGGCCTTCGCGGACCCACCCGCGGTGGCGGGCGTCGAGGGGAGGGAGCTGCGCCCCGTCGAGGTGCCGACCCTCGATGAGGCGCTCGAGGCGGCCGGCGAGGCGCGCCGCGCCGATCCCGACGCGCTGCTCGCCGGCGTCGACGCCGCTGCCCGTCGCGCCGCCGTGGAGCTGCTCGACGAGGCGATCCGGCGCCATCCCGACCTGGCCGTGGAGCCGGCCGGCGACGCCCTCGTGCTGTCGCTCGACGGCCTGGAGGTGGCGCGGCTCGTCGCGGGGGAGGAGCCGGAGTTCGAGGTGGGCGTCGGCGAGCACGACCAGGACGCGCGCCGCCGGGTCGTCGGCCACCGGGTTGTGGGCGCGGACAGCCTGGAGGTCGACCTCGCCGACCTGGCCCACGCCGTGGAGGTGGTGGCGCGGCACCGAGGCGGAGCGGCTCCCCACCCGCTGCGCAGGCTCGGCACGTCCCGACGTCTCCGCGCGCGGGTGATCGACGACCCCTCGCTGGCGGGCCTGGGGGCGGACGCCGACCTCGAGGCGGTCGCCGACCCCGTCCCCGCGGCGGGGCTCCGTGACGAGCGTCCCGGCGTCGCCGTGGGCGCGGGAGCGGTCGTGGTGTGCTCGGTGGGGATCGACCTCGACGCCGTGCCCACCGCCGGGCACGCCTGGCTCCAGGCCTGCGGCTCGGCCGACGCGCCGGCACGGGTCACGCTCGTGGTGCCGGAGCGGGACGCGCACCCGGCCACGCGGGAGCTCCTCGCTCGCCTGCGCCCGGAGGCGAATGCCCGGTTGGTGACGGTTCGCGGTGACTGGGAGGCCCGTTGAGTCGGCCGCTCCCGGTGCTAGCCAACAACTGTTGTTGACAAACAAACGCAACCTGTTAGGATCACGGGTGTGCGAAGTCCGACCGAGCTCAGCGAGATGTTCCGCGAACGGGGTCTCAAGGTGACCCCCCAGCGGGAACGCATCTTCCGGGTGCTCCACAGCAACGAGGCGCACCCGACGGCGGAAGCCGTCCACGCTGCCGTGGTCGACGAGCTGCCGATGGTCTCGCTCCGAACCGTCTACCAGACCCTCAAGGAGCTGGCGGACATGGGCGAGATCCAGCAGCTCGACCTCGGGACCGGCTCCGCCCGGTTCGATCCCAACGTCGGCACGCACCACCACCTCGTCTGCGCCGAGTGCGGGAGAGTCCGTGACCTGGAGGCGGAGTTCCCCTCCGTCAGGGTCCCGGAGGGCTCCGATCGGGGCTTCGAGGTGTCCAGCGTCGAGATCGTCTTCCGGGGCCGCTGCGAGCAGTGCGCGGCGGCGGGTCCGGTGGACGGTCCGATCACGTCCGAGAGTCCCTAGACAGGGACGACAGGGGTCAGCATCGTCACCAAGGAGGACGCGTCATGGCCGAGCTCAAGGGAAGCAAGACACACGAGAACCTGAAGGAGGGGTTCGCCGGCGAGAGCCAGGCCAACCGGCGGTACCTCTACTTCGCGCAGAAGGCCGACGTCGAGGGATTCCCCGACGTGGCCGGGGTCTTCCGCTCGGTCGCCGAGGGTGAGACCGGCCACGCCTTCGGGCACTTCGACTTCCTCGCCGAGGTGGGCGACCCGGTGACCGAGGTTCCCGTCGGCGAGACCGAGGCCAACCTCAAGTCGGCGATCGAGGGCGAGACCTACGAGTACACCGAGATGTACCCGGGCTTCGCCAAGACCGCCCGAGACGAGGGCTTCGACGAGACCGCCGAGTGGTTCGAGACCCTCGCCCGCGCCGAGAAGAGCCACGCCGGCCGCTTCACGAAGGCGCTGGAGCACCTGAGCTGAGCGAGGTCGTGTTCAGCGGAGCAGCCGCCCGGGCGCCCCTCGGGCGGCTGCTCCCGTTCACGTCCCCATCTGCATGTGTGAGTGTGGTGCAGCGGATACGAATGCACAGCACTCACACATCGGGAATCCGAACGGCAGCGAACCGGGGATCACGATGACCACCACCTACGACCCGACGCACCCCCAGTACTTCGACGAGGCGGACCTGCGCGAGGAGCTCACCCGCGTCTACGACCTCTGCCACGGGTGCCGGCTGTGCTTCAACCTGTGCCCCGCCTTCCCCACCCTCTTCGACTACGTCGACTCCTACGACGGCGACGTGGAGCAGATGACCGAGGCGGAGCAGGACCACGTCGTCGACGAGTGCTACCAGTGCAAGCTCTGCTACGTGAAGTGCCCCTACGTCCCGCCCCACGAGTGGATGCTCGACTTCCCCCGGCTCATGCTCCGCGCGGACGCCGTGCACAAGGAGCGCCACGCGGGCCTCAAGGAGAAGGTCTCCGACCAGGTCCTCAACCGCACCGACCTGGTGGGCAAGCTCAACTCCGCGGTGGCGCCCCTCGCCAACAAGGCGATCGGCACGCCGGGCTCGTTCCCCCGCACGATGATGTCGAAGACGCTCGGCGTGGCGTCCCGGCGGCTCCTCCCGCCGTACGTCCGCGAGCGCTTCACCACCTGGTTCCGGAAGCGCCGGGCTCCGCGCATCGACGAGCCCCAGGGGCACGCCGCCGTGTTCCCCACCTGCCTCGTCGAGTACCAGAGCGCCGACGTCGGGCGCGACCTCGTGCGCGTCTACGAGCGCAACCGCGTCGAGTGCTCGCTCGCGGAGGGCGCCGGCTGCTGCGGGGCGCCGTGGCTGCACTCCGGCGACGTCGACCACTTCCGCGCGCAGGCCGAGAAGAACGTCGCCGCGCTCGCCGAGACCGTCCGGGAGGGCAAGGACGTCGTGGTTCCCCAACCCACCTGCGGCTACGTGCTCAAGCGCGACTACCCGATCTACGTGCAGGGCGAGGACGCCGACCTCGTCGCCGAGCACACCTACGACGCCGCCGAGTACCTCATGGCGCTCCACACCGACGACGACAAGGAGCTCGACACCGAGTTCCCCGGCGAGGTGCACGAGACCATCACCTACCACGTCCCCTGCCACCTCCAGGCCCAGAACATCGGTCTCAAGAGCCGGGACCTGATGAAGCTGACCGGCGCCAAGGTGAAGCCGGTGAACCAGTGCTCGGGCGTCGACGGCATGTGGGGCTACCGCGAGGAGCACTACGAGCTCTCCAAGAAGGTGGGCGCCAAGCTCGGTCGGGCGATCGAGAAGGCCGAGGGCGACGTCGTCGCCGGTGATTGCCACCTGGCCAACGGCGGTATCGAGGAGGAGACGGGCACGCGTCCGCAGCACCCCCTCCAGGTGCTGGCACGCGCCTACGGCATCGCCGACGACAGCGCCGACGACAGCGCCGACGAGGAAGAGCAGGAAGAGGAGGCCTCATGAGCAAGCTCACGCTCTCCGACATCGCCGACCTCAGGGAGTACGAGCGCGAGCGCGTCGAGTTCCGCGAGCGCGTGATGGCGGTGAAGCGCAAGCGCCGCATCACGGTCGGGCCGTTCATCACCTTCGTGTTCGAGAACCGCGACACCATCCGGTTCCAGATCCAGGAGATGGCCCGCGTCGAGCGCATGCTCTCCGACGAGCAGATCCAGGACGAGCTCGACACCTACAACCCGCTCATCCCCGAGCCGGGCCACCTCTCGGCGACCATGTTCGTGGAGCTCACCACCGAGGCGGAGCTGCGCGAGTGGCTGCCCAAGCTCGTCGGCATCGAGCGCGCGGCCGTGCTCCGCATCGGCGAGGGCGACGACGCGACGGTCGTCGAGTGCGTCCCCGACGAGTCCCACGAGGAGCAGCTCACCCGCGAGGAGGTCACCGCGTCGGTGCACTACGTCCGCTTCGACCTCACCGACGAGCAGATCGACGCCTTCGAGCGGGGACCGGTCACCCTCGCACTCGCCCACGAGCAGTACTCCTACGAGGCCCAGCTCGGACCCGAGACGGTGGAGGAGCTCACGAACGACCTCCGCAAGGGGGGCTGAGCTCGATCGGGGCGTCCGCACCGGGTTCGGCGGGTCCGGCAGTACGCTGGAACGCATGTTCGACCGTCTCGCCGCGCTGGAGGAGGAGCTCGACGACCTCGAGGCGCGGCTCCAGGACATCTACGCCACCGGCGACCAGGACGCCATCGCCGACGCCGGGCGCCGACACGCCGAGCTCAAGCCGGTCGTCGACGCCTACCGCGAGTACCGCGAGGCGCGCTCCAACCTCGAGACGTCCCGCGAGCTGCTCACCGACGCCGAGGGGGCCGACCGCGAGTACCTGCGACGCGAGATCGACGACGCCGAGGCGCGGATCGCCGGCCTCGAGTCGTCCATCAAGGTGATGCTGCTGCCCAAGGACCCCAACGATGACAAGGACGTCATCGTCGAGATCCGCGGCGCCGAGGGCGGCGAGGAGGCGAACCTCTTCGCCCGCGACCTCTTCGAGATGTACCAGCGCTACGCCGAGCGACAGGGCTGGCGGACCGAGATCCTCGCGAGCCACCCCTCCGACATGGGCGGCTTCAAGGACGTGACGTTCCAGGTCAGCGGGGAGCGCGTGTGGTCGCACCTCAAGCACGAGGCCGGGCCCCACCGCGTCCAGCGCGTGCCGGTGACCGAGAGCCAGGGCCGTGTCCACACCTCGTCGGCGACCGTCGCGGTCCTCCCCGAGGCGGAGGAGTTCGACCTCCGGATCGACCCCAACGACCTCGAGCTCGACGTCTTCCGCTCCTCGGGACCGGGCGGGCAGTCGGTGAACACCACCGACTCCGCGGTGCGGCTCACCCACCGGCCCACCGGCACTGTCGTCACCTGCCAGGACGAGAAGAGCCAGCTCCAGAACAAGGATAAGGCCCTGCGCATCCTCCGGTCCCGGCTCCTCCAGGCCGAGCAGGACCGCATGGCCTCGGAGCGCTCCGAGGCGAAGCGATCGCAGCTCGGAGGCGGGGGTCGAGCCGACAAGATCCGCACCTACAACTTCAAGGAGAACCGCGTCACCGACCACCGGGTCGGGCTGACGCTGCACAACCTGACCGCCGTGCTCGACGGCGACCTCGACGAGATCCTCGAGGCCCTCATCGCTGCCGAGCGAGCCGAACAGCTCGCCGGGGCGGACGCGTGAGCGAACGCCTGCGCGGTGGACGCGGTGGAGCGGCGTTCCTGGCTCCGGGGACGTACCGCTGGGGCGAGCTCCGGGCGCACGCCGAGGCGGTCCTCGGCGAGACCGGCGTCGACAACCCGCTCACCGAGGCCCGCTGGATGGTCGAGCGAGCCGCCGGCGAAGAGCCACCCCGCGACGACGACCTCGCCCCGGCCCGAGCCGTCGGCCACGTGGTCGACATGCTCGAGCAGCGCGTCGCCGGGAACCCGCTCCAGCACGTCCTCGGGCGGTGGGCGTTCCGCCGCCTCGAGCTGGTCGTCGACCACCGGGCGCTCATCCCCCGCGTCGAGACCGAGATCGTCGCGGACGCCGCGCTCGAGGAGGCGGTCCGCCACGGCGCAGCGCGGGGGCCCACCACCGACCAGGTGCACGAGACCGACGTGGTGGTCGCGGACCTGGGGACGGGCAGCGGGGTCCTCGCGCTGGCGCTGGTCGACGAGCTGCCCACCGTCGAGGTGTGGGCCACCGACATCAGCGGCGACGCCCTCGCCGTCGCCCGCGCCAACCTCGCCTCGGTCGGCCTGGCCGCCGCGCGGGTGCGACTCGCCCACGGCTCCTGGTTCGAGGCGCTCCCCGGCGAGCTGCGCGGTGGCGTCCACGTGATCGTCTCCAACCCGCCCTACGTGTCGGAGTCCGAGCACGCGCAGCTCCCCCCCGAGGTCAAGGACCACGAGCCCGCCGAGGCGCTCGTCAGCGGGCCGACCGGTCTCGAGGCGATCCGCGAGATCGCCGAAGGAGCACCCGAGTGGCTCGCGCCGGGCGGCTCGCTCGTCCTGGAGCTGGCACCCCACCGGGCCGACGACGCCCGCGCGGCGGTCGCCGAGGCCGGCTTCGAGGACGTCGAGGTGCGGCCCGACCTCGTGGGCCGCGAGCGGGTGCTCGTGGCGCGCCTGGGACGCCGGTGACCGGTAGGGACTCGAGCAAGGAGGTGTGCTGACATGGCCGAGGAGGAGTTCGACGTCGACGCGCTGATCCGGCGGTTCCGGGAGCGCGCGGAGCGCGTGCGGGAGCGGCCGATCCCCCCGGTGGCGGGGTCCGAGCGCCAGCGGTACGTGGAGCAGGCCGAGTTCGACTACATGGACTTCGCCGTCATCGGCGACGCCGAGGGCTCCCTCGACGACGGGGTCCTGACCCTGCGCGTCGACCTCAGGCCTCCCGACGACTGATACCGACGAATTTGGCTTCTTTGCTGTCGTGACACGACAGCAAAGAAGCCAAATTTGTCATCCGTGGTCGGGTTCCGAGGGCTCGTCGAGGGACGCGTCCACGCAGATCGACCGGTACTCGCACCGGCCGCACACCGGCGCCTTCGCCACCCCGGCGAACTCCCGCTCGCGCCGCATCTCCTCGACGGCGGTCCGCAGCTCCTCGTCGATCGCCGCGAGCGTCTCGGGGTCCGGATCCCACGGCGGGGGATCCTCGGGTGTCTCCGGGGCGAGGAACTCGTAGCGGAGCCGCAGTCGCAGGCCCTTGTCGGCCGCCAGCGGTGCGAGCATCCACGCCTGGACGCGGGCGCGCACGTCGCCGGCGAGGTCGTCGACGCCCCCGGCGCCGGTCTTGTAGTCGCGCGCGTCGAGGAAGCCGTCGTGGATCCACACCGCGTCGATCTTCCCCGACGCGGTGAACAGCGGCGCCGGCTCGCGGTGGAAGCGCGCCAGCGGGTACTCGCCCCCGAGGTACGTGGCTCCCCTCGGGCACCGCGCGGCGTGACGTTCCAGGAAGCCGCGGAGGCGCTCGTCGTCGCCGGTCGCGTAGGCCGCCACGGTGTCCTCGACGACCTCGTGGTCGTGGCACGAGCCCTCGCGGTGGAGGTGCTGGAGCACGGCGTGGATGCGCAGACCTTCGTCGGCCCACGGCCCGGAGTCGGCCGCGGGGAGCTGCACCAGGTTGCGCAGCAGGTACAGGCGCCGGCACCGCTGCCACCGCCACACCGTCGTCGGGCTCAGCGGCACGATCGAGCCGTGCAGCTTCGACGGCAGCGCCCCCGACGTCCCCGACGTGCCCGTCGCGCTCATCGGAACGCCGGGCAGCCCGGCACGTAGGGACACGCGGTGCAGTGGTCGCCCGGCTCCGCGCGGGCGTCCTGGATCCTCAAGGTGATCCGGGCGATGCGCTGCTCGTAGCGCGCCACCAGTCGGCTGCGCGCCTCGCCCAGGTCGACGGTCGTCTCGGCGAGCGCGCCACCGACCAGATCCGCGACGCGCACCCGCAACGGCTGCTCCCCGGCCCAGCGGGAGAGGCGCAGCACCGCCAGGAGCACCGTCGCGTTCTCGAGGGGCTCGGCCTCGATCCGCCGGCCCCACAGCTCGAACTGTCGCAGCTCGGGTTCGCCTCGCGGGCCCTCGCAGACCAGGTCGATCCACCCGCCGACGAGCACGCCGCGGCGCTCCACCGGTCGGTCGTACTCGTCGTGGTCGACGGCGCGGACCGGCTCGTCGGCGAACAGCTCCAGGTAGTGGTCGATGGCCCGGCGCTGCACCGCCTGCTCCTCGGGCAGGAGCTCGGGGCGGACGAAGAACGAGTCGGGGTTCGGCGTGCCCAGCTCCGCGTGGGCGGCCCGGGCGTCCCCGACCAGCGCGTCGCGCACCCGCCCCCGCAGGAAGGCGCCCTGGTCGCCCCGCTGGTTCTGGTACGCCAACCGCAACCGGCGCCCGCAGAGGTCCGGCGCGCGGTCGAGGAGGTACGGCGTGACCTTCGGCAGCGAGGCGCCGTCGGTCACGCGCGCTCGAGCACCGCGCGGGCCTGCGCGCCGGCGGCGGTGGCCCCGACGGCGGCGAGCAGCGCGATCGCCCGGACGAAGCGCGGCAGGCGCCGGTAGGCGAGCAGCGTCGCCGTGGCGTCGACCGCGTCGACGAGGACGTTGAGCTCGACGACCCGCGGGGGCAGGACGTCGCGCGCGAGCGCGTCGAGCGTGAGCGCCCCCACCGCGACCTCCCGGCCGCCCATGCTGCGGGCGAGGACCTTGGCGTTGCGGGTCGCCTCGAGTCCGAGGAACCAGCGCAGCAGGAGGCCCGGGAGCAGCAGGATCGCGACGCCCAAGGCGATCCTGGCGACGCTGAGGGAATGGATCATGGTGCGTGCATCGGAGATGGTCATGCCCCGATTGTGTCGCGAAACGGCGTCGGGGGCCGACGGGAGCGTGTGGTTACACTCGCTGCGGCCGCGGACGTTCGAGGACTCGTGAACATCGCCATCGGTTCGGACCACGCCGGATACGCGCTCAAGGAGCACCTGACCCTCGTGCTGCGCGGCGGGGGACACCGGATCCGGGACCTCGGCACCGACGACGGCGACGAGCCCGTCGACTACCCGCACATCTGCGCCGCCGTCGGCCGAGCCGTCGCCGCCGGCGAGGCGGAGCGCGGCATCGTGCTCGGCGGCAGCGGGCAGGGGGAGCAGATCGCCGCCAACAAGGTGCGAGGGGTCCGCGCCTCCCTGTGCAACGATCTGTACACGGCGCGCATGGCGCGCCGGCACAACGACGCCAACGTCCTCTCCATCGGGGCGCGCGTCGTCGCCGCCGGGCTGGCCGAGGAGATCGTCGCCCTGTGGCTGGAGACCCCCTTCGACGGTGGCCGCCACCAGCGGAGGGTCGAGCACATCACCGAGATCGAGGACGAGGAGCTGAAGCGCACATGACCGATCCCCTCGAGACGCTGCGGGCCGTCGACCCCGAGGTCGCCGGCATCGTGGACCGCGAGACCGAGCGCCAGAACACCACGATCCAGCTCATCGCCTCCGAGAACTTCACCTCCCCCGCGGTGCTCGCCGCGACGGGCACGGTGCTCACCAACAAGTACTCGGAGGGGTACCCGCGCAAGCGCTACTACGGCGGCAACGCCGTGGTCGACGAGGTCGAGGAGCTGGCGCGGGAGCGCTGCCTCGCCCTCTTCGGCGGGGACCACGCCAACGTGCAGCCCCACGCGGGGGCCAACGCCAACATGGCCGCCTACCAGGCGATCCTCGAGCCCGGCGACAAGGTCATGGGGATGAAGCTCGACCAGGGGGGCCACCTCACCCACGGCGCCCCGGTGAACGCGAGCGGCAAGCTGTACGACTTCGTCGCGTACGGCGTCGACGACGACAGCGAGGTGCTCGACCACGACGCGGTCCGCGACGCCGCGAAGCGCGAGCGGCCGAAGGCCATCGTGTGCGGCTACACGGCGTACCCGCGGGTGATCGACTTCGAGGCGTTCCGCTCGATCGCCGACGAGGTCGGCGCGGTCCTCGTGGCCGACATCGCGCACATCGCCGGGTTGGTCGCCGGCGGCGCGCACCCCTCGCCCGTCGGCCTCGCCGACGTCATCACCTTCACCACCCACAAGACGCTCCGCGGGCCCCGCGGGGCGGCGATCATCACGAGCGAGGAGCTCGCCACGCCGATCGACAAGGCCGTCTTCCCCGGCCTCCAGGGCGGTCCGCTCATGCACGTGATCGCCGCCAAGGCGGTGGCGTTCGAGCTGGCCCGCAGCGAGGAGTTCGCCGGCTACGCGCGCCAGGTCGTCGCCAACGCGGTCGCCCTCGCCGACGCGCTCGCGGGGGAGGGCTTCCGGGTGGTCTCGGGTGGAACGGACAACCACCTGATGCTGGTCGACCTGCGCCCCTTCGGGATCACCGGCAAGGTGGCGCAGGACGCGCTCGACGCGGCGGGGATCACGCTCAACAAGAACACCATCCCCAACGATCCCGAGTCCCCGTTCGTCACCAGCGGGCTCCGCATCGGCACGGCGGCGGTGACCTCGGCGGGGATGCGCGAGCAGGAGATGGCCGAGATCGGCTCGCTGATCGGCCGCGTCGTCCGGCACCCCGACGACGAGGCGGTGCGCGCCGAGGTGCGGGAGGCCGCCGCCACCCTCTGCTCGAAGTTCACGCCCTACCCCGACCTGGTCTGACCGACGTCGCCCGGTGCTCGCCCGGCGCCGGGGCCGGAGAGTGGGGTTCGCCGGGATGGGGGCCACGATGGGGGCCGCGATGGGGCAGGAGAGACCGACCACGGCATGAAGGGCTACGCGATCGTCGCTGCCGTCGCGGCCGGCACCACCTGGCTCGCCACCCCCGTGGTGCGCCGCCTGGCCATCCGCCTCGGCGCTGTCACGAAGCCCGACCCACGTCACGTCCACGACCGGCCGACCCCCACCCTCGGGGGCGCCGCGATGTTCCTCGGCTTCCTCGCCGCCATGGCCGCCGCCTGGCGGATGCCGCAGTTCGACGAGATGTTCGAGGGGTCGAGCGAACCCCTCGGCGTCGTACTCGCGGGTGCCGTGATCTTCGTCGTGGGCGCCCTCGACGACCTCCGGGACGTCTCGCCGCCCGCGAAGGTGTCGGGCCAGGTGCTCGCCGCCAGCCTCCTCTACCTCATGGGCGTCACGATGTTCTTCTTCCGGGTGCCCTTCGCCGACTTCGTCGTCCTCTCGCCGGACTGGGCGCCGCTGGTCACCGTGGCCTGGGTGGCGATCATGGTGAACGCCGTCAACCTCATCGACGGCCTCGACGGCCTCGCCGCCGGCATCGTCGCGATCGCCGGGGTCTCCTTCTTCGTCTACGCCGACCGGCTCTTCGACGCCGGCCTGCTCACCGGGTCGAACATCGGGCCGCTCGTGGCGATCATCGCGGCGGCGGTCGCCGTGGGCTTCCTCCCCTACAACTTCCACCCGGCGAAGATCTTCATGGGCGACGCGGGGGCGATGCTCCTCGGCCTCCTCATGGCCGCCACGACGATCGTCATCGGCGGCCGCACCGCCGACCAGTTCTCCGGCCAGACCTACTTCTTCTTCGCGCCGCTGTTCATCCCGTTCCTGATCCTCGGGGTGCCGATTCTCGACACGGCGCTGGCGCTGCTGCGTCGCGCGGTGCGCGGCCAGTCGTTCGCCGTGGCCGACAAGGACCACCTCCACCACCGCCTCATGCGCCTCGGCCACGGGCACGCTCGCTCGGTGGTGATCCTGTGGGGCTGGACGATGGTGCTCTCCGGCGTCGTCCTCGCCCCGACCTTCGCCGGCGAGGGCAACGCCCTCGTCCTCCCGGTCATCGCGGCCCTCGGCCTCGGCCTCTACGTGGTCTTCCATCCCGGTGTGCGCCAGGTCCGCAACGGCGACGCCGGGGCGTCACCGGAGCGTGCCGAGGACCCGGAGCGCCCGGAGCCCCCGGAAGACGCGGAGCCCCCCGAGCCCCCGGAGATCGCGGAGCCGCTGCGCGACCCCAGAAATTGACGCTGCCGAAACGTGCTGCATACCTTGTGCGCCGATTCACGAGCGGGCGGAGGCGCATGGATCGTTCAGACCGGCGGGCCAGCTGGCAGGGCTTCAGCGACGGGTTCTCACAGGCCGTGGAGATGGCCGTGACCCCCGTGCTGTTCGCGCTGCTCGGGCACTGGCTCGATGGCCACCTCGGAACAGGACCGCTGCTGACCGTCTCGCTGGCGGTCTTCGCGATGGTGGGCTCCTTCCTGCGCGCCTACTACCACTACCTCGCCCGGTGCGAGGCCCTCGAGCGCGACAAGGCCTGGTCGAGGAGCTCGGCATGACCGACGTCGCCTCCACGGGGACCGCGGCTCCCGCGCCCGGCGCATCGCTCCCGGCCCCCGGCGCGGAGACCGAGCAGTCGATCGCGGCCGACCTCGCCCGCCGCGGGCTGTTCGTCGCCCCCGCCGTGGTGGTCGTCGCCGGGCTCGTCGCCGGCACCGCCGGAGCGGCGAGCGCGGCCTTCGCCCTCGCGCTCGTCGTCGCCAACTTCCTCGCCGCCGCGCGCAGCCTGACCTGGGCGGCCCGCATCTCTCCGGGCGCCTACCTCGGGACCGCGCTCGGCGGCTACTTCGTGCGGCTCGGTGTCATCACCGCCGCCGTGATCGTCGTGCGCGGCCTCGCCTGGGTCGACCTGCCGACCCTGGGGGTCACGCTGGTGGTCACCCACCTGGGCCTGCTCGTGTGGGAGCTGCGCCACGTCAGCCTCACGCTCGCCGCGCCCGGCCTCAAGTCCGACCGTCCCGCCCCGGTCCGTGGAGGAGTGGCATCCCGATGAGCTCCCTGCTCGCCTTCGAGTTCCCGCCGGTCTCCCACCTCTTCGAGTGGCCGGAGCTGTTCTTCGAGGACTCGCTGTTCGCCGTGAACAAGACCGTCCTGCTGATGTGGGTTACGGTGCTGCTCGTCGGCGTGATCTTCATCGCCGTGGGCCGCAACTTCCACCGGGTCCCGGGGAAGTTCCAGGCGCTGATCGAGGCCACCGTGCAGTTCGTCGACGAGGGGATCGTCGGCGAGGTGATCGGCCCGAAGGGCAAGCGGTGGACGCCCTTCCTGCTCACCCTCTTCCTGTTCGTCCTCTTCCTCAACATCTTCGAGGTCGTCCCCATCGTCAACTTCCCCTCGACCGGGCGCTTCGCGGTGCCCTTCTACCTGGCGATCCAGAGCTGGGTGATCTTCATCGTCGTCGGCATCGTCCACCAGGGCTTCTCCTACTTCGGCCACGCCCTGTTCCCGCCCGGCGTCCCCAAGCCCCTCTACGTGCTGATCACGCCCATCGAGCTGGTCTCCACCTTCATCGTCCGGCCCTTCTCGCTGGCGGTCCGGCTCTTCGCCAACATGTTCGCCGGCCACCTGCTCCTCACCGTCTTCTTCCTGCTCACCGCTGCCGTGTGGGCGGCCAGCCCGAGCGTCGTGATCCTGCCGGTGACCTTCGCCGGGGCGGTGGCCCTCACCGCCTTCGAGATCCTCGTCAGCTTGCTCCAGGCGTACATCTTCACGATCCTGACCGCCGTCTACATCGGCGACTCCATGGAGGCGGCCCACTAGGGCAGGCCAGACACAGCCGCGAACGACAGCGGCGAACGACAGCCGCGAACGACAACGACAGCCCAGAACCACAAGGAGACATCCGTGTTCGACGTTCTGCTCCTCGCACAAGAGATCTCGGGCACCGACCTCGTCGACGCGTTCGGCGCGCTCGGTGGTGGCCTCGCCTACGGCCTCGCCGCCATCGGCCCGGGCATCGGCATCGGCTACGTGGCCGGACGGTCGGTCGAGGCGATGGCCCGACAGCCCGAGGCCGCGGGCATGGTGCGGACGACGATGTTCCTCGGTATCGCGTTCGCCGAGGCGCTCGACCTGCTCGGGTTCGTCGTCTTCATCATGGTCGGTCTCTAGACGCTCCGAGGAGGACCCATGCGGTTCCGTGTGACCATCGCCGCGATCGCGGCCGTGATCTTGGGGGTGGCCGTCCCCGCGTCGTCCGCCCACGCCCAGGAGGCGGACGAGGGCGGCGGAGGCGCCCACCTGCACGAGGAGCTCGAGGAGAGCCTCAGCGAGGAGCAGCTCGAGGAGCTCGAGGGAGGCCTCGGCGAGGAGGAGTTCGAGTGCCTCCTCGAGCAGGTCGAGACCGTCGAAGGGGCGCTCGCCGGCGACGTCTCCGCCATCGAGAGCTGCGAGGAGGCGCCCAACCCGATCCTGCCGGCCACCAACGAGATCATCTGGGCGGTCATCAGCTTCGCGGTGCTCTTCGTGCTCCTGGCGCGCTTCGCCTGGCCGGCGATCCAGCGCGGCCTCGAGGGCCGGGAGGCCACCGTCCGGGAGGACCTCGAAGCGGCCGAGCAGGCGCGCCGCGACGGCGAGCAGGCCCTGTCGCAGTACCAGCAGCAGCTCGCCGAGGCCCGCAACGAGGCGGCGCAGATCATCGAGGAGGCCCGCGAGGCGGCCGACGGGATGCGGCGCGAGGTGCAGGAGAACGCCGAGGCCGAGGTCCAGGCGGCCCGGGAGCGCGCCGAGTCGGAGATCGAGCAGAACGTCGCTCGCGCGCGCTCCGACCTCCAGCGGGAGATGGCGGACTTCGCCGTGAGCCTCGCGGAGCGGATCGTCGAGCGGAACCTCGACCGCGACGCCCAGATGGCGCTGATCGACCAGTACATCGAGGAGGTCGGCGGCATGCAGGGCGGCGGCGGAGGCGACGCCCGTGACAACTGACCCCACCCGCGACGTCGTCGAGGACTACGCGCTCGCGCTGCTGGCGGTGGCCCGCGGCGAGGGCGTCCTCGGGCTGGTCGAGGACGAGCTCTTCGGCGTGTCCCGCTCCTTCGAGGACTCCGACGAGCTGCGCTCGCGCCTGGCGGACACCAACGTCCCGCTGGCGACGCGCCTGGCCGTCGTCGACGACCTCCTCGGACCGAGCGGCGCGAGCACCGTGACGCGCGCGCTCGTCGCCTTCGTCGTCACCGTGGAGCGCGCCAGCCAGCTCCCGAGGATCGTCGACGCCTTCCTCGACGCCGCCGCGGCGGCCCGCGAGCACGTCGTCGCCGAGGTGCGCAGCGCCGTGCCCCTCGACGACGAGCGCCGGGCCGAGCTGGCCCGGTCGCTCAGCCGGGCCACCGGCAAGCAGGTCGAGGTGCGCGTCGTGGTCGACGAGTCCGTCGTCGGCGGTATCGTCGCCCACGTGGGCGACCAGGTCATCGACGGCTCGGTCCGTTCCCGCCTCGAGCACCTGCGCGAGACCCTGTAGGAGGATCCACACACCATGGCTGAGCTCTCCATCGACTCCGCCGAGATCACCTCGGTCCTCGAGAAGCACCTCGCCGACTTCGAGCCCACCCTGAGCCGGGAGCAGGTCGGGCACGTGATCGAGGTCGGCGACGGCATCGCGCGCGTCGACGGCCTCCCCGGGGCCGCGGTCAACGAGCTGCTCGAGTTCCCCGGCGGGCTCCTCGGCCTCGCCCTGAACCTCGACGAGCGCTCGATCGGCGCCGCCGTGCTCGGCGACACCACCGAGATCGAGGAGGGCGACGCCGTCAGGGCCACGGGACGGATCCTCTCGGTCCCCGTCGGCGACGCGCTGCTCGGCCGGGTCGTCGACCCCTCCGGGCGACCGCTCGACGGCAAGGGCCCCATCGATTCGAGCGAGAACCGCCGTCTCGAGATCCAGGCGCCGGGCGTGATCGACCGCCAGCCCGTGGAGGAGCCGCTCCAGACCGGCATCAAGGCGATCGACGGGATGATCCCCATCGGCCGGGGCCAGCGCGAGCTGATCATCGGCGACCGCCAGACCGGGAAGACCGCTATCGGCGTCGACACGATCATCAACCAGAAGGGCCAGGGCGTGAAGTGCATCTACGTCGCCGTCGGCCAGAAGGCCTCGACGGTGGCCGAGGCGGTCTCCGCCCTCGAGGAGCACGGGGCACTGGAGTTCACCGTGGTCGTGAGCGCCCCGGCGTCGGCGCCCGGCCCCTTCAAGTACCTGGCTCCCTACGCGGGCGCGGCGATCGGCGCCCACTGGATGGAGCACGGCGAGCACGCGCTGGTGGTCTACGACGACCTCTCCAAGCAGGCCGAGGCGTACCGCCAGCTCTCGCTGCTCCTGCGCCGCCCGCCGGGCCGCGAGGCGTACCCCGGCGACGTCTTCTACCTGCACTCGCGCCTGCTGGAGCGTGCCGCGAAGCTGTCGGACGAGCGCGGAGCGGGCAGCCTCACCGCGCTGCCGATCGTCGAGACCAAGGGCGGCGACGTCTCCGCGTACATCCCCACCAACGTCATCTCGATCACCGACGGGCAGATCTACCTGGAGAGCGACCTCTTCTACTCGGGCGTGCGCCCGGCGATCAACGCGGGCATCTCGGTGTCGCGGGTCGGCGGCAGCGCCCAGATCAAGGCGATGAAGAAGGTGGCGGGCCGCCTGCGCCTCGACCTCGCGCAGTACCGCGAGCTCGAGTCGTTCGCGGCCTTCGGCTCCGACCTCGACAAGGCGTCGCAGGCGCAGCTCGACCGAGGCGAGCGCGTCGTGGAGGTGCTCAAGCAGCCCCAGTACCGTCCCATGCCCGTCGAGGAGCAGGTCATCTCGATCTTCGCGGTCACCAACGGGTTCTTCGACGACATCCCGGTCGAGGAGGTCGGGCGCTTCGAGTCGCAGCTCCTCGACTGGATGCGGGCCCGCCACTCCGACGCGCTCTCCGAGATCCGCGAGCAGGGCGTCATGACCGACGAGCTCGACCAGAAGCTCCGCGACGCCGTCCAGTCGTTCCACGACTCCTTCTCGTCGGAGCTGCGCGTCGAGGAGCACCAGCAGGCGGCCGCCACGGCGGCCGAGGGGGCGAGTGGCTAGCCCATGGCCGGCAAGCTGCGCGACATCCGGCGGCGGATCCGATCCGTCCAGTCGACCAAGAAGATCACGCGCGCGATGGAGCTCATCGCGGCGTCGCGCATCGTGCGGGCACAGCACCGGGTGGAGGCGGCGCGCCCCTACTCCGAGCAGATCACCGAGGTGATCCGCAACCTCCAGGCCGCCGGTGCCGGCGGCGACCACCCCCTGCTCCGCTCCGTCGGCGACGTCCGGCGGGTCGGCTACGTGGTCGTGACCTCCGACCGGGGCCTCGCCGGCGGCTACAACGCCAACGTGATCCGGGCCACCGAGCGTGCGCTGCGCGCCGACATCGACGCCGGGCGCGACTACACGCTGGTCACCGTCGGCCGGAAGGGCCTCAGCTACTTCCGCTACCGGCGCTACCGGATCGAGCGCAGCTACCAGGGGATGAGCGACCTCCCCTCCTACGAGGACGCCCGCGAGGTCGCAGGCGAGGTGATGCGCCTCTTCGAGGGCGGCGAGGTCGACCTCGTCAAGGTCGGCTACACGCGGTTCCTCTCGGTCGGCACCCAGCGCCCCACGGTGAGCCAGCTCATGCCCCTCGACACCGGGGAGGTGGCGGACCAGGCCCCCGCGGGGCCGACCGCCGACTACGAGTTCGAGCCGAACCCCGAGGCCATCCTCGAACGGCTCCTCCCGCGCTACGTCGAAGCACGGATGTTCGCCCACATGCTCGACGCGTCGGCCAGCGAGCACGCCGCCCGCCAGCGCGCCATGAAGAGCGCGACCGACAACGCGAACGAGCTGATCAAGTCGCTCACCCGGACCGCCGACCAGGCCCGCCAGGCCGAGATCACGACCGAGATCATGGAGATCGTGGGCGGGGCCGAGGCGTTGCGGCAAGCCCAGTAGCAACCCGCCCGCACCGAATCGAGGAGCTCTCACCATGGCTGCACCGACGACCGAGCAGAGCGGACAGGCCCGACTCGAGGACGGACGCGTCGTCGCCATCATCGGGCCGGTGGTCGACGTCGAGTTCCCCCCCGACGCCCTGCCCGAGATCAACTGGGCCGTCGAGTTCGACGTCGACGTCGGCGGCCGCGACGAGCGCATCGTGGCCGAGGTCGCCCAGCACATCGGCGGCAGCCGGGTGCGTTGCGTGTGCATGAAGCCCACCGACGGCCTCGTGCGGGGGACCCGCGTCCACAACACCGGCGCGCCGATCACCGTGCCCGTCGGCAACGAGGTGCTCGGCCACGTGTTCAACGTGCTCGGCGAGACGCTCGACACCACCGAGCAGGTGCAGACGTCCGAGCGTTGGCCGATCCACCGCGACCCGCCGCCCTTTGACGAGCTCGAGTCGGAGACCGAGATGTTCGAGACCGGCATCAAGGTGATCGACCTGATCGAGCCGTACGTGCGGGGCGGCAAGATCGGGATGTTCGGAGGCGCCGGCGTCGGCAAGACCGTGATCATCCAGGAGATGATCAACCGGGTCGCCACCCAGCACGGGGGCGTCTCGGTCTTCTCCGGCGTGGGGGAGCGGACCCGCGAGGGCAACGACCTCTGGCTGGAGATGCAGGAGTCGGGCGTCATCGACAAGGCGGCGCTCGTCTACGGGCAGATGGACGAGCCCCCCGGTGTGCGCCTGCGCGTCGGCCTGGCGGCGCTGTCCATGGCGGAGTACTTCCGCGACGTCCAGCACCAGGACGTGCTGCTGTTCATCGACAACATCTTCCGCTTCGTGCAGGCGGGCTCGGAGGTCTCGACGCTGCTCGGCCGCATGCCGTCCGCCGTCGGGTACCAGCCGACGCTCTCCGAGGAGATGGGGGCCCTCCAGGAGCGCATCACCTCCACCAAGGGTCGCTCGATCACGTCGCTCCAGGCCGTGTACGTGCCCGCCGACGACATCACGGACCCGGCCCCCCACACCACCTTCGCCCACCTCGACGCCACCACCGTGCTGTCGCGGGCGATCTCCGAGCGGGGGATCTACCCCGCGGTCGACCCGCTCGACTCCACCTCGCGGATCCTCAAGCCCGAGGTGGTCGGGCAGCGCCACTACGACGTCGCCCGGCGGGTGCAGGAGACGCTCCAGCGCTACAAGGACCTCCAGGACATCATCGCCATCCTCGGCATCGACGAGCTGTCGGAGGAGGACAAGGTCACGGTGTCCCGCGCCCGGAAGGTCGAGCGCTTCTTCTCCCAGCCCTTCTACGTCGCCGAGCAGTTCACCGGCATCCCCGGCACCTACGTGCCGGTCGACGAGACGGTCGAGTCGTTCGAGAAGCTCATCGACGGCGAGCTCGACCACGTCCCCGAGCAGGCGTTCTTCATGCAGGGCGGCATCGAGGGCGTCATGAAGCGCGCCGAGGAGCTCGAGCGCGAGGGCGCTTCCGAGGAGGCGGCGTGAGCGACGGTGTGAGCGACGGCGCGGGTACGGCCGTGCCGGGACGGGCGGGCTAGCCGTGCAGGTCGAGCTCGTCAGCCCCGAGCGCGTGCTCTACTCGGGCGAGGCCGCGATGGTCATCGCGCGCACCACCGAGGGGGACGTCGCGTTCCTCCCGGGCCACGCGCCGTTCCTCGGCGCGCTCGGCGTCGCGCAGCTCCGGATCCTCCAGGAGGCCGGCGGCGAGGAGGTCGCGGCCGTCCACGGCGGCTTCGTGGAGGTCCGCGGGGACCGGGTGACGGTCCTCTCGGACGTCGCCGAGATGAGGAGCCAGATCGACCTCGAGCGCGCGCGGGAAGCCCGACAGCGAGCCGAGGAGCGCGTGCGCGCCGAGCACGACGCGGAGGCCGAGGCGGCGCTGGCGCGTGCCCTGCTCCGCATCGACGTCGCAGAGCAGACCTGAGGTCGCTCACTCGGCGAGCGCGAACACCTCGGTGGGTCGGCTCCGCCCCCGGAGCTGCTCGGTGCCGCGGTGGACGAGCCCGTCGCGGGCCCCGACCGCCTCGACCGTGCGGCCGGAGACGAGCACGCCGACGCCCCGCTCCCTCGCGGCCTCCTGGAGGCGTGCCGCCTCGTTGACCGCGTCACCCACCACCGTGTACTCGTAGCGTTCCTCCGACCCGACGTTGCCGGCGATGACCGGACCGGTCGAGACGCCGATCCCGAAGCGGAACCCCTCGGCGGCCAGGCGCCCCGCGATGGCGCCCGCCGCGTCGAGCGCGTGGGACGCGTGGTCCGGATCGGCGAGCGGGGCGCCGAACACGGCCAGGACCGCGTCGCCCATGAACTTGTTCACGAGGCCCTCGCGCTCGGACACCTCGCCGACGACGACCTCGAACACGCGGTTGAGGAGGTCGACGACCTCCTCGGGGGCGAGCTCCTCGCCGATGTGGCTGAAGCCGGCGAGGTCGATGAACAGCACCGTCGCTCTCCGCCGCTCGCCGCCGAGGTCGACGCCGGCCTCCAACGCACGACGGGCCACGCTCTCGCCGACCTGCCGGCCGAAGAGGTCCTCGAGGCGCCGGCGCTCCCGCAGGCCCTCGACCATGGCGTTGAACGCCACGGCGACCTGCCCGAACTCGTCGGGCGACTCGACCGGCACCGAGACCGCCAACTCCCCCTCGCGGACCCGGTTCGCGGCCCAGCGGATCTGGTCGAGGGGCCGGATGATGCTCTGGCGCACCGACAGCATCACCGTCAGCCCGGTGAGCACACCGACCCCGACGAGGAACCACACGATGCCCTCGAGCTGGCCGACGCCCTCGGGGTGGGCGAGCCGCTCGCTCACGACCGCTCCCGTCAGCGCCAGGGGCACCGCGGTGCCGAGCAGGAATGCCACGATCAGGCGTCGGCGCACCCGCGTGGACGGCACGGCGTGCCGGGTCGGGTCCTCCCCGGCGAAGAAGCGCTCGTACCACGGGCCGAGCACCCGTTGGTCGGCGAGGAACGACAGCGTCGAGACCACGACCCCCGCGGTGGCGACACCCAGCGTCGTGGTCACGAGCTCCCGCACCGGCTCCTCGCTGCCGGCGACCACGTCGACGACGCCGAGCGCCACCGCGGTGGCCAGCCAGAGCGCCAGCAGGATCGTCGCCTGGAGCGCGGGATGGGCGAGGACGAGGCGCTGCACGTCGTCCGGCGCCGGCCTGCCGGCCACGCCGCTGCGGAGCCAGGCGACGAGCGGGCGCACCAGGCGGTTCGACGCCCACACCCCCGCCGTGATCGCCGGGAGCACCAGGAGGAGCGACCACGCGGCGCCCGACGCCGGTCCGGCTCCCTCCCGGGCCGGCGGGTCGAAGAGGACCGCACCCAGGACGAGCACCAGCGCGCCGAGCGCGTTGGTGAGGCCGACCTCGACGCGCAGCCGCGTCACCAGGTGCCGGATCTCGGCGTCGCTGGCGGGAGCGCCGGGACCTTCGGAACCGTCGGGAGCGCCTGGAGCGCCTGGAGCGCCTGGAGCGGGCATGTCCCTCATTGTCGCCGCGACGGGCGCTCCGGGATGGGTTCGGGCGCGTCCGCTCGCGGCCTCGCGCTGTCTACGCTGAGAGAGCGATGGACCGACTCCTGCTCGGGGTGCTCATCGTCTTCAATCTGGTCGGTGCCGGCTACCTGGTGAACGACCGGATGGCCGCCGACGACCGGGCGGCAGCGTCCGCGCCCACCGCGACGAGCGCGCCGCTCCCGACGACGAGCGCGGACCCGACCACCACGACCAGCACGAGCACGACGACGCAGCCACCGCCGACCACCGCGCCGGAGGCTTCCCCGGCCGCGCGCCGAGCGGCGGTGTTTCGAGGGCTCGGGGCCTGGATCGACGTGTACGACTTCAGCCCGGCCTACATGCAGGAGGGAGAGGAGCGACCGGTCGTGAAGCCCGCCGACGTCGACTTCCTCGCCGACGTCGGTGTGCGGACCATCTACATCCAGGCCGCCCGCGACGACGAGCGCACACCCGGCGACGTCGAGTCGCCCGCCCTGGTCGGCCGATTCATCGAGCGGGCGCACGCCCGCGGGATGCGCGTCGTCGCCTGGTACCTGCCGAAGCGCTACGACGGCGACGACCTGCGGCGCCTCCAGGCGTTGCGCGACTTCCGCGCTCCCGACGGCACCGGCTTCGACGGGATCGGTCTCGACATCGAGTTCCGCGGCGACGTCGCCGACGTCTCGGAGCGCAACGCCCGCCTCGTCGAGCTCTCGAAGCGGCTGCGCGAGACGATGGGCGACTACCCGCTGGCCGCGATCGTCCTGCCGCCGGTGCTCACCGACATCGTCAACCCCGACTACTGGCCCTCGTTCCCGTGGCAGGAGATCGCCCCGCACTTCGACGTGTGGATGCCCATGTCGTACTGGACCGACCGGAAGTCCTCGTCGGAGTGGAGCGACCCGTTCCGCTACATCCACGCCAACGTCGAGATGCTCCGCGAGCACCTGCGCGACCCCGAGGCCCTCGTCCACCCCGTCGGAGGCATCGGTGACGCCGCGTCGCTCGAGGATTACCGGGCGTTCGTGGAGGCGGCCCACCACACCGGCTCCATCGGGGCCTCCGTCTACGACTACCGGACGACACCCACCGACGCCTGGCAGATCCTGATCGGCGCGCCGGGCTGAGCGCGGCCGTGGGTCCCCGTCGACGGCGTCTCGGAGTGGCCCTCCTCGTGCCACCGCCGCTCGACCGCGAGATCGACGCGCTCCGCTCCGCCACCGGCGACCACGCGCTCGGGCGCGTCCCCGCCCACGTGACCCTCGTCCCTCCCGTCAACGTCCACCGCCGAGACCTCGACGAGGCCCTCTCGCTCGTGCGCGACGCCGCCGCGCGGTGCCCGCCCCTCACCCTCGACCTCGGGCCGCCCGACACCTTCCTCCCCGACAACCCCGTCCTCCACCTCCCGGTGGGAGGCGACGTCGACGAGCTCATGGCGCTCCGGGAGGGCGTGTGGCACCCGCCCCTGGAGCGCAAGCTGTCGTGGCCGTACGTGCCGCACGTGACGCTCTGCGACCAGGGCGAGCCGGATCGGATCGAGGCCGCGGCCCGGGGCCTCGCCCGGTACCGGCGGTCGATCACCGTCGAGTCGGTGCACCTCCTCGCCGCCGAGGGCGGGGTGTGGCGTCCGGTGGCGGACGCCGCCCTCTCGGGGCGGCGGGTGATCGGGCGGGGAGGCCTGGAGCTGGAGGTCACCGAGTCGGAGCGGCTCGAACCCGGAGCGCGTGCCTTCACCGACGAGCAGTGGGCCCGGCTGGGGGAGGAGCACGGCCGACGGTGGGACGTGCGTCCCTGGGCCCTCACCGCCCGGCGCGACGGGGTGGTCGTGGGGACGGCGACCGGGTGGACCAACGAGGGTGTCGCCCACCTCGGCGAGCTGATCGTCGCGGCAGGTGTCCGCCGGGAGGGCGTCGGCGGACACCTGCTCGCCGCGTTCGAGGATCTGGCGAGCCGCCGCGGCTGCCCGCGCCTGTCGCTGCGGACCGACGCTGGGGGCCCGGCGCAGGGCTTCTACGAGGCGTGGGGCTGGCACGTCGAGGCCACACTCGACGACTGGGTCGACGGCCGCACCACCGTGCAGATGCGCAAGGACCTGTGAGGTCGACGGCACGGCGGCACGTACGGGCAACGGAGTGCCGACGGCC
The DNA here is from genome assembly GCA_964438505.1 of uncultured Burkholderiales bacterium. Taxonomy (GTDB): domain Bacteria; phylum Actinomycetota; class Acidimicrobiia; order IMCC26256; family JACPCJ01; genus CAYTKN01. The sequence continues at coordinate 247,144 of CAYTKN010000001.1, forward strand.
GGGTCACCGCCGAGGGTCGATCGCGTGGTGTCGGGGGTCGATCGCTGGCCACTCGGTCGCTTCGCTCCCTCGTCC
>CAYTKN010000002.1:0-185245 GCA_964438505.1 uncultured Burkholderiales bacterium
CGGCGGGATCTTCAGCTTCGGGGACGCCGACTACCACGGCTCGGTGCCGGAGTTGCGCAGCCGGGGCCACTCGATCGGCGAGGCGCGGACCGTCTCGATGGCGCCCACTCCGACCGGCGGCGGCTACTGGGTGCTCGACGACGCCGGCGGCGTGTTCAGCTTCGGCGACGCCCGCTACCGGGGTTCGGTGCCCGAGCTCGGGATCGACGACCGGCCCGTCCGCCGGATCGTCGCCGCTCCCGACGGTCGCGGCTACGTCGTGCTCAGCGCCAGCGGAGCGGTGTACGCGTTCGGCTCGGCGCCGTTCCACGGACGCTGGGTGGCGCCCGGCCTCGACGCCGTCGACCTCGCCCCCGTCATCCGCACCTGACGTCGTCATCCAGGCCCGGCCCGGCCCGACGCCTCCGCCGCCCCCGAAACCGCCCCCCGAAACCGCCCCCCAAACCGAACTTGGGTTCTTTGCTGTCGTCATACGACAGCAAAGAAGCCAAGTTCGTGGGGTGGGGTGGGATGGGGTGGGGCCGCCCGTTCGTGGGGTGGGGTGGCCTGTCGTGAGCGCCACTACGATCCGGGTTCCATGACCGAGGGCACCGCCGAAGGCGGAGGCGACAGCCGAGGTGACCGCGACGGCGCTTCCGCCGACGACCTCCCTTCCGCCGACGACTCCCCTTCCGTCGGCGAGCACGCTGCTGTCGACGACCTCGTCTCGCGCCTCCGTGAGCGAGTCGACGAGCGACGGCGCGTCGGCGAGTACCCCGAGGGCCTCGAAGCCGACCTCGACCTGCACTTCCATCACATCGCGGTGCGGGGTGTGCGCGACCGTCTCGCCCGCCTCCGCGAGGCCTTCGCGGAAGCCGACGCCACCGGCCGCGCCGTGGGCGCGGAGCACATCCCCACCACGTCCGAGCGTCGTGGCGGCGAGCTGGTGCACCGCACCGTGGCCGCGGTGGTGCACCGCCAGGTCGAGGGGGCACTCGAGCAGGTCCGCGAGTACGCGGACGCCCTGGCGGAGGCCCACCGGGCGCAGCTCCTCGCCCACGCCGACCTCGCCGGCAAGGTCGACGACGTCCGCGACCTCCTCGCCTCCGCCGACGACGCGCCCGACGACACGGCCTCCGCGCTGGCGTCGCTGGCAGCACGCGTCGACGCCCTCGAAGCCGACCGCGCCCGGCGCTCGGCGCCGCGGTGGGAAGGTCCCGCCCCCGACGCCGCGAGCCGCGACGCCCTCGTCGCCAGGGCCGCGGCGCTGCTGGCGACCGGAGGGAGCGGCGCGGAGGCCGGTCCCGTCGCCGCTGCGCCCGTCGAGCTCGCCGGAGCGTTGACCGCCGCCGGCATCGGAGCCGTGGAGCCGGTCGACGAGCCGCTGCTCGACTCGCTCGCGTCGTGGGACGACGCGTCGCTGGGGGCGGCGGTGCTCGACGGCGTGCTCGAGCGCCTCGCCCCGGCCGAGCAGCTCGAGCTCGTCGCGCTCCTCGCGGTCAAGCTCCGCGAGGGGGGACGTCTCGTCGCCGGGGCGCGCAACCCCCACTCGCTGCTCTCGGTCGCCCCCGAGGCGGCGGCGCCCGCCCACCCCGCCTACCTGTCGTTCCTCCTGCGCGAGGCCGGGTTCGCGGAGGTCGCCGTCGAGCGCCCGGCGCCGAGCGGCAGCGCCACCGATGCTGCCACCAGCGCCGGCGGTCCGGGATCGAGCGACGAGGTCGAGGGGATCGTCCGGCACCTCGGCGAGGCGCTGTTCGGGATCCGCGCCGTCACGCTCGTCGCGACGCGGTGAACGTCCACCAGGTCCTCGTCGCCGCCGCGCCCCACGACGCCGTCACCAACCACGCACGCTTGCTCCAGGACGCCCTCGGCGGTCCCGGGCGGTCCGGGATCTACGCCCGCCACGCCGATCCGGCGACCGGCGCGTTCCCCCTCGGGGAGCTTCCCGAGGACGGCGTCGACGTCCTCGTCTTCCAGGCGTCGATCGGGGACCCCGACGTCCTCGGCACGCTCCTCGCCCGTCCCGAGCCGATCGTGCTCGTCTACCACAACGTCACCCCACCCGAGTTCTTCGAGCCCTACGACCCGCGCTTCGCGGCGCTGCTGCGCTCGGGGCGCTCCGACCTCGGTCTCCTGCGCGAGCGGGTGCACCTCGCCCTCGGCGTCTCCGAGCACAACGCCGCCGAGCTGCGCGACGCCGGCTTCGACCCGGTCGGCGTCGCACCGCTGGCGGTCGACCTCGACCGGGTGCGCCCCGAGCGCGCCGACCCCGCCCTCGCGGAGCGCCTCGCCTCGCTGGAGGGTCCCGTGGCGCTCTGCGTCGGCCAGCTCATGCCCCACAAGCGACCCGACCTGCTCGTCCAGGCGCACCACGTGCTGCGCACCCACCTCGAGGCGGGTGCCGCGCTCGTGCTGGCCGGCACCGCCCGCCTCGACCCGTTCCGCCGGGCCCTCGAGCAGCGCGGCGACGAGCGGGCGCTCCCCGGCGTCCACCTCCTCGGCGCCGTCTCGGACGCCGAGCTCGCGGCCTGCTACCAGCACGCCGACGTGTACGCGACCACCAGCGAGCACGAGGGGTTCTGCGCCCCCCTCCTCGAGGCGATGTCGCTGGGCCTGCCGGTGGTGGCCCGACGCTTCGCGGCCGTCCCCGAGACAGTCGGCGACGCCGGGGTGGTGCTCGACCCCGGCGACGGCCCGACGGTGCTCGCCGAGGCGATCGCGACGCTCGCCCGCGAGGCCCCGGTCCGGGAGTCGCTGGCGGCGCGGGGACGGGCGCGCGCCGGCGAGCTGACGCGGGCCGACCCGGGGGCCGTCTTCGTCGAGCAGTTGGAGCGGATGCCGGCGTGAGGATCCTCTTCGTCGTGCAGCGCTACGGGCGGGAGGTCGCCGGGGGAGCGGAGCTGCACTGCCGCGAGTTCGCCACCCGCCTCGCCGCACGCGGCCACGAGGTGGAGGTGTTGACCAGCCGCGCGGTCAGCTACGAGACCTGGGCCGACCACTACCCGGAGGGCAGCGAGCAGCTCGACGGTGTCACCGTCCACCGCCTCTCGGTGGGCTTCCCCCGCCGCCCCGAGCTCTTCGACGAGCTCGACGGGCGGATGACGGCGCCCGCGCCCGTGCCCCGCTACCTCCAGGCCGAGTGGATGCGGCTCCAGGGGCCGTACCTGCCGGAGCTGGCGGACCGGCTCCGCGAGCGGGCGGGGGCGTTCGACGTGGTGGTCTTCTTCACGTACCTCTACTTCACGTCGTGGGCGGGCCTCCCAGCCGTCGCCGGCCTGGCGCCGAGCGTGTTGCATCCCACCGCCCACGACGAGGCGCCCCTCTACCTGCGGGTGCACGACCGGACGTTCCGCGCCCCGAGCGCCCTCACCTGCTCGACGCCCGAGGAGGAGGATCTGGTCCGGCGCCGCTTCCGCGTCCGCCAGCCCGCCGCCGTGGTGGGAGTCGGCACCGACGTGGGGGTCGGCGCCGACACCGCCGCGTTCCGCGACCGCCACGGTCTCGGCGACCGCCCCTACCTCCTCTACGTGGGGCGCTTCGACACCGGCAAGGCCTCCGAGGAGCTGGTCGAGTACTTCGCCGCCTACAAGGAGCGCAACCCCGGCCCGCTCGCCCTCGTGCTCGTCGGCGAGCCGGTGCGGACCCCGCCGCCGCATCCCGACCTGGTGGTCACCGGCTTCGTCGACGAGGCCGAGAAGCACGGCGCCATGGCGGGGGCGCTCGCGCTGGTCCAGCCGTCCTACTTCGAGAGCTTCTCGATGGTGCTGGTGGAGGCGTGGGCGCACGGGACCCCCGCCCTGGTGCAGGGCCGCTGCGCGGTCCTCGACGGCCAGGTGCGCCGTGCCGGTGGCGGCGTCCCCTACCAGGGCTTCGCCGAGTTCGAGGCGGCCGTCGACCTGCTCGCCGGCGACGCGGCGCTGGCCCGGCGCCTCGGCGACGCCGGACGCCGGTACGTCGAGGAGCACTACACATGGGACGCGGTGATGGACGCCTACGAGGCCCACCTGGAGCACGTCGCGTCCGGCGCTCCCCGCTCCTGACCCGCCGACACCCCTCCTGGCACCCGCCGACGACCGGCGGGGGTCCGAGCGCTCGTGGTCAGGAGCGAACGCCCGGCGCGCTGCGGCGGACGTCGAGGACCTCGAAGTCGAAGTGGACGGTGAGCCAGCCCTCGTCGGGATCCCAGGGGACCTTGCGCAGCAGGGGAGCCTCGTGGTGCACCTCGCCCACCGGGCGGATCTCCAGCACGTCGCTGTCGCCGAACGTCGGGACCGATCCGGCGGGGAGGTCGCGGGGCAGGGCGCGCAGCACGAAGGCGCGCTCCGCGCCGGCGCGTTCCATGAGCTCGGCCACCTCGCGGGGGCCCGGCATCGGGTCCGCGGCGAACGGTCGCGCCTTGGGGAGGTTGAGGACGCGGTGGCCCCACGAGTGGTCCAGCGGCCAGGCGACGACCCGGAAGGTGTTGGGGTAGCCCCACCCTTCGGGTGGGGCCGGATAGCCGTGGAACACCACCGGGACCGTCGCCGGCGCGGTGAGCTCGTCCAGCGACTCCATCAGCTCGTACACGTCGCCGAGCAGCGGTCGCTCGGTCGCCTCCAGGGCAGGCGGGAGGAGCAGGACGGGGACCAGCGCCGCCGCCACCCACGCGGCGGCGACGGCGGGACGCGGTCCGGCTCCGAGCAGCCTCCACAGGAACGCCGCCCCGAGCAGCGCCCCCACCGCCACCATCGGGAACACCTCCGAGTACAGATAGCGGTCCCAGTACAGGTGGTAGAGGTGGTAGGCGTCGTGCGAGAGGCGCGACGCCTGGAACGCCGCGAACGCGGCGACGATCGTCGCGGCCAGCAGGACGAGGCGGGCCCGGACGTCGCCGGGGTCCTCCTGAGCGCCGTGATCTCCGCGATCTCCCGCTTCCCGGAGCTCGCTCGTGGCGCTGGTGCGGTCCTCGGGGTCCGTGCCGTTCGTGTCGCCTGTGCCACTCGTGCCGGTGGTGCCGACGCGTCGCCACCACGTCACGAGGCCGAGTCCGACGACGGCCAGCACCGGCAGCACCAGGCCGAACCGCCGCGTGCCCGCGGCGATGGCGCCACCCCCCAGAGCGAGCACCAGGACGATCCCGGCCGCGAGGACCGCCGGTGGTGCCCACGCCGTCACCCACCGACCGAGCCGGCCCGGTGACCACCGTCCGACGATCCGGTCGACGCCGAGGACCACCGCCGTGCCCAGCGCCACCGCGGCCAGGAGCGCCGGGCCCGCCGAGAAGAGGCCGAGCGTGCCGGCCGCGTCGAACACCGTGGCCGGCACGAACCGCTCGAGCTGGGTGTGCAGGTAGTACTCGGGCAGGTACTCGACGCTGTACGCCCACGCCGCCGACGACCCGAGCAGCGCCGCTACGGCGAAGCGGCGGTCGGGCCCGTGGCGCCCCCGGGCGAGCGCCGAGATCCAGAGGTAGGCGACGACGACGGGTACGAGCAACAGCGCGTTCCCCCGGGTGAGGCCGAGGGGGAGGAAGATCGCTCCCCCCACCCACGCGAGGTGGGGGCGCTCCTCGACGTGGGCGCGCACGAGGAAGACCACGGCCGCGAGGAGGAGCGGCGCGTAGAGCGCCTCGGAGACCGGGAAGATCGAGAACCACACCGGCACCGCGCCGACCGCCACGATCGCGGCCACCAGCAGCCGGGGCAGGGCAGCGACCCGCAGCACGCCGCCGAGGCGGAGCAGGCCGCCCACCAGCAGCAGGCCGGTGAGCGGCAGCGCCGAGACCGCGGCCGACTTGCCGAACAGCGCCGCGGGGACGGCGAGGAACATCGTGAAGAGGTGCGGGAAGCTTCCGGTGACGGGCCGGCCACCCGCCACCGAGTGGGCGAAGTTCACGTACTCGCCCATGTCGCCGGTGAGGAAGACGAACTCGATCGGCTCCCGGCGCAGCACCAGAGCCGCTGCGAGCACGACCACGGCTCCCACCGACAGCGCGTCGGCGCGCGGGCGCGCCGGCCTCGGCAGGCGGTCGCGCACCGCCACCGCCGCGATCGCGCCGGCGACGGCCACGCCCAGGGGCAACGCCACCGCCGCCGTTCGACCGAACAGGTCGGCGCGCATGAGGGCCAACACGCCGAGCAGGTCGACACAGAGGCCGAGGACGAGGGCGTCGAAGACCAGCGCGGAGGGAGCGAGCGTCCGCCGCTCGCGGCCGGTGACCCGCCCGCGGGCGGCTTCCAGGAGCAGCGCGAGGGGGAGGCCCGACACGAGCACGAGCGCGGCGAAGGCGGCGAGGGTGGCCACGAGGAGGTCTCAGCCGCCGGGGGCGGGGTCCCAGGCGAGCTCGATCTCCCCCGGGGCCACCCCGCGGCGGAGCCGGTCGACGAGCAGGACGCCCATGACGGCGACGGCCACGAGGGTGCCGGCCAGGAACGCCCGCTCCACCCGGAAGAGGATGTCGGCGGGGACGCCGGCGACGGCGAAGAGCGTGACCATCCCCGCGAGCCACCCGGCGGCCACCCGTCGGTAGCCGGCGAGCGCGATGAGCGCCTGGCCGAGCGCCATCGCCACCATGAACGCCCCGCTCGCCGCGGCGAGGTACGCCATGTCGGCGCTGCCCAGCTCGAACTCGGCGCCGAAGAACGTCCGGATCGCCCACGGCCCGATCGCCCCGGCGACGACGGTGGCGGCCGCGGCGACCGCGCCGACGGCCGCGAGGAGCCGCAGGAGCCGGTGCCGCAGCTCCGTCCACCGTCCGGCGGCGGCGAGACCGGCGAGCTGCGGGATGAGCGACGCCTGGACGGCCTGGAACATGAAGACGGGGATGCGGGCGATGATGAGTCCGATCAGGACGCTGCCGACGAGCTCGCGCTCCGTCTGCTCGGCGAGGACGCTGACGACCAGCGGCGCCACGTTGATCATGGCGAGCGCGAGCACCGAGGCGACGAGCAGGTAGCCGAAGGCCCGGGTGAGCTCCGACCAGCGGGCGTCGGGCCCGGGCGTGACCAGGTCCCGCTCGCGCGGCAGCACCGTGAGCACCGCGAGCAGCGGCGCCAGGCCGACGACGAGGGCGTAGGGACCCGCCGTCTCGACGCCGGAGACGGCGAGCGCCAGCCCGCCGAGCACCCGGTAGAGGCCCTCGGCGGCGATCACGATCCCGTAGGAGGGGAAGCGGTCGTTGCCCGAGAGGGAGCCCCGGCTCAGGTGCTGGAGGGCGTAGCCGACGAGCGCGACCATGAACCCGACGAGCAGCAGCACCTCGTCGTCGAAGAACTGGTCGAGGAGCGGGCCGGAGAAGCCGACCGAGGCGACGAGGAGCACCGCTGCGAACCCTCCCGCCACGGCCGCCGCCCGGCGGATCACCGGCCCGCCCCCGACGCCCCGAGCTCGCCGGTCGGAGAGCGCCCGGCCCACCTCCTGCTCGATGGGGAAGTAGACGCCGGGGGCGATCAGGAAGGTGATCGACCACATCGCGGAGAGCCCCGCGTAGCGCTCGGGTCCGAGGACGCGGGCCGTGATGACCAGGAACAGGAGGATGGTGATGCCGGCGGTCGCGAACCCCGCGCCGACGACGATCGTCCCCGGGGGGAGGGGGTTCCGGGCGCGCGCCCGCTCGAGCAGGGAAGGGGAGGTCACGCGGGGCCGACGATAGCTGGCCGGGTCGGCGACCGACGAGCGGTGCGCACCGGTCGAAGGTCCACGAGCCCGGTTCGGTCCGCCGTCGGCGACGTGCGATCATCCGCCCGTGAGCACGCGCAAGCTGATCATCGCCTCCCTGCTGTGCGGCATCGCCATCCTCGTCGCCTTCGCGGTGCAGCTCTTCCTCGCCCGGTGACCGCCGAGCTCCTCGAGACCACGGGCGACGCGGCGGCCCGACGCGGCGACGGCAACGCTCCCGGGAGGCGTGTCTAAGCTTGCCGTGATCGACGTTCTGCCGGGTCACGCCGGCGGACGGAACACGAGGAGGTGGGGAAGACGGCCGAGCATCACGACGTCGTCGTCGTCGGCGGCGGCCCCGGTGGGTACGCTGCCGCGCTCTACGGAGCCGCGGCAGGGCTCGACGTGGCCATGATCGAGGAGGACAAGGTCGGGGGCACGTGCCTCCACCGCGGCTGCATCCCGGCCAAGGAGCTGCTCCAGACCGCCGAGGTGCTCCGTGCCGTCTCGGGGGCGAAGGACTTCGGCATCGACGCCGGCACCCCCGACCTCGACCTGAGCGTCAGCCAGCAGCGCAAGCAATCGGTGGTCGACCGGCTCACGAAGGGCCTCGAGGGCCTGTTGAAGGGGCGCAAGGTCACGGTCGTGCGCGGCCGGGGCCGTCTCGCCGACGCCGACTCGCTCACCGTCGCCGTCGAGGGCGACGACAGCACCGAGCTCGAGGGCGACGCCGTGATCCTCGCCACCGGGTCGTACCCGCGCGAGCTGCCGGGGTTTCCCTTCGACGGCGAGCTCGTGCTGTCCTCCGACGACGTCGTCGACGTCGACGACGTGCCCGCCCGCACCGCGGTCATCGGCGGGGGCGCCATCGGCTGCGAGTTCGCCTCGTTCCTCGCCGACGTGGGCAGCGAGGTCACCATCCTCGAAGCGCTCCCCCAGGTGCTCACCGGGGTGGACGTCGACTGCGCCAAGACCGCGGTCCGCTCCTTCGAGAAGCGCGGGATCGACGTGAACACCGGCGTCCGGGTCACCGGGCACGAGCGGGATGGCGACGAGGTCGTCGTGCGCTACGAGGACGACGACGGGGAGGCGTCGGTCACCGTCGACAAGGTCGTCGTGAGCGTCGGTCGGGGCGCGCGCTCCGAGGGCGTGGGACTCGAGGACTCGCCGGTCACCGTCGACGAGCGGGGGTTCGTCGAGGTGGACCCGTACCTGCGGACCACGGCGCCCGGCGTCTACGCGTTGGGGGACCTCGTGGCCACGCCCCAGCTCGCGCACGTCGCGTTCGCGGAGGCGATCGTGGCGATCAAGACGATCCTCGGCGAGCGGGCCGTCCCGGTCGACTACGCGAAGGTGCCCTTCGGGATCTACTGCCATCCGGAGGTGGCCTTCGCCGGCCTCACCGAGCGCCAGGCGCGCGACGCCGGATACGAGGTGGAGGTTTCGAAGCACCCGTTCGCGGGCAACGGGAGAGCGATGATCATCGGCGAGACCGAGGGACTCGTGAAGGTCGTCGCCGAGAAGGACGGGCCGCTCCTCGGCGTCCACATGGTGGGCCCGTGGGCGACGGAGCTGATGGTCGAGGGCTACCTGGCCGTCAACTGGGAGGCGCTCCCCGAGGAGGTCGGAGCGTTCATCCACCCCCATCCGACCTTGAGCGAGATGTTCGGCGAGACGTTGCTGTCGCTGACCGGCCGCGGACTGCACGGATAGGAGCGAAGACCAGTGGCGAAGACCGAGATCACCATGCCCCAGCTCGGGGAGACCGTCACCGAGGGCACCATCACTCGTTGGCTCAAGCAGATCGGCGACGAGGTCAAGGCCGACGACCTGCTCTTCGAGGTGTCGACCGACAAGGTCGACTCGGAGGTGCCCTCACCCGAGGGCGGCTACCTGGTCGAGATCCTCGTGGACGAGGGCGAGACCGTCGAGGTGGGGACGCCGATCGCCGTGGTCTCCGACTCGGCCGACGAGGCGGGCGGTGACGGCGCACCCGCCGCGGAGACCGAGGAAGCCTCGGACGCCGACGAGACCGAAGAGGCAGCGGAGTCCGAGGAGACCGAAGAGCCGCCGAAGGAGCCCGAGCCCGCGCGCGAGGCCGAGCCCGCGCGCGAGCCCGAGCCCGCGAAGGCCGCTGCGGAGGACACCGAGAAGCCCGAGGGGAACGGTTCCGGCGGCAGGGGCGGAGCCCCCGAGGGAGTCGTGCTCTCGCCGGTCGTGCGGCGCCTCATGGCCGAGCACGACGTCGACCCCTCCGACCTCGAGGGCACCGGCGCGGGCGGGCGCATCACCCGCAACGACGTGCTGGCCCACATCGAGTCGAAGCAGCGTGGCGACGGCGGCGCGCGACCGGCCGCCCCGTCGAAGGAGCGAGCGCCCGAGCGGGCCCGCACCGAGGAGCGCCCCGCACCGGCAGAGCCCGCGGCACCGGCAGAGCCCGCTGCGACGCGTCCCGCGCCCGAGCGTCCGGCGTCCGAGCGGCCCGTGCCCCAGGGCGACGGCGCGGAGACCGTCCCGCTGTCGAACATCCGCAAGCGCACCGCCGAGCACATGGTGCGCTCGAAGCAGATCAGCCCGCACGTGATGATGTCGGTGGAGGTCGACTTCGAGAACGTCGAGCGCGTCCGCGCCGCGCACCGCGAGGAGTGGAAGCGCGAGGAGGGCTTCAGCCTGACCTACCTGCCCTTCATCGCCCGGGCGGTCTGCGACGCCATCGCCGACTACCCCCACGTCAACGCCAGCGTCGACGAGGACGAGCAGAACCTGATCGTGCACCAGGCCGTCAACCTGGGGATCGCCGTGGACCTCGACTTCCAGGGCCTGCTGGCTCCGGTGATCAAGTCGGCCGACGGCCTCCGCCTCCGTCACCTGGCCCGCGCCGTCCGCGACCTCGCGGAGCGGGCCCGGACGAAGAAGCTCGCCCCCGACGACGTCACCGGCGGCACCTACACGATCACCAACCCGGGACCGTTCGGGAGCCTCCTCTCGGCGCCGATCATCAACCAGCCGCAGGTCGCCATCCTCTCGACCGAGGGGATCGTGAAGCGGCCGGTGGTGGTGGAGCAGGACGGCGGCGACGCGATCGCCATCCACCACACGGGGAACCTGGCGCAGTCGTTCGACCACCGCGCCTTCGACGGCGCGTACTGCGTGGCCTATCTGCGCCACCTCAAGGAGATCCTCGAGACCCGCGACTGGGAGGCCGAGCTGGCGTGACGCTGCCGTCGCCGCATCTTTCGCCGCCCGGACTCCGAACTTGGCTTCTTTGCTGTCGTAGCGCAGCAGTCAAGAAGCCAAGTTTGGGTGGGCGAGTCTCGCACCGTCAGGAGCTCGGGGGAGGTGCGCCGTGAGCAGCGACCGGTCGGTGCTTCGCACGCGATGGCTCGGCACCGTGGCCTACCGGGAGGCCCACGCGCTCCAGTCGGCCCTCCACCGGCGCAGCCGCGAGGAGCACCTGTTGCTCCTCCAGCACCCGCACGTCTACACGCTGGGGACCCGAGCCGACCTCGACCACCTGCTCGTGCACCCGAGCGAGGTGGGCGCCGAGCTGGTCGACACCGACCGGGGTGGTGACGTCACCTACCACGGTCCGGGCCAGCTCGTCGGCTACCCCGTGATCACGCTGCCCGAGTGGCGAGGCGGGAAGGCCGACGTCGTCGCCTACGTGCGCGCCCTCGAGGGCGTCCTCGTCGGCGCGCTCGGCGACTTCGGGATCGTCGCCTGGCGCCGTGACGGCTACACGGGCGTCTGGGTGGGCGAGGAGCCCGCCGCGGAGAAGATCGCCGCCATCGGCGTCAAGGTGACCCGCGGCCGCACGATGCACGGCTTCGCCCTCAACGTCGACCCCGACCTCGCGATGTTCGAGCACATCGTGCCCTGCGGCATCAGAGACCGGGGGGTCACCTCGATGCGTCGCGTCCTCGGCGACGAGGTTCGGATGCAGGACGTCACGGACCGCGTCGCGGACCGCTTCGCCGAGCGCTTCGGCTACGAGCGAGCCGAGCGTCAGGACGTCGTGTGGCGCGAGCGCCGCAGCGACCTCTCCGCGTTCAGCCGTGGCGCCACCCGTCGTCGCTCCGCCACCGAGCTCGAGCCCGTGGCGCCCCGAAGGGGCGGACCCGCCTGCGGTCCGGCAGCGGGCGGCGGCTCGCGTCCCCCGGCAGAGGAGGGGACGCCGGTGCGGCTCCTCGGCCGTCTCGCCGAGGCCGGCGTCGACTCCGACGGCCATCCCGACTTCTCGCGCCCCGACTGGATGAGGGTGCGCGCGGAGCTGGGCCCCCGCTACCGGGAGCTGAAGCGGCTGATGCGCGGCCTCGACCTCCACACCGTGTGCGAGGAAGCGGGCTGCCCGAACATCTACGAGTGCTGGAGCGACCGCACCGCGACGTTCATGATCCTCGGGGAGCGCTGCACCCGGGCGTGCGGCTTCTGCCTCGTCGACACCCGCCGCCCCGAGGCTGTCGACACCGACGAGCCCGAGCGGGTCGCCGACGCCGTCGAGCACCTGGGCCTCGAGCACGCGGTCGTCACCAGCGTCGCCCGCGACGACCTGCCCGACGGGGGCGCCTCGATCTTCGCGGAGACGATCCGGGCCGTGCGGCGCCGCTCGCCCGCCACCGCGGTCGAGGTGCTGATCCCCGACTGCAAGGGCGACCCCGAGGCGCTCGCCGCCATCGTCGAGGCGCGCCCCGACGTGCTCAACCACAACATCGAGACCGTCGCCCGCCTCCAGCGAGCCGTGCGGCCCTCGGCCGGCTACGCCCGCTCGCTCACCGTCCTCGCCCGTGCCAAGGACGCGGGACTGACCACGAAGTCGGGTCTCATCGTCGGGATGGGCGAGAGCGAGGAGGAGGTCCACGGGACGCTGGTCGACCTGCGTGCCGTGGGGGTCGACGTGGTGACGATCGGTCAGTACCTGCGTCCCACCGCCGAGCACGTGCCGGTGGTGCGTTGGTGGCGCCCCGAGGAGTTCCGGGCGCTCGCCGACTTCGGCGACCGCCTCGGGTTCGCCCACGTGGAAGCCGGCCCGCTGGTGCGCTCCAGCTACCACGCCAAGCAGGCCTCCGCCTCGGCCGGCGGCACCCCCGTCGCGGTCGCGAGCGCCTGAGACCGACCGTGGAGGTCCCCGACGACGGTGTGATCCGCGTCGAGGACGTCCTCGCCGGCGTCGGCGTCGACGAGCTCAACCGCAACGCCGAGGAGTACTTCGCCCGCCTCGACGACTGGAGCGAGCAGCTCGCCAAGCCGATGGCGAGCGACGTGGAGGCCCCCGAGCTGCTCGGCGCCGCGGCTGCGCTGCTCGCCGTCATGGACCTCGCTCCGGGCCAGCGGGTGCTCGACTTCGGGGCGGGCACCTGCTGGCTCTCGCACCTGCTCGCCGAGCTCGGCTGCGCGGTCGTGGCGTCCGACGTCTCGGCCACCGCGCTCGAGATCGGCCGCGAGCGCTTCCGCCGCCGCCCACCGGCGCGTGGCGTCCCCGAGCCCGAGCTCCTCGTCTTCGACGGCCACCGCCTCGAGCTGGACGACGCTTCGGTCGACCGGGTCGTGTGCTTCGACGCGCTCCACCACGTGCCGAACCCCGACGCGGTGCTCGCCGAGCTCCACCGCGTGTTGGCCCCCGGCGGTCGTGCAGGCTTCGCCGAGCCGGGCCCCGAGAACTCGCGCACGCCGCAGTCGCAGGCGGAGATGCGGACCTTCGGGGTCGTCGAGCGCGACGTGGACGTGGTCGAGATCCGTGACCGCGCCTCGCGGGCCGGCTTTGCCGACATGCGGGTCGGCGTGTACCTGGCGCGGCCGCGCACGATGAGCGTCGACGACTACCTCGGCTTCGTCGGGGGCAAGCGCCGCCCCGCTCGCGACGCGCTCTCGGCGCTGCGCGACTGGCACCGCGACCACACGGTCTTTGTGCTCCTCAAGGCCGGGGAGGAGGTGGCCGACAGCCGGACGCGGGTCGGGCTGCTGGCCCGCCTCGAGGTCGGGCTGCGTCGCGAGGGCGGCGAGCTGCGCGGGCACGCCCGTATCGAGAACACCGGGTCCGCCCGATGGTTGCCGGAGCCGGAGCCCGGGGAGTCGGGAGCCGGCGAGGCGACCCGCCGCGGCGCGGTGCGTCTCGGCGCCCACCTCTTCGACGCCGAGGGCGCGCTCGTGGACCTCGACTTCCTCCGCGTGCCGCTGCGGGGCCCGGGGGAGGCGCCCGTCGAGCCCGGGGAGACGGTCGAGGTCGACTTCACCGTGCCGGCAGAGGTTCCCGAGGGCTCGGTGGTCGAGTTCGACGTGGTGGCCGAGGGCGTCGCCTGGTTCGCCACCAACGGGACGGAGGTCGTGCGCCACCGCGTCGGGGGCGAGGAGCCCCGCGGCGACGCCCACGACTGACCGCCGCGACTGACCGGAGCGGCGCGCGTCGCGCGGTTTCGTCACGCTGTGCGGTCTCGTCGCGCTCCGCGGTCGCGACGACACCGCAGGGCGGTGGTCAGCCCTGCGAGTGCTCGAGCGCCTCGCGGAACGCCTCGTAGGTGTCGCCGTCGAAGAGCACGAAGCGCACCTCCCCGACCCGTGTGGACGCCTCGCGCACCGCCCGCAGCGCGACCGGCGCCGCCTCCTCCAGCGGGTAGCCGTACACGCCGGTCGAGATGGCCGGGAAGGCGACGCTGGCCGCACCCAGCTCGTCGGCGACCCGCAGCGACTCCGTGTGGCACGAGGCGAGCAGCGCCGAGCGGTCCTCGCTCTTCGAGTAGACGGGCCCCACCGTGTGGATCACCCACCGGGCGGGCATGTCCCCCGCGGTGGTGGCGGCCGCCTGCCCGGTGGGGAGGCCCTCCGGGTACTCGTGGTCGCGGAGGCGCCTGCACTCCTCGAGGATCGCCGGTCCCCCGGCGCGGTGGATGGCGCCGTCGACGCCCCCGCCACCCATCAGCGTGCTGTTGGCGGCGTTGACCACGGCGTCGACCGCCTGCTCGGTGATGTCTCCCTGTACCAGCTCGATCTCGGGCATGCCCCGATGATCGCGGACGCGCGCCCGCGCGCGCTCGGCGTGGGTCCCGCGCACGCTTCCGGCTCCGCCGGGGTTCGCGGACGCCGGTAAGGTGACGGCGTGTTCGCCGAGCGTCTCGACCGGGCTCGCCGCCGCATGGACGAGCTGGGCGTCGACGTCCTCGTCGTGGCGGTCGGCGCCGACCTCCCGTACCTCACCGGCTACGAGGCGATGCCCCTCGAGCGGCTCACGATGCTCGTCGTCCCCCGTGACGCCGCGGCCACGCTCGTGGTCCCCCGCCTCGAGGCGCCCCGCGTCGAGGAGCGCCCCGACGCCTTCGAGCTCCGCCCCTGGGGCGAGACCGAGGACCCGGTGGCGATCGTGCGCGAGCTCTCCGGACCGGCCGGACGGGTCGCCGTCGGCGACCAGACGTGGGCGTCGTTCGTCCTCGACCTCCAGGCGGCCTTCGGTCAGGTCGAGCTCGTGAAGGCCTCGCAGGTGCTGGCGCCGTTGCGGGCCGTGAAGGACTCCGACGAGATCGCGGCGCTGCGCGCGGCCGCCCACGCGGTCGACTCCATCGCCCTCGAGATGGCCCAGCAGCGGTTCTCGGGGCGCACGGAGGCGGACGTGAGCCGGGAGTTCGTGGACCGGATGCTCGACCTCGGGCACGAGCGCGCCAACTTCGCCATCGTCGGGAGCGGCCCGAACGGGGCGAGCCCGCACCACGAGGCGGGCGAGCGGGTCATCCGGCAGGGCGACGTGGTGGTCTGCGACTTCGGAGGCCGGATGCGCGGCTACTGCTCCGACATGACGCGCACCTACATCGTCGGGTCACCGACCGAGGAGTTCACGGAGATGTTCGACGTGCTCGCCGGGGCGCAGGCCGCCGCGGTGGAAGCGGTCGAGCCCGGAGTCGCCTGCGAGGAGGTCGACGAGGCCGCCCGCCGGGTGATCACCGACGCCGGCTACGGCGACTACTTCATCCACCGCACCGGGCACGGCATCGGCCTCGAAGCCCACGAGCAGCCCTACATCGTGGCCGGCAACCGCCAGCCCCTCGAGGTCGGCCACGCGTTCTCGATCGAGCCGGGCATCTACTTCCCGGAGCAGTACGGCTCGCGCATCGAGGACATCGTCGTGGTCTCCGAGTCGGGAGCCGACCCGTTGAACCTGGCCCCGCACCACCCCTACGTCGTGGGCTGAGCGGGCGTGGACCTCGGGTTGTCGGACCGGGTGGCCGCGGTGGCGGCGTCGAGCAAGGGTCTCGGCAAGGCCTGCGCCGTCTCGCTCGCCCGCGAGGGCGCCAAGGTGGTGATCTGCGCCCGCGGCGAGGACGACCTCGAGGCCGCACGCGCCGAGGTGGCCGAGGCGGCGGGCGGGGACGACCGGGTCGCCGCGGCCGTCCTCGACGTGGTGGCCGAACCCGAGCGCCTCGTCGAGACCGCCGTCGAGCGCTTCGGGGCGCTGCACGTCCTCGTGGCCAACGCCGGGGGACCACCACCGGGAGGCGCGCTCGCCCACGGCGCGGACGCCTACCGCCAGGCGATCGAGGGCAACTGCATCGCGTCGATCCGCATGGCGGAGGCCGCGGTGCCCCACATGCGCGAGGCGGGGTGGGGGAGGATCTGCTTCGTCGCCAGCATGACCGTGAAGGCGCCGTCCCCCGCGCTCGCCCTCTCCAACACCGCCCGCGCCGGCCTCGCGGCGTTCGCGAAGACGCTGGCGGGGGAGGTCGCCGCGGACGGGATCACCGTCACGATGGCGCTGCCGGGCATCCACGACACCGACCGCATCCGCCAGCTCGGCGGCGTCGAGCCCCGCGCGCCGGTGGGGCGCCTGGGCCGGCCGGAGGACTTCGGTGACTCGGTGGCGTTCCTCTGCTCGGAGCCCGCCAACTACATCACCGGGACGCAGTTGCTGATCGACGGCGGCCAGTACCCGGGGCTGTTGTAGCCGGCGTGGAGCTGGATCTCGCGACGGTCCTCCTCCAGTGGGCGGCCGGCGGGCTGGTGTTCACGTGGGTGACGACCCGCCGCCGCGAGGTGGGCCTCGGCTACGGCTGGCTGAACCGCTCCGTCTTCGCGGTGCTCGCCGTCCTCGCCGTGGTCGCCGGTCGGGTGTTCACGCCGGAGGGCTGGGGGGCGGTGGTGCGCGACGTGGCGGCCGGCGGGGTCGCCGTGGCAGCGCTCGTCGCCCTCGCCGTGTCGGTGGTGCGCCGCCGCGCCGGCGTGGCGGGCGAGCACCGGCGCAAGGCCGAGCGCCGGGCCCGGGTCGCGGCGATGATGGGGGACCGCGACGAGGGCACCGAGTCCTCACGTGCCGCTGGGGCTGCCGGGACTGCCGGGGCGGAGCCGGGCGTCGCTTGCGCGCCCGACGGCGGTGGCGGTGGAACCCCGACGGCGACGGCGGAGTTTCCGCCCGCGCTCGACCTCGTGGCGCCGCTCGTGGGCGCGGTCGGCCTCGTCGGGGCGGCGTCGGTGGCGGGCGGCGCGTACGGGCTGGCGCTCGCCCGCGTGGTGTTCGGCGCGGCGTTTCTGGGCGCGGTGACCGACGCCATGCTCCTGGGCCACTGGTATCTCGTGCAGCCCGGCCTGTCGCGTGCGCCGTTGCAGGAGATGAACACCTGGATCGCCGCGGTCTGGCCGTTCGAGGTGGGGGCGATGCTGTGGTCGCCGGGCATGCCCGAGGTGTTCAGCGGAGCCATCGACGACGGCTGGAACGGGCTGTTGGGGTGGGTGTGGGCGATCTCGGCCGTGATGACGATCGGGCTCGTGGGGGTGGTGCGCCTGGCCCTCAACGAGCGGTACTACTCGGCGGTCATGTCGGCGACCGGTCTGCTGTACCTGGCGATCCTCACCGGCTTCGGCACCGACCTGGTCGCCCGGGCGGTCCTGGTGCCCTGAGCGCCGCCCGCTCGCGCCACGCTGGCGCGCGCCCGGGCCGCCACGACGACGGCCGCGAGGCCCCGGTCGTGGCGGTGACGGCGGAGAGGGGGCCGGTAGGCTGCCGGTCGTGAAGGTGCGCGTCGGACTCGGCCTGGGGACGCAGGGGATCGAGCGCGCCGGGGAGCGCTTCGGCCCGCTGGTCGACGACCTCGAGCGCCTCGGCTTCGACTCGCTGTGGCTCTCCGAGCGGATCGGCCACGACGGACCCGACCCGCTCGCCGGCCTGTCGTTCGCCGCCGGGCGCACCCGCAGGTTGAAGCTCGGGACCAGCGTGCAGGTGCTGCCCGGTCGCAGCCCCGCCGCGGTCGCCAAGTCGTGGGCGAGCCTCGACGTGCTCTCGAACGGCCGGGCGCTCCCGGCGTTCGGCCTCGGGGTGCGAGACGAGCGCGAGCAGCAGGCGTTCGGGGTCGGACGGGGGGAGCGCGCCGCCCGCTTCGACGAGGCGCTGACGTTGGTGCGGCGCTTCTGGACGGAGGACCGAGTCGACCACGAGGGCGAGTGGTACCGCTACGACGGGGTGGCCGTGCGGCCGAAGCCGGTGCAGGAGCCGCCGGACGTCTGGTTGGGGGGTCGGGCGGACGCCGAGCTGCGGCGCTGCGGTCGGCTGGGCGACGGTTGGCTGCCGAGCTTCACGACACCCGACGCTGCGGCTACGGGCTGGAAGCTGGTGAACGAGACCGCGGCGGAGCACGGCCGGGAGATCGATCCCGAGCACTTCGGCGCGCTGGTGCCCTACGTGCACGGCGAGCTCCCGGAGGCGACGGTGGAGCTGTTCGCGGCGCGGTTCCCCGACGCGGATCCCTCCGAGGTGTTCCCGGTCGGATTCGAGGGCACGCGGCGTCTGCTGGAGGCCTTCGTCGAGGCCAGGGCGTCCAAGTTCGTGGTGGTGCCGGTCGAGGCGCCCGGCGACTGGACCGCCGAGCTCGAGGAGCTGGCCGAGCGGGTGGTCGCCCCCCTCCAGGGCTGACTCTCCCTGAACTTGGCTTCTTTGCTGTTGTCACACAACAGCAAAGAAGCCAAGTTCAGGGAGAGGGCTGGGTGCTTCGTCGTTGTCGTCGGTGGCGGGGACCAACATGTCCTTCCATGCGAACCGAGCTCACCGAGATGTCGAGCCGCCAGCACGGTTTGGTCACGCGCGCGCAGCTGGTACGGGTCGGCCTCACACAGGGAGCGATCCGCCATCTCCTGGAGTCGAACGCCCTGGAGGTCGTGCACCCGAGCGTGTACCGGGTCGCGGGGAGCCCCATCACCGGTTACCAGCGTCTGCTGGCTGCTTGCTTCGCTCTCGGGGAGACGGGAGCGGCATCACATCGCGCGGCAGCGCACCTCTGGGGCCTCGACGGCCCGTTTGCCGGTCACCTCGAGGTCACCGCTGAGCGAGGTGCTCGCACGCGTCCTGGCGGCATCGTGGTGCACCGCAGTACCGACCTGACGCCCGAGCACACGACCGTGCGTCACGGCGTCCCCGTCACCCGCCCGGCCCGGACGTTGGTCGATCTGGGCGCGGTCGTGTCCCAGAAGGTGCTCGACCGCGCCGTCGATGACGCCTTGGCGAAGCGCCTGGTCACCTTCGAAGGGTTGCTCGTCGTGCTCGGGGAGGTGGGTCGGCGCGGTCGCAGAGGCGTGGGCAAGTTGCGCGCGTCGCTCGCTGAGCGGAGTGGCGCTCCGGAATCCGTGCTCGAAGCCGAGCTCCAGCGTTTGATCGCTCGTTCGGGTCTGCCCGAACCCGAGTATCAGCACGAGGTGCGCGACCGCGACGGCCGGTTCGTGGCTCGAGTCGACGCCGCGTATGCCGACGAGCGGATCGCGATCGAAGCCGACGGCGCCTCGACGAGAGCACGGCGCGAGATGCTCGACTACGACGACGAGCGGCAGAACGACATCGTGGCCTGCGGATGGACCGTTCTGCGCTTCACCTGGCGGCAGGTCGTGGGAGAGCCCGAGTCCGTGGTGTTGGGAATCTGGCGGATCCTCGACGCCCATGTGGTCCGACCCCGCCGCGCTGCCGTCGCCTCATGAATTTGGCTTCTTTGCTGTTGTGACACAACAGCAAAGAAGCCAAATTCGGAAGGGTGCCGCAGCCGGCGGAAGGGTGCCGCAGCCGGCGGAAGGGCCGCAGCCGGCGGAAGGGCCGCAGCCGACGGAAGGGCCGCAGCCGACGGAAGGGATCAGCGAACGGAGCGGTCAGCGGGCGAGGAAGTACTTGGCGTCGGGGTGGTGGCAGATGATCGCCGAGGTCGACTGCTCGGGCTCGAGCTGGAACTCGTCGGTGAGCTTCAGGCCGATGCGCTCCATGTCGAGCAGCTCGGCCACCTTCGCCTGGTCCTCGAGGTCGGGGCACGCCGGGTAGCCCCACGAGTAGCGGCCGCCCCGGTACTGCTGCTTGAAGAGCCCGGCGAGTGTGGGTCCGTCCTCGTCGACGAAGCCCCACTCCTGACGGATGCGCCAGTGCCAGTACTCCGCCAGCGCCTCGGCCATCTCCACCGAGAGCCCGTGGAAGTACAGGTAGTCCTGGTACTCGTCGCCCTCGAAGAGCTCGCGCTCGTGGCGTGATGCCACCTCGCCGATCGTCACGACGTGGAACGCCGCGTAGTCCTCCTCGTCGGAGGTGACCGGGCGGAAGAAGTCGGAGATGCAGAGGTGGCGCTCGTCCTTCACCTGGCGCGGGAAGCGGAAGCGCAGCCACTCCTGCGAGCGCGACTCGTCCTTCCACACCACCAGGTCGTTGCCCTCCGAGTTGACCGGGAAGTAGCCCCACACCACGGCCGGCTCGAGGGTGCCCTGCTCCTTGGCCCGCGCGAGCTGCTCGCGCAGCACCGGGCGGATGCGTGCCTTGAACGTCGCGTCGTCCTCGCCGCGCTCGGGGCGGAACTGCCACTGGTTGCGGAACAGCGCCGTCTCGTTGAGGTACTCCGCGATGTCGTCGATCGCGATCCCCTTGGCGACCCGGGACCCGACGAACGGCGGCTCGAACACCGGGTTGTCGCGGGGCACCGTGGGCTCGGCGACGAACTCGAGGGCCTCCTCGGCCTGGCGCGCCTTCTTGTCAGAGCGCCGGGGGAGGTCGCGACCCGAGATCTCCCGCCCGAAGTCGGGGTCGAGGTCGCCGGAGCGCTTGCCCTCCATGAGCTGGTCCATCACCGCCATGCCCTCGAAGGCGTCGCGGCCGTAGAAGACGCGGCCCTCGTAGACCTCGCGCAGGTCGCGCTCGACGTAGGTCCGGTTGAGCGCCGCCCCGCCGAGCACCACCGGGATCTCGTGCAGGTCCCGCTCGTTCATCTCGACGAGGTTGTCCTGCATGATGATCGTGCTCTTGACGAGGAGCCCGCTCATGCCGATGGCGTCGGCATCCACCTCGGTGGCCTTCTCGAGGAAGTCGTTGAGGGGGACCTTGATCCCGAGGTTGTGCACCTCGTAGCCGTTGTTGCTGAGGATGATGTCGACGAGGTTCTTGCCGATGTCGTGCACGTCGCCCTTGACGGTGCCGAGCACCACGGCGCCCTTGCCCGAGCCCTCGAGCTTCTCCATGTACGGCTCGAGGTGGGCGACGGCCGCCTTCATCGTCTCCGCGCTCTGGAGCACGAACGGGAGCTGCATCTCGCCGGCGCCGAAGAGCTCGCCGACCACCTTCATGCCCTCGAGCAGCATGGTGTTGACGATCTCGAGGGCCTCGTGGTCTTCGAGCGCCTCGTCGAGATCGGCTTCGAGCCCGTCGCGGTCGCCGTCGATGATGCGGTGCTCGAGGCGCTGACTGACCGGCCAGTCGGAGCGGTCCTCCTTCTCCAACGCGGCGGCTTCGACGTCCTCGAAGAGCGCGATGAACTCGCCGAGCGGGTCGTAGCCCTCCCGGCGGCGGTCGTAGATGAGGTCGAGGGTGACGTCCCGCACGCGGTCGTCGATCGTGTGCATCGGCACGATGCGCGCCGCGTGCACGATCGCCGCGGGGCGGCCGGCCTCGACGCACGCGTGGGGGAACACGCAGTTGAGGACGTGGCGGGCCGCGGGCGTGTGGCCGAAGCTCACGTTGGAGACGCCCAGCACGGTGGAGGCGCCCGGCAGCTCCTCCTTGACGCGGCGGATCGCCTCGACGGTCTGCGAGGCGTCGCCGCGCAGCGCGTCGTCGCCGGTGGAGAGCGGGAAGGTCAGCGTGTCGAAGATCAGGTCGGTGGGGTCGAGGCCGTACTTCTCGGTGGCGAGGTCGTAGAGGCGGCGGCAGACCCGCAGCTTCCAGTCGACGTCGCGGGCCTGGCCCTCCTCGTCGATGGCGAGGCAGATGACGCCCGTGCCGTACTCGCGGGCGAGGGAGAAGACGCGGTCCAGCCGCTTGCCCTCCTCCTCGCCGTCCTCGAGGTTGGCCGAGTTGAGGACGGCCTTGCCTCCGATCTTCTGGAGGGCGGTCTCCATCACGTCCGACTCGGTGGAGTCGATCACGAGCGGGATGGAGACCTCGGTGGCGAAGCGGTCCATGATCGTCGACATGTCCTCGGTGCCGTCGCGTCCCACGTAGTCGACGCAGACGTCGAGCATGTGCGCGCCCTCCCGGGCCTGGTCCCGGGCCATCTGGAGGCAGGTGTCCCAGTCGCCGTCGAGGAGGGCCTCGCGGAACTTCCGGGAGCCGTTCGTGTTGGTGCGCTCGCCGATGACCAGGAACGAGGTCTCCTGGGCGTAGGGCGTGTGGCTGTAGATCGACGCCGCGCCGGGCTCGTGCACGGGCTCGCGGGGCGTCGGGGCGCGGTCGCCGACGGTCTCCACGACACGGGCGAGGTGCTCGGGAGTGGTGCCGCAGCAGCCTCCCACGATGTTCACGCCGAACTCGGAGGTGAAGCGGTCGTGGGCCTCGGCCAGGGCCTCGGGGGTCAGGTTGTAGGCGGTCCGCCCGTCGACGACCTCGGGGAGGCCGGCGTTGGGGAGCACGGAGAGGAAGGTGCGGGCGTGCTCGGAGAGGTAGCGGAGGTGCTCGGTCATCTCCTGGGGACCGGTGGCGCAGTTCATCCCGATGACGTCGGGGCGCATCGCCTCGAGCGCGGTGAGGGCGGCGCCGATCTCGGTGCCGACGAGCATGCGTCCGGTGGTCTCGATCGTCACCTGCACCATGAGGGGGACGCGCCGGCCCACCTCGGCCATGGCCCGCCGACAGCCGACGATCGCCGCCTTGGCCTGGAGCATGTCGTAGACGGTCTCGACGAGCAGCACGTCGGTGCCCCCCGCGAGGAGGCCCTCGACCATCTCCTGGTAGTCGTCGCGCAGCGCTGCGAAGGTGGTGTGCCCGAGGGAGGGCAGCTTCGTTCCCGGCCCGATCGAGCCGATCACCCAGCGGGGTCGTTCGGGGGTGGCGAAGTCGGCGGCCACCTCCTTGGCGATCCGCGCCGCGGCCTCGTTGATCTCGTAGCTCTTGTGGCCGAGCTCGTACTCGTCGAGCACCGAGCCGAAGGCGCCGAAGGTGGCGGTCTCCACGGCGTCGACGCCGACCTCGAAGAAGCCGGCGTGGAGGTCGCGGATGATGTCGGGTTTGCTCAGCACGAGGTGCTCGTTGCACCCCTCGTACAGCTCGCCCCCGAAGTCGTCGGGGCTGGGGTCGCGGTCCTGGACGCCGGTGCCGAAGCCACCGTCGAAGACCAGGACCCGTTCGCGTAGGGCATCCAGAAAGTCACTCACAACGCGCTCAGGGTAGTGGGAGGACCCCGGGCGGCTCGCAAGCCATGCCCGCCGGGTAGGCTCACCGTCACATGCGTGTGTACACACGGAAGGGCGACGACGGCACCACCGGCTTGCTCTACGGGAGCCGGGTCGGGAAGCAGTCGGCCGGTCCCACCGCGTACGGCGAGGTCGACGAGGCGGTGAGCGCGCTCGGCCTCGCTCGGGCCGAGACGCCCCGCGACTCGGAGCTGCACGAGATCCTCGTGCGCCTCCAGCGCGAGCTGTTCGTCGTCGGTGCCGAGCTGGCGACCGCCCCGGCGAACCGCTCGAAGCTCGAGCCGGGGGTGTCGCTCGTGACCGAGGGGATGGTCGCCGACCTCGAGCCCCTCATCGACGAGTTGACGGAGCGGTACGAGCCTCCCACCGAGTTCGTGCTGCCGGGCGAGAACCGGGTGGCCGCGGCCCTCGACCTCGCCCGCACGGTGGTCCGCAGAGCCGAGCGTGCCGCGGTGGCGGCGGCCGAGGCCGGATGGTTGGACACCAGCCAGGTCGTGCCCTACCTCAACCGTCTCGCCGATCTCGTGTACACGCTGGCCCGGTGGCAGGAAGGCGAGTTCCGGCCCGTGCGCACCGGCGACGCGCCCGGCGACTCGGGCGAGCCCGCCGGCTGAGCGAGCCGCCGGGGTCCGAAGCGAGCCCGTTCACCGACCGACTCGACCGACTCGACCGACCAGACCGACCAGACCGACTGCGAAGGAGTTGCACCAGTGGCGATCACGTACTCGACCTCGTCCACCGACGTCGCGGGCGTCAAGTCCGACCAGCTCGCCGTGCCGGTGTTCGACGGCGTCCGCTTCGGCGACGCCGCCAAGGCCGTCGACGACGCGCTGGGGGGCGGCCTCAAGCGCTTCCTCAAGGCTTCGGGCTTCAAGGCGAAGGTCGGCGAGACGCTGGTCGTGCCTCCGGGCGAGGGGCTGTCCGTCAAGGCGGTGGTGGTCGTCGGCGCGGGGAAGCGGGGCGAGGTCACGGCGGAGCACGTCCGCAGGATGGCCGCGAACGTCGCCCGGCGGTCACGGGAGTCGACCGAGATCACGGCGAGCTTCCTCGACCTGGCCTCCGACGGCTTGGACGAGGGCGAGGTCGCCCGGGCCGTCGCCGAGGGGGTGGGCCTCGGCGTCTACCGGTACCTCGACCAGAAGACGGAGCCCGAGAAGCCGAAGCTGCGCCGGGTCAAGTTCCTCGGCGGCGGCGACACGGCTCGCAGGGCGATGACGCAGGGCGAGCTGGTCGCCCGGGGTGCCACCCTCGCCCGCGATCTGGTGAACGGCCCCCCGCAGGTGGTCACCCCGACCGAGATGGCTCGGGTGGCGCGCCGCATCAAGGGTGTGCGCACCACGGTGTGGGACCAGGCCCGGTGCAAGCGCGAGGGCCTCGGTGGACTCCTCGGCGTCGCGGCGGGGTCCGACGAGCCTCCCCGGCTCATCCGCATGACCTACGCGCCGCAGAACGCCCGTGCGACGGTGGCGATCGTCGGCAAGGGCATCACGTTCGACAGCGGCGGGATCTCGCTCAAGCCGACGGGCGCCATCGAGACCATGAAGTACGACATGGCCGGCGGCGCCGCGGTGATCGGGCTCATGTCGATCGTCGCCGAGCTCGCGCCCCCGCTCAAGGTGATCGGGATCGTGCCGGCGACGGAGAACATGCCCTCGGGGAAGGCGACCAAGCTCGGGGACGTCCTCGGGATCCGCAACGGCAAGTCGGTCGAGGTGCTCAACACCGACGCGGAGGGGCGCCTGGTGCTCGCCGACGGGCTGTCCCTGGCGGTGGAGGACGAGCCCGACGCCATCGTCGACCTGGCGACGCTCACGGGCTCGTGCCCGATCGCGCTCGGCGACGACATCGCCGGGGTCCTCAGCAACCACGACGACGTGGTCGAGCAGGTGCGGGAGGCCTCCGAGCGCTCCGGCGAGCGGGTGTGGCGGCTCCCCCTCGTCGACGACTACCGCAAGCTGCTCGACTCCGACGTCGCCGACATCAAGAACGTGAGCAGCGGGCGCTCGGCCGGGACCATCACGGCGGCGCTGTTCCTCCGTGAGTTCGTCGACGAGGTGCCGTGGGCGCACCTCGACATCGCCGGCCCGGCGTGGCGCAGCAACGGCGCGAGCGGGCACCTGTCGAAGGGCGGGACCGGCTACGGCGTCCGCCTGCTGGCGGAGATGCTGACCGGGTTCAGGAAGCCCCGCCGCAGCCGCCGCAGCACCTCCGATGCGTGAACCGACATGTGTGAGTGTGGTGCAGTCGTATTGACTGCACCACACTCACACATCGGGGCTCAATCGGGTGGCGGGTCCTGGGCGCCGGCGGTGGTCGAGGTGACCTCGGTCGTGGGCCCACCGCCGGACTCCTCGACGCAGTCCTCCTCGATGTCGCGCTCGATCCGCGCCGTGATCCGCTCCTCGGTCTCCGAGTCGGCCGGGACCGGCACGCCCCCCTCCATCCGGTGCGGGTGGAACGTGAAGCCGTCGTAGCGGTCGCCGACGAAGCGGACCTCGAGCAGGCCGGTCAGGTCCTGCGGCTCGCCGCGGTCGCCCCACACGAGGTTCCCGAGCGAGTAGGCCACGAGGCCGTCGCCGCGCTCCACGACGGGCTGGAGCACGTGGGGATGGTGGCCGAGCACCGCGTCCGCTCCGGCGGCGACGAGCCGGTCTCCGAGGGCCACCTGCCGTTCGTTCGGGCACTCGGCGAGCTCCACGCCCCAGTGCACGGTGATGACGACCACGTCGTGGACGCGCTCCGCGGCGCGCACGGCCTCGACCAGGGCGTCCTCGCGGGTGGTGGCGATCCCCGCCCGCGACCCGACGCCCCATCCCTCGGGGACGACGTCGCTGGCGCCGAGGACGGCCACCGACACCTCGCGGGACGCGCCTCCCCCGATCGTGAACGTCGCGGGGGCGTGCGCCTCGCCCGCGTCGGCGCCCGCCCCGACGGGGCTGGTGCCGGCGTTGCGGAGGTTGGCGATGCTCTCGAGGAGCGCGTCGCGCCCGAAGTCGAGGGCGTGGTTGTTGCCCAGGTTGACCACGTCGAAGCCGGCGGCGGCGAGCGTCTCCGCGGCCGACGGTGGCGCCCGGAACACGAACTCCTTGTCCTCTCGGGCCTCGCCCCCGGCGGCGATGGCCATCTCCGCGTTGGTGAGGGCCAGGTCGGCTTCCGAGGGCGCGGGGACGAGCTGCCCGAAGGGGTCTGCCCCGGCCGTCGCGGCGTCTTCGAGGAGGACGTCGCCCCCGGCGAGGACCGTCCACTCCGCCGGCGGTGGTTCGGTGGTCGTCGTGGTGGGCGGCGGGGCGGTGGTCGTGGTGGTGGTCGGTGCGGCGCGGGCGAAGACCGGGTCGTCGACCCGCTCCACGAGGGACGCGACGTCGCCGCTGGTGCCCGCGGCGAGGGCGAGCAGGGCGAGGAGCACGACGACGCGTCGGAGCCGTCGCCGGGCACGGCGACGGGGGAAGGAGGGCTGGGCCATCGGTGGTCGAGGTTACGGCGCCGCCGCGCCCTCGACCCGAATCACGATCGCACCCGGGTCACGCAGCGTCGGACCGGTTCGACAGCTCCGACAGCTCCGACCGGTCGGATAGGTCCGACCGGTCCCGATCCTGCCCGAGCGCGTCCTGTCGCCGCGGGGTGTCGCGCTCAGTGCGCTGCGGCTCCGACCTCGGTGCCGTCGGCGAGCGTCGCGTGCGGCAGGCAGTGCTCGTCGTACTCGGCGATCACGATCTCGGCTCCCTCGGCGCACGCCGGGCAGCTCGGGTCGCGGTTGACCTTGAACTCGCGGAACGACTGCTCCAGGGCGTCGTAGGCGAGGAGGCGACCGGCGAGCGTGTCACCGATGCCGAGCGCGAGCTTGATGGCCTCCACCGCCTGGATCGATCCGACGATCCCGGGCAGGACGCCGAGCACGCCGGCCTCCGCGCACGACGGGGCGAGCTCGGGGGGAGGCGGCTCGGGGATCATACACCGGTAGCAGGGACCGTTGTACGGGTCGAACACGGTCACCTGGCCGTCGAAGCGGAAGATCGAGCCGTGGACCACGGGGATCCGCTTCAGCAACGAGGCGTCGTTGAGCAGGTACCGGACGGGGAAGTTGTCGGCGCCGTCGACGATGACGTCGTAGCCGTCGATGATGTCGAGGATGTTGTCGGCGCCCAGGCGGACGTCGTAGCCGACGACGTTGACGTCGGGGTTGAGCGCCTGGAGCGTCTTCTTCGCCGAGTCGACCTTGCGCTCCCCGATGCGGTCCTCGTTGTGGAGGATCTGGCGCTGGAGGTTCGACTGGTCGACGGCGTCCATGTCGATGATGCCGATCTCGCCGACTCCCGCTGCGGCCAGGTAGAGCGCGGCGGGCGAGCCGAGGCCTCCGGCCCCGATGAGCAGGACCTTGGAGTCGAGCAGCTTCATCTGCCCGTCGGGTCCGACCTCGGGCATCGACAGGTGGCGCTGGTAGCGGTTGCGCTGCTCGGGGGTGAGGACGCGGGGCTCCTTCCACTCGTGCCCCTCGTCCTTCCACTTGTTGAAGCCGCCGCTCATCGAGACGACGTTCTCGTAGCCGAGCTGCTGGAGGGTGTCGGCCGCGAACGCGGAGCGGACGCCGCCGGCGCAGTAGACGACCACCTCGGCGTCCCGGTCGGGGATCCGGTTGTCGATCTGGGTCTCGAGGTTGCCGCGGGGGATGTGCACGGCGTCGGGGACCGCGCCCTGCTCGAACTCGTCGGGCTCGCGGACGTCGAGGAACACGGCGCGACCGAGCCGCTCGGAGGCCTCCGAGGGCTGGACCTCGCGGATCCTCTCTTTGGTCTGGGAGAGCAGTTCACGGAAGCTGGGCATGGTGCGGGTTCCTTCGCCGGGAAGCGGTGGCAGTCCTCCTGCCTCTGTGTGAAATCCTACCAAGGCGGTCGGGTATTCCCAACCCCGGACCTCCGTCGCCGCCCCCGGATGCTCACCATGGCTGTCCGGTGCTGCCCGGCTCGTGCCAGGGCCGCTGCGCTCCTGCCGGACTCGTGCGGTTCGCGCAGATCATCCAGCTTGTGCAGGAGACGGGCTCCCCGGCGTGGAAGGCCCGTGCCCATGCGTCGATTCTCGCTCCCCGCCGTGTCGCTCCCCGCCGTGTCGCTCCCAGGCGTGTCGCTCCCAGCCGTGTCGCTCCCAGCCGTGTCGCTCGCCGTGTCGCTCCTCGCCGTCTCCGTGCTGGCACCCGTGCCGGCACCGCGAGCCGTCGCGCAGGACGCGCCGCCGGCCTCCGCCGAGATCGCCACGCCCGAGGGACGGATCGACCTCACGGTCGAGGGAGGCCCCCGCGGCGACGGTGGGTTCGTGCGAGCCCACGGCAACGTCGGCGCCTACCACCTCGACAACACGGCGGAGGGCGGCCCCTCGGGTGGGCGGGTCACCAACCCGCCGATGTGGGGAGCCCTCGGCACGGAGGGCGAGGAGCGCCCCGAGCTCTACGGGCCCCCGGTCGCCCGCGCCTCGCTCGGCACCGGAGGTCTGACCGCGGGGCTCGCGGGGACGGGTGTGCTCACCAACCTCGGCTGGCCCGGCCCCGGCTTCTACGACCAGGTCGACTACCTGCACCGCACCCGCGGGTGGCCCAACGGCGGGGCCGCCGAGAACGCCGGCTCCTTCGGTGGTCTGCTGCTTCCCGACGGGTCGGCGACGTGGTTCACCGAACTGGAGGGCTGGGAGACGATCGAGCAGGCCTACGCCGGTCCGGACTCGGGGGTCCTCGTCACGGTCCTGCGCCACGACGAGCTCGGCGACGCCGGGGTGGAGGTGACGATCCGGGACGTCGTGCACCCCACCGACGACGTGCTGGCGCGCCACTTCGAGGTCACCGGCGCTCCCGACGGCACCCGCCTCACGTACTACGCGAACATGAACCCGACGGCGACCCGCACGCCCCGGGTCCCGTCCACCACCGACGCGCTCCTCGACGACGCCTCGGACTTCGCCACCGTCTACGAGCGATCGACCGGGGCGATGCTCCACTTCCGTCCCGCCAGGGTCGATCCGGCCGCCACCACCGCGGCGGTGACCGGCCGGTTGAGCGAGGAGAACACCGCGGCGGCGGTGGACCGCAGCTTCGGCACCGGCGTCTACGTGGCGATCGGCGGCGAGCAGAGGCCCACCGGCTTCCAGGCCGGCCTCGACAGCTCGGGACTCGTCCGCGGCGAGGCCGAGGGCACGCCGCTGCTCGACCCCTTCGAGGACGCCCGCGACGGCTCCTTCTCCGGGTCGGTCGCCGCTGCGGGACGCACCGCCGGCGCCCAGGCCTGGGACGGCGTCGCGGGGACCGTCTACCTGACTGCCGCCGACTCCGCCGCCGGGGCACTCGACCTCGTCGCCGAGGCCCGCGACACCGGTCACGAGGGGATCGAGCGCGCCTCCGACGAGGACTGGGCCGAGTGGGTCGACGACCTCCGCCTCCCCGACTCCTCGGACGGCACCGTCCGCACCGTCACCCAGCGCGCCCTGATGCTGATCCGCACGGCGCAGGACCGCGAGACCGGCGCGATCGTCGCCAACACCACCACGCAGACGCCCTACCGCCAGGACTGGCTGCGCGACGGCGCCTTCTTCAACTACGCCCTGCTGGTGGCCGGCACCGAGGAGACGCTCGAGATGGTGCGGGCCCACAACGACTTCTACCGTCGCTACCAGAGCGAGTCCGGCCACTGGGACCCGATCCTGTGCACCGACGGCGCCCACTGCGACGCCGCGTTCCCCTTCGAGATCGACGCCCAGGCCTTCGGGGTCTGGTCGCTGTGGAGCGAGTACGAGTTCACCGGCGACCGGGAGCGCCTCGAGCAGAGCTACGAGGCGATCCGCAAGGGCGCCGAGGTGCTCTGGGCCTGCCAGGACCCGAGCACCGGCCTCCAGTGCTACGCGTCCGAGGACGACCACCCGGACCCGTCCCAGGGCGCCCAGGGCGCGTCCACCGTCTATCTGGGGTTGCGCTCGGCCGCGGAGGCGGCGCGGCTCGTCGACGTCGAGGGCTCCGACGAGGACGCCGCCCGATGGGACCGGCGCGCCGACGAGCTCGAGTCGGCCGCCACCGAGGCGTTCTGCTCCGAGACCTGCGAGACCGGGCGGTGGTACATGTTCTGGCCCAGCCGTCTGCTCGACCCGGCCGACGACCACACCCAGGCCACCCTCGACGGGGCCGCCGAGACGCTGGCCCGGCGGATCGCCTTCGAGCTGCCGGAGGAGCAGGGCTTCTTCCAGTACCCCATGGAGCCGATGTTCGGGCTCGCCACCGCCTGGCGTGATCCGGGCGCCTCCGACCTGCTCGAAGACGGCGTCCGCTGGCTCACCCACGACGTCGCCGAGCCCGGGGTCCACCACTTCGGGGAGCGGATCTTCCACCTCGGCGACGGCGAGTACCTGCACTCGGTCGGGTTCCCGCACATCTGGTCGGGCACCGAGACCTACCTCGCGGCGGCCCTGTCCCTCGGGGTGGAGGGATGCGAGGCCTCGGAGGTGGCCGACGGCGAGCGCTGTCCGATCGAGGGGGGAGGCGACGGCGACCGCGGCCGCGGTGGCGGCGCGCCCGAGTCCCCGGGCCGTCCCGACGAGCCCGGCGGCGAGCGCTCCCGGGGGCAGGGTCCCGACGAGGCGAGCGACGGCGCGGGGCGTCCCGGCTGAGCGCGGACGTCGCGGTTCGGGGTCCCGGCCGGGGCAGGCGGCGAGCTCGGGCTCAGCCGAGCCAGGTGTCGAGGCGCTCCCGCTCGAAGGCCTGCTTGCGGCGGAACTGCTCCGCGTCGGCCTCGCTCATCTCGACGTCGGGTTCGGGTTCCGCGTAGAAGTTCCCCTCCACGAAGGCGACCTGCTCGCCCGGCAGCTCCAGGAAGCAGTATCCGTGGCCGTCGAAGCGCGCCTCGTCGCCCCCGACGAGGTCCGCGACGAGGTTGCGCGCCGCCACCTCGGCCTCGCCGGCCGCGAAGACGCCCGCCTTGGGGAGCTGGCCCTTGGCCGTCGGGACGTGGGTGCAGTCGCCGACCGCGTAGACGCGCTCGAACCCCGTGCGGAGCGTGTGGCGGTCGGGCTCGATCCACCCGGAGTCGCCGAGGAGACCGGTGCCCTCCAGGACCGGCGGCGGCGAGGCGGCGGGCACCCCGAAGAGCAGCGTGTAGTCGAGCTCGGTCCCGTCCGCGAACGAGATGGTCCGCGCCTGCCCGTCGACATCGGTGACCTTCGTCTCGGCGCGCAGGTCGACGTCGCGGTCGAGGAGGTGGCGCGCCACGTACTCGCTGGCGCCCTTGCCGGCGACGGGCAGCGTGATCGGTTGCGGCGTCGTGACGGTGATCTCGACGCCGTCACGCACGCCGCGGCGCCGCAGCTTCTCGTCCATCAGCAGGGTGGCCTCGTAGGGCGCGGGCGGACAGAGGAACGGGCCCCCGAGGATCGAGACCACGACGCGCCCGCCGTCGAGCGCGTCGAGGTCCCGCTTCATCGAGGGGAGCGCCGCGGCGTCGTAGAGGTTGTGGGCTCCCTCGCCGCCGAGCATGTCGAGGTGCGGCGCCGCGAAGCCGGCGCCGAGGGCCACGAGGAGCGCGTCGACCTCGAGGGTCTCGACGGTCGTCTCGATGCGACGCGCCGCGGGGTCGAGAGCGGTGACCTCCGCCTGGAGGAACCGCACGCCGTGCTCGTCCAGCTTGGCGAGCGAGCCGGTGCCCTCCTCGATCCCGCGGATGCCGCCGAGGTCCCACAGCTTGGCGAACCCCATGAAGAAGCTCGCCGAGCGGTCGACGAGGGTGATCTGGTGGTCGTCGTCGAGCCGGCTGCGGAGCTCGTGCGCGGCGGCGAGCCCGCCGAAGCCGCCTCCGAGGATCGCGACGTGCGCCATGTGGCCTCCTGTCGGTGGGGGTTCGACGGCGGCTCACGCTACCCGCTGGGCGGCCCCACCGCCGCCGGGTGAGCGGCCGAGCGGCTCCTCGGGGAACCCGCGTCGGAGCGCCCCGGCACCCCGGCGCTGTCAGTCGTCGCCGAGGTCGTCGCCCGGGTCGCCCGGGTCGCCGGACTCGTCCGCGAGGTATCGCTGGATCTGTCGCGCGAGGTCGTCGCCGGTCGGGAGGTCCACCTCCTGGACCTCCTCGTCGTAGCGCTCCTCGAGCTGGCGGACGTAGGTCTCGGTCTCGTCGTCCTCGGCGACCGCCTCGTCGACGCGCTTGCGCCACACCTCGGTCGCGGTGGCGAGCTCGGAGGTCTCCGGCGGCGCGCCGAGCACCTGCCCGACCGAGTCGAGCAGCGCGAGGGTCGCCAGCGGGTTCGGAGGGTTCGCCACGTAGTGGGGCACCGGTGCCCACAGGGAGACCGACGGGATGCCGCGACGGCGGCAGGTGTCGTGGAGCACGCCGACGATGCCGGTCGGTCCCTCGTAGCGCGAGCGCTCCAGGCCCAGCTCGGCGGCGAGCCGGTCGTCGCCGGCCGTCCCGGTGACGCGGACCGGGCGGGTGTGGGGCACGTCGGCGAGCAGCGCTCCGAGCGTCACCATCATCTCGCAGCCGGTGTCCTCGAAGACGGTCAGGAGCTCGTCGCAGAACCGGCGCCAGCGGAAGTTCGGCTCGGTGCCCTCGAGGAGGACCACGTCGCGCTCGGCGCCCGAGGCGTGGGCCGCGTAGCACTCGTTGTCGGGCCACTGGAGCTCGCGGATCACGCCGTCGACGAGCTCGACCTGGGGCCGCACCGACTGGAAATCGAAGTACTCGTCGGGGTCGACCCGCGCGATCCGGCTCGCGTCCCACCGGTGCTCGAGCCAGCGGACCGCGCCGCTGGCGGCCTCCGCCGCGTCGTTCCAGCCCTCGAAGGCGGCGACCATGACCGGTCGGGCGAGGTCGCGGCGCTCCTCCCAGACGAGGGCGCTCACCGGTCGCCCCGTCGGTTCGAGGCGCTCGTCGCGGCGGTTCCCGCGGCGGAACCGCCGCGCGCGAGCCGGCGTCGGGGGTCCGCGGTCGTCGAGAGGTCCATGTCGCTCCTGGTCGGGGCCGTGGTCGCGATGGTATCCACGGCTCGACCCCGGTGATCCCGGGTCAGCCCGGGTGAGCCCGGGTGGGCAGCGTCGCGCCCGCGGCGCGGCGGGAACGTCGTCTCGGTGCGCTCCGCGGCGCTAGCGTCGCGGGCCGTGGAGGCCACGGCCCGCTTCGCCGAGATCGTGCAGGGCGCGGATCCTCCACTCGACGAGGGCGCCCTGCTCATCGC
Source organism: uncultured Burkholderiales bacterium (assembly GCA_964438505.1). GTDB lineage: Bacteria > Actinomycetota > Acidimicrobiia > IMCC26256 > JACPCJ01 > CAYTKN01. Next base: position 33,415 of record CAYTKN010000002.1, read on the forward strand.
GGCGCACGCCCGTCCCGGCCTCGACGTGGAGGGAGAGCGCTCCCGCCTCGACGCGCTGGCGCGGGGCTGCTCGTCGGCGACCCTCGAGGGCCTCCGCCAGTACCTGTTCGAGGAGCTCGGGTTCTGCGGCAACGTCGACGACTACCACGACCCGGCCAACTCGTACCTGGACGTGGTCCTCGAGCGTCGCACGGGCATCCCGATCACGTTGAGCGTGGTGGCGATCGAGGTCGGTCGGCGCGTCGGCGTGCACCTCGGCGGGGTCGGCATGCCGGGGCACTTCCTCGTGCGCTCCCTGGACGGTCCGGAGCTCTACGTCGACCCCTTCGGTGGCGGAGGGTTCCTCGGTCCGCCGGAGTGCGAGGATCTCTTCCACCGCGTCGTGGGCGCCGACGCGGACTTCCGATCCGAGTACCTCGAGGTGGTGGACAACCGGTCGCTGCTCTGGCGGATGCTCAACAACCTGCGGCAGGTCTTCGCTGCGAGGGGCGAGCTGCGCCGGCTCTCGTGGGTCCTCGAGCTCCAGCTCACGTTCCCGGACCCGCCGGCTCCCGAACGTCACCGGTTGGCGGCCCTGCTCGGCGCCGCCGGTCGTCTCGATCGCGCGGCGGACGCCCTCGAGCTGGCGGCCGGCGACCTGGACGGTGACGCCGCCTCGAAGGCGCGCCGCCAGGCCCGCGTGCTGCGCTCGCGCCTCAACTGACGCCCTCGCCGGGCACAGGTCCGGCGGGCTGCGGTCCGGCGAGGGCTGGGCCCGGGGGATCGGTCGCTGTGCCCGGGATCAGCCGCGCAGGCCGGGGATCGACGAGCGCCCGGCCACGTCGAGGGCCGCGGCGGCGAGGTACGGGACTCCCTCGCCGATGCCGTCGAACCCTTCCCCGACGGTCTTGCCCTTCAGGTGTCGGGCGTGGATGCCCTCGAGGATGACGGCCAGCTTGTAGTACGCGAGGACGACGTAGAAGTCGAGCTCCTCGATGGAGCGTCCGCTCGCCTCCGCGTAGGACTCGGCCAGCTCCTCGCCGTCGGGGAACCCGGGGTGGGCGGCCAGCGCACGCGACTGCGGCAGCATCTGGGCTCCGGGCCCGTCCCAGTAGACGAGCATCAGGCCGACGTCGGCGAGCGGGTCGCCGAGGGTCGACATCTCCCAGTCGAACACGGCGACGATGCGGCCGAGGTCGTCGGGGGCGAGCATCGTGTTGTCGAGCCGGTAGTCGCCGTGGACGACCGCGGCATCGCTGGTGTCGGGGACCGAGGCGCGCAGTCGCCGGGTCAGCTCGTCGATCTCGTCGAGCTCGCGCGTCTTGTTGCCCTCCCACTGCTTGGCCCAGCGCTCGACCTGGCGCTCCAGGTAGCCGTCGGGGCGGCCGAAGTCGCCGAGGCCGACGGCCTCGTGGTCGACGCCGTGGATGCGGGCGAGCACCTCGACGAGCTCCTGCGAGCACCGTCGGGCGTCGGCCTCGCCGATGGCCTCGATCTGCTCCGCGGTGCGGGGCACGACGCCCTCGACCTTCTCCATGACGTAGAAGTCGGCGCCGATGACGGTCTCGTCGTCGCAGAAGGCGAGGGTGCGGGGGACGGGCACGTCGGTGCCGGCGAGCGCCGACATCACGGTGTGCTCCCGTCTCATGTCGTGGGCGGTGGCGAGCACGTGGCCCAGCGGCGGCCTGCGCAGGACCCACTCGTGCACCCCGTCACCGATGACGTAGGTGAGGTTGGACCTGCCGCCGGAGATGACGCTCGCGGTGAGCGGGCGGTCCGCCTCGGCGTCCTCCACGTGCTCGGCGAGGTAGTCGCGCAGCGCCTCCAGGTCGAGACCGGGCGGGCCGGCGTGCTCGCCTGCGGCGTCGCCCGTGGTGCCGTTCGCGGTGCCGTCTGCGGTCTCGGCGGGTCGGGGTGGCGCGTCGTCGCTCATCGGCTGCCGCAGCGTAGTGGCCGCGTGCGGTCTCCACACCGGCTCCGGGGTGGCCCCGGCTCGTGGACCCCTGCTCAGCCGTCGTCGGGGCTCTCCTCGTCGGGGCTCTCCTCGTCGGGGCTCTCCTCGTCGGGGCTGTCCTCGTCGGGGAGCTCGACGAGGATCGCCTCGACGGCGGGTCGGGGTCGCAGGCGCCAGAGGAGCGCGCTGCCACCGGCCACGGTGAGGACGAGCAGGGTCGCGAGGAGCGCGACACCGGCGGACCCGTCTCCGTCTCCTGCTCCGGTCGCCTCCTCGCCGGTGGCGACGTCGTCGGGCGACGTCGTCTCGACGGCGGTGGTCCCCTCCGGTTCCGGAGCGGCCGTCGTGGTGGTCGCCGAGCCGTCGGTCTTGGTGGAGGTCGTCGACGTCGGTGTCGTGGTGGAGGTCGTGGAGGTGGTGGTGGAGGAGCTGGTGGTGCTCGACGTGTCCGTCTCGGTGACGACGATCGTCCCGCGCATCTGCTCGGGGTGCACCTTGCAGAAGTACTCGTAGGTGCCGGCGACCTCGAAGGTGCGGACGAAGTCGGGATCGCCCTCGGTCATGCAGGTGATCGGGGTGCCCGGCGGGGTGCACGTCGGGTGGGAGTCCCACGACGACGCGCCCGGTGGGGTGGACGAGGAGGTGACCGTGTGGGGGGTGTCACCGTCGCGGTGGGTCCACGTGACGGTGTCGCCGCTCTCGATCTCGATCGACGCCGGCCGGAACGCGACGTCCTCGAGGACGACGGTGGTGTCCTCGGCGAGCGCGGGGCGAACGAAGAGGGGGAAGGCGAGGAGGAGGAAGGCGAGCGAAGCGAGGACGAGCCAGGTTCGGGTGGTCCCCGGGTGGCGTGACGCTGCAGGGCGCGTCACGGCGGGGAGGCGATCCCCGGGTTCCTAGGCGATCTTCTCGCCGCGGGGCCTGACCGGCTTGCCGTTCCCCCGCGGGTAGCGGGCCACCCGGCCGACGGGCATGTCGACCCGGAACCCGGCGGCCGCTCGCTCCTCCTCGGACTCGCCGCCCCAGAACCCGTACTCACGGTTCTGGCGGGCGAACTCCCGGCAGTCGCTGAGGACGGCGCAGCCGGAGCAGAGCGCACGGGCCTTGGCCTCGCGGACCTCGCGGGCCTCGGGGCGCTCGCCGGGCGGAGGGAAGAAGAGCGCCGTCTGCCCCTTGCAGGCGGCGTCGACCATCCAGGCGGTCGTGTCGATGTCGAGCTCGTGGCTGACGGCCTGCAACGCGGCCACCTCCGTCGGATCTCTCGCGGTGTCTCGTACGGTGCGTCGTGGTGGTCGGTCCGGGTCGGTCGTGGGGGTGCCCGGTCCGTTCCTCGGACATGCAACCATGCGCTCATCAATCTGTCCAACAGGTAATTCCGATAGAATCCATCGGAGTTCCCGATATGCTGCCTCGGGCAAGCACACCAGGGGCCGAGGACCCGTCTGCCGCCGTGTGCGCGTCGGCGACGGAACCGGCCAGGGCTCCGCGAGCGCCGCGGGGAAGGGAGGTCGATCCTGGAGCTCCGGCACCTCGACGTCCTGATCGCCGTGGTGGAGGCGGGGTCGTTCACGGCGGCCGCCGAGCGCCTCCACACGGTGCAGTCCAACGTCTCCGAACAGGTCCGCCAGCTCGAGCGCGAGCTCGACGCCCCCCTGCTCATCCGCAGCCGGCGCGGGGCGCGCCCGACCGAGTTCGGCGAGGTCGTCCTCGAGCACGCCCGCCGGATCCGAGCGGAGATCGACGCGCTCATGGCCGACGTCAACATGTTGCGGGGCCTCGAGGGCGGGGAGTCCAGCGTCGGCGTCGTCGGCACGGCGAGTCGCTGGCTCATCCCGGCGCTGCTCTCGGAGCTCGAGGAGCGGGCTCCCGGCGTCCGCTTGCGGGTCACCGAGGGCGCGTCCGAGCGGCTGATGGAGGAGGTCGCCTCGGCGACGCTCGCCATGGCGGTGGTCACCGAGCCGGTCAGCCTCCCGGGCCTCGACGTCGAGCACCTCGTCGAGGAGCGCCTCGTCGGCATCGTGCGCAAGGAGACCCGCTTCCGGGAGGAGCCCGTCTCCCTCGGCGAGCTGGCGGAGCGCCCGTTCATCCTCCCGCCGCTGGGCAACCCCCTCCGCCAGGAGCTCGAGGAGGTCGCCGGCGACCACGACGTGAGCTTCGACGTGCGGATCGAGGTCGAGGGGGTGCGCCTCATCAACGACCTCGTCGCCGCGGGGCTCGGAGTGTCGATCCTCCCGCAGACCGCGGCGCCCCGTGACGTGCCCGCCATCCGCGGCGTGCAGATCGCGGGCATCCGGCCCCGTCGCCTCGCCTTGATCCAGGCGAAGAACGCGTATCTCTCGCTCGCCGACCGTGCCGTGCGCGACGCCCTCGTGCGCCTGGTCCGGCGCTGAGTGCGCACCGAGGGGTCGAGGGGCGCAGCGGGCCACCGGGAGCACGACCGGAACCCGAGGGAGGGCCACGGGCGCGCACCCGGTCGCTGGTCGGTGGAGGGTGCCGAGCCCGATTCCGCCGCTGTAGCGTGGAGGCATGGCAGACGAGCAGGAACGAACCTCACCTCCTCCTCCCTCGTCGGCGCCCGACGCCCGGGCCGCCACGCCGGCCGACGAGGAGCGCCGGGGTCTCTCGCTGCGCATGTGGGTGTTCCTCGTCGTCGCCGTCGCCGTGGTGCTCCTCGGTGTCGCCAACCGCCAGCCGGTCGAGCTGCGCTACCTCTTCGGTGAGGCCGACGTGCGGCTCGTCTGGGTGATCCTGGGGGCGCTGGTGGCCGGGGCGGTGCTCGACCGCACCTACGCGTTCGTGCGTCGGCGTCGTCGCCGGCGACGGGCCGAGCGCGAGGCGGACTGAGCGGGCCCGGTCCCGGGAGCCCTCGCTCGAAGGGAGCGAGGGCGGCCCCGGGGGAGGGCCGCCCTCGCTGGTGGTGTTACGGTGCTGCTGCTGGTGGTGTGACCGTGGTCCGACGGGGTGCGCGCCGTGCCGGTACCCGCGCCGGCCCGGGGTGCTCCGGGCCGGCGGACCGCCGGGTCCTGGCTCGGGCTCAGGCGTCCGATTCGCTCTTCTTGCTCTTCGACGACGAGGACGGAGTCGACGACGAGCCCGACGACGAGCCCGACTTCGAGGACGTCGAGGACTTCGAGGACTTCGAGGACGAAGGCGAAGCGGACGACGAGGACGACGACGAGGACGAGGTGGCGGTCTTCGCCTGCTTCGTCTCGGTGCCGAAGCGGTCCTCGACGGTGTCGAGCAGGCCGATCACGAAGTCGCGCTGGCGCGTGACCGCCTGCTCGGCGATGCCGAAGCCGGTCCGCACGGCCGACTTCGCCTGGGGCACGTACCGGCCGACGAGCGGGAGGTTGATCTCGGGCACGCGGCTCCCCACCGTCTCCGACCAGGACTTGGCGGTGGTGCTCACGGCGCCCTGGCCCTTCTTGACGGCTTCGCGCACCTGTGTGGGGATCTCGTTGACGTTGGGCAATGTCGCTCCTGGATGTCGGTTGCAGGGGTGTCGCTGTCTGTTGCTAACAAAAGTTAGCGAACGCTTGCAGAGTTTACAAGAGACGTCGGTCACACCTCGGAACGGGAGCGCCGCAGGGGTGGCGCGTCCGCTCGCAGGGAGCCGCCCGGGAGCTCGCCAGGGAGCTCGCAGGGGGTCAGCGCCGGAGGAACAGGTTGAGCAGCAGCGTGAGCACGATGGAGATCACGATGCTCGACGCCAGCGGCACGAAGATCCGCGTGTTGCCCCGACGGATCGAGATGTCGCCCGGGAGACGGCCGATCCCGAGCGCACCGAGGGCCACCAGGACACCACCGGCGAGCGCCACGACCAGTCCGACCCCCACGAGCAACCGTCCGATGCGGTCCAGGTCCACCCGCGGGACGGTACCGTGGCACGCGCCGCGGCCGGACTCCGAGGTCGCGCGGGACCAGCGAACCGAACCCGGGAGGAAGCATGAAGGTCGTCGTCGACTACGACAAGTGCCAGAGCAACGCCGTGTGCATGGGAATCGCCCCCGAGGTCTTCGAGGTGCGCGACGACGGCTTCCTCTACCTCCTCGACGAGAACCCACCCGAGGAGATGCAGGGAAAGATGGACGAGGCGGTCCGGAGCTGTCCGACCCAGGCCATCAGCCTCGAGGGTTGAGCGCCGGCGAGCGCGAGCGCCTCGTCGTCGACGAGCGCTTCTGCGGCTTCGCGGGCCTCGCCCACGGCGGCTACCTGGCCGGGCGCCTCGCCCGGCTGCTCGGCGGTCCGGCCGACGTCACGTTCCGCCGACCCGCGCCCCTCGGAGAACCCCTCGAGGTGGTGCGCAGTCCGGGCGGCGGGGTGGGCCTGCTGCGCGGCGAGGAGCTGCTCGTCGAGGCCGTGCCGGGGCGCCCACACTTGGACGTGCCCGAACCCGTGTCGCCGGCCGAGGCCCGACGCGGAGGCGCCGCGCACACGGAGGGCCGCACCGCACGGGTCCCGCGGTGCTTCACCTGCGGACCGGAGCGGGCGGAGGGCGACGGCCTGCGCCTCTTCGCCGGGCCCGTCCGCGGGGACCTGCTCGCCGCCGCCTGGTCCCCGCCGCCGAGCGTCGCCGGCGGCGGGGAGCGGCTTCCCGAGGAGCTCGTCTGGGCAGCCCTCGACTGCCCCGCCCTCCACGCCCTGCTCGCGGCCCACGACCTCGAGGACGTTCCCGGTGGCGGGATCGTCACGGCCCAGATCGTCGGGGAGGTCCTCGCTCCGGTCGCCACCGGCGTCGAGCACGTGGTGATCGCCTGGCCGCTCGGCGGCCGTGGCCGCAGGCTCGACGCGGCCGCCGCGCTGCTCTCGAGCGCCGGGGAGGTGCTCGCCCGGGCCCGGAGCGTCTGGGCCGTGCTGCGTCGGTCCTGACGGGGCCGGCGCTCCTCGCCCGCCACGGCGGCTACCCGGTCGGCCGCTCGCGCGGCGCGACTAGGGCGTGGTGGTCGCGCGGTGCGACGAGGGTGTGGTGGTCGGTGTCCGTGCCGGAGCTCCCTTCCCCGCACGGGTGAGGCGGGAGGCCACGAGGTAGCCGATGCCGAAGACGACGATGCCGCCCGCGGCGTCGAGCCAGAAGTGGTTCCCGGTCAACACGATGGCAGCGAAGGTCAAGGGTGGGTAGAGGGCGAGGAGCCACCTCCACACCCTGTTGCGGACCCGCGGCACGAGCGCCGCGGCGCAGAACGTGGCCCACGCGAAGTGGAGGCTCGGCATGGCGGCGAACTGGTTCGAGACCTCCTGCATCGCCCCCGAGTCGAACGACCAGAACGTCGGGTACCGGGCCAGCGTGTCGACGAACCCGTAGGCCTCGGGGAGCAGCCGCGGCGGCATCAGCGGCCAGACGACGAAGCCGACCAGCGCCAGAGCGGTCGTGACGGCGAGGGTGTTGCGCCACAGCGGGTAGTCGTCGGGGTGGCGGCGGAAGAGGTACACGATCGCGCCGCCCGTGACGACGAAGTGGAGCGACCCGTACACGTAGTTCATGGCCACCACGAGGGGCCGGAAGTCGAGCGCCCAGGCCTGCCACGCCTGCTCGAAGTAGAGGCCGAGCCCGCGCTCCCACCCGATCAGCGTCCGCGCGTGGCGGAAGGCGACGAGCTCACCGCCCTCGTTGGCGTTCCGGATGGCCGAGTAGACGAGGTAGAAGGCGAGGATGAGCACGACCTCGAGCCACCAGTAGAGCCGGCGGCCGTCGCCGAGGATCTTGGCGTGGAAGCGCGTCCGCTGCGGCGGTTCCGCTCCGGTTGCCTCGTCGTCGACGCGCCGGGTGGCGACCTGGGCCATCGACTCAGACGACCTTCGCCTGCTGGGCGCGGGAACCGATGGCGAAGGCCGGGGCCCCGAGCAGGCTCACCGCCAGCGTCATGCCGTAGACGAGCAGGCCCACGGTGACCGCCTGGGTGGTGCTCACCCCGAGGGGCGTCAGGAACAGCACGAACGCGCCCTCGCGGAGGCCGAGCCCGTTGAGCGAGAACGGCAGCACCTGGGCGATCAGCACCGCCGGCGCGAAGGCGAGCACCGCGGTCGGCCCCACGTCGAGGCCCACCGCCCGGGTCGCCACGAACACCGTCAGCACCATGGTTCCCTGGTAGATGGCCGCCGCTACCACGACGCCCGCTGCCCCGCGTGGGTGGCTCCGGAGGTTCGCGACTCCCGTGTGGACCGCGCCGATGAAGCGCGTCCAGCTCTCGCTCGACTCGAACCGGCCGCCCAGGTTCCGGCTGCCCGCGGCCACCAGGACGAGGGCCAGCGTCGCCAGGGTGGCGAGCGCGAGGCCGAGCGCGAGGCGGGGAGCGATGCCGAGCTCGAAGAGGCCGGGGTGCGCCAGCAGACCGAGGAGCGTGAGGACGGGCAGGATCACCCAACCGCTGAGCCGCTCCAGCACCACCGAGGCGAACGAGGTGGCGGGGGAGCGGACGCTCGGAGCGAGGCGGGAGATCCGGAGCACGTCGCCGCCGATCGTGGAGGGCAGGAAGTTCCCCACGAACTGGCCGGCGAGGTAGTGGGAGAACAGGCTCGGCATGCCCACCCGCTCCTCGAACACGACGAGGACCCGCTGCCAGCGCCACGCGGACAGCACGAAGCCGCCGAAGGTGACCAGCAGACCGAGCGCCAGCCACTTGACCGTGGTCGCCGGCTCCCCGTCGGGCAGGAGCGAGGTGAGGTCGATCCGGGGGACGAGGAACGCGAGCATCACCGCGGAGGCGACGACGCGCAGCCACGTCCACGCCGTTGCGCGGCGCGTACCCTTCCCTGCCTCGGCCATGCGCCCCACGTTAGACGTTGCCCCCCGACGCCTCCGCAGACCCGGCACCGGACGGTCCTGGCTCGGTCCGGCCCGGTGCCCGGACGCCGACCGCCAGGCTACGCCACCACGAGGCCGTGGAACCATCGCCTCGAGGCGGCCTCGACGGCGGCCTCGACGGCGGCGCGACCGACTCGTCCTCGTGACCGGGCACCATGAGGGCGAGGGGACACCATGGGGGTCGCCGGGTCAGCCGGGTCGCCCGGTGGTCGGCCGCGAGCCCGTAGGCTGCGCCGCCGGGCCGGCACCGGTCCGTTCGGCCCCGGCTCCACGCCCGGGGTCGCCGGGGATGCGGACGCGAGCGCGAGGGGACGGCGATGGAGGCACACGGAGGAGCGCTGGCCGCGGAGGTGCTCGACCGTCACGGCGTCGACACCGTCTTCACGCTCTCCGGCGGTCACCTGTTCGTCCTCTACGACGGCTTCGTGGGCACCGGGATCCGGCTCGTCGACGTGCGCCACGAGCAGAGCGCGGCGTTCGCCGCCGAGGGGTGGGCGAAGGTGACGCGGCGTCCCGGCGTCGCGGCGCTCACCGCCGGGCCCGGTGTCACCAACGGGCTCAGCGCGATCAGCGCGGCGCACTTCACGGGATCGCCGATGCTGGTGCTCGGCGGCCGGGCACCCGCCGGTCGTTGGGGCAGGGGGTCGCTCCAGGAGATCGACCACCTGCCCATCGTCGAGACCGTCACCCGCCGTGCGTCCACCGCGCACGACGCGGCGGAGATCGTGGCGGAGGTCGACGCGGCGCTGCGCGAGTCGTGCACACCGCACCGGGGCCCGAGCTTCGTCGACATCCCCCTCGACGGGTTCGGCAGCGCCGACGTCGAGGTCCCCCCGGCGCCCACCGCCGCCCAGCTCGGAGGCCGGCAGCCCGACCCCGACGCCGTCGCCCGCGTGGCGAAGCTGCTCTCCGAGGCCGAGCGGCCGGTGCTCTTCTCCGGGGGAGACGTGTACTGGGGCTTCGCCGAGGACGCGCTCGTCCGGGCCGCCGAGACCCTGCGGGTGCCGGTGTTCGCCAACGGCATGGGGCGCGGGACCATCCCCGCCGACCACGAGCTCGCCTTCTCCCGCTCCCGCTCCGCGGCCCTCGCCGAGGCCGACCTGGTCGTCGTGGCCGGCACGCCACTCGACTTCAGGCTGCGGTTCGGCGACTTCGGCGACGCCCGGGTCGTGCACCTCGCCGACACCGCCGAGGGGATCGCCGGCCACGCGGACCTGGCCGCCTCCGTCGCGGGCGACCTGGCCGCCACCTTCGACGGCCTCGCGGAGCGGGGCGCGCCGAGCGCGCGCGACGACTGGCTTGAGCGGTTGGGCGTCGCGGAGGACGCGGCCCGCAGCTCCGAGCAGGAGATGCTCGACGCCGACACCCACCCCGTCCACCCCGGCCGCATCTACGGCGAGCTGCGCCGCCGCCTCGATCGCGACGCGATCGTGATCGGCGACGGCGGCGACTTCGTGTCGTACGCCGGGAAGCTGATCGACACCTACACACCCGGATGCTTCCTCGACCCCGGCCCCTACGGCTGTTTGGGCATGGGACCCGGCTACGCCCTCGCCGCGGGTCTCGCCCACCCGGAGCGCCAGATCGTGGTGCTCCTCGGCGACGGCGCGCTCGGCTTCTCGCTCGCGGAGCTCGACACGCTCGTCCGCCACCGGATCCCGGCCGTGATGATCGTCGGCAACAACGGGATCTGGGGCCTCGAGAAGCACCCGATGCGTCAGTTCTTCGGGTACGACGTGGTGGCGGACCTCCGGCCGGGCACCCGCTACGACCAGGTCATGACCGCGCTCGGAGGCCACGGCGAGCTGGTCACCGACACGGCGGGGATCGGGCCCGCGCTCGACCGCGCCTTCGCGGCCGACGGGCCGGCGCTCGTCAACGTCCTCACCGATCCCGACGACGCCTACCCGCGCTCCGCCAACCTCGCCTGATCGGGCGTTCTCGGGTTGGCCCGATCGGGTCATTGTGGAAATGGTCCCTGTACCCGGTGGCCTCCGTGCCGATGGAGCCACAGGGTCGCGTCGAAGGGACGTGCATGCGACGAAGGCAGACGGTGAGCGCGCTCGTGGTGGCTGCGGCGCTCCTCGCGCTCGGCGCCCTCGGGCAGCACCTCGAGATCGGCGGCGCCCACCTCACCGCCACCGGCAGCGCGCTCGTCGCAGGCCTGGCCGTCCTCCTCGCGGTCTTCGAGGTCAAGGCCCTGACCAGGGACTTCGAGGCGAGGGTCGCGCAGCGCACGGCCGAGCTGGCGGCGAGCGAGCGCCGGTTCCGCTCGCTCGTGGAGCACTCCTCGGACGTCGTCGCCGTCGTCGACCCGGGCTCCCTCACCTTCCGGTACGTGAGCGATTCGCTCGTGCGGGTGTTCGGGCACGGGCCACGCGCCCTGCTGGACAAGTCGATGCTCTCGGGCGTCCATCCCGACGACCGGGCCGAGCTCGAGGCGGTGGTCGAGGCGGTGCTCGCCGAGCGCGGGGCGGTGGCGGTGACCGGCCTCCGGGTCCGCCACGCGGACGGCTCCTGGCGGCAGGTGGAGACCACCGTCAAGAACCTCGTCGACGACCCGGCGATCCGCGGCCTCGTGCTCAACACCCGCGACCTCACCGAGCAGGTCCGCCTGGAGGAGCAGCTCAGCCACCAGGCGTCGCACGACGAGCTCACCGAGCTCCCCAACCGGGCGCTGTTCGCCGACCGCGTCGAGCTGGCCCTCGCGGCCGGCGAGCGATCGGGGGCACCGGTGACGGTGCTGTACCTGGATCTCGACGGGTTCAAGAACGTCAACGAGACCTTCGGTCACGCCGTGGGCGACCTCCTCCTCGCGGAGGTGGCCGACCGGCTGGTGAGCTGCATGCGCTCGGCGGACACCGTCGCGCGCCTCGGCGGCGACGAGTTCGCCGTGCTCCTCTCGGACACCAGCAGCGCCGACAGGGGCGAGCGCGTGGCCAAGCGCGTCGCGGCCATCTTCGACGTGCCCTTCACGGTCGACGACCGGGAGCTGTCGCTCGGCGCCAGCATCGGCATCGCGGAGAGCTCGGGTGTCGACGACGCCGGCGACCTGCTGAGCAGGGCGGACGCCGCCATGTACCTCGCCAAGCACCGTGGGCGCGGCGGGATCGAGCACTTCGACCCCGCCACGCACGTGGACGTCACCGAGCGGGTGACCCTCGAGTCGGAGCTGCGACAGGCGCTCGACCGCGACCAGCTCTTCGTCGAGTACCAGCCGATCGTCGACATCGAGACCGGCCACGTCGAGGAGGTGGAGGCGCTCGTGCGTTGGCGCCACCCCGAGCGGGGAGTGGTGTCCCCGGCTGAGTTCGTCCCCATCGCGGAGGACGTCGGGCTCATCGGCCCCATCGGGACGTGGGTGCTCCTCGAGTCGTGCCGCCAGGTGCGGTGGTGGCAGCGACACCTCCCCCATCGGGAGCAGCTCGGCGTGAGCGTGAACCTCTCCGTCAGCCAGGTCCGCCAGGCCGACATCGTCGAGCAGGTGGCGGGCGTCCTCGCCGAGACCGGTCTCGAGCCGTCGCGGCTCACGCTCGAGATCACCGAGAGCGTCCTCATGGACGACGTCGACGAGGTGGTGGAGCGCCTACGGCGCTTCAAGGAGCTCGGCGTCGACCTCGCGATCGACGACTTCGGCACCGGCTACTCCTCGCTGAGCTACCTCCGCAAGTTCCCGATCGACATCCTCAAGGTCGACCGGCTGTTCGTCCAGGGTCTGGGCCACGGCCCCGAGGAGTCGGCGCTCGCCCGGGCGATCATCAAGCTCGGCCGCACCTTCCGCCTGCGGACGGTGGCGGAGGGAATCGAGTCGCAGGAGCAGGCCGACGCGTTGGTGCGCATGGGCTGCGGCCTGGGACAGGGGTACCTCTTCGCCCGGCCGCTCCCGGCCGCCCGGCTGGAGGAGCTGCTCTCGGTGGCGGGCGGAGCGGTCCGTGCACGCCGCGTCGCCACCCCCGTCGGACCTGCCGAGCAGCACGCGCTGACGGGCCGACGGGCTCGCTCGTCGAGACGCTGACGGGCCGACGGGCTCGCTCGTCGAGACGCTGACGCGCCGGCTGCTAGGAGCCGGGTTCGCCCGCCTTCTCGAGGAAGCGGTCGCGGTCGACGCGCACCCGGGTGATCTTGCCGGCGGCCACCAGACCGCGCTCGTCGCTGACCGTGACCTTGAACACCAGCCTGCGACCCTGCACACCCGCCAGCGTGGCCTCCGCCTCCACCGTGCCGCCGGGGAGGGTCGGGGCGACGTGGTCGAGCTGCACGGTGGCTCCCACCGTGGTCTCGCCCTCGTCGAGCTCGTCGGCGACCGCGGCCACCGTGGCCTCCTCGGCGAGCGCCACCACCCGGGGCGTGGCGAGCACCGGCACGTCGCCGGAGCGAAGCGCGACCGCCGTGTCGGACTGCTCGCAGGTGAGCGTCACGGTGGCGGAGAGCCCGGGTCGGAGTGCCATCGGCGCCTCACGATACGCACCCCGCCCACTCCGGGGCACGTCGTGGCGCCTGTCGCCGGTACCCTGCCCCCCGTGTCAGGCTTCTCTCGGTCCGAGACCGCCGTCGAACGCCACCCCCACCTCGCCGAGCCGCCGCCCGCGGGGCGCATCCGCGTCGACTGCCACCTCCACACCATGTACTCGGGCGACGCCGTCACGACGCTCGACGAGCTCGGTGCCCAGATCGAGGAGACCGGCCTCGACGTGGTCTGCGTCACCGACCACCACGCGGTGCGGGGTGCCCGGGAGGCGATCGAGCGCGACGTCGGCTGCCGGGTCGTCGTGGGGGAGGAGGTCAGGACCGCGGCCGGCGAGGTCATCGGCCTGTTCCTCTCGCACCGCGTCGCCCACGGCGCCCCGGTCGACGAGGCGGTGGCGGCGATCCGCGAGCAGGAAGGGGTGGTCTACGTCCCCCACCCCTTCGACCCGGTCCGTCACTGCCTCGCCGAGCCCGTGCTGCGCGACCTGTGCTCGGACGGCTCGGTCGACGCCGTCGAGGTGTTCAACGCCAAGGTGGGCCTCGACCACCTCAACGAGCGGGCCGCGGCGCTCGCCGCCGAGCTCGACCTCCCGGGTGGCGCCGGGTCCGACGCCCACGACCCGGTGGCCATCGGCGCCGCCTACGTGGAGATGCCCGACTTCGACGGTCCGGCCGACTTCGTGGAGCAGCTTCGCGACGCCCGGGTGGTCGGTCACCGCTTCGACCGCCCCCGCGAGTTCGTGCCCCGCGTCATCCCCGGGGGCTTGAGCCCGGAGTGACCCGTGACCCAGTGACCCGGTGACCCAGTGACCCAGTGACGCGTCAGAGCACCTCGAGGGCGACCACCGCGGCGGGCGCGGCCACGAGCAGGTAGACGGCGAAGGGCGCGAGCGAGCGGGTCCGCACCATGCGGAGGAGCCCGGCGATCGCCGCGTAGCCCGACACCGCCGCGACGGCGAAGCCGGCCAGCACGGGACCCGTCAGCTCGAGGCTCCCCTCCGCGATGTCGGGGATCAGCGTGAGCCCCCCTCCGGCGATGGCCGGGATCGACACCAGGAAGGCGAAGCGCGCGGCGTCGGTGCGCGAGAGGCCGACGCCGAGACCGGCCATGATGGTGGCGCCCGAGCGGGAGATGCCCGGCGCGAGCGCCGCCGCCTGGGCGAAGCCGACGACGAGGGCCCCCGCGACGCCGAGCGCGGCGAGGCTCCCGCCCGCACGACCGCGGAACGCGCGCTCGGCGACGAGCAGGCCCACGGCGGTGACGACCCAGAACCCGGCCGTCCAGACCGGCTCGCCGAAGAGCCGCTCGAAGGCGTCCTCGAAGCCGAGGCCGAGGACGGCGGCGGGGATCGTGGCGACCACCATCAGGCCGAGGAGGCGCCGCGACCCCGCCGGGTCGGCGCCCCGGCCGCGCAGCGACAGCACGATCTGCCAGAGGTCGGCTCGGAAGTACACGAGCACCGCCAGCAGCGTCCCCACGTGGAGCAGCAGGTCGAAGCTCACCGACGGCTCCTCCCAGCCGAGGACCGCCGGCACGACCACGAGGTGGCCGCTCGACGAGACGGGGAGGAACTCGGTCAGTCCCTGGACGAGGCCGAGGACGACGTCGACGACGATGTCGGGCATCCGGACTCCTGCGACACTCCTGCGGCGCGGACCGCCCGACGTTAGACACCCCGTGGTCGTCGGCACCGAACCTCGGGCGCGGTCGTGCCCAGGAACGACGCCTCGCGGATCAGGGGGTCGATGCCGAGGTCGCGGGCGGCCGTCAGGGCCGGGGCCGCCGGTCCGGGGGCCGTGGGGGCTGCGCGAGCTCCTCGGGGGGCGCCAGGGTGAGGGTGACGATCCCGTTCGCGGTGGCGAAGGCGAGGCGCCGGGCGCCCTCGGGGTCGGTGAGCAGCGTCACCCCTCGGCTCCCGGCCACGCCGGTCACGCCGGCGTCGCCGGCCACGCCCGCGACGTCGCCGACGTCGTCGGTGTCGCCCGCCCGCGAGCGGGCGGGCTCGGCGTCGGTGCCGATCACCATCGCGCCGCGCACCGCGACCATCGTCGGCTCGACCTCGGCTCCGAGCAGGGCGGGGTCGAACGAGACGAGGACGTCGACCACGGCCCCCGGGGCGACGGCCGCGGCGTCGTCGGTGACCACCCGCACGGCGCGCATCCCCGGCGGCACGACACCGTCGAGGCCCCGGCGGTCGCGGCTGGCCAGGTGCCGGTGCGAGAGCACCGCGCCCTCCAGCACCGGTGAGACCACCACGCGGCCGACGAGGCCGTCGGGGTCGCGCGCCGGCCGCGGCGGCAGGTGGCGCGAGAAGCGCCGTGCGGTGTCCAGGTCGGAGCGTGCGACGGTCGTGCCGAGCGGCAGGTCGCGCGCCGCGACCGCGACGGTCACCTCCTCGCCGGCCTCCGCCGCACGCCGGTGCAACGTCGCGAGGTCGGAGGCGACGACGTTGGCGGTGACGGCGGCCACCACGGAAGCCCCGAGCCACGCGAGCGCCGTCCGGGGCGAACGGCGGAAGAGCATGGTGTCCCCTCAGGCCGGCGGTCGATCCCGCTACGCGCCCCACCGCGCGCGGACGCGACCGGTCGTGCCGGCCAGGAAGACGGAGCGGTCCGAGGCGCCGGGACCGCTCAGGCGGCTCGCTCGGCGTCCTCGCTCCACTCGCCGCGGCGGGCCAGCCCGTTCATCCGGCAGCGGTGCAGGTAGGCGGCCTGGGCCTCGTCGCGCTTGGAGTCGTCGCCGCCCCACGCCTTGAGCGCGGGCTGCTGGAGCGCGCGCCCGTAGCTGAAGCTCAGCTCCCAGGGGTGCGGGCCGCGGCGGTTGAGGGCGTCGAGGTTCGCCGTCGCCTCGGTGTCGCTCTGCCCGCCGGAGAGGAACACGATCCCGGGCACCTCCTCGGGCACGGTCTCGGAGAGGCACGCGATCGTCTGCTCGGCCACCTCCTCGGGCGGCGCGGTGCGTGCGCCCTTGCCCGGCAGCACCATGTTCGGTTTGAGCAGCGAGCCGCGCAGGTCGACGCGGTGCGCCTCGAGCTGCGCGTACACCTCGGTGAGCATCCGCGTGGTGACCTCGCGGCACACGTCGATCTCGTGGTCGCCGTCCATGAGCACCTCGGGCTCCACGATCGGCACCAGCCCCGCCTCCTGCGAGAGCGCCGCGTAGCGGGCCAGCGCGTGGGCGTTGGCGCGGAGGCAGAAGTCGGTGGGGATCCCGTCGCCGATGGCGATGACCGCCCGCCACTTGGCGAACTGCGCGCCGAGGCGCGCGTACTCGGTGTTGCGCTCCCGCAACCCGTCGAGGCCCTCGGTGACCTTCTCGCCGGGGAAGTTCGCGAGGTCCTTCGCGCCCCGGTCGGTCTTGATCCCGGGGATGATGCCCTTGGAGCGCAGCACCTCGACCAGCGGCGTGCCGTCCTCGGCCTCCTGGCGGATCGTCTCGTCGAAGAGGATGACGCCGGAGACGGCGTCCTCGTGGCCGTCGGTGCGGAAGAGCATCTCGCGGTAGAAGCGCCGCCGGTCCTCGGTCGACTCGACCCCGACCGCGGAGAGCCGCTTCTCGATCGTGCCGGTGCTCTCGTCGGCGGCGAGGATGCCCTTGCCGGGCGCCACGATGGCTCTGGCGACTTCCTCGAGGCTGCTCATGCTCTCACTTCCTCCTCCTGCCTCCTCGTGCTGCTCGGCTCGTCACCCTACGCAAGCGAGTGGGGCCGGGTCGGCGTGCCCTCGCCTCTCGGCGACGGTCACGCCGTCTTGGCTCGCGAGGTGCTCGACGACGTGGACGGGCCCGACGAGGACGACCCGGATCCCGAGGAACCCTCCGAGCCCCGGGAGCCCTCCGAACCGCGGGAATCCCGGGAGCCACCGGACCTCGTGTCGCCGGAGGCTCCCTTCGAGCCCGAGGAGGTGGAGCTCCCCTCGCCGCCCTTCGAGTCGCCTTTCGAGTCGCCCTTGGAATCGGATGAGCCCGAGTCGGACGAGCCCGAGGAGCTCGACTCGGAGGAGTCGGAACGCTCGGAGGAGTGGCCTTCCGAGCGCTTCGACGAGGAGCGGCTGTCGGTGCGGTAGAACCCCGATCCCTTGAGGACGACGCCCACCGGCTGGAGCACCTTCGACAGCTCGCCGCCGCACTCGTCGCACTCGGTGAGCGGGTCGTCGCTCATCGACTGGACGACCTCGACGTGCCGGCCGCACTGGCCGCATCGGTAGTGGTAGGTGGGCATCGTTGACCTCGCGGTTCCCGTCGGGCGCCCGTCGCGCCCTCGGCGCTCGCCGTGTTCGGGCCGTCAGGATACCCGTTCGCCCGCGACGGTGTCACCGGACGACCCGGGCGCCGCGAGCGCTCCCGGGCCGCTCCTCGGCTCGGGCTCCGCCGGGCGCGCCGGCGGGATCGGGTTGGCACAATGGGTGCCGACATGGCCGTCGCCCTCGCCCTCATCCCCCTCGCGTACCTCGCGGGCACCTTCCCCACCGCCCAGCTCGTCGCGCGCGCCCGCGGCCGCGACGTCACCGTCGAGGGCTCGGGCAACCCCGGTGCCTCCAACGTCTACCGGCTGCTCGGCACCGGCCCCGCGGCCCTGGTGTTCGCCGGCGACATCGCCAAGGGCGCCCTCCCGGCGCTCGCGGGGCTCCTCGTCTGGGGCCACGCGGGCGGCTACCTGCTCGGCACGGCCGCCGTGGTCGGACACGTCTACCCGGCCACGAGACGCTTCCGGGGAGGTCGCGGGGTGGCTACCGCGGGAGGCATGGCCTTCGTGGTGTACCCGCTGATCTCCCTCGGCCTCCTGGTCGTGTTCCTGGTCCTCTCGCGGCTGTTCCGGACCGCCTCGGTCGCGTCGCTCGCCGTGGCGGTCGCGCTCCCGGTGCTCGTCTGGCTGACCGGCCAGGCGGGGTGGGAGATCGGCGCCGTGGGGGCTCTCGCCGCCCTCGTCGTCGTCCGGCACTCGTCGAACCTGCGGCGGCTGCTCGGCGGCGCGGAGCTGCGGCTCGACCCGCGCCGCGGCGATCGGGGTGGGGGCGATCGGGGTGGGGGCGACGGGGGTGGCGGCGACCGGGGTGGCGGCGACCGCCCCGAGCCACCCGAGCAGCGGGGTGCCGCTTGAGGTCACGGGGTCGTCTCACCCTCGCCGTCGCGCTCGCCGTGGGCGTCCCCACGCTCGCGGCCCTCGTGGCCGTGCCGGCTGTGGTCTCCGACGAGGACGTCGCCGGGGTGGTGGTCGTGTTGCTGGCCGCCGCCGTGGTCGGGGTCGGGCTGGCGGTGTACGTGACGTTGCGTCACGAGGACCGGCTCCGCTCCCGGCTCGACGACGTCGAGCGCGAGCGGGTCGAGTTCCGGCGGGCGGTGGCGCGCCTCGGCGACACCCTGGCGGCCACCCGCGACCTCGGCCGCCTCTCGGAGGTCGCGCTCCACGAGGCGGTCTCCACCGTCGGGGGGCGCTCGGGGGTGTTCTTCTCGGTGAACGCCGCGCGGATGCGGATCCAGGCCCGCTCCGCCATCGACGCGGAGGCCGAGGGCGAGCTGTCCTGGGGCGCGGGCGTCGCCGGGTCGGTCGCGGTCTGGGGTCGGGCGGTCGTCGCTCCCCGTGACGCCGTCCCCGTCGCGCCCGAGCCCGAGTGCGACGCGGCGGTCGCGGTGCCGCTGTTCTCCCGCGGGGCGATCTTCGGCGTCCTGGCGATCTACGGCTCCCGCGAGGGCGGGACCTTCACCGACGACACCGCCGAGACGCTGCTCACGCTCGCCCGCCACACCGAGGCGGCGATCGACAACGTCTACCTCCAGGAGGAGACGCGGCGGCTGTCGATCACCGACGGCCTCACCGGCCTCTGGAACCGCCGCGAGTTCGAGCTGCGGGCGCGCCAGGAGTTCGAGCGGGCCGCCCGGTTCCGGCGGGGGTTCGTCGTGATCCTCCTCGACGTGGACGAGTTCAAGGAGATCAACGACACGTGGGGGCACCACGCCGGTGACTCGGTGCTCGTCGATCTGGCGGGACGCCTCGCCGCGGTGACCCGCGAGATCGACACCGTCGCCCGGTACGGGGGCGACGAGTTCGCGCTGTTGCTCCCCGAGACCGGGCCGGAGGGTGGCCACTCGGTGGCCGAGAAGATCCGGGAGATCGTCCAGGCGACGCCCTTCGAGTTCGATGGGCAGCACCACACCGTGAGCGTGTCGGTCGGTGTCGCCACCTATCCCGCGGACGGGTCTTCCGGTCGCCGCCTGGTGGTCGCCGCCGACGAGGCCCTCTACCGTGCGAAGCGGGCGGGCCGCAACCGGGTGGGGCTCGCGGCGGGCGGAGACGACGGCGACGCGACGACCGCTCCGACCACCGTCCCCGACGGCCGCGACGGCGAACCACCCGCGGCCGGAGAGCAACCGTGAGCGGAACCGTGAGAGCTGCCGTGAGCGGGACGGTGAGAGCAGCCGTGGGCGCACCGCCGGGATCGGCTGTCGTTGCGCACGTCGTGGAGGTCGCGGCGGGGATGCCGGCATGACGCGCGTGGAGACCGCGGTCATCCCGGCGGCGGGCTTCGGCACGAGGTTCCTGCCCGCCACCAAGGCGGTGCCCAAGGAGATGCTGCCGGTGGTCGATCGCCCGATGATCGAGTACGCGGTGGCCGAGGCCGTCGAGGCCGGCCTGCGCCGGGTCGTGATCGTGGTGAGCGAGGGCAAGGAGGCCATCCGCCGGCACTTCTCCCCGCACCCGCAGCTCGAAGCGGCGCTGGAGGGCTCGGGCAAGCGCGAGCTCCTCGACGAGGTCCGGGCCCGCAGCGAGATGGCGGAGGTCGAGTACGTGGTCCAGGAGCGCCAGCTCGGCCTCGGCCACGCCGTGGGTGTCGCCCGCGAGGCGGTCGGCGGTGCCCCCTTCGCGGTGTTGCTCCCCGACGAGCTGATCACCTCGGGTCTCCTCGGCCGCCTCGTCGACGTCTTCGAGGAGCGGTCCGCCTCGGCGATCGGCCTGATGCAGGTGGGAGCCGACGAGATCTCCGCCTACGGGTGCCCGGCGGTGGAGCCGGTCGCCGACGACCTCGTGGCGGTGGCCTCGATCGTCGAGAAGCCCGCTCCCGAGGACGCCCCCTCCGAGTACGCCACGATCGGGCGCTACGTGTTCACCCCGGAGCTCTTCGAGCACCTGGAGCGCATCGAGCCCGGCGTCGGCGGCGAGCTCCAGCTCACCGACGCCATCGACCTGCTCCTCGAGCACCAGGGCGTCTACGGCGCGGTGCTGCGGGAGGGGCGCTACGACGTGGGACGCAAGGCCGACTTCCTCCTGGCGTCGATCGAGCTGGCGCTCGCCCGCGACGACCTCGGCCCCGAGCTCGCCCCGCGGGTGGCCGCGCTCGTGCGCGACCGGTTCCCCGGACCCGGCTGACGGGGCCACCCGCGAGTTTTCCGGCGGTTCCGCCGGGTTTCCAGAGGCGGCCTCCGCGTGTGTCCTGACCAGCCCCTACACTCGGGAGCATGGCGAGCGAGTTCACGCATCTCGACCCGCTGGGGCGGGCCCGCATGATCGACGTCACGCCCAAGGAGGCGACGCACCGCCGCGCGGTGGCGCGCAGCCGCATCCACATGCAGCCGGAGACGGCGTCGATGATCGCCTCGGGCGCGATCACCAAGGGCGATGTCCTGGCGGTGGCGCGGGTGGCGGGGATTCAGGCCGCCAAGCGCACCCCCGACCTGCTCCCGCTGTGCCATCCGCTCCTCGTGGGCTCGGTGTACGTCAACTTCACGATCGAGGACAGCTACGTCGAGGTCGAGTCGCAG
The DNA here is from genome assembly GCA_964438505.1 of uncultured Burkholderiales bacterium. Taxonomy (GTDB): domain Bacteria; phylum Actinomycetota; class Acidimicrobiia; order IMCC26256; family JACPCJ01; genus CAYTKN01. Next base: position 54,373 of record CAYTKN010000002.1, read on the forward strand.
GTCGAGACCTTCGACCGCACGGGCGTCGAGATGGAGGCCCTGACCTCGTGCGCCATCGCCGCGCTGACCGTCTACGACATGTGCAAGTCGGTGGACAGCGAGATGACGATCGGCGAGCTGGCCCTGTGGGAGAAGACGGGAGGTCGCAGCGGCACCTTCCGCCGCCGGTCGTTCGAGGAGAGCATCGACGCCGCGCTCGAGGAGTCGGAGAACGTCGCCCGCGCCGCCTCCGACGGCGGCGTCTCGTCGAACGACGAGGAGACCGACGAGTAGGTCCGGGCGCTGCCGGGCCTCGCGGTCCCGGCCCCGCGCCGTGAGGGCCCCTCGACTCGGGACGATCGGCACCCGCGCCGGCCCTCCGGGCACGCTCGCGTGGCGCCCGCGTGGTCCGCGGAGTTGACCCCCGCGCTTGCAAGACTTAGCGTTCGTGAACGCATCCACTTGCGCGGTGCCGTGTCGAGGGAATAGAACACGCGCTGTCGGGCTGAGGGGCACCCGATGATCCACTGTGCATCCACCACCTCGCTCCTGCCCGTTGGTACGTTGCCGTCGAGTCCGAAGGCAGGTCCAGGAGCTTGACCGCTTTGGTGTTGCTCATCCTTGGTGCCGTGTGGGCAGCCGTGTTGGTACCCCCGGCGCTCCGCGCTCGGGCGGAGGCCAGCCCCGGCGACTCGATCGGCTCGTTCCACCACCGGCTCAACGTCCTGCGCCGCACCGGCGGGTACGGCTCGGGGCCGGTCCAGGGTGAGTTCGGCCGGATCCCGCCGCCTGCCGCCCGCACGGGTGCGCCCGTGGTCGGCCCCAGCCGCCCGAGCGCGGCGAAGCGCCGCCGCGAGGTCCTCGTCGCGCTGCTGTGGGTGATGGGCGGAACCCTGCTCATCGGCCTGCTGCCCGGCTTCCGGGGGATGCTCGTCCTCCACCTCGTCGCCGACGTGCTCTTCGTCGGCTACGTGGCGCTGCTGCTGCACTTCAAGCGTGAGCGCGAGCGGCGTCGAGTCGAGGAGTCCGCCACCGTGACGCGGCTCCCACCCCGGCGGGTGCCCGAGGGCGTCACCGACCTGGTGGCCCTCCGCCGGGCTGCCGGCGGAAGCCGCTAGCCGACCGGCTTGCGCCCCCGCGACGAGCTCGCGGCCGAGGTCGCCGAGCTCGGTGACGCTGCACGCGGGGTTCTCGACGAGAAGCACCAGGCTCGCGAGGTCGCGCTGCGGGCGTCCCGCAAGATCATCCAGGCCTGCGCGGCGTCGATCCGAGCGGTGCACCGGGAGGAGTTCGACGAAGCCGCGCGCCTCGCCGGCGAGGCGCGCGGCCACCTCGACGAGGCCGAGGCGGCGGTGGTCGACCACCCGGACCTGCGCTTCGCCGGCTACTTCACCGACGCCGCCAAGGAGTACGCCGAGGCGGAGCTCACCCGCGCGCTGGTCCAGGGACGCCCCCTGCCCACGCCCGACGAGGTGCGCGTCGAGGTCGCCCCGTACCTCAACGGGCTCGCCGAGGCGGCCAGCGAGCTGCGGCGTCGGCTGCTCGACCTCCTCCGGCGCGGCCGGCTCGACCAGAGCGAGGAGCTGCTCGGCGCGATGGACGAGATCTACACGGTGCTGGTGACCATGGACTACCCCGACGCTGTCTCGGGCGGCCTGCGGCGGCGCACCGACGGGCTGCGGGCGGTGCTCGAGCGCACCCGGGGGGACCTGACCACCACGCTGCTCCAGCGCCGACTCCAGGACGCGATCGAGAGCCGCCTCCCCCCGGACTCACCCGGGTGAGCGTCGCGGACACGCGCTCGCGCTTCCGGGGTGCGCTGGTCGGCGTCGCGGTGGGCGACGCGCTCGGGGCGCCCTTCGAGGGGGCGCCGCCCTCGGGAGTCGTCGAGGTCACAGAGCGCGCCGGCAGCGGCGAGTGGCGCTACACCGACGACACGGCGATGACGGTCGCGCTGGCCGAGTCGCTGCTGGCGTGCGACGGAGCGGACGGGGCGCACCTCGCCGACACGTTCCGCCGCCACTGGGAGGCGGAGCCCTGGCGCGGCTACGGGGCGGGACCGCCCCTGATCTTCCGGCAGCTCGCGCAGGGCGCGGCGTGGGACGAGCCCGCCCGCGGCCTCTTCGGCGGCGAGGGCTCGTTCGGCAACGGGGCGGCGATGCGCGCCGCGCCGGCGGGGCTGTTCGGGTACCCGGACGTCGACGAGGCGGTCCGGGTGGCGCGCCTCCAGGCCCGGGTGACCCACGCGCACCCGCTCGGCGTCGATGGGGCGGGTGTGCTGGCGGCCGCGGTGGCGCTGGCGGTCGGCCTCGACGCGCCACCCGGTGCCGAGGCGTTCCTCGAGGACGTGGCCGCGCGGGCGCAAGCGCTGGACACCCGCGAGCGCCTCGAGCGGGTGGCGGCGCTGCTGCCGGGCGCGTCGGGGGAGGAGGTGGTGGCGCGCATCGGCAACGGGATCGAGGCGCTCGAGGCGGTCCCGGCAGCGATCGCCTCGGCGCTCCTGGGCGGTGACTCGTTCGCCGACGCGGTGGGCTTCGCGGTCGGCCTGGGCGGCGACGCCGACACGATCGGCGCGATGGCCGGCGCGGTGGCCGGGGCGCTCCACGGCGAGGAGGGGATCCCCGAGGAGTGGCGGGAGCCCACCGAGGGCGTGGACCGCCTCCGGGAGTTCGCCGACGCCCTCCACGCCCGCCTCTAACATCGTTCTTTGCTTCTCTCTGACGGCCATCGGGCTGGCGAGAGGGAAACTTCGTCGTGGTCGACGGGAGGTTCGGGATGTGTCGGAGCATCAGGACGTTGCGGGGCCAGGAGCCGCCGGCGACCCGCGAGGAGGTGGAGGCGGCGGCGCTCCAGTTCGTGCGGAAGGTGAGCGGCTACCGCCAGCCGTCGCGGGCGAACCGGGAGGTGTTCGAGGAGGCCGTGGCGGCGGTCGCGGACTCGACGGAGGCGATGCTGAACGGGCTGGTGATCGGCTCACCGGCCCGGGGTGCCTCGTAGTAGCCTGAGCCTCCACTCGGGGGTGTAGCTCAGTTCGGTAGAGCGCTACGTTCGCAACGTAGAAGTCAGGGGTTCAAGTCCCCTCACCTCCACCGCAGGTCAGAGCGGGTTTTGGACTTCCCCAGGTCGGCTTGAGTGTTGCGCCGGGCCGTCTCGGGGCCGTCCGACAGTACGAACTCTCCGTGCGACCGCTCTTGGGAGTCCGATAGCACTCTGCGAACACTCATGCGGTTGTTTCGGGGGCCGCTGCCAGTAGGCCTCTCGCTGCTGGTGTATCAGACCGAGTTCGGCGGACGATTGGTGTCTGATGCTCGGTCAGGAGCCACGCACCGGCCCGGAGTCCCAAAAACCTGAGTCGGACGGCGCGATCTGGATCCGCGACCTCAGCGTCCCGAACGCTTCCACGCAGGACGACGGTGGACGGGCGCGGATGTAAACAGCAGGTGGGAAGAGGTGCGCGGCTGACGGCGGACCCCCGCGGTTTGCAACGCACGCGGGATGGACGCGGGATGGACGACTCTTCAAGGACGCCGCCGGGTACGGTCCCTGACCAGCCGCTCGATACTCGCCGCCGCCGTGGCGACGTCATCGTGTTCCCACACGACCGCCATTGCCCATCCTGCAGCAGCGAGCCGCTTTTCTGTGTCTCGGTCCCGGGCGCGGTTGGTCCGAAGCTTCTCTGCCCACCAGGCGCGGTTTCGCGTCGGCAGGCTGACGTGGTCGGGACACCCGTGCCACCAGCAGGCGCGACAGTCCACCGCCACCATTGGGCCAGGGAAAACGATATCGACGGCTCGTCGGGGCGCGCCAGGCACGATCCTGCGTTGCAGGCGGTATCGGAGGCCACGTCGGTGGAGCTCGCGTCGCACCGCGAGCTCGATCGCCGTGTCCCGCGTGCGCTGCCGGGACATGGCCACGCTCTTGGTCTCGTCGGGTGGTTCGAACCTGGGCGCCACGAGGATCTCCCCTAGCCTTCTTGCCTAGCGGGTCCGGTGAGTCGTATGAAGCGCGCGCCTAGTGGACAATCGCGGGGGTAACCGCGCGCCCGGTGAAACGCTGTCAGCGCGCATGCACGTATCGACGAAGCGACGGAGGCTCGGTGCCTCGGAGAACACCCCCCTGGCTTGAAGGTGGTGGAAGGAGATGCCGGAGGTGGGTTCGCCCATGGGTCACTGGCCGCGACGCTCTATCCGGAGAACTCGCTGAACGCCCTTGCCATGCGTAGCGAGCCCTCTCCTGGGACGTGGATCGGGGGTGGCTCCTCCGAACCCGAGAATGCCTCGGGGGTGCGCGGACATAGACCTGCGAAGTCGCATTCTCCACACTTGTCGGGGTGCGGCCGGCGCGGGAAGTCGCCCGTGATGATGCGCTCGACGGCCCACTCGACGTTGCCAACGGCTGCCTCAAGGGCGGAGTCGTCGACGGGTACCTCGACTCGCTGCCCATCTTTCAAGAAATGTACGGCCCCGGTGCGGGCGTTCTCAGTGAGGACCTCTCGCGCTGCTCTGGCGTAAAGCTGAACCTGGAGCGCGAGTTCGGTCCAGTCGAGACGTTCGTTGTCATCGGCGTCGGGTCCGCCTTCCATGGTCTTGAAGTCGATCACGCGAGCTTCTAGCACATTGCCCTCGTCGTCGTACCGGAGAAGCAGGTCGATGGTCCCCGTGATGACACCGAGGGCGACGGGGATCTCGAAACGCACTTCGACTTGCCGCTCGTGGGAGAAGTCGTCCGAGTAGTCGCGCGCGTACTCGGAGACGATCGAGGCGGCGCTGCCCCGGGCGCGTTCGTAGGCGCCGGGGCGGTTCTCGGGGTCGCTACTGGGGGGGACGTGTTTGAGGTGGAAGGTGTCGCGAACTACCTCTTCGGCCTCCTCCACGCTCGGGGCGGTGTCCCCGTACCGTTCGTGGAGGCGGCCCACGGCTGCGTGCACGGTGATGCCGAAGCCGAACATCTCGGTGATCGGCGGGCTGAAGCCGAACACCTTCCGAAGCCGGTAATCATGCGGGCATCGCAGGTAGTAGCGGATGTCGGAGTAGGTCGTGGGCATGATCGTCTCGTCGATGCGGCGTTGGGGATCATGTCGCGTCAATCCTGACGGGAGGCCGGCCGGATCGTCACTCAACTCCGCATGGGCGAGTTGTTGGGCGAAGGGCGAAGGTCGCCGGTCGCGCTTCCCTCCGGGGAGGTGCTCGCACCCGGTTACGTGGAGGTAGCGCTCCGCTCTAGTCAGTGCTGTGTAGAAGAGGCGCGCCTCCTCGTCACGGGTGGATTGGTATGAGCCGCGGGCGACGGCGTCCTCGATCAGCTCCTCCGGGAGCCACTTCGTGTATCCGCGCCGCTTCTTCGGGAAGCGTTGATTCTCGACATCGACCACGAACACGGCCGGGAACTCGAGTCCCTTCATTTTGTGCACCGTCGTAACAGTGACGGCGTCGGGGCGTAGCAACAGCTCACTCGGGGCAGCGTCGTACCCGTGTTCGGCCGCGTTCTGGAGAAAGTTCAAGACCTCGCGGAAGCGGCGGGCGCTGTCGACGCTGAGGTAGACGGTCTCCACGTCTTGGAGGATGCGGCTGAACACCCCGATGTCATGCATCGTCCCTTCGTCGAGCGTCTGCGAGGGGAGCCCAAACGCTTCGAGTAGGTCGTGGAGCAAGCCTTGGGGGTAGACGCGCCGGCGCGGCCCCCCGCTCTGGGCGCCGGGATCGTGGATGAGGCGTCCCCAGTCCGTGAGCACACGGGTGAATGCGTCGAAGTCGCTGTCCGGGAATAGCTGCTGCACATGCGTCTCGAAATGCTGCTTGGCCTGACGGCGGCCGGGACTGCGGTCGCGCAGCAGTTCGAAGGTGTCGCGCAGGAGCGCCACGTGGGGGCGGTCGAAGATGCTCCCGGCGGCCTCCAGCGAGTACGGGATGTCGAGTGCGTCGAGTGCATCGGTGAAGGCTGCGTGGCGGGGAGGGCCGTCATTCACCTCGCGCGTTCGGGTCGAACGCATCAAGATCGCGAAGTCAGCCGGGGTGAGCCCCCGCACCGTGCCGTCCTGCTCGGTGTACGCGGTTCCCAGGAGGGCGGCGATGCGTTCGGCCACCCACTCCGCCTCGGTCGGTCGATCCGGGAACCACAGCACGCGCAGATCACGGGGACCGTCGTTGTTCGCCGCCGTGGGATCCTTCTCGATGCGGGTCGCGCCTAGCTCAGCCGCGACGAAATCATCGGCCGACTGCACGATCGCCTCCGTGCTACGAAAGTTCTTCGAAAGCGTGTGCTCGGAGCAGTCGGGGTATCGCCCGTTGAACTCGAGGATGTTCGTGACATCGGCCCCTCGCCATCCGTAGAGCGCCTGGTCGTCGTCGCCCACCACGAACAGAGTTTCGGACCGTTCGTGGAGCTCGCGGATCAGACGTTCCTGGCTCGTGTTCACGTCCTGGTACTCGTCGACCATGAGGTGCCGTAGCGAAACGAACGCCGCCTCGGCGGCCTCATCGCCCCGGACCAGGGCGTCTACCACCAGCCGGATCATCAGCGAGAAGTCGAGGTATTGATCCCGCTGCAGCCCCTTGTCCAAGGCGGCGAGCGCGTCGCCCATCTCGGGGTCGGCGGCGGCCACGGCCCTCGGGTCGATCAGCTCGTCGTTAGCGATCTGCCACGCGTCCGCCACTTCCCGGATCGTGCGGAACATGCCGGCGCTGCGGGCGCGCCGCACCGGTGCCAGCCGGAGCTGCGGGTAGCGGGAGAGCAGGTAGAGCTGGAGGCGGTTCTCGTCGAGCACCTCGAATTGCCGGAAGGAGGCGTCCATGGCCGCCAGCCGGTCCTTGCAGTAGGCGTGGATGGTTCCGATGTACATGGCGCCGATGGTCATTGGGTCGAGACCGACAGCGCTTAAGGCCCGCGCCACGCGCAACTTGATGGACTCGGCCGCCTTCTCGGTGAACGTGAACGCCACGATCCCCTCGGGCGGTTCTCCCTCCGACAGGAGACGGGCGATGCGAAATGCCAGGGCGCGGGATTTCCCCGACCCGGCACACGCCAGAGTGAGCACCTCTGCCGCTGGATCCGTGGCCGCCGCGTATTGAGCGTCGGTCAGCTCCGTGCGCAAGAGGTCGTCGATAGCCGTCATCGCGAGCGTCGCCCTTCTGGCACCGCGCGGAGGTATGTGCGGACCGCGGCGGCGTGGCGTCGCACGAACTCGGGCGGTAGGGCGTTGCCGATCAACGATGCCGCCGCGAACTTGCCTCGACGGAGGGAGAACTCGAAGTCGGGTGGGAACGTTTGTAGGAGAGCCGCCTCTCGCAGGGTGATGGTCCGGTCGTCCTCGGGGTGGAGGAACCGTCCCTTAGACGGGTTGACGCAGCCGCTGGTGATCGTGGGCGCCACGGCATCCCAACCCATGCGACCGTAGACATCCTTGAACCCATCGGAGCGGCGGTGACAGGCGAGTTGCGCTTTGGGACCAAGGTCGCGCCGGCTGCCGCCGTCGCGAGGCACGGCGGCGATGAGTTCTTGCACACGGCGGTGCCGTCTTTCGGGGACGTCGTGAAGCGGGTCGCCGCTGTGCCCGGCGGCCGGGAGCTCGCCGATGGCGTCTCGGACGGTCTGTATGGTGTCGTCCTCCGGCGCGAACGGAACCGGACCGAAACGGCCCGCGAGCAGGATCACGCGCTTACGGCGCTGAGGAACGCCGTAGCGGGCGGCGTCGAGCACTGTCGTCGTTACGTCGTAACCCATCTTGCGGAGGCTCCGGATCAGCCGCTGCAGTCGGTAGCTGCGGGCTAAGCCCGGGACGTTCTCCAGCATCACCGTCTTCGGCTTGAGGCCACGGGTCAACCGCTCGAACTCGAGCACTAGATCGTTGCGCTCGTCTCGAGGTCGGCGCTTCCCGTTCTTCGACCGCAACTGCGAGAATCCCTGACACGGAGGGCACCCCGCCAATAGGTCGAGCTCTCCGGGGCGGAGGTTCAGATCTCGGAGGACCTTCGCGACAGACAGTCGACGAGAGTCCGTCTCCCAGAGGTGGATGCCGGGGAAATTGGCTCTGTAGGTCTGAGCCGCCAGTGGTTCGAGTTCTACTGCGCCCAGGACACGGAAGCGCGCTTGGCGGAGGCCGAGAGTGAGGCCCCCGGCTCCGGCGAATAGGTCGATGGCAGTGGGATAGGTGCGGGGTGTGCGCATGGTCGGGCTCATTAGAGGATGCATTCGATGATGAAAGGGTAGCGACCACCTGCGACGCCGACTGCCGGCGCGGAGGGTCGAGAGTTCACAACGTAGAAGTCAGGGGTTCAAGTCTCCTCACCTCCACTCCTGGTCAGAGCGGATTTCTGCTCCGTCGGACAGGCTCAACGTCACCTCGGGGCCGTCCTGGGCCGTCGGGCAAGTGCAAACGCTCGGTGACCGGGACGAGTCCAACTGGCCAGCTCCGGATCTACTGGATCGGAACGTCACCGCCAGCGGGCCCGGTTGGCAGTGATGTGGGGACATCATCGAGGTATCGACCCGGGTCGGTGCCTGTTCCTGCGGCCCCGCTCGCCGGCGGACCCGTACCGACTGATAGGCGAGGCGGGTGAAATACGCCTTGCGAGCGTTCTCGACGCGGCGGGACCGCTCGGGCTCAGGGAGTTCCCGGTTCGGGTCGACCTCATCGACGAATCGCTGGTCGAACGCGGCCCGGGCCTTGGCTGTCGGCTCGCACGGATTTTCGCGAGCCCAGCGGACGTGAGCGGCTAGCCGCGCTCGGAGGGTCCGCTCACTGGGAGTGAGTCGTTCAGAACCTGCCACCGGTGGGTCCTCCTCTCAGTCGCCGTCACGGATGCCGACTCCGACGAGACTCGCGGGCATGTCAGGGCCTATGGAGGTGCAGGGAAGCCCCTGCGCCGCCGACCGGAGCCCGCAAGCCAGTTCTGGCCGGGCTCGCAGTCGTCAGCGAGCGGACAGCGACGGCAGGTTGGGCCGGGGCGGCGTGGCAACGGGTCAATGAACAGATCCCGTGCAGCGAGTTCGGTGGCCACTGCGAGTGCCGCCACCTCGATGCCCCGACGGAGCAGCGCCGCGTCGACGCGCATCTGTCGGCTGCGACGTCCGGTCTGCGGGTAGTGGACGACGAGCTCGAGGGGCGGGCGAATGCCGCCGAGGAGGCAGACGGCTGCCGTGTAGGCGAGCTCGTCGCTCTCGAAGCCGAGGTCGAGGCTATCGGTGAGACGGTGCGCGGTGGTGACGTCGCCCTTGGTTTCGACGAGTTCGAGGCGTGTCGAGAGCTGGAGTGGGCGCTCCGGGTAGTCCCATCTGCGAGTGTCGTTGATGTTCCCCTCGAGCGGCCACGGCAGCTGGCGCCATCCCGCTGCGGCGGTCAGGGCGTGCGCGGCGGCCAGGACCCGTTCCGGCTCCTCGGGCGCACCCTCGAGCCAGTTGGTGCCCCACCAGTCCAGGGCGTCGGGCGTCATCGTGGCCCGGACGGCACCCACGAGGGTGGCGTCGGGCTGGGCTGAGAGCCGCTTCGCCGCGGCGCAGGCGAGGGAGCGGCGGACCTTGCGGGGCGTTGGTATGAGCGGTTCGTCCCGTGCGATCTCGTCGGCCCGTCGGGCCGACCTGCCTGCGGCGCAGCGGAGGACACGTGACACGTGGAAGTCGGCGATGCGGATTTGGTCTGGGTAGGGAGCGAGGTCGTAGGGGACGTGGTCGAGGCGCATCGCGAGTGGTGCGAGGGCTTCATCGGCGCTGCGGTTGGCCCACTTCCTCCAGGCCGCCGGGTCGTCCGGCGGCTCCGGGATCTTGGCGGGGACGAAGCCGTCGCTCATCGGTTTGTCTCCGACGCGACCGTTTGATCAGTGCAGGCCGGGCACGACGGCTGGTCGCAGGCCCGCGGCTCGGCGCCGCCAGCGAGTCTGCAAGCCGTCTCGAGCGCCGCGGCGAGACGTCGGGTTGCCGTAGCGAGCAACGCGGCGTCGACGGGCTCCGCGACGACGGCGCCGTCAGCGGCGGAGCATGTCGCCACAGCCACCGGCGCCTCCACGTCCCGGAGTGCGAAGAGCAGAGCATAGAGGCGCTGGTCGTTCTGGTGACGGCTGTGCTGGGTCCCGCCCTTCACCTCAATGAGTACCCCGGGCCTCCCCCATCGGCTGCCTCCCAACGCGATGTCCACGAGTCCGGCCACGACCACGTCGCCGTCAGCGAGGATGAGGTTCGCCGCCTCCCGAGGTCGCGGATGCCATGATTCGAGGTCCGGCCAGTCCATGAGGAGGGTGCTGTACCGTTCGGTGAGCGTCGCTCCGAGGCGGTTCCGGCTGTCCCGGTCGAGCCGCCGGAGCCAATCGAGCTGTTCGGCGGCGCGGTCGTCATCCTGCGCTTCGAGCCGGAGGAGTTCCTCAGCGAGGCCGAGGGGCTTGTCGCTGAGGCGTCCAGTGACGGCGCGGTGCAACGCGAGCAAGTCGATGAGCGTGCCAAGGACCAGGTTCTCGCTGAGCGGAGGGTCGGAGCGGGCGCGGAGCAGAGCGCGCTGCTCGCAGGTGACGAGCGCGTCGACGAGACCCTTGTTGATGCGGACCGGGCCCGCGTCCAGCGGATAATCGCCCTGGTGGAGCGTCCGTGCTGCCTCTTCGAGCTGGACCCACAGACCGTCGATGTCCGGCTCGGTCACTCGAGGCGCCGTCCCGGACGCCGCCTCGAGGACCCCGGCGAGCGTCGCCGCATCGCGAATACCGACCATGGAGGTGAGCGTAGGGGACGGGTATGACATTGAATTGGGGTGCTGGGAGCCCGCGGCTCAGGATGCAGAGCCCAGGTCGAGGCTGAGCTGCCCGCGGTCGAGTAGGGCGGGCCTACGGTTCACGTAGACGAGCGACCGGGCCCGCTCATAGGGGTCGCCGAGCTGCTCGAGAGTGAGATCCCGGCTGGGGAAGAACCCCACCGTGCATCGGCCCCCGTGCGCGTACTGTCCCTGGCGGTTCCTGAAGCGCCGAGGATCAGTCATGCGCGTCACCAACGGCAGGAAGTGACGGGCGACCTCGGTCTTCGCCACGGCTTGGGAGGTGTCATCCATGCACTGGCGAGTGGCGCCGAGCACGAGATCGGTGAGCTGGACCATCTGGCTCGCGCTGGCGAAGCGCGGTTCGCGCCCGTGGTCGGAGTCGACGAAGTGGATGCGGTCGTTGCGGAACCGGATCTCGGAGCTGCGCCCCATGCGCAGGATGGCCTGCCAGTCGAAGTAGGCGCTGCGTTCGAGTTCGCCGCTGCGGTCGTGGAACACGGTTCCGACCTCGGTGTGAGGCCCGAACGTCTTGGCCAAGTAGAGGACCGCCGACCTCAGCAGACGCGTATAGGCGTTGCGCTGCTGGTCGGCCGCACGCTTTCCAAAGGCGGCCCTGTTCAGCCTGTCCGTGTCGATGCCGAAGACGCGGAACCGGACGCCCTGGTCGGGGTCGAGAACTCGATCGAGCCAGCGCTTCGCGAGCTCTACCCGCTTGCCCGACCGCTTGATATCCGCGTAGTGCATCTCACCCTCAAACCGCACCGCCCGACGATCAGAGGCCATCCCAGCGAGGAGCGAACGGACATCGGGTTGGCGGAGTGCGACGACGCAGATGTACAGCCACGAGTTGAGGTCGGGCTTCGCCTCATCGATGTACACGGACACCGGAGGTACCGATGTCGCTGAGAGAGGATCCCTCAACACTCGGCGTCGTCGCGTTTCCACTCAGATACGCCTTCTTGGTAGACGCAGAGCGCGTTCTCGAAATCCGCGGGGCCGTATGGCTCGCCCGCGCTGGCGGGCCACCTGACTCCAGCGGTCTCGGCTACCTCGAACCACTGGTCGGACCAGCGTCGCAGGACGCCTTCGCACCAGGCGACATTCCGTTTGGTGATCTCCAGCCCGAAGACGGCCTCGAAGCCCTTCCCGGGGCCGGTGGAGTCGGCGAGGTAGGCGATCTCGGGTGCGTACCGGGCCCCTCCGATCCCGAGGGCGCCAGCGCGAAGGAGAAGGTCGAAGCAGGTGGTGCGGCCCCACTGCTTCGCACCCAAGGCGCGCAGTTCCCGGTAGCGGTCGTGGAAGCCGACGCCTCTGTGGAGGATGCGTTCGAAGTCCTTTGCGTGGGTGCACGCTGCGACGAGGGCGGTCTTGGCGCCACGATGGCCGGGTTGGATGCGGTGGTGGCCGACCGCTCCTCGCGGTAGCTCCAGCGAGTCCAGAAACCGTTGGGCATCATTTGGTGGGATCGGCTCGGTGAGGGCATCGGCCACGGCTTCGGTGCCGATCGCTGATCCGAATGCGGTGAAGACGACGAGACCCCACCAGGGCTCGTCGGCGAAGAGTGGAAGCACCTGCTTCGCGTCCGTGATGTCGTGTCGGTTTGCGGCTCGCAGGGAACTGCCGGAACTGCATTCGCGCTCCGCCGCCCATTCCAGGAATCCTGCTACCTGACGACGGCGTCGGCGGATCAGTGATTGAAACTCCTCGGCTGTGGGCTCCTCGACGGGCAGATCGATCGGAGCCGTCCGAGCCGGGGCGGTCGCCGTCGGGTGCGCATCCCAGGGGCCGGGAGGTACGCGCACCTCGCTCCAGAGGCGCTCGAAGCGCCGTTCGAACAGCAGGCTGAGCTTCTCGCCGACCGTCAGGACGGCTTCGATGTAGCCGGCTTCCCACGAGTTCGCGCCTGCTGCCACGACCAGCGCGTCGAGGACAGCCGCGCCATTCACGCAGCTCTCGTACGGGGGGCGTGGCTGCGGAGGCTCTCCGTAGTGGTGCTTGAACTCTCGCTCGCGCTGTCGGGCGCGTCCGATGTCGTCGTGCTCCTCCCACCAGACAACGGGGTGGTGGCGGGTGCAGTGGGCAGCACAGAGAACCTCGGCGCTTCCCCGATGGGTCCCCAGACGCGCCAGAGTCCCGATCCGACCGCGGAGATTTCCCGAGGTGCCCACGTGAGCGAGACAGTCGCCAGCAGTGATGACATACAGGCCGGTGCGTGGAGGGACGACAAGCCCGCGTCGGACGAGTTCGACGGGGCCCGCGAGGCCGGTCGTGTCAGGACCAGCAGGGTCGAACGTCCATCCCATGCTGGAGAGGCTGTCGTTAGCGGAAGAGCCGGCCGAGACCCCGGCCGGTCGCTCGGCCAGCGAGCCTCCGTCCGATGCGCCGCCCGACGCGGCCGCGGCGTGCGGCATTGACGTCACCGAGCAGTCGGGCGATGCGGTAGAGGACTCCGCGGGTCTTGTTGATGCTCATGCCCTTGCATCGTACGGGTCGGGTGAGACATCGGCCATGATGTCTGGCCCAGACACAGAAGCCAGGTTCTTCACCCGGGTTGCTCTGGATTTCAGATCTGCGTCTCCTTGGTTTCTGACTCGACGTCTGTTCTCAGTAGGGGGATCCCCGCCCCGATGCCGAGAGTGGCGATCAAAATCATTCCCACTGACCAGGTCAGGCGACCCCTGGCCTGGCTGTAGCAGAGTTCGCCCGTATAGTCCGAGTCTTCCCCGTCGATGACCTCCATTGCGGGAACCGAGCAGTTCACGCGTCCACCACGCCCCGTCTGGAACGGCAACAAGGCGATCAGGATGCCGATGGCCCCAACGAGCAGCCCCACCCAGATCACGACCCGCTGTGTACGGTTCAAGCTTTTCATTGCCATGTCCCACCTAATGCCTTGGACCACAGAGGCAGCGCGCCGTCTCGTGCGTCAATAGATGGCGCTCCTCGTGAGCTGCTGCTGTTTCATCCGGATGGGCAAGTAGCGCGGCGCGCACGATTGCCAGCGAGGGCTCTGATCGGATGACCGTCATCGAGCAAATCCTATGTGCAGTCTGTTGAAGGCGCTCCTCCTGAAGTGCGGTCACGCCCGGCCGGTGCGCCGTGCCCAGGCTTCGATGTCGGGCCAGTACCAGACCTTCCCCATGCGCAGGACGCGGACGGGCGCGGGGAAGTCGGGGTACCGGGCCGCCCAGGTGTTGACCGCCTGGGGCCACGCGAGGTCGAGGCGTTCGGCGATCTCCCGGGCACCGACGAGCTGCTCTGCATCGATTCGGCGTCCCACCGTCCCGGACGCTATCCGCTCTCGAACCGGCCCAGGTGCTTGAGTTGAATACAACTCACCGCTAGGATCTGTCTCGGCTTCCCCCGAGAATCATCCCTCCCGTCTGGAGGTGGAAGATGAGTTCCGGGGGAAGCGGCTCCGCGGGCCGCGAATCACGAGACGACGGTGATGTGGTCAGCGTGCATCGGATCGAGGTCGTCGACGAAGCCGGGCGGGTTCGCATGGAGATCGGCATGCTCCCGCGGCCCGACGGTGCTCACCGGGCCGGGGTGAGCCTGCTCGACCGCCAGGGACACGAACGGGCGTTGTTGATGCTGGACCCGGACTTCGGGCCGATGCTCGACTTCACGCTCGAAGGCAACCAGGTCCTGGCCCTCGGCGCGCGGGACGACCATCTGGAGAGCACCTACGTCGGTAGCTTCTTGTATCTCTGCGCGCCGGATGGTGCTGCGGTCTACGAGTGGCGAGGCAACGAGTAGGAGGCGCGAGCTGCCGGCAGCACACACCGTGCTGCCGGCAGCCGGTCACGCTGTTCACGGCGGCGGGCTTCCTCTGCGGTTGGCGAGCGTGATGACGCCCAATCCGTGCGCGATGAGTCGGGCGTGTAGCCCGTTGGTTAGTCGGAGGTCGCATCCTCGTCGTCATGAGGACAGGACCGTTCCTGAGAAGGCTCACGGCCAAGGACTTCGCCGCCGAGGACTGCGTGTCCGGTGGCGCGATGGCTGTGGAGGCGAAGCGACGGACGCGCCGGGCCGAGTTGGAAGCGCTCCTCGAAGAGGAGGAGCGGACGACCCGCGGTCTGGCGGACCTTGCCCTGGAGTGGATGTACGACGGCGACCGAGTGGAGGTCCACGTCGGCCGGCATCGATGGGTCGGCACGGTCGTTCATGTCGGTGCAGACCTGATGACCGTCAGAGCGGGTGCGTGCGAGGCGGACGTGAAGCTCGAAGCGTTGAGTTGCGTCCGGAGGGTCCGGGAAGGCGGTCGAGGGCGGCCGCTTCGGAGCCACTTTCCCGGCAGCATCCGGGCACGCCTCCACCAGCTCTGGAGCGACGACCAAGCCGCGGAGCTCGGCGGAGCACGCCTACCCGGCAGCATCCGAGGTGTGGTGCGCCTCGTCGGACGGCACCACGTCGAGGTCGAGAGCGACGCCGACGACTGGGCGGTGCCACTCGACGCGATCGAATGGATATGCCGGGAACTCTGATCTCCCTACCGGCGGGACTTGTTCGGCTCGGCCGACGGCGTCTCCTCTGCGGGTTCTTCGCGCGGGGCGAGGTTGTCCACGAGGTACTCGAGGACCTCTTCGAGGAAGAAGCGGCCGTCGCGCAGGGCGTACGAGGGCGTCAACGCTCCCTCATCGATGATGCGCCGCAACGTCGGGGCGCTCACGTTGAGGATCTCCCGTACGTGCGTGGGCCTGAGGATCGAGGGATAGTCAGCACGGATCTGGCGGATGGTCTCGGCGATCGGGGGAGGCAGCTGATCCAGGTCGATCATGCCGTAAGATTAGCAACTCTTCCACCAATGCAGAACTTTCGATTCCCTCGTGAAAACTTGCCTCTACTCAGGGTGGTTAGCGGCTCGGTGTGGGTGGCGATGGGAGGAGCGGTGAGGGCGGTCGTGCATCGTGTTGCGCGTGGCGCGCCTCAACTGGTGTCGGCGGCAGACACGGGTGCCGGAGTCGATTCCGGATCGCGTGACGGTCGGGATCGTGTTCACCCCGCGGCGGTGGCGTCGAGACCTCGTGCTCCATGTCCGTGAGCGGCTCGAGCCGTTCGTGCTGCGCTCGGTGCGCAACGAGGCGGAAGCGCTCACGGTCGGCGTCGACGTGCTCGTCGTCGACGACGACACCTCGTTCCTCACGGGCGAGCTCATCGCCGACCTTCGAGCGGCCGGGGTGGCGGTCATCGGGATCTACGAGCCGGGTCCGTCGGATCCCGAGGGGTACGGCGCCACCTACCTGCGCTACCTCGATGTGCACGTCATCGCTCCCGCCGGGATCGGGCCGGCGCGCCTGGCGAGCCTCGTGCGGCTCACCGCGGAGAGCAGGCAAGACATCACGTGAACAGACCGCCGGGAGCGGCGGGGAAAGGGGAAGTGAGGGCCGATGCGAGATTTTTTCGAGCCGAGTAGGCCTGCGATTAGAGGGGCGGTTAGTTCCGATCCGCATGCTCGCCCCGTGATGACCGAAAGGCGCGCTCCGATGGCGGCATCTCGCTGTCGTTTCGCCGCGATCGCGCTTGTGACGACCGCGGCGCTGGTCGCCGGCGCGTGCGGTGACGACTCTGGGGGCGCGGCTCCGACGACGACGACGACGGAAGCCCCCTCGACGACGGTCGCGCCCGAGGAAGACGTGCTCTCTGCCTACCGCGCCTACTGGGACGCGTTCTTCGAGGCCGGCGACCCACCCGATCCCGATCACCCGCTGCTCGCGCGCCACACGACGGGTGGCCAGCTCGAGGCGGTCCGGAAACTCCTCGAGGGCGACGCCGCCGCGGGGAACGCGCGCCGCGGGGAGGTGGACCTCGCTCCCGAGATTACCGAGATCGAGGACGGCACCGCGGTGGTCGAGGACTGCCTCCACGACCGCGGCTACGTGGTGAACGCGGAGACCGGCTCCACGCTGGCTCCGGAGGACCCCGAACGGCAACTGGTGAGGACGACCCTCGTCCAGACCGACGGGCGCTGGAAGGTCGAGCACACCGAAATGCTGGAGATCGGATGCGAGCCCGATCCCTAGTCCTCGCACTCGTCGCGGTCGGTTGGCTCGCCGTGGCGGCTGAGCCCGCCGGCGCGGGCGCCGCCTGCATCGGCGACCGCTGCTGGGCGGACGACCGCATCACCGAGCCGGGGGAATCCGGCTCCCCCGAGCGGGCACGGAGCGCCGGGCGAAGCGAGTGGACCTGCACGGTCTCCCCGCTCTACGGGCCGGCGCACGAAGAGGCGCCGCCCGGCATGGCCTGGTACCAGCGCTCGTGCCGCCACACCTCGGGCAACACCGACTTCTCGGTGTTCCTCAAGGAGATCGAGGACCCGGGACCTTCGCGTGCCGGGCGCGACCTGGCGCTCGCCGCCGAGGACCGCCTCGCCATCCCCGCCCCACGGATCCGCATGAACCCGCCCGTGGAGCGGGAACAGATCGTCAACCTCGAGAGCTGGTTGTGGGTCGAACGCGGGATCTGGCGCGACTACTCGGCTCGGGCGGAGGCCGGGAGCGCCTGGGCGGAGGCCACCGCGGTCCCGAGCCGTGTGGTCTGGGACATGGGCAACGGTGATCGGGTGGTGTGCCGGGGACCCGGCTCCCCCTACGACGATCGCCGCCCGCCGGAGAGCCAGTCGACCGACTGTTCGTACACGTACCCGCAGAGCTCCGCCGGGCAACCCGGCGGCCGGTACACGGTCACCACCACCGTGGTCTGGGGGGTCAGCTGGCAAGGCAGCGGCGGCGCGGGCGGCGACCTGGGTGACTTCACCCGATCCAGCAGCGTGCGAGTCCGCGTCGCCGAGCTCCAAGCGGTCAAGGGCTGAGGGAGGACGGACATGGCAGCGGAGACCGTGATCGGACGTGACGAACGGGCGACCCGAGCAGGCGGCAACGGGGACCTCCGACTCCAGCCGGCGCGACGACGCAAGATCCCATGGGTCGCCGTCGGGGTGCTCCTCGTGCTCGGCAGCGGTGTGGCGTTCTCGGTGTGGGCCACGGGCGTCGGGGATCGCCAGCCCGTGCTGGCGCTCCGGGCGGACGTCGCCGCGGGCGAGGAGCTGACCGCCGACCACCTCGACGAGGTCCTCGTCGGCACGGATGCCCGGGTCAACCTCGTCGCCGCGGACGCGCTCGACCGGATGGTCGGGCGCGTGGCAGTCGTCGACCTCCCCCGAGGCACCCTGGTCGCTCGCGAGCACTTCAGCGAGGGAACGCCGCTCGCATCCGGTGAGGCGGTCGTGGGCGTGGCCGTCGAGCCCGGCGCCGCGCCCCTCGCGCACCTGCGGGCCGGCGACCGGGTGCTCGTCGTGGAGACACCACCGGAGAGTCAGCTTCCGGAAGAAGCCGCGTCGTTCACGCCCACGACGTGGGCCGGCGCGGTGTTCGACATCTCCCCGGTCGAAGGCGTCGACGGAGCAACCTTGGGTCGCGTCGCCGTGTCGCTTGAGGTCCCCGAAGCGGACGCCCCGCATATCGCCGCGGCGGCCGCGGCGGGACGGGTCCGACTCGTCCTCGTGAGCGACGGCACCACTGCCCAAGAGTCCGCTCCGGTCGTGGACGGCGCCGCGAAAACCGGCGGGGAGGGCGAGACATGAGCGTCGTCGCGTTGTGTTCTCTGAAGGCCTCTCCGGGAGTGACCACGACCGCTCTCGCCCTGGCGGCCACTTGGCCTTCCCCGCGCGACGTGCTGCTCGTGGAGGCCGACGCCGACGGCGGTGACCTCGCGGCGCGCTTCGATCTGCGTCTCGACCCCGGCCTCGCCACCCTCGCCGCGTCGGCGCGCAGGGCCATCGAACCCGACGGCGTGTGGCGGCACGTGCAACGACTGCCGGGTGGCGTACCTGCTCTCGTCGCTCCCGCCTCCGCCGATCAGGCGCGCTCCGCGCTCAGCACCGCGCCGAGCCTCGGCTCGTGCCTCGCCGGACTCGAAGGGGTCGACGTGCTCGTCGACTGCGGACGCCTCACCCCGGGGAACCCCGCAGAGGCGCTGGCGCGCTCGGCCGGATTCCTCCTCGTCGTGTGCCGTCCTCGCCTCGATGAGATCCAGCACGTCGTCCCGGCGCTCCCCCGGTTGCGCGACCTCGCGCCGGTGGCGCTGGTCGCTGTCGGACGGCGTCCCTACGCGGGGTCCGAGGTCGCGGAGGCCGCCGATGTCGAGCTGGCCGGCGCGGTCGAGACCGACCCCCGAGCGGCACGGGCGCTTGCCACCGGCGCGGGCAGCTCGTGGTGGATCCGCCGCTCGCTCCTCGTGCGCTCCGCCCAGGGTCTGGCCGAGCGCCTCTGCACCGGACTCGACCGCCGGGAGCCGCCGGACAGCCCACCAGAGGACGGTGCGCAGATCGTCGATGACCGAGCGGAACGAGAGGAGGTGTCCCCGTGATCCCAGACAGCGCCGTCGTCGCCGCGATCCGCGAGCAGGTGGCCGAGCGACTCACGGCTCGGCACGCCGAAGACGAGGCAGCCGGCCGGTCCCGCATGACCTTCGACGACGAACGGGCTTTCGCCCAGCAGCTCATCAACGACGCGCTCGAGGAGCACGCCCGGAAGGCGATCGCGGCCGGAGACGAAGTGATCTCCCCGGAGTCGGAGGACGTGATCGCGCGGGCCGTCCACGACGCGCTCTTCGGTCTCGGCCGTCTCCAGCCGCTCCTCGAAGACGACTCCATCACCGACATCCACGCCCAAGGACACGACCAGGTCTTCGTGGTGCGTGACGACGGCACGAAGGAGCCGGTCGATCCCATCGCGGAGAGCGACGCCGAGCTGGTCGAGCTGGTCCGCCTGGCGGCCGCCCGCCTGGGCCGCTCGGAGCGTCGTTTCGATGCCGCCAACCCCGAGCTGAACCTCCAGCTCCCCGACGGCAGCCGCCTCTTCGCGGTGATGAACGTGTCGGCCCGCCCCTCGCTCGCGATCCGCCGCCACCGATTCCCGAAGGTGTTCCTCGCCGACCTCGTCGGCCTCGGCACGATCGACGAAGCTCTGGCCGCGTTCCTCGCCGCCGCGGTCAAGGCACGCAAGAACCTCATGGTCGGCGGCGGCACTTCGATGGGGAAGACGACGATGCTCCGCGCCCTGCTCAACGAGGTCCCGGCGGAGGAACGCATCGTCACCATCGAGGATTCCCTGGAGCTGGGCCTCGACCGGTTCCCCGAGCTGCATCCGGACGTCGTCACCCTCGAAGCGCGGGAGGCGAACGTCGAGGGCGCGGGAGCGGTCACCCTCGAGCAGCTCGTGCGGATGGCGCTGCGCATGGATCCCGAGCGGGTGATCGTCGGGGAGGTTCGCGGCGACGAGATCCTCCCGATGCTCAACGCCATGAGCCAGGGCAACGACGGCTCCATGTGCACGATCCACGCACACTCCACCGAGGGTGTCTTCCGCAAGCTCGCCATGTACGCGATGCAGACGCCCCAGCGCCTCCCCTTGGAGGCCACCAACCTGCTCGTGGCCAACGCCGTGGACTTCGTCGTGCACCTCGACGCCGACCGGGGAGTCGATCGGCGGCCCTGCCGGTATGTCACGTCGGTGCGAGAGGTGCTCGATGCCGACGGTTCGATCATCGCCTCCAACGAGATCTTCCGGCCCGGTCCCGACGGCCGGGCGGTGCCTGGTGTGCCGATGCGCGCTTCGACGCTCCGAGACCTCGTCGATGCGGGCCTCGACGAGACGCTCCTCCATCGCTCCGGGAGGTGGTGGTCGTGAGCCTCGCGCCCGCGTTCTTCGGCATGGCTTTCGGGCTGGGGCTCCTGCTCGTGATCGCCGGCTTGCGTGGCGTCGAGCAACGCCCCCGCCGCGCTCCGCACCGCACGAACTTCCTGCTCGTCGAACAGGCCGGCTGGAGGCTCGCCGGCGCGCTCGTGGCCGGCATCGTCGCGTTCCTGCTCACCGGCTGGCTGGTGGGCGGTGTGCTCGCCGCGCTCGCAGTGGTATCGCTGCCCCGGCTCCTCGGCGGCCGCGCGAGACGAGCCGCCGGGGTGGCCAGGACGGAGGCGGTCGCGACGTGGGCGGAGATGCTGCGCGACACCATGGCTGCCGCCGCCGGTCTGGAAGAGGCGATCGTCTCCACCGCTTCGGTCGCACCACCTCCCATCCGCCCGGCCGTGCGGCGCCTCGCCCAGCGTTTGGAGCACGACCGCCTGGTTCCGGCGCTGCACGCGTTCGCGGCGGACCTCGACGATCCGACGGCGGATCTCGTCGCGTCCGCCCTCGCGCTCGCCGCCGACAAACCCGCGCGCGACCTGGGTGGCCTCCTCGGGTCGCTGGCCCGCTCGGCCCGTCTCCAGTCCGCGATGGCGCTGCGGGTCGAAGCGGGCCGCAGCCGGCTGCGCACCTCGGTGCGGGTGGTGACCGTCTTCACCGTCGGCTTCGCCCTCGCCATGGTGCTCCTCAGCCGCGCCTACCTGGAGCCCTACGACGACGCGCTCGGCCAGGCGGTGCTCGTCCTGGTCGGCGGTTGCTTCGCGGCGGCGCTCTGGAAGCTCGACCGGATGGCTCGGATCCCGGGACCCCCGAGGATCCTCGGTGCCCGGCTCCCCGAAGGGGCGTCCTGATGCTGCCCGGGCTCCTCGCCGGCGTCGCCTTCGGCCTGGGCGCCTACTTGGTGGTCCGCGGCTTGTTTCCCGCGCAGCCTCCGCTCGCACGAGCGCTGGCGGACCTCGAACGGTCCCCCATCGCGACGTCGGCGATCGAGTCCGCGGGTGCCCTCGGACGAGTGGAGCGCGGTCTCGGTCGGTGGGCGAGCGGATTCCTCGAGGGCTTCGGTGCCGATCTCGGCGGTGCTCGGCCCGATCTCCGGCTCGTCGGTCGCACCCCCGAGAAGCACGCCTTCGACAAGCTGCTGGTGGCCTGGGTCTTCGTGTCGCTTCCGGTGGTGACCGGCCTCGTCGCGGCGGCGGGGGGCGCGCGGCCTCCCTGGGTCCTCACCGGCGGCGCAGCGTTGATCCTCGGCGCCGCGGGGTTCTTCGTTCCCGACCTCACCCTCAGGGGGGAGGCCGAGCAACGACGGCGGGAATTCCGCCACGCGCTCAGCTCCTACGTCGACCTCGTGGTGATCGTCCTCGCCGGTGGGGGCGGCACGGAGACCGCCCTCCACGAGGCTGCCGAAGTCGGACAGGGCTGGACGTACGCGGAGCTGCGCCAGGCGCTCGCCGCCGCCCGCCTGGCGGGCGAGAGCCCGTGGTCGGTGCTCGAACGACTCGGCGTCGACCTGGGAGTGACGGAGCTCTCCGAGTTGGCTGCGGGAATCCGCCTCGCCGGCGAGCACGGAGCACGGGTGCGTGCCTCGCTGTCCGCCAAGGCGGAGTCGCTCCGTGAGCACCGCCTGGCCGAAGCCGAGGCCGAGGCGCAATCCGCCACCGAACGGATGGCACTGCCGGTGGTGCTGATGCTGTTCGGCTTCCTGCTCTTCGTCCTCTACCCCGCCCTCACCCACGTCCTCACCGGCCTGTGAGAAAGCGACGGGTTCATGAACTCCGAAGTGTCGTTGACACGGAAGCGAAGGAGACAGACGCCATGACCACTGTGATGACCTACGTGGCGACACGATCGACCGCTCCCGGCCTGGTCTGGTGCGCGGCCACCTGGTTGTGCCTCCAACAGCGGCTCGCGGTCGCCCGCGACGAGCGGGGGATGACCACCGAGACGGTGATCATCACCGCGGGCCTCGCCGCGCTCGCGGTGGCGATCGTGGCGATCATCGGCGCTCGGGTGCGCAACCGCGCGCAGCAGATCCCGTAGCGACCGAAGCCACGCCGATGGCCACCCCCGCGCGCGACGAGACGGGTAGCGCCACCACACAGCTCGTGGTCGCCACCCCGGTGCTGCTCCTCCTCATCGTGCTCGTCGTCCAGTTCGCCCTCTATCAGCACGCCTCACATGTCGTTACGGTCGCCGCGCAGCACGCGGCGACCGCCGCGCAGGGTGAGGACGGTTCGGTGGCCGCGGGGCGGACCGCGGCCGACTCGTTCCTCGCGGGGCGAGACGACGGGGTCCTGCGCTCGCGGCAGGTGAGCGTGACCCGCACCGGCAGCCGGACACGGGTCGTGGTCCGCGGCCAGGTGATCGCGCTGGTCCCGGGGTTCAGCTTCACCGTCACCGGCGTGTCCGACGGACCCACCGAACGGTTCGTCACACCCACAAGGACGGCGCGATGAGCGCGCTCCGGAGTGAGGGAGGCAGCGCCGCGGCGGAGATCACCCTCGTGACGCCCGCCCTGTTCCTGCTGCTGCTTTTCGCCGTGCTCGCCGGTCGCGTCGCGCAAGCGGAGAACGACGTCCAGGGCGCCGCGGCCGACGCGGCTCGGGCCGCCTCCATCCAGCGCAGCGCGAGTGGCGCCCGAGCGGATGCCCGGTCGACCGCCCAGCGTTCCCTCGCGCACCGGGGAGTCACGTGCAGCCGTCTCGATGTGCGGGCCGATACGAGCGGACTGCGTCCCGGCGGGCAGGTCGCGGTGGCGGTGAGCTGCACCGTCGATCTGCGAGACCTCAGCCTGCTCGCCGTGCCCGGGTCCCGCACGGTCGGAGCGGAAGCGGTCGAAGTGATCGACGTGTACCGGGGGGAATGATGCAGGTTCAGGATTCTCGGCACATCCGGAAGACCGCCGCCCATCCACTGTCTCTCGCACATCGAACCGCTGGCCGGCGTGACGAGCGCGGGACGGTGACCGTATTCGTCGCCGTGATGACGGTGGCGTTGTTGATGGCTTCCGGCCTCGTGCTCGACGGCGGCCGTCTCCTGGCCGCTCGGCAAGAGGCCACGGATGCGGCGAGTGCGGCCGCCCGCGCCGGAGCGCAAGCCGTCGACGTCGCCGCTCTCCGGAGCGGCGGGACCGTCAGCGTGGAACCGGCCTCCGCGGCGACCGCCGCGCGCCGATTCCTCGCCTCCCGGGGCCTCCAGGGCGACGTCTACACGATCGGGGATCGCGTGCACGTGAGCGTCGAGATCCGCCGGCCAACGGCGCTGCTCGGGCTGGTGGGGATCAGCTCCTTGACCGTGAGCGGGGAAGGATCGGCTCGGATCGTGCGAGGTGTCACGGGAGCGGAGACATGAGCCTGCACACCCAAACCGTCGGACGAGACGTCCTGCGAGGAACGGGCGCCCTGCTGGCCAGCATCGCGCTGCTCGCCGGAGTGCCGCTCGCCCTCTGGGCGCTGGCCGGCAACCCGTTGCCGGCCGGCGTTCCCAGTCTCGACGAAGTCGAGCGAGCCCTGACCGAGGGCCAAGTCTCGGACAGCACCCTGATCAAGATGCTGGCGATCGCGTGCTGGCTCGCATGGATCGAGATCGCGACGGCGTTCGTCGCGGAGGCGTTCGCGGCTCTTCGAGGGCGCTCCGCTCCCACCGTGCCCGGTGCAGGGAGGCTCCAGGGGCTCGCCGCGACCCTGGTCACGACGCTGACGCTCTCCTTCGCCGCGGGCGGTTCACAGGGCCCCCAAGTCCTCGCCCGCTTGTCCCCCACCGCGATGACCACCGAGCCCACTGCCTCGCACATCAGCATGCCCTCTTCCGCACCCGCCGGGACACAAGAGCCGGCGCCGGGAGGCTCGACGGATCGCTCGGAGCAACTGCGCGGCGTCGGCACGTCGCAGAACCGTTCCGGTCAACCGACACACGTCGTCGCACACCGCGAGTCGCTGTGGGGCATCGCGGAGCGGCGGTTGGGGGACCCGCACCGCTGGGTGGAGATCTTCGAGCTCAACCGGGGTCGCGTGCAGGCCGACGGCGCAGCGCTCGCCCGGCCCGACACCCCTCTCCACATCGGCTGGAAGCTGCTGCTCCCAGCCGGCACCACTCCCGGCGGCAAACGCGTTCCGAGCGACGAGGGGCCCGCCGAGAACCGCACGATCACGGTCGAACGCGGTGACACGCTCTGGGATCTCGCCGGCGAGCACCTCGATGACCCATTCCGGTGGCCGGAGCTCTTCGAGCGCAACCGGAGTGTCGAGCAACCGGACGGTGGCCGGCTTAGCGATCCCGACCTCATCTTGCCGGGTTGGGAGCTCGAGCTCCCGACCGCCCCGATCGCGGGAGACCCGGATCCCGGCGCCCCCACGGAGCCGGAGCCCGCCGGCCGGGGAGCCGACCCATCCCGATCAGCCGACGAGACCGAGGACGGCCCCGAGCCCACCTCGGCCGACGGCGATGTCGCGGATGTCGAGGAAGAGGACGGCGCTTCGGAGGATGTCCTCGGTGACTTGGTCGCGAGCGGCGCCCGTCTCGCCGGCGCCGGACTCGCGGCTGCCGGGCTGGTGTGGACCATCAACCGGTTGCGGCGGACCCAGGAGCGCCGCCGCCGTCCCGGTTGGCGGATTCGAAGGCCCACTGCCGAGGGCGCGGTTGCCGAAGCCGAGCTGCGCGCGGCCGCCGACTTCGACGCCGCCGAACGGGTGGACCTCGCGCTCCGGGCACTCGCCTCGCGAGCTGTCAGCGAAGACCGCCAGCTTCCCGAGATCACTTCCGTCACCGTGGCGTCCGACCGCGTCGACATCGACCTCGCCGAGTCCCTGGCTGATCCGGTCCGAGGATTCGACGCCGTGGGAGGAGGCCGCACGTGGTCCGTCCGGGCGGACGCGATCACGTCGCCACCCGAGCCATCGGGTGCGGATCCCGTGGCACCACTACCGGCGCTGGCGAGCATCGGGTACCTTGATGACTCCACCGCTGGAAATGCCCACTATGTCCTCGTCAACTTCGAGCATCTGGGGGCGGTGTCCGTCGTGGGCCCCGGAAGCGACATCGTGGAGACGCTCCGCACCATCGCCTGGGAGCTGGCCACGACGAATCGCGCCGACGACGTCCGTGTCGTGGTGGTCGGCTTCGGCGAAGAGTTGAGTGAGCTGGAGCGCATCGAGGTGGCGTCCTCCCTGGACGAGGTCCTCCCGGAGTTCGAGCGCGCCGCCGACAGCGAACGCCGCGCGATGGAGCAGTGGGCGATCGGTTCGGGCTTCGAGGGACGGATGGCCGGCAAGGCAGAGCCGTGGGCACCCACGGTGGTCCTGTGCGCCGGCGAGTCCGACCCGACACTCCTCCGGCGCCTGGTGGCCCTCGGCAGTGACCCACGCTCGGGGATCGTCGCCGTCGTGGGCGGCGATGCGGGGGCCGAACACCGCATCGAGGTCGACGACACCGTCGTCCGCCTCGACACGCTGGAGCTCGCGGCCCACCGTCCTCGCCTCGAGGACGACCTCGCCGGTGGGCTCGGGATCACCGTCGAGGCGGCCATCGACCTCGACGGGGTACCCGGCGAACCCGGTGAACCGCCGGTCCGGGCGGTGGAACGCCACGCACCCGGCACCGGTACCGCCACCGCACCGACAGTCCAAGAGTCGAGACTGGAGGTCCGCGTCCTGGGGCCGGTCGAGGTCTGGGACTCAAGGGCGGGCGCGCCGCTGACCTTCGCGAAGAGCAAGGCACTCGAACTCGTCGTGCACCTGGCCCTTCACCGTCGAGGCGTCACCCCGGACGTTCTCAAGACGGCCCTCTGGCCCGACCGGCTGCCTCACTGGAACACGCTCTCGAACGTCACCTCGGCAGCGCGCCGAGCCCTGGGGACTGACGACAGCGGCGAACCGCACCTGCCCCGGCAGAGCAGCGACGGCCACTACCGGCTGAGCGCCGCCGTGGGATGCGACTACGAGCGGTTCGTCCAGCACACGCAGCGTGCCAAGCACTCGGGAGACGAAGAGACGATCTCCGAGCTGGTCGCCGCGCTGGAACTGGTGCGGGGTCAACCGTTTTCCGACACGCCCGGCGAGTACCACTGGGCGTACATGGAGGCACTCGTGAGCTCGGCGACGGCCGAGGCGGCCGATGCCGCGCACCGGCTGGTGGAGCTGTGCCTCCAGACGGGTGATCTCGACCGCGCGCGGTGGGCGGCGCGCCAGGGGCTGCTGGCGAGCCCGGCGAACGAGCAGCTCTACCGGGACCGGATGCTCATCGCCGACCTGCTCGGCAACCCGGCTGGAGTCGACGAGGTGTGGAAGGAGTTGTGCCGGGCGCTCGAGGAGCCGGGCAACGACGCCTGCGACATGCCACACGAGCAGACCCGGGCCCTGTATGCGGAGCTCACGGGTCGGGCGCCGCGGCAACCCGCATCCCGTGGCTGACGTATTCGGAACCCGCGGATCACGCCAGGGCGCCTCTGCCCGGCCCGTCTCCACCTGGGAGGGCGGAGCGGCGCTCTTGGTCACCGCAGCGGCCGCGGTCGTGCTCGTCGTGTATGCCGGTGCGCACCTGGCCTCGCTGCTCGGTGGGGACGGCCGCTTCCGGGCAGGGGTCGTGGACGCCGTGGGCGCTGCGATCGGGATCCCCTCGTCGCTCGGCGACCCGGCGGCCGCCTGGGGGCCGCAACATCGAACGGGTCTGCCGGGCCCCGCCCTCTACTACGCGTCCCTCGTGATGGTCCTCACCGCGGCGGGCGGGCTGATCGCTGCCGGGCGCCTGGCCTGGGAGGCGACCTCCGCCCGGAACCACCCGCTCGGGGTCAAGCCCTACGCTGGCCTGGCCGGCCGGCGCGAGCTAAGCGACCTCGCCGTGCCCGCCCCCGAACCCGGAAGACTCACCCTGGGGCTCGCTGCGGGGACCCTGGTGGCGGCCGAGCCGCGGGCCAGTCTGGCCGTCGTCGGACCGACCGGCTGCGGGAAGTCGGCGGGCTTCGCGATCCCGGCCCTTCTCGAGTGGAAGGGGCCGGTGATCGTCACCTCCGTCAAGTCGGACCTGATCGACGCCGCGATCGCTCGCCGCCGCCAGCTCGGCACGGTCTGGCTCTACGACCCATCGGCCTCCACGCCCGAACCCGGGAGCAAGTGGAGTCCGCTGGCCGCTAGCACGACGTGGGCGGGTGCCATGCGGGTGGCGGCCTGGCTCTGCGACGCCGCCCGGCCGCGCATCGACTCGGTCACCGACGGCGACTACTGGTACACGCAAGCCCGCAAGGCGCTCGCGCCGCTCCTCTACACCGCCGCGGTCGGCGGGCGAACCATGGCCGACGTGGTCCGCTGGGTCGACATCCAGGAAGAAGCCGAGGTCCGCGAGATCCTCCTCGAACAGCTCGGCATCCCGGCCGAAGTGGAGAAGGCGCTGGCGGGTTCCGAAGGAGAAGAGGAGCGCCGCCGGGTCGAGCCCATGACCCGAGCCCGGGTGTTCGCCGACCTCCGCGAGATGCTGCGCTCACAGCCGGGACGCCTGGCGCGCCTCGCCGACGCGGCCCTCGCCACCTGGCCCGTCCACCTCCAAGAGGACTTCGAGGCGCGCGCCGAGGCGGAGGTGGAGAAGAAGGTGCGCGGGATTCTCGAGGACCGCCTCGTGGCCGAGGCCCGCCGCGGCGGCGAGTTCGCTCCCCTCGCCGCCATCGAGGCGCTGTGGGCCAAGGACCGCCGCATCCGCGACAGCGTCTACGCCAGCATCCAGAACTTCCTGCTCGGCTACGCCGACCCGCAGGTCGCGGAAGCCGCGGCAGGGAACGAGATCGACTTCGACGCCTGGCTCGCCGGCGCCAACACCATCTTCGTGGTCGCCCCCTCCCACGAGCAGGCTCGTCTCCGCCCCGTGTTCACCGTCCTCATCCAGCAGGCCATCCGGCGGGCCTACGAGACGGCGAACGAGCACGGCGGCACCCTCGAGCACCCATGCCTCGTGCTCCTCGACGAAGCGGGCAACATCGCACCGCTGAAGTCGCTTCCCGAGTACGCGGCCACCGCTCGCAGTCACGGCATCACCTTCGTGAGCATCTGGCAGGACCTCGCCCAGATCCGTGCCCTGTACGGAGACCGGGCCCCGGTGGTGCTCAACAACCACCGGGCCAAGATCTTCGGGGCGGGCATCGCCGACGAGGACACCCTCACCTACATCAGCCGCCTGCTCGGCGAGGAGGAGCAGCTCGAGCGGAACTACTCGGCCGACGTGGGCGGCGCGAGTAGGCGGTCGGTGAGTGAGCGGATTAGCCATCGACCACTGGCCCCGCTCGACCTGGTCCGGCGGATCACTCCGGGCGAGGGGCTGCTGCTGTACGGCTCGTTGCTGCCGGCGCGCTTGCGGTTCCGCCCGTGGTACGAGACTCCGGGCTTGCGCGAGCTCGCCGAGCCGCCATCCCAAGGCTCCCGGCCGCAGGCCGGGAGCCGTTCAACGGCCGTGTCGCCGGGCGGAATAAGCGACACGGCATAGTCTGTGTCGGCCGGGACAGGCGTGAGGCGGGACTCGGGTGCAGGAACGGAGCAGCCCGGGAGCGAGAAGGGCAGCAGGGGCGCGCGGGCCTCGAGAGACGGGGATCGGGGAGCTCGGGAGTGGCGGCAGGAGTCGACCAGGTGGGTGGCTACGGGGCGACGTCGCGGTAGGCGGGATGGAGGCCCGGGTCGAGGAGCGGCTCCAGGGGCTTGAGCGCCGCCAGCCTTCCCGCGGCCGTGAGCAGCGTCCCTGCGTCCACCCCCCGGGCCACGGCCCCGTCCTGGGGGATCTCGGCCACCACGGGGCGGCCGAGTACGTCGGCCACGTCGGTGCGCCCCAACGCCCGGTCCCGCTCACTGACCAGAATCACACCGTGCGGCCACCCCGGTGCCTCGACGGCCTTCCGGAGGCTCAGGTAGCAGGGTCCTCGCACCACCA
This sequence comes from uncultured Burkholderiales bacterium, assembly GCA_964438505.1. Classification (GTDB taxonomy): domain Bacteria; phylum Actinomycetota; class Acidimicrobiia; order IMCC26256; family JACPCJ01; genus CAYTKN01. The sequence continues at coordinate 83,668 of CAYTKN010000002.1, forward strand.
GCCAGCGCCACGTGGTGCCCTCGTCCTCGTCGACTGCCTCGCCGACACGCCCTCCGCAGCCACCGTCGACCACGGTCGTTCCACCGAGTTCGTCGTCGGTCGACGCAAGTACCAAGCCGGGGGCCAGCTGCACCTTCGCTGGTTCTCCGCCGGCAGAGCTGGCGGCGCCGGCGACGCCCAGCACTGCCTCCGGATCGTGAGCGATCAACGTGGTCGGTCCCTGTCGGGCCGCCAGCGCCGCCAGGGCGACGGCGACCGTCGTGGTTCCCTGGCCTCCCCTTGCTCCGACGATGAGGTGGCGCACCGGCATCTGCGAGCCTCCTGCGCTCGATGTGACGTTGTTGCCGGGAGCCGGGCGGCCGACTTCCCCGATCGACCGCCCGGACAGCCCGGCGACGAGGCAAGCGCCCGCTCCCGAGGGCGCTGCGCCTCGATCTCAGGCGACGACGCTTCGCTGGGCCTCCGCCCAGCGAACGGCCTCGCGGCACACCGCGGGCCGGAAGCCCATCTCGACGAGTGCGTGTTCGACATCACCCTGGTCGTGGGCGCGTTCGCCGAGCACGAGCGCCATTCGCCGTGCCCGATCCCGTGCGACCTCGTCCGGGTGACGACGGTTCTCGAGCCACTCCGAGTGCGCATCCCGAAGCTCCGGGGTGAGCCGCCGGACCTGCCGGGTTGTCAGCGGCGGGAGCGTTCGGCGGACCGCCATCTCGGCGTCGCTGTTCGCGATGGCCAGCCGGAAGTGCCCGAGCCGCACGAGGCTGCGGACGAGCGGCGAATCACGCCCCTCTCGGGGCCCGAGCCCGAGGGCGGAGGCCGTCGCTGCGATGGGCAGCTCGATCTCGTCGCCCTCGACGGCGAAGCGCTGTGCCAGGTGGCGAAGCAGCAACACGGAGGTTGGTCCAAGCACTGGGAGCCAGAACTTCTCTACGTACAACGACCGGGGGTCGTATCCCAGGGTGTCGATCACCGGGTCGGGCCAGACCCGCACCAGCACCACTCGTCCCGACGTGCTCTCTCCCTGCTCCATGGAATCGTCCCCCGTGTGATCCGAGACCGCGAGGGCATCGTAAGATCGCAGGGAGGGTGTGTCAAGATGACACACTCTGTTTCGTTCGACCGCTTCCCCAATCGGAACTCGTTGGTCTTGACGCGTACTTGTCAACACCGTCGGGTCGCTCCCCAGGAGCGCCGAGTCTGTGTCGGCCGGGGCCAGGCGTGAGCCGGGCTCAATTGGTAGAGCTGAGCCTCTGCATCCGCCTCAGCCCGCGCTCAGCCCCTCGTGTCAGCCTCGTCCTTGTCGATGTGGTGCCCGAAATTGGCGCCGACTCAGCTCGCTGACGTTGTCGAGTCCGTGCCAGTCCAACAGGTGGCGAAGCCCGACGGTTGCCGAGCCAGCGAGCAGAGCGGTGGCCCGCTCCAGCCTCCGAAGACGCGGCGGAGGAGCTGGGGCGAGAGGGCATCATGCCACTTTCCATGCCTTGATCTTCCCGGTGCAGTACATGGGTCAGCGGTGGCATTTGCAGTCGAGTGCTAGTCGCTGGCCAGCCGACCAGCCCGTCCGAGGTTGAGTTCCAGGAGACGGGCTTCGATCTTGCGTTGGGTGGCTGGCTGGACGGTCCATCGCACCCCGAAGCGGGCGGTCGGATGGTGGCCGTGAGAGAACTCGGGGATGAGGTCGTCCCAGCCGTAGGCCTGAGCGACAGCCTCGTCGAGTCGCGTGTGCAGGTTCCGGAGGGTCGTGACGTCATCATTGGTGTCGTCGGGGTCGATGACGCGGTTGTACACGTCCGTGATGCCTTCGTTCCGCTGCTGCATGATGGACAAGCGCACTTGATGGAGTTCCTGGCCGACCGCAGCGACCTGACTGAGGGCGGCCGGCAGCGGGAGCGTCCCGAAGCAGCGACCTTGGTGATACCGGGGGAACGTTCGTTGTGAGCTACATCCGCCAGGACGTGCCGCCCAGAGCCAGTGAACTTGGGATGAGAGGAGTCCAAACAGTCCGAAGTCGTTCCGCATGAAGACGAACAACGTTTGTCGATACACCGCCCCGCCGGGTAGCAGTACGGGGACCATGTGCTTGCTGGTCTCAGGCATCACAATGACGTCTGCGAGGCCACCAACGGCGTCGTGAAGACGCGCTGAGCGTTCCGCGAACTGCCACCACCTCTTCTTGTATGACTCTCGCCGCGATCTGTCACGTTTCGGTTTCACACGTTGTCTCACTCGCTCAAGTGCTACCGGGTATGCCCGCGCCTCGTCGAGACTCCGGCCCTCAAAGTCGATGATCCATCTGCGGCGTATCTCCGGGTCAACGAGACTCGTTGCCTCGTCGGCTCCGTAGAGGGGCTTCACGATCTCGACACTGCGTGGCTCTTCCCGAAGGAGAGCATCCCGTTCCTGCGCGGTGAGCTCGAAGTCACCAACCGGGTTGGCTCCCTTGCCGACCACAGCCCGTGTGTCGTTGATTGGCTCGGGTTCGCCTCCACCGGAACGGCTCAACGTCGGGGCTATCTCGTCGACAGGTTCTCCGTCGAGCGTGGGGATCCTGTCGTAGTCGCCCCGGTGAAGGTGGAGGGCAGTCACATCGACAGATGCGGACCCTCCCCAGGGGAGCGATCGCCACGCATCTCCCAGAACACCGCCCCACTGGCCCACGATCGTCCGCAACCCAGCATCAAGAGTGTCTCCGTCGGCAATCGAGTTTGTCGTGATCAGTCCCAGGTCCCCATTCGGTCGTAGGAGATCGAAGCCGCGCCGCAGGAAGTAGGCGGCGAGGTCTACCCGTCCCCCCGTATGCGTATCGTGTGTCACCCGAAGGAACTTGTACACACGGGGCCCGAGAGTGCCGCTGATCTTCATTCCCATCATGTAGGGCGGGTTGCCGATCACGACATCGAAGCCACCCCGGTCCGCGGTGAACACCTCGGGGAAGGCCAGCTCGAAGTGGAAGAAGGCGTACTGTGCCGTGAGCTCGTTCACCTTCTCGGACTCGTCTACCGCCATGGAACCGGGACCTTCCTGGAGCGTGAGGAACGTCGCCTGAGTCGGCGGCGCCGGCGCGTGCTCGACCAGTGGCCAGAAGAACGCCGCCGTCCAGGTGTCGGCGAGATCCAGCGCGTGCTGGTACTCGAGCTGGCGGCGGACGTCCTCGAACTCCTCGGCCCGGATGGTCACCTCAACGACGGTGTCCTCGGCGCCGGCGCCGAGGGCATCGAAGCGCTTGACAAGGTCCTCGGGGAGCATGTCGATCGCCACCTTCGCCAGGCGAAGTTGACCGGAGCGGCGTTCCCGGCGGTTGTCCCGTTGCGCTCGGCGAGCGACGTCACGGTCGTCGTCCGCGGTGGCCTTGAAGGCGTCGTCGGGTACGGCGTCGGTCCACGAGTCGTACACGCACTCGCGGAGCTCCTTCCGCAGCTTCTTCAGGCGCTTCTCGACGTCGTCGCGCTGGGTCTTGGTGAGGTCGCCTCGGTTCGCTCGTTCCTCGAGTTGCGCGACCTCGTCTTCGAGTTCGCCACGCTGACGATTGATCGTCTCCCGGTTGCGGACGACGGTGTTGCCGAGGGGGACGCCGAGGAGCGAGTTGCCGGCCCGGATGTGGTGGTCGAGGAACGAGAGTGGCTTGCCCGGCTCCAGCGTCTCCAGCCACAGAGCGACTCGGCACAGTTCCACGGCCATCGGGTTGAGGTCCACGCCGTAGAGGCACCGGGCGACGACATCGCGAAGCGCCGGGCGCAGGTCGTCCGGACTGGCCTCGGACTCACCGGTCCGAACGGTGGCGAGGGCGTGGGCGATGCGGTGGGCGGCGCCGATGAGGAAGTGACCCGAGCCGCAGGCAGGGTCGAGGACACGGAGGTTGAGCAGGGCGTGTTCGGGATCGGGGGCTGCAAGCGCGGCCTCGATCGCAGGGTCGAGAGCGAAGTCGAGGACCCGTTTGAGGATCGGCGGGGGTGTGTAGTGCGATCCGGTGGCTCGGCGCTCAGCGCCGCCGAGCGTGAGCTCGAAGCGGCCGGCGGGAACGTTGAGCTCAGGGTGGAGCTCCAGGAGAGACTCGTAGACGCTCCCCAGCTCCTCGACGCCCAGGTTCCGGTAGTCGAACCTCCACCGGTACCGGCGGCGTTGGTCACTCCGTCCGGACAGGGCCCAGAACCCGGCCAGGAGGTCCGAGTTGCTGATCTCGCAGCCGTTGAGGGCCGGGGTGGCGGCTTCGGAGAAGAGGAAGCTCCCGAGAGCCGGGAGGCCGAGAGCTGGAAGGCCCTCCTCCGACCCGAGGCCGTCGACCACGACCTGGATCTGCGCCCAGAGGTCGGTGTGCGCGGTTCGGCGTGGGCGCTCGGCGAGACCCCGGATGCGGGCCATCGAGTAGTAGTCGCGGTAGCGGCGTCGGGTCTCGTCGTCGGCGTCGGGGTCGAGGAGGAGGTTCCGTTCCTCGGCAACCAGGAGGAAGAGCAGCCGGTAGACGACGCGCAGCAGCTGACGGTAGAAGTCCTGGGGTGACACCTCGCCGCTCTGGAGCGCAGACCGCAGCTCCGTGTTGGCGGGGTGGGCGAGGAAGCCGTCGCCGAGGGAGGTGATGGCGGCTTCGACCCCGTCGCGGAGATGCTCGAGGGCCCGGGTGCCCTGGGTGCGGGCCTCCTCCGACCAGCGCTCCAGCCAGCACTCCTCAATGGGGTCGGCTTCGACGCGGCTCTGGTGGCAAACGAGCCATAGGACGACGAAGTCCGAGTAGACCTCACCATCCATCATCGCTTCCAGGTCGAACTCGACGTAGGCCTGCCGGGTGAGGGCTACGTTGTTCCGGAGGATCCGGAGCCGGAGCCCGTTGGAGAGGAAGGCCCACAGGCGCTCGTCCGAGCGGTTGAGCAGTTCCTGGACCATTGGATGCGGGCTCATCCGAGCTGCGCCGGCCACGCCCTTTGCCTTCCGGTCGAGGCGGACGCCGGCGCCGACCAGGTGGATTGGCACGCTGCCCCACGCGTGCGAGACGGGGTACGACTTGTCGTCGATCTCCACCGCATGTGCCGTCTGCAGCCGCCCGTAGCCGAGTTCCTGGAAGAGGATGAGGAGCCACCGCTCCCGGGTCAGGCCGACCGCGGGGTCGTCGTCACCCAGGGAGGCCAGGGCGTCGCGGAAGCCGCTCCAGGCACCGACGAGGCGGGCCCACGCTCGATTGATCGCCTCCCCGAGGCGTTCCCCCTTGGCGAGGTGGTAGTCCTCGGCTCGCAGGCCCTCGAGTCCGTCGTCGCCGTCGGCGATCCTCTCGAGGAGCGCGGAGGGAAGGAGCCCGCCCTCGGTGCGGATCGTGGTGAAGAGCTCGCGCTGGCGGGTGCTCATCCGGGCGACCGGGTCGGGGATTGCGGGACCGGGAGGAGCACGTAGACGGCGAGGACGTCGGGCGGGAGATGCGCCTTCACGTCGTAGCGGACTCCCCGAACGCCCGCTTCGGTTCGGACCCGGCGGTGCGCGTCGAGCAGCTCCTCGGCCCGGCGGCTCGCCTGCTCGTTCAGAGGATCTTGGAGGGCGGGGGCGGCCTTGACGGCCTTGGCGACGAAGTCGCTCGCCTGCGCCGCCGCCACGTTGCCGTCCGGCCGCGCCTCGAGAAGCGCGTCCACGGCGTCCGAGGGGAGCCACGAGGGTTCGTCTGGCGCTCCGGTGAACGCGACGGTGGCGCAGTCCTCGGCGAGCAGGGTCCGTGTGTCGGACCCCCGGGTCGTGACGACGTCGAAGCGGTACCGCACGACGAGCAGGGTGGTGCGTTCCTCGACCGCCTTGGTGCGGATACAGCCGGCACGGGCAGCGGCCGGATCCCCGAGCTCGTCCAGCGCGCTGGTGAGGACGTGGCTGGCCAGGCCGTCCACGAAGGGGTGGGTGCGGCTGAGGTACGCGGCCCCGTCGGGGGCGGGGAGCGAGTACGTGGCGGCGAAGTGCTCGTCTGGGGCGAGGTCCCTCACCGCGGGCGGTGCGTGGGTGAGGTTGACCTCGACCCGGTCGCCGGCGTCGGTGACCGCACCGTTGTGGGCGTCGACGGCGACCCGGACGAAGTCGGCGACGTCGTCGTTGGTGCCGATGGCGGAGCGGGTGGCCTGGAGTTCACGGACGACTTCGTCGACCTTGATGGCGTGTTGGGCGAACATGCTCCGTCGTGACTGCTTCTCCCGGTTGGCGGCCTCCTCCCACTCCGTGTGGAGCGCCGCCCGACGCGACTCGGACGGATCGTCGTCGAAGAGGGACGGCTGGTCGTGGCGGGCGGTCTTACCCCGCAGGAGGAGGCCTTCGAAGATCGCCTCGAGCACCTCTCCGGAGGCTGCGGGCACCGGGACGGCGACGCCTGTGCTCTTGCGGATCTTCGTGTGCTTGCGCAACAGGACGTCGAGGACGATCCCGTCGATCTGGGTGTCGACGCCGTAGTAGGTGAGGACGCGCACCTCGTCCAAGCCCTGGTTGAAGCGGTCCACGCGCCCTTCCCGCTGTTCGTGTTTGGTAGGCGACCACGCCAGGTCGTAGTGCATGACTGCGTTGAAGTGGTCCTGCAGGTTGATGCCTTCCGAGAGGCAGTCGGTGGCCACGAGCACCTTCCGGTCGGCGTTGCCGAGCTCACCTACTCGCTGTTCCCGCTCAGCCGGTGGGATGTCGCCGGTGACGACCTCGACCGTGACGTCGTCGCCGAGATGTGCACGGAGCGCGGCGCCGACATAGCTCGCCGTGGGGATGAAGCGGCAGAAGACGATGGGGGCGAACCCGTCTTCGACGAGGCCGGCGACGAGGTCGAGCGCCCTTTGGAGCTTGGCGTCCCGCTCTCCTTCCAGGTGTTCGGCAGCTCGGGCCATCTCGAGGAGCCGACGCCGGGGCGAACCCGCCGGCGCCTCCCGAAGGTCCGCCTCGTCGCCATCGTCCTCGGAGATGGCGCCCGGAACGACGTCGGGGGCATCGGCCTCCTCCTCGCCGAGGTCGAAGAGCAGCCGCTCGCCCACGGCGTCAGCCTCCTCGGCCGTATGGGTCTCGGCACTCTCGGCCCGGGTCCGTAAGGTCGCGGCAGCGGCGGCGGGGCTCGAGGCGAGCGATCGGAGCATCGCGAGCGCCGACCACCACCGCACCCGTTTGCGGTGCTCGCCACCGGTGGGGTTCTGCACTGACTCCCTGGCGAACGCGAGGGCACGGTCGAACAGCTTCCGGTAGTCGGGGTGGAGGGTGTAGGTGTCCTCGGCATCCTTGCGCACCGGGAACGGGGTCTCCTCCTTGAGCCGTTCGGCCAGGTCACCACGGGAGAGATCGCCGCGGCGGCGCTGCACGAGGTGCCGGGCGAGAAGCCGGCGGTCGGCCTCGTGCTCCTTGCCGGACAGGTCGGGTGGTAGTTCCGCGAGTGCCGGGTCGAGGAGGCCTAGAAGCGACCGGAACGTCTCCTCCTTGCCGGAGTGGGGGGTGGCTGTGACGAGGACGAGGTGGCGGCGGTCGTTCTGTGCGAGCAGGCTGACTAGCTGGTGGCGCTGATGGCGCCGCCCTCGCCCAGACGTGTCTCCGGCGCAGGTGTGGGCCTCGTCCACGATCACGAACTCGGGGCAGGTTCGGGCGAACTCGTCGCGACGACGATCGGCCTTGATGAAGTCGGTCGAGACCACGACGTGGGGATGGAGCTCGAACAGGCTCTGGCCGACGGCCAATCCTCGGTCCAGGCGGGGTGCCGTCGACGGGAGGACGAGCTCGGTGTCGATGTGGAACTTGTCGGCGAGCTCGCGTTGCCACTGCTCCGCCAGATGCGGCGGAGTGAGGACGGCTAGTCGGTTGGCGGTCCCGGTGGCGAGCGCCTCGGCGGCGATGAGGCCCGCTTCGATGGTCTTGCCGGTTCCGGTGTCGTCGGCGATGAGGAGCCGGACTGGGTCGAGCCGCAGCGACATGAGCAGCGGGACGAGCTGGTATGGGTGGGGTTCGACGGCGATCGAACCGAAGCTGCGGAACGGGCCGGCGGAGGAGCGGAACCCGAGTCGCAGTGCGTCCCGGAGCAGCTTGGCGGAGCGGAAGTCGCCGACCTGGTCGGGGTTCGGCCACGAGAAGCTGGCCGTGTCCACGGGTTCGACGCCTCGCAGGATGCCGGTGGTCTCGTCGTCGGTCCCTGCCACGGGCCGGACGAGTAGGAGCTCGTCGGTGCTCTCGGGGAGGACGATCCACTCCCGGCCGCGTGCGGTGACGAGCGAACCGGGTGCGAAGCTCATGACCCGCTGCCGAACGTCCCGTGGTAACGCTCGAGGAGGGAGTCCCAGTCGTCGTTGGCACCGAACCGCAGCACGGTCCAGCCGAGGTTCTCCATGGCGGTCTGCTGGTCTTGGTCGCGGGCGGCCCGCTCAGGGTACTGGTGGTGAGGACCGTCGACGTAGATGGCGACGCAGGCCTCCTCGTACACGAAGTCGGGGCGCGTCCTCGCGTCGCTGACGGTGACCTGGGCGTCGGAGGGGAGCCGCAGTCCACGAGCTTCGAGACGGTCGAGGAACGAGCGCTCGAGCTTCGTGGAGCAGAGACGGCGGAGGTACTCGAGGTGCTCGCCCCTGCTCTTGGGTGCCGGCGACGCCTCGACCTTGCCGTCGGCGAGGGCCAGGAGCATCTCACGGACCACGAACCGGTCGAGCAGGCGATGGTCGGGTTGGTTCGTGTAGCTCATCAGGCAGTCGTAGCAGGCCGCGACGCAGTCCTCGTCGGCGCCGGGGGCCCGTCCTTGGTCGTTGCCGTCCTCGTCGAAGTGGCAGATCTCGAGGGCCTGGCGGGCAACGGCGGCAACCGCCTCGGAGTCGTCGACGAGGCGGCGCAGGACGCCGGCGCCGCCTTCGGAGGCTTCGTAGATGAGCAGGAGCCGAGGATCGTCCCGGCTCGGCAGGGGTTCGGCTGCCAGTTCGGAGTCCTCGAGGTTGAAGTGGACCTGGATGGCGCGGCGCAGTGCCGCTTGCAGGGCGGCGGCGAGGGAGAGCCGAACCTTCGAGGTGCTGCCGCTGGCGAGCTCGGGCATCCGCAGGAGGAGGGCGTTGCGCCGGTCCTCGACGTAGGGGACGACGAGTTCCGTCCGCGGCGTCATCGGGTCGTCCGGGTCGAGGTCGTTCGAGGCCTTGGACCAGTAGCCGCGCTCGACGTCGAGGACAAAGCCGGGTGGGGCGCTTCGGTCGCGTCGGGACCAGCCGAGATTGATCCGCCACAGGGTGGCACGTTCGCCGTAGGTGAGGGCAGCCAGATCGGCTCCGTCGGCGGCGATGGCACTGCCGGTGCGGTAGGAGGGCCGGCCGCCGATCTCGGGGAACTCCACCCCGGTGCGCAGCTCGTAGCCGCGTCGTTGGCGTTCCTCCTCGTCGGAGTTGATGCGTTCCTGCCGCCGAGCGGAGACGTTCTGCATGCGGAACAGGTTGGAGAGCACCTCGTCGAGCTCTTCACCGCAGAAGCGACAGGTGTCGACGGCGTGGTCACCGTCGAGTGGATGCACGTACCCGCAGGACCCGCACTGCTTCGCCGAGACCGTGCGGGCGGGGCTCTTCTCGACGTTCACGGTGTCGCCCACCGGGAGGATCACCCGGTTGACGACGTAGCGGGAGCCCTCGTGGTACACGAAGCTGCGGGGTCCGAACTCGGAGACGGCGAGGAAGCGGGGGCGGGAGAGGAAGTCGTCGCCTTCGGCCCGGCGGCGCCTCGCGGGGATGTAGGCGGAGAGCGGTAGGCGGGGGAAGTTGTATCCGGGGAGGAAGCCTTCGGAGGCGAAGTAGCGGTACGAGTAGAAGTCCGACTGCCACCGGAAAACGTCGTCGGCGGTGAGGAGCGCGAGCTGGCTCTCCGCCTCGCCGCGCAACCGTTTCGCCTGGGCCTTCTCCGCCTGGCTGCGGGACGCGTCGCCGATGATGGCGTTCTGTGCCGCACGCTGTGCCTGGGCGGCGCGGTAGAGGGTCCGCCACCGGTCACACGCGGCTTCGAAGCGCAGTGCGACAGCTTGAAGGGTCTCGTCGAGCCAGCTGCTCGTCCACCAATCGCTGGCGGCGAGCTCGTTCTGGATGCTCGCCAGGACCGAGTTCGCCCTCGCCTTTGCCTTGGTGCGTGCGACTGCGTTGTTCACGTCGGCCTGCACGCTCGGGAGCAGGTCGAGGCTCGGATCCTCACCGGAAAGGTCGAGGATGTCCTTGAGCGAGGAGCCGAGGTCGGCGCCGGCCTCAGCGAGCCAGATGGCGTGGACGTGGGCCCGCACCAGGTCCTCGTTGGCGAGGTCGATGCGGGGCGGACTGACCTGCCCCGACACCAGGCGCGTCGGGCGGCGGAAGTAGTACTGGTCGTGGCTCGAGCCGGTAGAGCAGTAGGTGACCACGAGCGCCGGTTGCCCGGAGCGCCCTGCCCGCCCCGAGCGCTGCGCGTAGTTCGCCGGGGTGGGGGGGACGTTCCGCAGCCCAACGACGTTGAGGTCGGCGATGTCGATGCCGAGTTCCATCGTCGGCGAGCAGAACAGCAGTGGGAGCCGGCCCTCCCGGAAGTCGTCCTCACGGTGCTCACGTTCTTCGTTCGGGACCTGAGCCGTGTGCTCCTTCGAGCCGAGGCCGCGGAGTTCGGAAGCGACGTGGCGGTAGTAGTCGACGAAGAACTCGTTGACCCGCATGCCCTCCTCGGGGGGGTTTGGAACCCGGGTGGGGTCGTGCGCCGCGGCGGTCGCATTGCCGGCCCGCCAAACGAGGGCGTCGGCCCGCACCTGGTATCCGGGGACGTCTTCGTCGTCGGCGGGCTCGCGGACCTGGACGAGGATTCCGGCCATGCGGAGGCGCTCGAGTAGCTCCGCCGTGACCTGTTCCCGCTCGTCGAGGCCGACGGCGTGGTCGTCGTCTTGGAGGACACGGCGGAGGAAGCGACCGAAGTTGGAGCGGGACGACAGGTGGACGAGCTGGCGGTCGTCCCGTCGCCGGCGGCTCCGGGCGACGAGGATTCGGGCACGCTCGAGGCGTTCCTGTTCGTTCTCGTCGAGGCCCCACGGCGAGACCAGGGTCTGGTTTGAGCGTTGGACGAGCTGTTCTTGCGCTGAGGCTTCCAGGTAATCGACTTTGATGGCGAGGGCTCGGCGCATGAAGTCGAGGAGGGTGCGAGCGAGGTGCTCGCGGGTGGCGGCGTCCGCGTTGGCGAGCAGCTGGTGGGCGTCGGCCCAGTCGGCATCGGTGGCGCAGAGCTCGTCGAGCGACCGGTAGTCGATCTGGAGCAGCCCGCACTGTTCGAGGTTGGGCGCGGTGACTCTCCAGCCTCGCTGTAGGTCGGTGTAGAGGCGGTAGGCGAGGACGTCCCGGAGGGCCCGTTCGGTGTCCTCCCGGGCGGCGTAGCGGACCGAGGGATCGAGGGCATACTCCTCCAGTGGGAGGCTCAGGGCCTCGAAGACGGCTTGCGCGAGGGAGTCGTGGCGGAGTCCGCCTCCGGCGGCCACGGCTTCGTAGAGGCCGGCGCGCAGCAGGCTCACCTGGACGAAGTCGTTGAAGTGGCCGGCCTGCAGGGAAGCGTCCTGGCGGTTGTCGGAGAAGGACAGAAGCTTGTCGGGGACGTTGGATGCCTCCCCGTGCTCACGCAGATAGCGCAGGATCGAGAGGCTGAGCATCGTCGTGGCGGTGCTGCGGCCCTCGATGCCGAGGGTGGTCAGCTTCGAGATGTCGGAGCGAGTCGTAAAGGCGTACGCGACTCCGCAGCACAGGCAGAAGCGGAACGGGACCCTCACGAGGTGCCCGGTCAGCGTCCCGGGTGTCCCGTGGGAGCCGATGCGGCCGTCGGGATGCACACCGACCGGGCGCGGTACGTAGTCCTGGCGGTCGGGACGCACCCGTCGGCCCGATGTAATCTCCTCGACCCAATCATCGGGAACCCGGTCGAGCACCTCGACGTGGTCGAGCGGCCATGGTGCATCGCCGGTGAGGTAGAGGAACGCACCATCGCCTTCGTCAGGGTCTTGGTCACCGAGGCTCCGCGGTTCGAGGCGTGTGCTCTCGTCCGGGTCCTCGGGGTCGGGCTTGCGCAGGGTCACCGCGTAGTAGTCCTGCCCGCACTCACGGCAGAAGACGAGCGGGAGTAGCACGCGGCCTCGGGTCTTGTCCCTGGGGTCGTAGGTCTGGGCCTGCATCGTGATGTGGCGGTCGTCTTCGGGCTGGAGAGAGCCGTAGACGGTCTCGCCTCGGGTTACGAACTGGTGGAGACGGAAGGCGAAGACGGGCCTCCCGACCTCGGGGTCACGGACGGTGCATCCGGTCAGGAGACCCTGACGGATGGCTCGGGCGGCGGCATCGACCTCAGCTCCCGAGAGCGCGGCCAGGCGCTCGGCGGCGCCGTCGGGCCCGCCCACGGTCAGGGGCTGGGCTCGGACGAGGCGGTCGGTGGCGTCCTTACTGACGCCGAAGGTCTCCTCCAACCATCCGGCCAGTGCATCTTCAACGAAGGCGTCGTACTGATCAGGCACCCCACCGGCTGCGACGGCATCTCCGAGTGCTCGGCGCCCGCCGTCAGATCCGAAGTCTTGAGACTGAGTCACGCGTTGGAGTGATTCACCGATCACGCGGTATGGGTGCACCACCGACCCGAACACACGGGAGGCGAGCGCCGCGACGTCGGCCTGCTGCTCGGCGAACGGTCCTTCGGAGGCGAGGGTCGCTGAGGTGCCGATGCACTGGAGCCGTTCGGCTGCGCACGCATCCCGGATGCGCCGGACCAGCATGGCGACATCGGCGCCTTGGCGGCCTCGGTAGGTGTGGAGTTCGTCGAGGACGAGGAACTGGAGGTCCTGGGCGGCCCGCACCAGGTCACGCTCGTGAACGCGGGTGAGGAGCAGCTCCGCCATGACGTAGTTGGTGAGGAGGATGTCGGGCGGATTGCCGATGATCTCCTGGCGGGCCGCTTCGTCGTCCTGTCCGGTGTACCGGCGGAACGTGACCGGCCCGGCCCGGTTCGGGAATCCGAGGCCGAGGAATTTCTCGAGCTCGTTCGCCTGGCTGTTGGCGAGGGCGTTCATCGGGTACACGACGATTGCTTTGATCGAGCCGTTGCCGCCCGTGCCTTCCCGAAGGATGCGGTCGACGATGGGGATGATGTAGCCGAGGCTCTTGCCTGACCCGGTGCCGGTGGTGAGCACGTAGTCGTCGCCGCTGGCGGCGGCGTCGACGGCTTCCGCTTGATGCTGATGCAGCCGCAGGTGCTGTCCGGCCGGGTCGGCGTCGGTCTTGAGGCGGAAGGTGGGGGCGCAGTCTGGGTGCAGGCGGCCGTCGCTGACCAGCTCGCCGACGTAGCCACCGGGTTCGAAATTGGGGTTGAGCGAGATCCATGGTTCGGGCCACAGGACACCCCGGTCGAGTTCGGCGTGGACGAACTCGTCGAGGCGTCGGTCCCGGATCTTGAGGAAGCCACGGATGAAGTTGCCGTAGTCGGCGACCACCTGCTCCCTGAGATCGAAGATGTTCATTCTCTCCGCGCTCGTGCGTCTGTCGAAGCCTCTGGCATGCGGGTCACAGTTCGTCCGACCCACTCGATCGGCACAACGATGCCCCATACGCTATCGGCCATGTGAGGGACCTCGCCCTTGTGGAGGAGGCGTTCTCTCTAGCGCGTTGTCAACGTCTACCACGTTGCTCGCTGCGTGAGACCGACACCTGCTTCCTCGCCCTGCAGCCGGTCGGTCGAGCCGCGGGCGAGGAGGGAGCTGACAGCCCGAGTAGTGCGCCGAAATCGAAAGGCCCCGGTCCTCAACGCCCATGACGATCCTGTGGCCGTCCGCTGATTGGGCGCTACGTCGCCGGCAAACCGTGCTCCTCAAGAGCCGGCGACTCAAGAAGGAGAACCGGTGGCTGCGCGCAGCACGTCGCCCGCCGCTCCGGTATCCACCGCGCGGCTGAAGTGAGCCCGGGTCCTTGAGGCCCCCTTCGGCGACACGTCCACCCCGCAGAGGTCCAGGCCCGAGGCCCGGGTCACTTCGCCGTTCCAGATGAACGACGACCTCCTTGTGAAGAAGACCAAGCGCGTTGGTCACAGCTTGCGCAATTGTGAAAACCAACGTTTCCGCCTCTTGATCCACACCGGAAGCAGTCGGGAGCTGGCACGATGGCCCCAATGCGAAGCGGCCCGCCAGCGTTCGTTGTGTAGGGCGATACCTGTCCCGGCCCACTTGAAGCGTCTGGCCCCAGGTGGCATCCTTCGAATCCTTGGCTTGAGGTAAGCAGAACAGGGGAAGTCGCAATTGAGTGCACGGAACGGTACGCACGGCCTAGAACGGAGGGAATTCTTAGTAGGCCCAAGGTCGTGAGGACCCTGACTTCGGAGCAGGGCTCGCCTCTGATCACTGTAGGGACAGGTACAGCCATATTGCTCGCTGCAAGCAGAGAGCTACCTGCCGAGAGTCCAAAGTCTGAGTCGGCCCGCGGAGGACCGGACACATTCGAAGCGATCTAATCGTCCAGCACACTGTCCCTAGAGCGGAAGATCCACTTGACGAAGCATCGAACAAAACTCGGCAGTTGCGGGGGTTTGAGCGCAATCAGGCAGTCGGCCAGGCAGTCGAAACTTCGGTGAGGAGGAGAGTACGACATGAGTGAGAGGCGATGCCACAATCACCAGAACGTGCCTGAGGGAACGCGACAGGCTGGAAACACAGGTAGGCAATGGACGCTACTGCCCAGCCGTGGCCTGGTTGCTGTGGGTGCAGTCGTTCAAGTGGGCCGTGAGCGTCCCTAATGCCTCTCCAATCGTCTCGGCCCGACGATGATGGGGTTGGTCGGCCGACGTCTCAGGCCCTCAGTGAGGCGCTGGACGGCCGAAGCCAGGATGTACGTTGTCGACTGTTAGTAGCTGACGATCACGCAGTTGTCCGACACGCACTCGTGTCAGCCATTGCGAACTCGATGAAGTTCGTCGAGCCCGTCGCTGAAGCCAGCACGGCTCAAGAGACTCTGAGTAAGACGCAGGGCGTCCGGCCTGACGTGGTTGTACTGGACCTTCGATTGCCGGATGAGAGCGGCCTGGCAACGTGTAGGCGTTTAACGTCCCAGTTATCCTATGAGCCGCGGGTCATCATTCTTACGATGGCGAGGGCGGCGGAGACCGCACGAAACGCGATTCGCGCTGGTGCTTCAGGTTTCGTGTGTAAAGTATCTGAACCGCAGGTTTTGGAACGTGCAATCCACGAGGGCACGCGGGAAAAGCCGTTTCTCGACCCCAACGTAGCTGGATTAGCGCAAGCGCGGCCTCTCCTCGCCTCCCGAGAGATCGATGTTGTTTCTCTGGTGGCCGCCGGTTTGACGAATACGGAGATTGCCGGCGAACTGTACCTGTCTGTTCACAGTGTCAAGACGCTGCTGCAGCGGGCGGGACGGAAGCTCGGGGCCCGGAACCGCGCGGAATGTGTCGCCAACGCCGTTGCCTCCGGCCTCATAGAAGCGCGCATAACGGACAAACGCGGCTAGAAGGCCCGACGATTGTCTCCATCTGGGGGACAGACACGCACTGGCGATTCCGTTAGCGTTCTGAAAACAACAGCCGACCGGAGAGCCACCTTCGGCACACCGCTGTAGCGTGTGACCGCTTGCGTAGCTGCTATGGGTGTTCTTGTACGACCCTTAACACAAGGGCGCGTGGAACGGTGTAGTGAGTAGTGTTCGCTTGACCGTCGAAAGGCGCAGACGGCGCTGTTAGCGATGTTTACTTTAGATTTGAGTAGCCTAACGTGGCCGCCAATCTATACTGTCTCCTTAGGCAGGTTTAGCCTCGTTGTTCACTCCCTCGGCATCGTAATCGCTTACGCCGTGGGCTACCTGCTGCTCAAGCACAGAGCGAGTCGTCGGGGACAGTGGAGCAGTGCGTACGCCGAGGCAATTGCACTCTCGATCCCCGGTGCCTTGATCGGCTCGCGGCTGTTCTGGGCCGTCCCGTTCTGGCTTTCCGGTGTAAACCTTCCAACATCCGCCGTGATGACGAGCCAATCTACGTACATAAGTTTCTTGGGCGGGCTTGTCGGCGGAGCGGGTCTTGGCTTGGGTTGGCTTCGCATCCGGAAGGTTTCGGCCCAGCCAATCGCCGGATTGATTGCGGAAAGTATTCTTGCCGCGGTGGCAATCGCTAGGGTCGGCGACCTTCTTGCTGTGGATCACCTCGGTAGACAGACGAGCGTACCGTTTGGGTTCCGCCTTCCAAGTGGGGCGCTGCCCAATGGAGCTTGTACCGCAGCGGGTGACGTTTGCCATCAAACGGCATTATACGAACTTCTGTTTCTTCTTCCGCTCATCGTCATTGTCCAGATGGCACGGCGACGGGGCGCATCTGAACTTGAGTGTCTAGCAACGGTCTGTCTCGGCTATGGCCTTGGCCGCTTCGTGCTTGTCGAGCCATTCCGTGTGAGCCCGCAGGTGCTCGGCCTTACGGGATCCCAGTGGGGTGCGGCTGGCTTGTTCGTCGCGGGATGCGCGCTTCTCCTCTATCGCTTCAAGAGGCGAGGCTTGCGGCGCGACAGGCCGCTTGCCTCATTGAAAGGCCCCATACCAGCGAGAAAGTCTGATCCTGTTCCCACAAATGGCGTGTTGCAAGCTGATTCATCGATAGCGGATAGGACGTGACTTGAATGAAGCTTCGGAATATCAAACAACCGATCGGCGTAATTTCCATCACGGGTCTGGCACTGGCAGTGAGCGTCGCTCCTGCGTCTGCCTTCCATAGCCGTGACGCGCAAGACGACAACTCCACATATTGGACGCTCGAAGAGGTAGATGAGTACTTCATCGACGTCTATAACGCCGCAAGTGCTCCGGGAGCTGAGTGCTCCACCTGCGAACGTCCTCTCGACGGACAGGAATGGGGCTACGCGAGCAACGATGGCACCCCGAGCGACGGGTACGTTCGAACGGAGTATCTCTACCCTGAGCGGGACGACAACCGGATCGACTCCATGGCGCTGATGGATCCTCGAGACTACGGCGGCGAGATGCCTACGGTGGTAAGAACAAAGGACTGCACCTTTTACATCAAGCAGTACGGAAACCGTGAGTGGACGTGGTTTTACGACCGAGCGGATGCCAGCTTTGAATGTCGCATTCAGCGTTGGGTGCAAACGCTCAATTACCACTACACCAAGAGCATGTGGGGCCGGAGTCGCTGGGACGCCTTCTATCTCAATAACGGCCTGCGCGACGATGCGGAAAATATCGTGTATGGATGCGGAGGGCTTGTAGGACCGGATCCTTTCAGTAACTAGTCGCTGGGCAGAGCGGAAAGGTATTGGCGATCATGCGTATGAATGGGATCGGCCGTATGCGCCGAATGGTGAGTGTGCTGTTGGCTGTCGGGTTGGTCGTGCTCGTGGTCAGAGTGACGTCGGCAGTTCGAGAAGAATCGAACGGCCGAGAGATCGAGGCCGAGGAGCTTCGGGGAACGGAAATCGAGGGAGACGCGGAAATCCTTAGCGAGGTTCGGGAACGGAGTGGCAACTGGTCCCGATTTCAAGGCGTCTTGGTGGAGGAGGTGTATGATCGGCCCCCGATGAGATCGGAGATTGTCGTGTGGCCAACCGGTTACTACCAAACAGGCCGGGACGGTCGCTACGAGGCCGGTATCGATCGTGTGATGGTGTCAGGCATTGACCCGGAGGCACTGGATGTGTTCGACCACCGATTCAAGCCGTGCCGTCAGGCCAAGGATGGCCGCGAAGGGCGAATCTTCGAAGTCGACGGCGTCCCGATGTTCGAGCGGGACGAGGGCGAGGGAAGGATATACACAAACGATCAGGGCGTGAATGAGCGGCTTGCACCATCCTACCGAATCCGAAGGGAGTTCGAACGGTTGGCGGTCGGTGTCGAGGATTTGGGGTTGTCTGAGGTTGCCGGTCGCGAAGCGATGAAGTTTCGAGCGGAGCTGGCCGCGCCAGGCGAGGTTGATGAGGGCGAAGTTCAGGTCGTTGAGACATTGTGGGTCGATGAAGAGACAGGCGTGGTGTTGAAAGAAATTCGCGAGGGTGAGGAACGGATCGCGCCGACAGAGAAGGCGACACGGGACTTCCGACAGGAGTGGCGCTTCGAGGAGGTGAGCTACGATGAGGAGGTCACCCCCAAAACTCTGGCGGAGCTGACAGTTCCGGAGAGTTACGACCAGGTCCGATACACGGCGTACGTTCCGTCTTTGGATGAATTTGTTGAACGCTCCGTAAACGTTGAACCAGGAACGACGATTGAGGAGGTGCTGAGGGAGGTTGCACCGAAGGGAGTTCCAGACGAGCCACGCAGTTCGTGCGGCGAAAGTTGAACACGGGACCCCGAAACGAGTTGGAAGGGTGTGGCGAGTGTGTAGGCGGATCGAGCTTACTGAGTGCTGAGGCGCCTACGGACGGGTGGTAAATTCGGGTGAAGCGGGCGGGAGGATAGGAAGGTCGTGGTGGGTGGAAGATACCATTGGAAGGTGACCCGGGGCGGAGTTCATGAGTGGGCGCCGGGAGTGGTAGCGCCGCGTATGGGTGTCGTTACGGTCACGGCAGTGTGAATGCGGTTCGATGGAGGCGAGCGCGAACGAGTTCGTGCAACGTACCGGCGGCGTGGGCCCAGGCGAATGCCGGCACGTTCGGTGCGACAAGCATGAGGCCGAGGGCCGGCCCCGGGTCCTCCGCTTCGAGATGTGCCGCCGCTTCGACCAAGAGCTGCTCGGTGCGACCGGTTGCTTCGGCCCAGGCCCGAAGGTCGCGCCACCCGACCCACCACGGCTCGAGCTGGCGGAGGTGTTCGGACCCGAGGGCGGCGAGGGTGGGGGCGTTCAGCAGGTAGAGGCAGCTGGCCTTCCGAGGGTTCGTCCGGACGGACGCCGGGAGGGTGTCGAGCCATGTCTCCACGTCGGCGCGCCATGTCGGTAGTTGTGCCTTGAAGGCTTCGAAGACGTTCACTGCTGTGCTCCCGACTGATCGTCTCCGAGCCCGTGCTCTTCCCAGAGCCGGTAGAGGGTCTTGCGGCCGACACCCATGGCGCTGGCGATCTCGGTCTTCGGGGCTCGTTCATATCGGTACGCGTAGTAGCCGAGGAGGACCCGGAACCGCTCCCAGCTCGGCTCGACCTCGGTGGTGAGCTTGAGCAGGTCGAGGTACGAGGGCGCGTCGGCGTCGTCACGGTGCCTGGCCTCCAGGGCCTGGCCGATGGCCTGGAACGCCTTCGCGAGATCCGGGTCCTCGAAGGGCTGGCCGGCCCTGCCCGTGGACCTTCCTGCCGGTGACATGACGCCTCCTGCGGCCGCGCGCGTACGACAAGCGGGGAAGGACCGGGAGCTACCGGAGCCCGAACCGGACGCCAGTGACGACCTTTATACACGCCCGCGCCGACCCGCGCTGCGATATCAGGTGCGTGTCGCCGGGGGGATCAGGGCGTTGGCGGCTCGGCCCCCGTATCTGGACTCCGCTCCATCGATGGTGAGCGCTCGACTCGGTCGCGTAGCTCGATGTTCCGAAGATCAACGACGCTCGAAGAGGCGGGGTTCTCAACAGAGTGGCTTGTGCCTCGCTCCTGGGGGTGGCGGGGAACCTGCATGCCGGCTTCGAGACCGCTACGGACGGTGCCTCGACATTCCCCGGCGGTCAGTCCGGTAGCCATACCTGCTTGGACGAGGAGATCGTGGACGACCTCGGCTTCGAGATGTCCGCCGCCGGCGATCTGGCCGAGGGCGAAAGCCGCGCGGTTCAAGGTGTGGTTCCGCTGGCCGACGGGGGCTCTGCGCACCGCGTCGAGTTCGTCGTCGACGGCGGCCCGGGCCCACGACGAAGCGCGGCGCGGGTCGCGGCCTCTCGGCGGCTCGGATGGAGGAGCGGGTCGGCTGTTCGCGACGAGGGGTTCGAGCAGCCAGCCGGGCAGGTCGGGCGGCGGAGCGTAGCGCAGCCATTCGTAGCGGCCCTCCGCGATGTGCCGGCTGGGTGGAGCGACGACGTAGCCGCCGTCGCCGCGGACGTCGAGTCCCGGGCCGAGGCGGATCCCCGCGCTGTTCGGCACACGTCGACCCGGGTGGGCGAAGTACAGGTGACGCCCGCCGCTGCCGCTGCGCACCTCCGGACCGACGGGCAGGTCGCCGTGTTCGGCGACGAGGCGATCGAGGCTGCGTTCGCCACCGTGGTCGGGGTCGATGTCGAGGACCACGAGGCCGCCGCGGGCGGTGGTGCCGGTGCGGACGGCGACGTTGGCCTGGGGCCAGCGCCGCCACCACCGTCGCACCGCGGCGGGATCGTCGCTGGCGTCGTGGAGGCCGTGACGGAGCCGGGGATGCTTGCCGGGGCTGGCGCAGTCGGGGCGGCCGCAGGTGCACGCGCCACGGGCGACGCCGTGGCAGGGCATCACGGGCCAGCCCCGGCGCGCGTAGGTGAGAGCGGAGTAGAGGAACGGCAGATCCTGCACGATCGACCTCCTTGGCGGTTACGGGGAGGAGCCCGGAAGCTCGGGTCCGGGCGGCTCGGGACCCGTCTCACGTGGCTGGTCGCGCGTGGGCCGGAGATCGACCGTCCGGAGGTCGAGGCGTTCTCCGACCGTGGGGTCACGTTCCTCGGAGGAATCCCTGCTCGTCGGGCGTTCTTCCGGGAACGGGATCACCTCCGCCTCGAAGAGGCTCTCGACCCAGCGGACCAGGTCCGGCTTGAGCCGGGCGAAGACCTCCGCCATGCGCTCGTCCTCGGCGTCGCCGGTCGCGGCGAGGGCGTCGACAGCCCGCTCGAAGCGGTCGAGGTGAGCGAGGGCGTCGGCTTCGTGATCGGGGCGGGCTGGTTCGGCTTCGAGCCGCTCGCGCCGGCGATCCAAGAAGGACCGGCCGTCGGGCTCGGGGAACTGCGCCGGCTTTGCGGAACGGAGTTCCCCGCGTGCGGGGTCCGCCGAAGCCTGCCTCGGAGTCTCGAACTCGGTGCTACAGAGACCGCAGACCACCGGACCGCGGACGAGGACGGACGGCGCCATGCGCATCTTCCGCCCGCAGCCGCACTCGGCGGCCGGCCGCTTGCTCCGGTTTCGCTCGCCGCCCCGTTCCGACTGCGCGCCTTCGGTTCCGGGCTTCCCCACCCCCTCGGCTCCACGAGCGGGCATGTGGCGGGCAAGGCGCATCTGCTCGGCGATGCGGGTGATCTCCCCGGCGTAGCGCTCCCTGGCCAGCTCGCCGAGGCTGGTCCTGGCCCATCCGTAGGGGTCGGCACGGTCGACTCGCAGGCCCATGGCCGCGGCCGTGGTCCGGAAGTTGCCGTTGTGGTAGCGACCGCCGCGGCTGGCGTCCCGGATCCCGCGGGCGGCGTTGAGGCTGTGGGCGGCCTCGTGGAGCAGGACGGCGAAGACGTCGTCGGCCGGGAGGTCGAGCGCCTCGCCGGCGAGGAGGACCTCCCCGCGGGGTTCGCTGCCGACCTGCCACTGCCCTCCCCACCAGTGACCGAGCTTGACGAGCCGGCCGCGCTCGACGCCGGTGCCCAGGACGATGACGGTGTCGGGCAGCTCGGGGTGATGCTCCTGGATCGCCGCCCAACCCCGCTCGAGAGCAGCGACGAACTCACTGGCGGCGATCGTGGTGTCCGAAGGTTGCGCCGTCGTCGACGAGCTGTCGGGGCCAGTGCGAGGCGGTCGATCAGTGGCCATGCTGCGCTCCTTCCAGGATCGGGTCGGAAATGGGCTCGGCACCGGGGTCGGCCGCGCTCCGCGCGGCTTCGGCGAGCTCGGTGAGAGCGGTGACGGTTGCGTCCCACTCGGCAGCCGCGGCCGGGTCGGAAGGGCGCGGGCCGAGGCCCCAGTCGGCGCGCCCGTCCTGGCCGACGTGCAGGGGATGGGGCTCGGGACGCCAGCGGTCGTGGTAGAGGGCGGCGCGCTCGACGGCCTCCCGCCACCGGCGCCGCACCTCGCGGTGGGCGTCGGGGCCGGGATCGGGCAGTCGGGAGCGCACCCGTGCGGGCAGGAGACCGGGAGCGGCGAGGCGAACTCGGGTCTCGCGGGCGGCGACGGCATCCCGGAGGAGTTCGAGGAGCTGTCTGTCGTCGCCGTGGGCGGTGAGGAACGCCTCTCGTTCGGCTTCGGTGGCGTGCAGGCCCTCGAGTCGCCGGTCGAGCAGGCGGAGGGTGGTGTCCACCTCGGCGAGGTCGAGTTCGACTCGGCCTACGATGTCAGGGGTGACCGTCGCGCGCCGGGGGTCGTACCCGGGCCCGGTGAGGGCGCGGTGCCGGGTGAGCAGGGCGCGGCGGCGGGCCAGGAGCTGGTCCCGCCGGGCCTCGGTCCCGGTGACGCGGCGGTCGACCTTGGGCGGGCCGGAGTGGAGTCGCTCCTCGACCCGAGCGAGGGCGGCTTCGAGGGCGTCGAGGCGGTGGCGCCGCGCGAGGGCGGCGGAGTCGGCTGCGAAGGGATCGAGCTCGTGGACGAGGGCGTCGGGGCTCCGACCGGCGAGGTGGTCGGCCAGGGTCTCGAGCGACGTCTCCCGCTCGGCGGGCGCGGTGTGGATGAGGTCGGGGTCTCCGGCCTCGGCGGCGGCGCCGTCGACGATGTAGACGCGATTCTCCAGGCGGCCCCGCGTGGTCGCCACGTAGGCGCCCTCCGCACTGGTGGTGTCGTCGAGGACGGCGCGGGAACGTTCGAGGGTGCGGCCCTGGACGCCGTAGTCGGTGACCGCGTACGCCCACTCCACATGGCCGGCGGCGACGTACCGGTGGGGGAGGCGGACCCGGTGGGTCGCGCCCCGGTGACCGTCGAAGTCGACGACCAGGTCGCCCCGCTCCGCGTCGACGTCGACCACGGTGCCGCGGCTGCCGTTCTTGACGTACCAGCCCGAGTCGGTGGCGCTGCGGAGCCAGCGGTCGTTCTTGCGAGTGACGACGTACTCGCCCTCGGCGAACTCGGCCTGGCCGGCCTCCAACGACGGCCCGTCGAGCTCGCCCGAGGCCCGGCGTAGCAGGCGGGCGCGGGCGTTGAGCTCGGCTCGCACCGAGTTGCGGGTGGCGATCATGGGGTCGCGCGACCCCTCCTGCCAGCCGACGAACCAGTCGGCGGCCATGGCGTCGTACAGCTCCGCGGCGGTGGCGGCGCGCACGACGTTGCCCGCCCGGTCCCTCCGGGCGAGGGCCTCGGCGATCTTGCCCTCGCGGTACTCGACGTTGGCGAGGCGTTCCTCGGCGAGGGAGACCACCACCGCTCCGTCGTCGGCGACCACGTCGCGTTGGCGGAGGTTCTCCTCCAGGGTGGCGACCGCTCCGCCGGGCCGGTTCACGAGCCACCCGAAGAAGTGGCCGGGGCCCACGGCCGAGTGCTGCTTGGGGTCCCCGAGCAGCACGACCGTGCCGCCGGCCCGCTCGACGTGGGTGGCCAGGCGGTCGAGGTCGCGATGCGAGACGGTGGAGGCCTCATCGACGATCACCGCCGTGCCGGGCGGGAGGCCGCCGAACTCGGGGTGGTCGAGGTCGAGGAGGACTCGGGCGATGGTGTCGCAGCCGAGCACACCCGTATCGCTCGACAGTCCGGTGGAATGGGCGAGCTCCTCGGCCGCCTCGGCAGTCACCGCGCAGCCCAACACCGGGACGCCGGCTTCCTTGAACGCCGCCACGGCCGCCTCCATGGCGTAGGTCTTGCCCGCGCCCGGGTACCCGACGACCGGACGCACCGCCGCGGCGGACTCGCACACCGCAGTGACCATGGTCCGCTGCTCGCCGGTGAGCTTCGGGCGGGCGGCGAGGACCTGCTCGACCTGCTGGGCACCGACGCTGGGGCCGGAAGCGGTGGTGGCACCCGTGGCGAGGTGGATGAGGCGGGCTTCGATGGCAGCGATCTCGGGTGTCGTGAACGGCGCGGAGCCGAGATCGCCCACGACACGGCCGGCCCCGTCCAGCACCCGTGCCCGGGGCTGGCCGGGGCGGTGTTCGGAGAGGGGGACCACCCGGTCCGAGGCGAGGAACCGGTCGGCGAGACGGACCAGCCCGGGCCCGTCGACCGAGCCGCCCAGCACGCCGGCGAGGGAGCGGATCACCTGGGAGCGGTCGAACGTGGCCGCGGTCTCGGTGAGGCCCGAGGGTCCACCGAGGCGGTCGAAGAGGGCTTCGATCTGCCGTTCGGTGAGGTCGCGGCCCGCCGTGCGGCCGAGGCAGGCGGCCAGAGCCTTGGAGTCGAATCCGAGCGCGGCGGCCTCTTGGGCCCAGCGGTCGTGGAGACCGACCGGATCGCGGTCGGGGTTCTTGGGGTCGCGGGTCGCGAGCGCGGCGGCCTCCCGCGCCCGGGCAGAGTCGGAGCCCACTCGGGCGGTCTCGGCGGCGATCTCGGCCGACCGCTTGGAGAAGTGGTCGATGACCTCGCGGGGAACCCCCTGGACGTCGGCCCACCCGTTCACGACCGGCTCCGAGACGAGGCCGAGGCGGCGCTCGGCGAGGTGCCGGAACGTGGCCTGGTAGACGGCGTCGGCAGCGAGGCCGTGCCGGTAGAGGCCGCGGGGGTCCATGGCCAGGTGCCGACCGCCGGGGAGCCGGGTGAGGTTGGCGACCACGCAGTGGGTGTGGAGGAGGGGGTCGCCGGCGCGGCTGTCGCGGTGGTCGAAGGCCGCGGCGACGAGCCCGCGGGTCTCGGCCCGCACCCGCGTGCGGCCGCGTCCCGAGCCGACCGTGACGCGGGCGCGCACGGCGGCGTCCTCCAGGTAGGCGAGGGCCGCCTGGACGGCCTCGTGGTGGATGGTGTGGACGGCGTCCCCGAGTCCGTTCCCGCCGACCGCCCACAGGACCGAGTAGCTCTTCGGGGGGCGGAACACGAGGTCCCAACCGGCCTGCGCGGGCGGAGGCTTGCGCTGGCGTCGAAGTCGGTCGACCTCGGTCTGCGGAACCGTCCATCCGGGTCGGCCGCGCTTGCTGTCCCGGGACGGGTCGGTCTCGACGCCGAGCAGATACCGGCGGGGGAGGTCCTCGGGGGTCGTGCCGTCGCGCTCGAGTTGGGCCAGTCGTTCCTGCACGTCCGCCGGGGAGGTGAGGGGCTCACGGATCGCGCTCTCGGTCTTCGCCCAGACCGTGCGGCCCGCATCGAGCCAGCGCTGGACGGTGCGGGGGGTGACCTCGAGCTGCGCCGCGACCTGGGCGACGTCGAGCGCCTCGCCGGCGACTCCCGGCTCCGGCTGTTCTGGCGGCCGCCGGCTGCGCGCCCGGGCGTTGGAGCCCTGCGCGGACAGCAGCTCCTCGCCGGTGAGCGGGTGGAGGCCCTGCAGCAGGCGCTCGAGCTGCTCCGCTTCGACGCGCTGGCCTTCGAGGCTCAGATCGCGGGCCAGGGAGCCGACCCAGCGTCCGGCCGCCTCGCCGTGGCCGAAGTAGTAGTCGGTCTGGTTGTCGGCGACGGCGTCCGTGTAGTAGCGGCTGGCGCCGGTGCGGAGCTTGCCGATGTTGAACATGCGGTTCCCCTATGCGGTGGGGGGCGCGGCGGAGCGGCGCCGACGCGAGTCGAGATGGGTGACGCGGCGGGCGACGATGTCCACCCGCCCCCAGCGGTTCTCCGCGAGCCGGGCCTCGACGGCGACGAGGCGCCCCTGGTGCAGGTAGTCGCGGGCGAGCCGTCCCTGGTGGCCGAAGCAGACGACGGTGAAGACATCCGTCCTCCGCCCGGGACGGTTGCTCGACCGCTCGACCGCGAGGCGGAGCAGGGCGAGGCACTCCCCGTGCTTGGTGGCCTTGATCTCGGGGTCCCGCGTGAGGTGTCCGACCAGCATCACGGTGTTCACGGCGACTCCTTTCGGTCGCGGATCGATCAGGGAGACGCGAGAGGCTCGAAACCCGCGTGGATGTGCCCCTGGTGGGCCTGGTCGGAGAAGACTCCGGGGACGGGCGTCAGAGCGGGCCAGGGAACGCCGAGCTCGTCGGGCCGGAGGGGAGCCGGCAGACGGACGAGGAACTCGGCGAGCGCCCTCGCCCGCGTGTTGGTCGCGGTCACGGGTCGGCCGGCGACCGAGACGATGTCGACGGCACGCCACTCGAAGTGGTGCGAGATCCGGCAGCCGGGGCGGGTGGCCCGGCTGCCGCCGCCCACGCACTGGGAGTGCCGGGTCTTGACGACGCCGACCTCGATCTCGAAGTGGTCAGCGGTGAAGGAGAGCATGGCGACGACGCGGGGGTCGACGAGCCCCGACTCGAGGTCGCGGCGCGCCGAGCCCGAGAACGTGAGATTCGGGTGGGAGAGCACGGCCGCGGGGCCCGGATCGAGGAACGCCGGGAGCGCGCGGATGCCGTAGCGGTCGGCGATCGCCAGCACCTCGCTGACGTAGGCCTGCGACCGGTTGTAGCGGAGGAGGCCCGCTTCGAGATCGCCGATCTCACCGTCGGGCCCGCACAGGTACGCGGCGGCCGTGGCGACGGCATCGAAGGCGTTGTGCGGGTCCGCTGTGCCGTCGCCGGTGGCGTCGACGCCCCAGCGGCGCCAGGTGTCGGGGAGGAACTGCATGGGCCCGACGGCACGGTCGAGGACCGGGTCACCGTCGAGGTCGCCCTCGTCGGTGTCGGGCACGTAACGGCGCCCGCGTGCGCCGTCGAGCGGGGGGCCGACGATCGGCGGCTGCACCTCGCCCGAGTCGGTCAGGGACGCGCCGCCCCGGGCGTGGCCGCTCTCGACCTTCCCGATCGCGGCGAGCACCGGCCACGGGAGGCCGGGGCACGTCTCGGCCGCTGTGACGTACGCGCGGAGGAGCCGATCGGGGATGTCGTCGAGCGCTTCGGTGGTGGCGACGTAGCCGGGACCGACGTCGCTCGCCGCCGCCAGAGTCAGGGCGCCAAGTGCCAGGGGAGCGGATGTGGTCACAGCGAGACCGCCAGCGAGCAGCGCCTTCATCGCACCTCCACCTGCTCCCGTCTCTCCGATGCCGGGCGACGGTATCGAAAAGAGCAACTCTTGCGTCAACCGAGAAATCTTGCTAATACTTACGTCATTCGGGAAAGGTTGTCAACGGTCACCGGAGTGGTTCCGGGCCGAGGGAGGTGCGTGGTCGTGAGCGATGCGCTGATTCGGCTGTGGCTGCAGGCTCTGCTGGCGGCGGAGCAGGTCAATCTCGACCCCGACTCCGGTCTCCTGCCCGGCGGCCCTCAGCTCCAGAGGCTCGTCAACGGGATCGCAGGGTTCGCGCTGATCGTGCTGGTGGGCACCGCGGTCGGCGGGGCCGTGTGGTGGGCGGCCGGCTCGGCGAGCGGGAATCTCCACGCGGTCAGCTCCGGCAAGCGGATGGTGCTGATCTCGCTCGCGGCGGCGCTCGTGATCGGCGCCGCGGCGGCGCTGGTCAACTTCTCCCAGGGCCTCGGGCGTGAGGTGCGGGTGCCATGAACGGCGGGGGCCGGCGACGACGATCGGGTCGGCTGGCTGCAAGTGGCGTCGCGCTCGCGCTCATTTGCGCCGCCTGCGGAGGTTCGGGTCCTTCAGGAGAAGCGGTCGGCTCGCGAGACGCCGATGACCGGGCTCTGGCACCCGCCCCGCCCGTCGTGTCCGAGACAGGGCGCACACCGGGACCCGCGGATACCGACGGGGTCGTGCCGGTCGGATACGCGCACTCGCGTTCGGGTGCGGCAGCCGCTGCCACCACCTACCTGGCCACGCTCCATCGGCTGGTCACCCTGGACGACTCCCGTCGCCGCGCCGCGCTGGAGCGAATGGCCGCGGCGCGAGCCGACTCGGTCGTCGAGATGTCCCTCGAAGCCCTCGAGTTCCTCGACGCTCAGGTGGCCGGGGCGCGTGAGGCGCTGCCCGATGCCCGAGTGTTCCTCCGCGAAGTTCCTGTCGCCTTCGAGCTTCGCCGCTACACCGACGACGCCGCCACGGTGTCGATCTGGAGCGTCGGCGTCGTCCTCATCGAAGGTCTCACCGAAGCCACCGAGGCGTGGTCGACCAACACCGTGGAACTGGTCTGGGAAGACGGCGACTGGCGCGTGAAGTCGTGGGAGAGCGCGACGGGGCCGGTGCCGGCGCTGGCGCACGCCGAGACGAGCTCCCCCGCCGAGGTCATCGCCGCCATCGGCGCGTGGGAGGGCTACCGCTATGTGCCGTCCCCGTAGGGGGAGCTCGGTCCGGCGAGGCCTGGCTGTGGCCGGGGCTGCCCTCGCGGCCGTCGCATGGTGGGGTGGGCCCGCGCTCGCCGCCTCCCCCGGAGCGGACCTGCCTGCCCCCGACGCGACCCTGGGCCTTCCCAACCCGTGCGAGTCGCGGCTGCGGGACGGAGTCGGGCCGATCCCCGGCCCCCTGGCCCTGCCGTGCGTGACCGCCGAGGCCGCGGGCGACGTGGCCGGTGCGGTCGCCGACGCACCGGCCCAGATCGCCGACGGGGTCGCCGACTCGTTCGCCCGCTGGATCGCCAGCGGGATCGCCGGGTTCCTCGAGACCGTCGGCAGGGCGATCTTCTCCGGCACGGAGGTCGACCTGCTCGCCGGTGAGGACGGCGGTGCGCGGTGGTTCCTGGAGCACTACGACAGGATGGCCGCGGTCGCCCTCGCGGTGTTCGTCCCCATGCTGGTGCTGGCAGCGCTGCATGCCGTGCTCACCCAATCGTGGGGTGCGTTGGGGAGAGCCGTCTCGCACGTCCCTCTTGCCGCGCTCGGCACGGGGGTGGCGGTGATCGTGGTGCAGCTCTTCCTCGACGTCACCGACCGGGCCAGCGAGTTCCTCGTGGGGAACCTCGGTTCGGACGCGGAGAACGTCCTCACCGGGGTCGTCGCGGTCCTCAGTCAGCCTGCGGTGACCGGCCCCCAGGGAGCCGTGGTCGGGCTCTTCGGGATGGTGCTCGTCGGCATCTTCCTGGCCTTCGCAGCCTTCGTCGTGTGGCTCGAGCTGCTCGTCCGGGAGGCCGCCATCTACCTGACCGTGCTCTTCCTGCCCCTGGGCTTCGCCACCTACATCTGGCCCGCGCTCTCCCCGTGGCTTCGGCGTCTCGTCGAGGTGATCGTGGCGCTCATCCTGTCGAAGCTGGTGATCGTTGCCGCCCTCAGCCTGGCGGGCAGCGCGCTCGCCAACCAGGAGGGGTTCGCGGCCCTCGTCGCGGGCGCCGGCATGCTCATGCTGGCCGCCTTCGCCCCCTTCGCTCTCTTCAAGCTCATCCCGATCGCCTCCATGGGTGCCCTCGCTCCGCTGGAGGGCCAGGGACGTCGCGCGGCACACGCCAGCGCGGCACCACCGAAGATGTCGCTCGACTACTACCGCCGCCTCGCGCCGCGCTCGGGGTCTCGTACCGGCGGGACCGGCGGTCAGGCGGGCGTCGAAGCTCCCGCCGGCGCCACACCGGGGCCGCGCCTCGACTCGGGTCTGGGCGGGGAGCGCGGAGGTCTGCCCTCGTCCGGGAGCGCGGGAGGAGCGGCGGCCACACCCGGGCCGCAAGGTGCCGCTGGCGCGGCCGGGGCGGGCGCGGGCGCGGCGCTCGCCGAAGGTGCCGCGAGGGCGAAGCGGGCTTCCGGCGACGCCGCGGCGCGGGCGCGCCGGGGTGTCGAGTCCGCGGCCGACGACGACACCGAGACCGGAGACGGCCGATGAAGGGCCGGCAAGCACCGCCCAAGGGGGTGCGGTTCCCCCGCCCCGACCGGCGGGCGCTCCTTCTCGGCCTGCGGCCCCCGCAGGTGGCGGTCCTGGGCGCGTCGGTCGCGGTGGTCGTGGCCGTGCTGATGGTCCTCCCCTCGGTGCTCGGCATGGTGCTGGCGGCAGTCATCGCCGGAGTCGGTGTCAGCGCCGCCACTGGTCGGGTGCGGGGCCAGGCGCTCGACGAGTGGCTTCCGGTCGCGGCGCGGTTCGCCTCGCTGGTGGTGACGCGACGGTCCGCGTGGCGGTCGTCGGTCACGTCGGCCGGGAGGACACGCCGTACGCCCGACCCCGTGCCCCCGCCGCCACTCGCCCGGCTCGCTCTCCTCCGCGTGCGCAGCGGCGGCAACGAGATCGCCATCGTGAAGGACCGCGTTTCGTCCACCTACACGGCGGTGTTGCGGTGCCGCGGCCAGGCGTTCGCCCTCCTCGACGGCACCGAACAGGACCGCCTCACCGGGCTGTGGGGAGACGTCCTGGCGTCGTTCGCACACGAGGGCTCGCCGGTGACCCGCCTGGGATGGGTCGAGCGGGCGCTCCCCGAGGAGGGCGACGCCCTGGAGGCGTACCTGCGGGCGGGCGCGGTGGTCGACGAGGCGCATCCGGCGTACGGGTCGTACGCCGAGTTGATCGACGCCGCCGGCCCGGCGACCGAGCAGCACGAGACCTACCTGACCGTCACGGTGGGAGGCGCCCGGGCCCGACGGCTCATCGCCAAGGCCGGAGGCGGAGATGCCGGAGCGGGTCAGGTGCTGCTCCGCGAGCTGGCGACCTTGGCCGAACGCCTCCGCTCCGCCGAGATCGAGGTCATCGAGGCGCTGGAACCGAGGCGCCTGGCAGCCGCTCTCCGGGTGGCCTTCGACCCCGGCTCTGCCCGCGCGCTGGCCCGGCGTTCCCGGGTCGACCCGGCTCGCGCGGGCACTGTCGAGCACAACGCCTGGCCGCTCGCCACCCGGACGGCGTGGGACCACTACCGGACCGACTCCGGGTACCACACCACGTATTGGGTCGCCGAGTGGCCGAGACGGGAGATGCCCCCGTCGTTCCTGCACCCGCTGCTACTGCGCCCCGAGGTCCGTCGAGCGGTCGCGGTGGTCATGGAGCCGGTCCCCCCGTCGAAGGCTGCCCGCGCCGTGGAATCGGCGCACGCCGCCCACGTCGCCGACGAAGACCTCCGCGCCAGGGTCGGCTACTTGCCGTCCGCCAGGCGGCGCCAGGAGCACGAAGCGATCGTGGACCGCGAACGCGAACTCGCCGAGGGCCACGCCGACTGCCGCTTCGGCGCCTACGTCACCGTGACCGGGTCGACACGGGACGAGCTGGAGGAGGCCACCGGCGAGATCGAGCAGTTCGCTTTCGACGCCCAACTCGAGCTGCGCCGGATCTACGGGCAACAGGACGTGGCGTTCACCTACACGCTCCCGCTGGGACGGGGACTGTCGTAGGGGGATCGATGGGGCGACCGGTGCACCGTGCGACGACCGCACACGTGAGAGCGCTGTATCCGTTCATGGCAGGCCCCGGGCTGGGCAGCGCCGCCCCCTACATCGGCCAGGAGGTCTTCGGCGGGGCGTTCTGCTTCGACCCCTGGATCCTGTATGCGAGCCGCCACCTCACCAACCCCAACCTGCTCGTCGCCGGCCAGGTGGGGCGGGGCAAGAGCGCGCTCGTCAAGAGCCTCCTGTGGCGCGGGCTGGTCTTCGGCCGCAGCGCCGCGGTGCTCGATCCGAAGGGCGAGTACGCGGCGCTGGCCGACGCGGTTGGGATCGAACCCGTGCGGCTACGGCCCGGCGGGGAGGTTCGCCTCAACCCCCTCGACCCCGGACCCGCTGCGAGCCTCCTCGGCCCCGACGAGGTGGAGCGGCGGCGGGTCACCCTGCTCCAGGCGATCGCCGCCGCGGCCCTGAAGCGAGACCTCCGGCCGATCGAGCGAGCCGCCTGCCGCCTCGCCCTCGGCGTCGTCTCCGCGGACTCCCGAACCCCCACGCTGCCGGCGGTGGCCGAGATCCTCATGTCGCCGCCCGAGGACGCCGCCGCGGCGATCAACACGTCTGCTCGGGAGCTGGCCGCGGCGACCCACGACCTGGCGCTCGAGGTCACCCGACTCTGCGAGGGCGAGCTGCGCGGCATGTTCGACGGGCCCACGACCCTCTCACTCGACTGGGACGGGCCGCTCGTAGTCATCGACCTCTCGGAGCTCCCCGACGACGAGGGCCTCGCCATCCTCATGGCGTGTGCCACCTCCTGGATCCAGGCCATGGCGGCAAGACCGGACGGAGGGCACCGGTACGTCGTCCTCGACGAAGCGTGGCGCCTGCTCGGCCACCTCGGCACCGCCCGCTGGCTGCGAGCGAGCCTCAAGCTGGCCCGCCAGTACGGGGTGGCCAACGTCCTCGTCCTCCACCGGCTCTCCGACCTTCTCGCCGCCGGCGACGCCGGCTCCGAGCAGGTCCAACTCGCCAAGGGCCTCCTTTCCGACACCGAGACCCGGGTCATCTACGCGCAGGCCGACGGCGAGGTCGACCCCACCGCCGACCTGCTCGGGCTCGGCCGCGCCGAGCAGGAGCACTTGGCTGGCCTTCCGCGGGGCTTTGCCCTTTGGAAGGTCGGCCGCACCGCTCACCTCGTCGCCCACCAGCTCAGCCCGACCGAGGCGCGGATCATCGACACCGACGCCCGGATGAACGGTTCACGTTGGGTGCTGCCGATCTCTCGCCTGCGTCTCGGTCACGGGGAGAGGCAAGTCGAGTCGACCAACGAGCAGGAGGAGGAGGTATGGACGAGCGCCTCCTGAGCCCACGAGACCTCGCTGAACTCTGCCAGGTCCCCATCGCGACCGTGTACCGCTGGAACTACACGGGCACAGGTCCGACCGTTCTCAGACTCGGTAAACACGTCCGCTACCGGGAGGGCGACGTCGAGCGCTGGCTTGCCGAGAGCTGCGTGCAGGCCCTCCAGGGAGACCCGTAGACGCGTCCCGGTCCGCGTCACGTGACGTCGTCGAGGGCATGTGCCGGAGGAGGTCGTTGGTATGGCACATATCGAAGACAGGTGGACGAGAGGCAAGCGAAACCGTCGCCGCTGGCGAGCTCGCTACGTCGGCCCCGATGGACAAGAGCGATCAAGGAGCTTTGATCGGAAGCGCGATGCCGAAGTGTGGCTCGCCGCTCAGGAAGCCGCGCTGCAACGGGGCGAGTGGGTCGATCCGGCGCGCGGGCGCGCTCCGTTCTCGGAGGTTGCGGCGTCGTGGCTCGCTTCGGACCCCAACAAGCGCCCGACGAGTCGAGCCCGTGACGAGACCGTGGTTCGCGTTCATCTGGAACCGTTGCTCGGAAAGCTCGCGATCGCCAAGATCAAGCCTTCGCACGTCAGGGCTGTGGTCGAGCGAATGGTCGACAAGGGCCTGGCACCCAAGACGGTCAGGACGAACTATGGGGTCCTGCGCGCCATCTTCAACTGGGCCGTGGAGGACGATCTCATCTCGCGTAGCCCGTGTCGAGGTGTCCGTCTTCCCGAAGACCGACCGAGCCCGAAGCCCGTCGTGACGGCCGCCGACGTCCGTCGGCTCGCTGACAGCATCGACCCGGATTTTCGTTGCGCGGTGCTCCTCGGCGCGATCGGTCTCCGTTTGGCCGAGGTGTTCGGCTTGCGCGTCGGAGCGATCGACTTCCTCCGGCGCACCTTGACGGTGCGCTCCACCCTCAATGAGGTTGACGGCACCTTCGTCGAGGGGCGAGGGAAGACCGTCGCCTCCGAACGCACCATCTCGGTTCCCCAGTCCGTGCTCGACGAGCTGGCGGCTCACCTCGCCCGGAAGGGTCGCCACGATCCTGAGGAGTTCGTGTTCCAGTCACCCGAGGGCGGGCCGGTCCGAGCCACCAACTTTCGGAACCGCATCTACGGGCCGGCCCTTGAACGAGCCGAGCTTCCTGCGAAGCTCACCTTCCACCGGCTCCGCCACTCGGCCGGACACATCATGCGGGAGATGGGAGTGCCCCTCGAGGTGATCCAGAAGCGCCTGGGACATCGCTCGATCCGCACCACTGCCGACGTCTACGGGACCCTTCCGGAATCTGTGGACCGAGCGGTCGCCGACCAGCTCGACTCGCTCTTGATCGTCGAGGATGCCGAGGAACCGCAGTCCGGGACCGAGAGCGAGTGAAACGGGATGTCATGGCGCCCTTGCTCTACAGTCAAGAATGGCAAGCTGGCTCGGCGAGGAGGGGGGACACTGGGGACTCCGGCTCCGCGGTGAACTGAGAAGTTGATGCGACGCGACGCCCCGGGTTGCAGGTTCGGATTACCGGCAACACGTCCCATTCTGAGCACACTTGGTCCGACCTTTGATGGCCGGGTTCGGTCGGCGCGAGATCACTCATGAGCGCGCTGACGCCTGGAAAAGATACGAAAGCGTGTCCTGAATTCCGATCCGCCGCGAGCGGTCGTCTGGAGAGAACTCAGTGACTAATGAGGAAACTGCTCAACGGTCGCGAGGTCGCACCTCGCATGTTTCGATCTGACATCTCCCCTCCCCACATCTCCCCTCCCCAGTAGTCCGTGAAAACACAGCACCTAGACACTGCATCCGGGTTGCCGGTTCCTCATGCTCGGCTCAGCGATTTTATGTTTTCACTCGTTAGGCAAAGCTTGTTGGCGGGTGGCGATCTCGGTCCCTAGTCGTTCGTAGGTCGTTGAGCGGTCGTCGCCCGTTGCTTCGCTGAGCAGGTCGACGGCGATCTGAGTGAGTGCAACGAACGCGAAGAGTCGCTCCTCGACAGAATCAAACTCTTCGAGGAGCATATTCCACATTCCCTCAGAGTTCTGACCATCGAGGGCCGTCAATACGCCCAGGGCACGAGCAGCCTGGTTGAGACGAGTTCGGCGGAATTCATTCGCTTCATCCGGGTCCATGACTTGGAGAGTCGCTCTAGCGAGCCTTCAGCTTGTTAGGCCTCACATGCATGAAACCGCTACTGACCGATGTCACTCGATACTCCTCACCACGAATCTCTACAATGTTGCCCTCTACCGGCAACTCGCCGAAGTTATGGGTTCCAAGATCCTTTTGGGGCTGGAATCCGACACCCGACCAGTTGCCCGCTTCGAGCCAAACCACCAGTCGATAGGTCATGCCCGAAGCCTAGCAGGGTGCTGAAAAAACCTCCTGTAGGCGCTCGCGCTCGTCGTCGTGAGCCCACATGACCAGCTGGTGGATCACGTGCTTCAGCGTGCAGAGGTGCTCGGACTTCCAGCCGGAGAAGACGTTCCTATCAACTCGTCGAGGGTCGACGGTCAGGCGTGGTCACCTTTCATCCCACCGGTCGTACCCTCGCGGTGTATCCCGACCTCCGGAGCTACCGGTCGACACTCGAAGGTCGTGCCGTCAAGCCCGGGCACGCTCACTACGGAAGATTCCGGCCGAAGATCGTTATCAGGTGGACGGACAGGAACTTCGGACATGGTTGCAGCGCCACTCGGACTGGCGAGGAGACTCGTGAGAGGAGCGGGGATTGGACTGCCGTACCGGCAGTTACTGCTGTTCGTCACGCTGCTTGATCGGAGCACACGGGACAGTCAGGAGAGGGCCTGGGATTCGCTCGGTCGACGGCGAGCGGAGAATCGAGTCGTAGTGTGAGGAGGTCGGTGCGATGCGGGGGTTCGTTGCCGGTAGCGAGTTCAATCAGCAGAGCCGCCACGGCGACGCCTGCGATGACCGATGTCGGCGTGCTTGTCGGGATGGGCTCGCTCGTGTCGAGCGGAGGGGCCGGTTCGCATGCCGCGCAGAACGCATCCCGCTCGTCACGTGCGTGCCACGCGGCGTAACCGAATAGTTCCTCGGTCGCAGTCACGAGGAGTCGCCGCGGCCAGAGCTGCTGGCAGGCGGGCCGGACCGAGGGGTCGTCGGTGCCACAGATAATCCAGGGTGCTGCGGGCGTGTCGAGAGCGTGGGGGTAACGACCACGTCGCCACGTGAGACCTCCAGCAGCTTCGGCTCCGACCTGTGCCTTGGGAAGTTCGAGATCTTCCGTGAACGACACCAGAGAGCGATTGAGATCCGGTGCGTCCAGATAACCTGGGTCGAACACTCTCCCCACCAGAGAGATATCGGGATGCGGGGCGAGCACCGCCAATGCTGCCTGGTTCACAGCGCCGCAGCTCACCCAGTCGATAGTTGGATGCAACGCGGCGGCCGCGGTTTTGCGATATGCGCGGGAGTAGTCGTGGTGGAGGTCGAGCCAACGCTCGTTCGCGGCCCTGGAGCGGGCCTCGAAACGTGGACCCGGGCTACCGGCGCCGAGGTAAGCGGCGGCGCGTGCCCATGCCCTGACAAACTCGCCTCCCACCATGCTGGCGAGGGTGTAGCAACCCACCGAGTTGAACTCGGTGGACGAGAGCAGTCCACCGTGCCCCAAGTATGCACGGGACCCGTCAAGGGCAATCCCCCACGTGGCCGTCTCCGACGGGCTGCGGATCGTGATGGCCCATTCACCACGATTGGGGTCCACTCCGATATCGGGTGTGACGTCGAGTCGGGAGGCGAGGTCCTCGATAGCGTCAACGAGACGAACGCCTCGGTACGGGGGCAGTGCCGTAGCCAACGACTCGGTGCCGCAGAGCACCTGGAGCGCTCCGATCGGGAGGCGCCCGAGGACGTTGAGGAGCGCCAAGGCCGCGAGCTGATCCTGCGCCCGGCCGTCCCCCCGGAGGCGAACATCGACATCGAGGTCGTTTGCGACCTCGAGGAGCGCGTCAGCTGTCGGCGGAACCGCCCAGTCGAACGCCTGCTGCATCAGGCGAAGCGTTCGATCGTGGCGGGCGTCAGCGCGGATGGGCAAGGCCTTTTTCCTCTCTCTGAGGAAGCTGCTCCGACTGAGGCCGTTTGGCGACATCATTGATCACCAGGTATTCGCTCCACGTCGCCGGCTCGACATCTCGCCAGACACCGCCGCCGAGGTGGATCGCCAGGTGGGCCCCCTTGAGACCGACGCGTCCGAAGCTCGCGACGACGAGTGATGGGAATCCGACGCGGTGGATCACGGGCCACCCGTCATCAATGCCGCTGTGGTGGGCGGCGCCCGGATGCGAGTGCAACTGCAACACGATCCGCTGATTCCGCTCGAGGAGCGTATCCCACACGTGGTCCAGTGCCGCTCCATCGACTTTGGTAGAGACCGGGGTGGCGGCATGGCGCGGGTGTATGAACCCGGTTGCGGAGCGATCGGTGCCCGTATTCCCGGTCACGTAGACCACGCACTCGTTCCGATCGTCGCCGCATTTCACGACCGTGGCGAGCACTTCGTCGAGGAGCGGCCTCGGAACATGTAGGGGACCTGGCGGCATCAGCGTCCGTTGCGCTGCACTCGGGGCCGGATGCGCAGGGTCGCACCGTCGGGCACGCCCGCCTTTTCGAAGCTCTGGTCCCGGTTGATCTCGTTGCCGTCGTGGAACAGCGCCAGGTTTGCGGCGTCATCGGGCTGAATCCCGAAGTGGGCGAGTACGCGGTGCCACGCTCCCTCGACACGTTGCGTGCGCGGAAGCTCCAGGGACACCGTGTCGCCCGCGTACTCGAACGTAACGGTGATCACGTTGGCCGGATCGGCCGGTTCGCCTCCTCCATCGGTGCCTGCCGTGCCCTCCGGTGCTTCGGTCCTTGACTCGGTCATCTCAAACCTCCTTCGGGAACTCCGCGTGGCAGTCCCCATGAGTGGATTGGGATTATCGCAAGCACAGTGTACACTGGGCTTGTGGAAATCGCAAGCATCCGGTTGCGGGAATCGCAAAGTCTCTGTAGTGTCGGGGACGTGGGAGATGCTGCGGCCACTGTTGGCGCGCGCATTCGTGCGCTTCGTGAGCAGGCCGGGCTCCAGTCCCGCGAGCTCGCTGCTCAGCTAGGGATCGACCCGAGCGGGATGTCCAACATCGAGCGCGGTAAGCGCGGGGTGAAGACTGAGGAACTCACCTTGATCGCTGAGGCGCTGGGGGTCTCGCCCCTTGCGATCCTCGATGAATCGTCGCTGCTCGCGCGCCTTCCGGTCGCTCCGCGAGCTGAGACGGGAGCACAGCTCGAGTCCTTGGCGTTCGAACGTCTACGGGCGCTCGCCGAACTCCACGAGGTGCTAGCCAACGGGGGCGTGACGGCGGAGCCGGCGCTCGACGATGTCCCACAGGTCGACGCGATGAGGTGGAAGGAATCGGCGGAAGCGTTGGCGGAGTGGACGACCGAGTACCTCGATTTTCAGCCTCACGGCGATGAGACGTTCTCGGAACTCGTCGAGGCCGTTGAAGAGCGCCTCCGGATCGACGTTCTGATCGAGGAGCACGTTGACGACACCTTGGCGGGCGCAGCGGTTACCGACCGTGGCTTTCCACTCATCTTCGTGAACGCCCGGCATCCCCGGCCGCGTTGCCTGTTCACGCTCGCGCATGAGCTTGCACATGTGCTCGTCGGCGATGGTGATGCCTTGACGCTGGACTTCGATCTAGCAGCACGGGACGAACGTGAGCGTCTCGCGAACGCGTTTGCGGCGAACTTCCTCATGCCGGCGTCCGCCATCCAAAAGGCGATCAATCGTGACGGAAGGACTGCAACTGCTCTCGCTCGGATGATCGATCACTTCGGAGTCAGCTTCGAATCGCTCATCTACCGCCTCCACAACCTGAGGCTGATCAACGCCGAGGGCCGTGATCAACTCCGAGCCTATGGATTCCGCGGGCTTTTGACGCGCGTGGACGATGGCGAACTCGTCGGGCAGCTACTCGGACGCCTCGGGACCCGCCCAGAGAGACGACCGCCACGATGGCTCGCAAGCCGTGCCTTCGCGGGCTACCGCCGTGGAGTCGTCAGTGTACGGCCGCTCGCCGGTCTCCTCGATATCGAGCCCGAAGACCTCATGGAGGGCTTAGCCCAACTGGATCACGGTGCCTCGATTGTCGAGCAAACCTTCCCTCGTGCCAGCGAAGACGTCAGCGACGACGAGGTGTTTAATGGGAACCCCGTCTAGCTGGAGCGCCGTGGCACCATCTCGGAATGGTCTCGGCTCCACGGCTGTACGATGCGGTGACCCTGCGCCACTTCGCCGTGGCCGAGGAGCTTGACCTGTGCCGGGTTCTCCACGAAGACCTACCGACACCTTGCTGGACGCAGGCTGTCGCGGACGAGATCGCCGAGGGTGCGGCCCTAGGTGAGGATGATTGCCTGGCCATCCAGGAGTGTGCATGGCTCGGTGAGCCCTTCACCCAGTTGGACCTGAGGGACGTTCTGGAGGTCCAGCGTCTCCGGATCGCCCTCTCCGGTGTATCCAAAGGTCCCGTGAGTCACGCTGGTGAGGCGGAGACTCTGTACGTCACCGAGAAGCTTGGTGGCTCGATCGTGACCGATGATGGCCCCGCGCACGACTTCGCCTCTCGACGCCTTGGTTCCAAGCGGGTGTGGGACACCATTGACATCCTCCGGGACGCGGTCCGGCGTGACGAGCGAACCCCGAACCAAGCAGCAGAAATCGCAGCGATTGTTACGGCCTCCGGTCGCCACCTGCGCCGTCCGCACCCGCGATACCCAGACCCTGACTACTTCCAGTGACCGCTCACAGACCGTCGGGTAGCTCGTCGGAGAGCTGTCGTACCTGCGCTTGGCTCATGTGGTCTGTCGCACACCAGTGGGGCCGTCTCGGGGCCGTGAGAGATCACGTAGCGACCGGCAACGACGCGGACAGACGAGCGCGCAATAGCCTAGCCACCAAGGCGATGCCACTGTTGCCGCAGGCCAGAAGATCGGCCCGAGCGAGTTCGCAACGTAGAAGTCAGGGGTTCAAGTCCCCTCACCTCCACCGCAGGTCAGAGCGGGTTTTCGGGCTCCCGCCGCCGCCTCCGATCCGGCCCCGTCCCGTCTCAGTCCCGTCTCAGACTCCGCAGCAGGCGTGTCAGCCAACCGAATCGAGTTCTCTCCGCGTCTGGAATCGGATGGGCGACACCGGTTCTGACATAGCGCTCA
The DNA here is from genome assembly GCA_964438505.1 of uncultured Burkholderiales bacterium. GTDB lineage: Bacteria > Actinomycetota > Acidimicrobiia > IMCC26256 > JACPCJ01 > CAYTKN01. The sequence goes on from CAYTKN010000002.1 coordinate 123,139, forward strand.
ACTGCCTCGTTGGCCGGTTCACGGGCACCAAACGTCGCCCGATGCAGTGCTGCTGCTTGATCGTGTAGGCGGTCGAACTCGACCCTGGTCAGCGCGGTGCCAGCCGCATGGCGAACCTGTGCGGCATAGATCCTCGCGATGAGATCCTCGGCCAAGACTCGCGCCTCCCGTCGCCCCGGAAACCACCTCCGCCCAGTCGTCTCTATCTCTATCAATGCGTCGAGGACGGCTTGGAACTCGTCGCCTCCTGCCGTGACTCCACCCGGTGTGCTAGCCGCTGTCATGAACGGCAGGACCACCTCACCAAGTTTCAGTGACACCAGGCGAACAGATGATTCGATTCGGTCACGGCGGGCAAGCACGCGGGTTACCCACTGCTCGACGGCGATCCCTCCAATGACTACGAGCCCGGCGAGAACGCCGCCAACAAGGGCGGCGTGGATTTCGACACTCATCGCGAACCATCCGTCACGGCCGAAGCTCTTGCCTCAATGCCTGGTCGAGCGCATCAACAGCCACTCGTTCGAGAGATTCCGGAACCGACCCGTTGGTGCTGGCCGTACGGAGTGCCGGGTCGAGTGGTAGGCGCGGGATCTCCGGACGGACTTGAGCGGCGCCCTCGGCGCCGCCACCCAAGCCCTCCGGTCCCAGGGGCGCCCTGTGATCGGCCTCGCCCCCTCGGGAAATGCAGCCGATGTCCTCGCTGACGAGACCAGCCTGCCCGTGGTGACCGTCCGTGAGCCGCTCCAGCCTCTACGTCGGCATGACCCGCAGACGCTACCGCAATATCGCCCACATCCCCGACCCGACCGGCGAGAGCGCGTCAACGACGGATTCTGCCGCGAATGGCCAGCGCCGCCAGTCCGAGAAGCAGCGGGCCCGCAATTCTGAGTCCCGTGGTGATCCATAGGCCGGTGTACGTCAGGTTCTCATTCTGACCCCGGAGTAGCGCCCGATTGACCGCGACTTGCAAGGCTTCACCCAAGCGTGCCGTGACAGACGCCTCCCCCAGAAGCCCGTAGAACGCGACGAGCGGCGTCGCGATCGCGACTAGCGCGGCGAGAGCCGCCAAGGCACGCCATGCGCGCATCCCGTACCCCGACAGAAGCCAGTAGCCGGTAAGCAGGGCTCGTTCAGCGCGCGGTGTCGCAGTGCCATCAGCCTGCGATGGCCCCGTGGAAGAATGGCGCCGCATTTCCATTTCGCCGTAGTAGAAGTCAGTGGCGCCCGGAACGTCCTTCTTGTCTTCTATCCCCTTGCGAAGTGCACGGTAGAGAGCGGCGATTTCCTCAGGTCGCAGGGTGTCCGCCACCGCTAGCGGGAGATCTGCGCTGCTCGCGTCACTACAATTTCCGTTCTGACGGTCCCGCCAAAGCACTTCTTCGTAGATCATGCGCCGGCGAGTCTGCCACCAATGGTGTCGAGGCTCGGGGAATAGGCAGGCTTCAAGACGCAGCGAGTCGAGGTTCTGCACTCCGCGCATTCTGCATTCACGGAGGTCGACCCCGCGAAGTGTCAAACCTTGGACGTCCGCATGAGCAAAACGATGTCCCTAACGATCGTACGTTAGCGATCCTAGGGAATCCCTGCGCCCGATGCAAGGGGTTCCTCGCGCGGTCGCGATGCTAGTGGGGACCTCGACTCGTCGTTCGTCTGCGACAAGCGTTGGCGCGAGAAAGCCCGAGCGGAAGAATTCCGCTTTGCTTGCGGCAAATTCCAAGTGACCGCCGCGAGTGAATCGTGCCTCGGACGCGTTGACCGATGATGCCCTCACACTGCAGGCGAGGGGTTCCGCCCACCGAGTTCTGACCATGCTGAACTCGCCGGCAACTACGGCACTTCCATTACGACACCTGCTGTGAACTCTGAGAGCGCGAGCGAAAGGTCAGCTGAACATCGAAGATCGTGGACAAAAAGCCGGCCATTGAACCGAGCATCGTGGAAGCGCATGATCCCTGCGCACGACACATCACCAAAGCTGACTTTCCCTTTGAAATGAGTTCGATCGAAAAGCGCATTGCCAAGAAACTTTGTCTTTCCGAAGAGAACCTCTTGCTCGAACGTGACATCGCCGAACCAAGCCTGCTCGGTGAAGCTCGCGTTCTCAAAGTGCACGTTCCCCCGAAAGACGGACGTGGTCCCCCCAGACTTCGCGGCGTCAATGAGGTCATCGAGGAGCGAAGAGGTGATGGGCACGCCACGCGTGAAGAACACGTCCTCGCCGCGAAATACTTCATCGAGGCTTCGAGTCACTGCAAGTTGATCGTCGGTATGCGCGATGCACCGGTCATCCTCACCGACCGGCTGGCCGTTGCAGCCGTTTTCTGCGCAGGGAACCCAGAGGAGTCCGGGTGGAATCTCTCTCGCCACAGTTCTATCCCATTCGCCATTTCTGCTCAGCCATCGTCCCAACCCGCGACGCCCATGTGCTTGAGATCGCCAGGGCGATCCCGTGCTCGGCATCTGGTGGTGGGCGGCCTTGGCCGTTTGGATGATGGAACGAATACGCAGCAAGTCCTGCCTGGTTCGCGAGCAGACAAGCTTGGGATGATGTCATGAAGTGACGACCAGCCCGCGGCGACCACAAACGGGCCAAAGCTAGGCGGTGCGTGGATACCCGGTCAGACACAATGCTACCTGGATGAACCGAGCGCAGGGGTGGACTCGGCAGATGCCGTCCGGTCTCAGGAGCTTCTCTGTACCTGCCCACGATACGCACGCCAGTCGTGCCTGCGGTCCAGGGTGTCGAACCCAGCACCGCGTCAGCTCACTTCGCCACTGCCGTGTCTCGCTTCTGTTCGCGGATTGCACGGCCCCGCTCATCACGCTCTCGAGGGATCGCATCTTGAGAGAGCCCGACCGCGGCAAACAAGGCGAGCAGGACGACGGCGATCCACCACAGGCCGTTTCCGTCAGCGAGCTGTGTCGCTACAAGGTATGCACCGCCAGCGAACGCAACAGCCAGGACGATGCCGGCAAGATCCCGAGTCTTCGTCGCCTCGTCTTGGATGAGGCGACCAACCTCCGTATCGATGTGCCGGCGGAGCGCCTCTCGACTCTGCATGTCTTCGGGCATCTTCTCGAGCAGCTCGAGTGAGAGCCGGATGCGGCGGTGCCGGCCGCGCTCGCCCGACGGACCGATGAATAACCGCGCGAAGATGTCGACGAGCGCTGACAGCACTGATCCATTATGCACCCGCGTACGGCACAAGCCAACGCGGCTGGGCTATGCCCTGTCGCCGATGGGTTCGCCTGGGCACCAATGCGACGATGTCCCAGACAGCGAGAGCCGTGACCCGCCCGCCTACCTGTCACCTACGGCTGGAGCGGAGACGCACCTTGGTTCGCGCTCGTAGGCCGCTGCCAGGCCGCGCGAGGACGCGAAGTGCGGCCCACTTTCACTCAACAACGCCAACACATTGCCACAGGTCAGCAAGGGCAGTCGGCCTCGTCGCCGATGTAGCGTAGCCTCGACGCAAAGGGACTCATAATCCGTCGGTCCGTCTTAGAACGTCGCCGAGAGCGAGCGGAAGCGGTGTGGCGGTCCTCGTCGTGCAGCTTCTACGGGTGGGCCGTGCGAGTCGCCCCAGCGCCGGCCGAATGATCAGCCGTCACCCGCGACACCGGGGGTAGCCTGCACGGATGCCCGGGCCGACCGCGCTCTCCAAGACCAAAGTCAACAAGGCCGGGCGCAAGCTTGCAGACTTCCGACGCTCCGGTCGTCGAACCGAGGACCTGGACCCCGACGAGCTCGACGAACTCGTTGGCGCGCTCGAGGTGATTCAAGCGTGGCGAGCGACCTTCTCCACGCCGCTGACGAAGGTTCGAATGGGACTGGCGTCGTTCATCAACACGACGGGCGTCGAGGCAGCGCTGGGTCAGCGGCACAAGCGAGTTCCGCGCATCATCGGGAAGCTCGCCAGGCCAGGACCCACGATGGCGCTCGCCCGGATGCAGGACGTCGGCGGATGTCGGGTCGTTCTCCCGACCTTGGGGGACCTGCGAAAGTTCGAGAAGCACCTTCGAGGTGTCTGGCGGAAGCAGATTCGGTACGAGAACGATTACATCGAAGAGCCTGCTGAATCCGGGTACCGGGCCCAGCACGTCGTGGTCTTGCGGGACGATCGACTGATCGAGATCCAGCTACGAACCGAGAAGCAGCACGAGTGGGCTGACTACGTGGAGGGCCTGGGGCGCCGTCTCGGGTTCGAGTTGAAGGCCGGCGAAGGTCCCGACGCGGTTCTCAGGTTGTTGCGGATCGCTGCCGATCTGATGGTATGGGAGGAGCTCGGCGAGGAACCGCCCCAGGACCTTTTGGGCGAATACGATGACGCCCGACGTGCGGCGAGATCCTTCTTGCGGTAGGAAGGTACCGATGGCTGAGTGTCATTTTCTGCTGGTGTACGACCTCGAGAAGCAGAGGCTCGTCGCGCGTGAACCCTTTGAGGACGTCGACGAAGCCGTCCGCGCGTACGCCGACAAGGAAACCGAGCACCTCGGGGACCCGACGGTCGAGATCGTGCTGATCGGTGCTGACTCGCTCGAGACGATCAAGCACACCCACGCGTCGTACTTCGACGGCAAGATCTCTGGCCGCTCGAAGTACCTCACAGAACTCGCGTCGTAGGCGCGGTTCTTCCGCCTCTGAGCGCGCCATCGAGACGATCTGCGACGTCTCGGTCGACGGACTCAGGGAGCGAGCCGTAGACGTCGGCGGTGGTTCGGATGGAGCGGTGGCCGAGGCGCTTCTGGATCACCTCGAGCGGCACGCCCAGCTCTCGCATGATGTGGCCGGCCGAGTGGCGGAGCCGGTGGAAGCTCAGTCCGTCGAGACCGGCCTTCTCGGTGGCGGGCCGGTAGACGCGGAGGCGGAAGTTGGTGGCCCGCACCGGCCCGCCTTCTGGTGCCTGGAAGACCAGCTCGTCCCGATCACGCCGGCCGGTGCGCTCCAGGTGCGTTGCCAGCTCGTCGAGCACCGACTGGGGGACGGAGATGGTGCGCTGCGAAGCGATGGTCTTGCCGTGCCCCTCGACGATCTCGCCGTCGACCTCGTTGATGGTCGACCGGATGGTGAGGGTGCGCCGCTCGAAGTCGATGGCACCGACCCGCAGACCGAGTACCTCGGCGACGCGCAGCCCGATCGCACCGAGGAACACCGTGGGGCGGTAGTCGAGGTCGATGGTGTCGGCGAGCTTGTGTACGTCGGCTGCCGTGGCGATCGGCCGTTCGACCGGTCTCGGTTCGGGTAGGCGGATGTTGCGGCAGGGCGAGCGTGCGATCAGGTCGTCGTTGACGGCCCAGTTCGTGATCGCCCGCAGCACGCTGTAGTTGGTCTTGATCGTCCGGGGAGCGAGTCCCTTGGCTGCCATCCGGTCGATGACGGCGCGGACGTGGCTCGGCCGCATCTTCCCGATGGGTACGTTGCCGACGACGGGGTCGAGGTGGGTGCGGATGACCGCGGCGTCGCGCGCGTAGGTGGTGGGCCGCTTGTTCGGGTTGGACTCCAGCCACGCCCGGGCCACTTCGGAGAACCGCACTCGGGCGCGCTCGGGGTCGATCCACTCGCCGCGGAGCTTGGCGGCCTCGGTGGTGGTGAGCCAGGTCTCGGCGTCGATCTTGCGGTCGAAGGTCTTGGTGCATTCACCTCCCTCGGGTGTCGTGATGCGAGCGACCCAGCGGGTCCGGCCACCGCGGACTCGCTTCTGGATGTGTGCCATCGGGAGAGTCCTCCGTCGAACACACGCCCTCGGCTTCTGCCGGGTGATGGGCCGGTCGAGGCTCCGGTGGTGCGCTCGACGGCCGCGCCGCGGCGGTGCCCGATGCAGCAGGGGCGTCTGGATGAGGGGCCGGCCCTGAGCGGGACCGGCGACGCGTTCTACGACGGCGACGAACCGCGCTGGTGTTACGGACCGACGCCGACTCGGACGGCGCGCTCCTGGAGTCCGGTCAGCATCTAACCGGCCTTCCGGTGCTCGGTGAGCCAGCTACTCCACGCGTCGCGGAGGTGCGGCGGGAGCACGAGCTCGTCGAAGAGGTCGACGAGGTCGTCGCGGTGGATGTAGCGCTGGATGTCTTCCTCGGTTCCTTCGCGGAGCACCTGCTCGTAGACGCGGATCCGATCCCCGCGCTTCGCGAGGTCATAGGTTCGGGCCTCGCCGCTCCAGCGGACCCGCGACGGAAGCTCGACGATCCCCTGCGCCTTGTCGATGCCCGGAGCGTCGAGCGGGTGCGGCAAGACCACAGGACGCGCCGCCGCGGTCTCCCGGCCGGTCCGCCCGCGCGTCTGCGTGACGAGGCTGAGCGACAGGTGGAACCCGCAGGCCTCGAGCAGGCGGTTCACCGTGCGCAGCTCGGGGAGCACCACCCCCGTCTCGTAGCGGGCGATCGCCGCCTGCGAGGTGCCGGCAGCCTCAGCGAGGGCGCGTTGGGTCATCCCCGCGCTCCGGCGAGCGCGCCGCAACAGGTCGGCGAGATCGGCACCCAGCATCGCTTCATCCACACACCTATGATGCCTTACCCGGCATCAGCGGGGAAGCCATGCTCGCGCGCGGGGATGCGGGCGGCGTCGAGCCACGCTTCGATCTCGGCGGGGTCGAAGCGCAGCAGGTGGCCCCACTTGACGTAGGGGATGCGGCGCTCGTGGACGAGACGACGGACGTGGCGGACGCCGACACCGAGCCGCTCAGCCACCGCTTCGATGTCGAGCAGGCCGGTCCGATCCCCGTGTTGGCCCTCGTGGGGGAGCGGAGTGTCCATGGGTGCCTCCCGGTTCCATGAGTTGCCCGTGCACCCAATAGGCCGCGCGGTGGCTGCAGATCTCACAGGAAAGGCCAGACTTCTTGCGGGAGGTCGGCGTCAGGTCCGTGGGCCGCGGGTCTGGAGCTCACCGTCGAGGTCGACGCGCCACTCCTGGACGACATCGCCGTCGGGGTCGCAGAGGATCACGTGCGGGCCGGGGCGGATGGCGCCGCGACCGGGATCGGTGACACCGAGGATCAACACGTTGTTGCCGCCCATGTCGAAGCCCAGCTCCGGGCCTTGGTCGTGGGCGAGGAGCCAGACGCGCTGGCGTCCTCCGGGGGCGAGCAGCGTGAGGCCCGGCAGGTACTCGTTGTCGTCACCGAAGGCGAGGTTGCCGAGCACCGCGCGGACCTGCCCGCGCTCGTCGATGAGCTCGAAGCGCTTCGAGCGCACCACTTCGAGGGGCGCGCGGCGGGAATCGCTCATACCATCCGACATGTCAGTTCCTCCTAGCCAGGGACTGGCCAGGCCCGGGGGCGTTACCGCGCCGCCCGGGCCATCACTTATTGACAACGTCAAGCCTACGAGCACCTCGTTGACCCTGTCAAGTAACCTCGGTGCTTGTGACTCACCATCTGGTCGGCGTTACCGAGATCGCCGCCATGTTCGAAGTCAGCCGCCAACGCGCCGACCAGCTCTCACGGACCGACACCTTCCCGCAACCGGTCGTGGAGCTGGCCTCGGGCCGCATCTGGAAGCGCGAGGACGTCGAGGCGTGGGCGCGTCGCACCGGCCGACTCCCACGGTGAACCGACCCAGTCATCTGGTCCGGCCGCTGCCAGAAACGGAGCACAGAGCCGCAATCGAGACGAGACCTCGTCACCACAGGTACGCTCGATCTCGTGACCGGGACACCCGAGCACGAGCCTTCGGACGGACGCGATCTCCGATCGCTCGTCGAGGCGCGTAAGCAGGACATCGAAGTCCTGGCGCGCCGCTACCGGGTTTCCAACATCCGCCTGTTCGGCTCCGTCGCCCGTGGCGAGGGGCACCCCGACTCCGACATCGACTTCCTCGTCGACCCCCTCGAGGACGCCACCCTCTTCGATCTCGCCGGCTTCCGCCGCGAGCTCCAGGCCATGCTTGGCGTCGACGTCGACGTCGTCAGCAGCCGGGCGCTCCTTCCCCGCGACCGCGACGTCCTGGACGACGCCGTCGCCCTCTGAGCCGACGGCTGCTCGGGAAAGTCGTCGAGCCCGCCGTTCTGTTCTCGGACCGGCTTGGAGCAGGTTCCAGTGTCATCGATCTTCCTCGGGCATCTCCCAACGCTCGACGCGCATCACGCTCGCCGACGACGCAGCAGGTCATGCAACAGCACCCGCTCGAGAACCTGACCGTCACTGACCACGAGTAGCCGTTCACGAGAAATCCCGCGGTCGCGCGTGAGATCCGAGGCCGTCCATTGGCCTACTGAGGTATCGGACTTCACGCGCGACAGACGATTGCATTCCCGCTCGCGGGAACGGTCTCGTGTTGCGGGTGACCGCGCTGAAGGCCTCCGGCAGCGGTGGGGTCGGCGGCCTGCTCGCCTACTACGCGGACCTCGCCCACGATCAGCGGTCCCGCAAGGGCGCCGGGCGTGGTCCGGTGGACTACTACCTGGATCCGGACGAGCCGCCGGGGCGCTGGTGGGGAGCAGGGCGCGACGCGCTCGACCTCGACGGGGAGGTGAGCCCGGAGCAACTCACCGCGGTGCTCACCGCACGGCATCCGACCAGCGGCCGGCCGTTGGGCCGCCGCTTCCGCGAGAGCGGAGTCCGCGGCTTCGACGCGACGTTCTCCGCACCCAAGTCGGTCTCGGTGCTGTGGGCGCTGACGGAGGATCCGTGGGTGCGAGCCGAGGTCGCTGCGGCGCACGACGCCGCGGTCGAAGCCGCCATGCGATGGTTCGAACGACACGGCGCGTTGACCCGTCGCGGTCGTGACGGCGTCGACCAGGTCGACACGCAGGGGGTGACCGCGGCGGTGTTCCGTCAGCACACCAGCCGCACCGCGGATCCGCAGCTCCACACCCACGCGGTGATCGCCGCCAAGGTTCAGGACGGAAGCGGCAAGTGGCTGTCGCTCGACGCGCGGTTTCTGACTAAGCAGCAGCGCTCCATCGGCTGGATCTACGACGCCGCGTTGCGCACCGAGCTGACCGCTCGTCTCGGCGCCGCATGGGAACCCCTCGCTGTCGGCCACGGGCAGGCCGATATGGCGGGTGTGCCCGAGGGTCTGTGTCGGGTGTTCTCCACGCGCTCGGAGCAGGTCGACGAGAAGCTCGCCGAGCTGGTGTCCCGTTGGGTGGACGACCACGACGGTGCCGAGCCCGATCGCTGGGTGATCGCCGACCTCACCCGCAAGGCTGTGCTGGCGAGTCGACCACCGAAACAGCACGGCACTCCAGCCGACGCGCTGCGCCGCGACTGGCACGACCGCGCCCACGCGGCCGGACTCGACCCCGCGAAGCTCCCGACCGCCCAACGCCGCTTCCCCGAAGTTAGCGACTGGGACCCCGACCAGATCATCGATGTCGCGATCGAGCGGGTCACCGCCGAGTCCTCCACGTGGCTGCGCGTCGACCTCGCCCGCGAGCTCGCCACCCTCGTCCCCCCGGATGCCACCACCCGAGGTGACGTCCACACCGCGCTCATCGACGACCTCGCCGGACCGGGCCGCCCTGCGCTGCGTGGAGCTGCACCCACCCGCCCACGAACACACCGCACGACGGGCCGACGGACGGCCGACCAGCGAGCACGTCACCGACCGGCACCTCACCACCCGAGCGGTCCTCGAACAAGAAGCCCGCATCCTCCACTGGGCCACCACCGCCATCGACCCGCACAGGACAGCCGGAAGCATCGACGACGACCACCTGACAGCGGAGCAACGCACTGTCGCCCAGGCGGTCGCCGGCCGCGCTCGGCTCACCCTGGTGGTCGGCCCCGCCGGCTCAGGGAAGACCACCACCCTCGCCGCCGCCACCCGCACCCTCCGAGCCGACGGCCGCCCCGTGGTCGGCCTCGCGCCCTCCGGGAAGGCCGCGGACATCCTCGCCGAGGAGACCGGCCTGCCCGCGGTGACCCTCGCCAAGTTCCTCCACGAACACCAACGGCCCGAGCCATTCCCCACCTGGAAGTTCCCACCCGGCACAGCGATCGTCCTCGACGAGGCGTCGATGGCCTCCACCGAAGACATGGACCGACTCGTCACCCTCACTCGTGAGCACCGCTGGCGGCTCGTCGCCGTGGGCGATCCCAACCAGCTCCCCGCCGTCGGCCGCGGCGGCATGTTCACCCACCTCTGCGACACCCTCCCCACTCACCACCTCGAGGACATCCGCCGCTTCGATGAGCCCTGGCAAGCGCAGGCCTCCCTCAAGCTCCGAGACGGCGACCCGGATGCCGCCGCTGAGTACGCCGCCCACCGTCGGGTGCGCACCGTCCATCCCGCGGCGATCGCCGACCGGGTCGCCCGCCACCACCAACGCGTCGCCGCACGCGGCGAGAGCATCGCCATCACCACCGGTAGTCAGGGGATGGCGCGGGCCATCAACGTCGAGATCCAACGACGACGCCACCCCCGCCTCGACGGCGCCTCAGCAGCTCTCCACGACGGCACCCGAGCCTTCCCCGGCGATCGGGTCGCCAGCCGCCGTAACCACCCCCACCTCGAGACCACCAGCGGCACCAGCGTGCGGAACCGCCACACCTGGACCGTCATCGGCGTCCACCGGGACGGCGCGCTTACCGTCGAAGATCTCGACCGCGGCCGCGTGCGCCTCCCCGCTGACTACGTGAACCAGCACGTCGAGCTCGGCTGGGCCGTCACCGGCTACGGCACCCAAGGACTTACCACCGAGCACAGCATCACCGTCATCGAACCCTCCATGAGCCGCGCCAGCCTCTACGTCGGCATGACCCGCGGAGGACTGCGCAACCTCGCCCACATCCCCGACCCCACCGGCACCCTCGATCCCACCGAAGCGCTGGCTCGAGCCATCCAACGACCGACCCGCGCTGCCAGCGCCCACCCATCGCCCAGCAGCTCGGCACCGACTCAGCCGTCCTCCAGCCAGAGTCCATCGATCTCGATGATCCCGTTGCGCGAATGCAGGAGAGAGTCCAGCGTCTCCGACAACGCTCGAAGAGGAAGTCGAAATCCCGAAGCCTCACCTGAACAGTCCTTGTCAAGATCGATAGCGTGCAAGAAACCGAGCGGCCCGATTCGTAGACAGCCCTCTCAATGGATGAGCGGGGGTTGCTGCCAATCGCTTCGCGCAGCCGTTCCTTTGAGCTGGAGGCTGAACTTCACTGAGGCGTCTCCTTGCTGGTGGTCGTTACTGGCGGACACGCCGTACGCCAGGCAACTCGAGCGTCCGCGCGGCGCGGCACATCTGCTATGGCGAGGAAGATGACAGGACAAGTCGAGGGTGATAGCAAGGAGCTTCGTCGACTACATCGTTGACGGGGAGGGATGATGCGTCGAATCAGTGGCCTAATTGCAGCAGTCTTGCTGTCCGTCGGTCTACTTGCTGCGCCAGCCCATGCCGACCATCCGCCCGAGTTCTTCGGGAACAGCCCGTCGCCGGCTCCGACCATCGGCATCTCGTCGACGTCGAGCGGGAGCGGCTACTACACGTTGGACGCCGTCGGTGGGATCACGACCCACGGCGACGCCACGTTCTTCGGATCACTGCCAGGGTTGCGCTCCGAAGACCCGAACATCGGTCCGGCACAGGCTGTGGACCTGTCGACGACCACCAGCGACGACGGCTACTGGGTGCTCGACGAGTTCGGCGGCATCTTCACCTTCGGTGACGCCGAGTTCTTCGGCTCGCTCCCCGGCCTCCGCGACCAGGGCATCGATGTCGGCTTCGCCGACGTGCTCGACCTGTCACCCGCTGGTGACGACGGCGGCTACTACCTGCTCGACGAGGTCGGTGGGGTCCACACGTTCGGGACAGCCGAGTTCTTCGGCTCGCTGCCGGGACTGCGCAACGCCGGGGTGCCGGTCGGCCCGTCGCCGGCGATCGCGCTCCTCCCGCTGCCAGGCAACGACGGCTACTTCTTGTTGGACGCGATCGGGGGTGTCCACACCTTCGGCGACGCCGAGTTCGAAGGCTCGCTGCCGGGCCGCGGAGTCGACGCGCGAGCGGTCGGAATGGCGATCACATCCGACGGGCGCGGCTACTGGATCCTCGACGAGCGCGGAGGTGTCCACGCCTTCGGAACCGCCAGCTTCTTCGGCGCCCCGAGCGGTATCGCCGGCACCCCGGTGGGGATCGCCGCGAGCCCCCACGACACCGGCTACTGGGTGGCTTTGGACACCGGTCAAGTCGTGGCGTTCCCAGGCGGCAAGACCGAGAGCCTCACCTCTCAGACGTTCACCGGCACCGGCGACACTGCCGTCGGCCCCTTCGAGCTCGAAGGTGGCCTGGTGATCAATACCTACTCCCACGACGGTGAATCCAACTTCATCGTCGAGCTCCTCGACGAGAACGGTGATAGTGAAGACCTCGTCGTCAACGAGATCGGCTCGCTGGAAGGCGCTTCGGCGACCTCAGTGGACCCAGGGACCTACCGCCTCGACGTCACCGCCGACGGCAAATGGTCGACCAACGTTGACGAACCACGACCGAGCAGTGGCGAGCCGCTCCCCTTCGCACGCTCCAGCGACGGCAACACCGTGATTGGAGCGCTCCAAGGCACCGGCACCGAGAAGTTCACATGGTTCCACGACGGTGAATCCAACTTCATCGTCGAGCTCCTTGACGAGAACGGTGAGACCGTCGAGCTCCTCGTCAACGAGATCGGAGAGACCGACGGCTCGACGTTCGCCGACTTCGACGGCATTCGCTATCTGGAGATCACCGCCGACGGCAACTGGGACGTATCGGCCGGCTGAGGGTGGGCTCGATGCAAGCGACAGACAGCCGTCCCGTCTCGGCCCCGTCTCAGGGTCGACAGAGCGTGTTGCGAGGGGGTACAGCGGACCACTCGCAACCCCAGATCACGAACCGCAATAACGGGTGTGTAGCAGCATCCGAAGACCGGCCTGAGAGAGACTAACGACCGGGCGTTCAAGGGCAGGTTGGTCGGGAGCTAGCAGCACGGACTTGACTTTGGCGGGATGATCGCGAAGGGGAACCATCCACGCTCACCCGCCAAAGTCGAGACGGAAGAACGAGTGAGGCACGCACGCAGGTGGCAGAACCTCCGGACCAGGTGAGACACTGTCCGAGTGCCTCGGCAGAAGTGTGACTCCTACAAGGTCTTCGAGAAGAACCTGGAGCGGTCGCGATCCTTCCTTCGTATCTTCGACGTGGACCGGACCGCTGGGCGACCCAGCAACGATGAGAAGGAGTTGCTTCGGGGAGCGATCGTATTCGCAATCGGTGCGCTTGACTCGTTCTTGCACGATCTCGTCCTAGAGATCGTGCCGAAGTTCGGCGGCGATCGACAGGCGCTCGCCGGTGCCCTCCGCGCGATTGCGAAGGATGACCCTGGCCTGTCGCTGCGTTTGTCGTTGGCACCGGACGGCGTCTCCAAGGAGGACGAGTTCCGCTCGGCGCTCGATGATTGGCTTGAGCGGAAGTCCTTCCAAGGTGTGGCACACGTCGTCAATGCTCTGGCCTACGCGGGCGTCGACCTCTCCATCGAAGACTTCGATCAGCACACCGGGGTCCACACCGCTGAGCGGCTTGACCACTACACAAATCTCCGGCATAGGATCGTGCATCGCGGAGCGCGACCCGCCGTCAATCGCGGCCATGCACAGGAGTGCCTCGACCTGATCGCGGCTATGGCCCGTGCGATCAATACCGAGGCCGTCGCGTGCTACAAATCATAGCCAGCGTAACGAAAGATGCATGGTAGTCGCCACCACGAGCGAGACGGTATTGCCAGAACACCGTTAATCACATGCCGCACTACTCGGGCTCGAGCAGGCCTTGGCCCTCGACGTACTTGAGTCCCGGTGTTGTGATGTGCGCTCGTTCGCTGGCATGATCGGTGTGGACTAGGTGCCGACCTTCGAGGCGATCGAGTGCTTGCTTGAGGTTGTTCTTGCGGCCCATCCGCATCTGCGCCATTAGTGCACCGTAGTCGAGCCCATCTTGCTGGCTAGCCCGGTATAGCAGCACCATGATGTGGTCTCCGCGACCGAGGTGTTTGTTCAGCACGGGGTGGCCGGCGATCTCCTCGATGACAGGCACCTGGCGCGTCACCAGGTCGGTGATCATCGCGTAGGCTTCGTCCGGCGACACCGTGTGGTAGACGCGAACCAGCTCGGCCATCATCCAGTCGAGCGTGTTCACGACGAGCGTGGCGTCCTGCAGGTTGCGGTCGATGCCGTCGCCGAGGTGTGTGATGTCCCTCGTGTTGCGGATGCCGTAGACGAAATACAGTGCCTTCGGGATGTGCCGACGGATCGACTCGTTAGGATGCCCCGACTGGGCGAACTGTCCGAGCCGCTTGTCGTCGAGCGCCGGAAGCGTCTTGCCGAGCCGCGTGTACTTGCCGAGCATCTCATGTTCGAGCACTCGGGTGACCGCCTCGCAGAACCGCCCACCCTCAACGGCAGTCGGGCGGTGGTCCCCCTAATGGTACCGGCGCTTCGCCTCGGCGTACCCCGCAAGAACCTCGTGTGCGAGATCAGACGGCATCCCTGCCGCGATGAACCCTGCCCGAACGTCCGCCTCGTTCATCAGCCGTCATCCTCAGACTTCCCGAGAGCGACGGCCACGGCGCGCGCGAACTCGCCCTGCCAGCCGCTCTTGTGTGTGAGGGCGCCGGACCGGCCGTTGCTGATCGATGCGAAGTTGGGCGTGGCTTTGACATATTTCGACGCGTTACTCTCGCCGTAGCACCGCTTCGCCCGGCAGATGTCGTGGACCTCGATGATCGGGAGGCTCTTGTGATCGGTGCCGGCGAACACCGCTCCTGCGAGTAGGGCCGTCACCGTGATCGTCGCGGCCTTGTTGTTGTCGCCGAGGTCCTTGCCTGGGACCTTCAACTGCAGCTCGCCATCGGCCACGTGGAATACGTCGCGGAGGTCCTGCTCCTTGACACCGGTCTCGTTCGAGACGGCGGCGAAGAACTCGTCCTCGTCCGGCATTTGGCTCAGTACCGCGTCCGGACTCGAACCACCGTTCGAGGAGCCGGACCGCTTCATCGCGGTCGTCCGCTTCTTCGCTCCAGCAGCCTTCCTGCTTGCGGGCATGCGCTCGTCTGCCGGCGGTGGCGGGGGCGTACCACCACCAGTGGTAGAACTGAGGTGATCGATCGCGGCCTTGAACGCGGCGTCCTGCATGTGCTCCGGGATACCAGACTCGACTACAGCCTCCCAGGCCTTCTTGAGCAGCGTTGCTGTTTCCATTCGCACAAGTGTAAGGGCAAAACTACGCCAGTGTCATCTGCACATTGCCTGAGAACGGAGAAGCCCCCACCCGGTCGTTTGTGCTGACGCAAGTCCCTAGGTCGGATGCGGTCCCCGAAGTGTCGGGTCAGTGACACTCAGATCGGAGTTCTCGGTGGGGGCCTCGATCCCGTCTCCGTCCCGTCTCGGTCCCGTCTCAGGGTGGACAGAGGGGTGTTACGAGGGGTAACGGCGGACAACGCGAAACCCCAGGTCACGAACCGTAATCACACGGCTGTAACCACAACCCGAAGACCGGCCCGCCCCCCTTCGCAACGTAGAAGTCAGGGGTTCAAGTCCCCTGACCTCCACTCCTGGTCAGAAGCCGTATTGCGGGGCGGGTGTCGTTTCACCCTCGGTGAGGTCGCCCGTCTGGAGTTCTCGGACGCTCCACCACTGCCACGCCGCTGCCAGTGGCGTTCATGCTTCGGAACGTGCGTGGGGTGTGGGCTGGCCCTGGCAACCGCCGGGACCTCGAGCGGGTGACGGGGGCACCAGCGCTGCGAGGATGGCAGGGATGGACGTGGTGAGGAGCGCCACGGAGCGGTCGACGTGGGTGGCCAGCACGCCGAACAAGCTGGGTCCCACGATGAACCCCGCCGCGACGAACACGATGACCAGTGTGAAGCCGGTCGTGGGGCGGTCGTAGAAGATCTGCTGGCTCCACATCACCACGAGGGCGAATCCCGTGGTGAAGCCCACTCCGAACAGGGCGGCCGACCCGAGAGCGGCGACCAAGGAGCCGGGCGCGACCAGCAGCATCAGCATCGATGCGCCCACCAGGGCGAACATCACCGCCAGCGGTCCGCGGAGTCCGAACCGGTCGGCGATCCCGCCGCCGAACACACCCACCGCGGCCCCGGCGATTCCCAGGGCCGCCCACATCGCCGGGCCGGTCCAGCCGGCCAGCCCGGCGTCCTGCGCGGTGTCGGGTGCGTACGCGAAGTAGGCACCAGAGGTGACCGACGCCGCCAGTGCGACGAAGAACAGCCGCGCCGATCGGGGGTTGAGGAACCATCCGAGCCGGAGCCGTCCACGGTCGAGGATCCGACCGACCGGGGCCGGTGCCAGCACCCTCCAGGCCGCCGAGGCCGCCACCAGCCCGACCACCGCGAACCCCCACCACACGGCCCGCCATCGGTCACCGGCCACCAGCAGGAGGCCGCTGGCGACCACCAGGCCGACCGGAGCGCCGGCGTTGACCAGCGCCAGGGCACGCCGGCTCCCGGACGGCGGGACTTGGTGGTCGACCGCGTCCGAGAACGGCGCCCACGTCCCGCCGGCGCTCGTGCCCGCCGCGGTCACCCCCACCGCCAGCAGGATCGGGCCGGGCGCAGACGCTGCCACGCCCGCGCCGACCGCCAGCAGCAGACATCCGGACACCACCGGCACGCGAGGCCCGAAACGGGCCGTGAGGAGACCGGTCGCCACCGTGGTCACCAGGAAGCCCGCCTGTGCTGCGCTGGCGTAGAAGCCCAGCACGTCCAGTGACAGGCCGAACTCCTCCCGGAAGGTCGGCACGAACAAGCCGTACGCCTGCCGGCCGATGCCGTACGTCGCCACCAGTGCCAGCAGGCCGGCGCCTCCCACACGGGAGGTCTGGCTGATGCGCATGACCATCCTTCCGCGGTACCCGGTACGGTGCATCGGGACCCGCCGCCCTGCACCACCGCAACAGTTCGCTAGCACGCGGCCTCCGCGGGTGTCAGTGGCGGTTCGAGCGCCCGGCATCGTCGCGGCGGCGGAGGAGGAAGTCGACTTCGGCGGTGTTGGTGGTGAGCGACATGGCCCGGTCGAACGCAGCGGCCGCCTCGTCGTGGTGGCCGAGATCCTCGAGGGCGTCGCCACGGGCGGCGTGGAGCAGGTGGTAGTGGTCGAGGTCGTCCGTGAGGGTGTCGAGGTGAGCGAGGCCGGCCGCCGGCCCGTCTCGCTCGGCCACGGCGATGGCGCGGTTGAGCGCGACGATCGGCGTCGGCAGGCAAGTGAGCAGCAGGTCGTACAGACGGACGATCTGATCCCAGTCCGTGTCGGTTGCGGTCTCGGCGCGGTCGTGGATGGCCGCGATGGCGGCCTGGATCTGATAAGGCCCGGGTTGGTTGCGGCGTCGGCATGCGCCCACGATCGCCGTCCCCTCGGCGATCAACGCCCAGTCCCAGCGCGACCGGTCCTGATCGGCAAGTCGCACGAGCGAGCCATTCGGTGCCACTCGGGCCGGGCGCCGAGCCTCGGTCAGCAGCAACAGGGCGAGCAGCCCATGGACCTCCGCCTCGTCTGGCAACAGCTCCACGAGGAGACGGGCGAGTCGGATGGCCTCGGCGCACAGCTCCGTTCGCACGAGCTCGTCGCCGGCAGTGGCGACGTGGCCCTCGTTGAAGACCAGGTAGACGACGGCGAGCACCGGCTTCAGGCGGTCGGGCAGCTCCCCGTCGTCCGGAACGCGGTAGGGGATGTTCGCGGCCTTGATCTTCTTCTTCGCACGGACGAGACGCTGGGCCATGGTGGGGTCGGCGACCAGGAACGCCCGGGCGATCTCGGTCGTCTGGAGTCCGGCGATGAGTCGGAGCGTGAGGGCGATCTGGGCGTTCGTTGCCAGCGCCGGGTGACAGCACGTGAAGATGAGCCGCAGGCGGTCGTCGGTCACCGGTCCGACCTCTCGTTGCTCGTCGTCGGCGTCGACCAGTGCCGCCTGGGCGTGGCGATCGTCGCGAGACGCTTCGCGGCGCAGGCGGTCGATCGCCCGGTTGCGGGCGGTCGTGATGATCCAGCCCGCAGGGCTCGGCGGAAGTCCGGCGGTCGGCCATCGCTCCATGGCGATCACGAACGCCTCCTGGACCGCTTCTTCGGCAATGTCGATGTCGCCGAAGAAGCGGACCAGGCTGGCGACGGCACGGCCGGACTCCGCCCGGAAGACGCGCTCGATGTCGCCGACGCTCGACACGGTGCCCCGGTCTACTCGGGTGCTTCCTCTTGGAGGGGCCGCACCTCGACCGGCCCGTGGCAGGCGGCGGACGCCTCGGCTGCCAACGCGAGCGCCGCGTCGAGGTCGGGCGCCTTGAGGATCCAGAACCCGCCGATCTGCTCCTTGGCCTCGGCGAATGGACCGTCGGTCGTGATCACCTCACCCTGGTCGGCTCGGACCACGGTGGCGGTCGAGGGCTCGTGGAGGCCGGCTCCGAACACCATGATGTCCTCGTGCTTGGTGTTGAAGGCGTCGACGTCCTTGACCATCTTCTGCATCTCGTCGCTCGAGGGGGCTTCCTCGCCTTCGACGTGCCAGACGGAGACCATGTACTGCTTCATGACTCTGCTCCTTGTGGTGTGGGCGACCCAGCCCTCTGCTCGGTCGTCTCACCCCCTACACGAACGGCACCCCCCGAGATCGACAGGCTGACAGAGAACATCTCACCGACCACATCGAAGGAACTGCCTACCAACCGTGACCCGGGCCAATCTGTGCCTTGACAGCAATATTGCCAATGCGGCATATTCTTGGTGTGCAGGCCGTCCTCGACGTCGTCGCTGAGCCCCGCCGACGGGACATCCTGGAGTTGCTCCGGACCGGCGAGCGGCGAGTCGGTGACCTCGCCGAGGACCTGGGCCTGGCGCAGCCCACCGTCTCCAAGCACCTCAAGGTGATGCGGGAGGTCGGGTTGGTGACCGTCCGGCCGGATGCGCAACGGCGCTGGTACCAGCTCGTCCCCGACCCGTTGATGCAGATCGACGATTGGCTGGAGCCGTATCGACGGGCGTGGGCCGGTCGCCTCGACGACCTCGAACGACACCTCGACCGGATGGAGGACCGATGACCGAGAACGACGCACCGATGGGACGGGTGCTGCCAGGCGACCCGCCGACCCTGGAGTTCGTCCGCCGGCTGGCGCACCCGGTCGAGAAGGTGTGGCACGCGGTCACCGACCGGGGACATCTCCGATCGTGGTTGCCGTGCGACATCATCGGCGAGCGCCGAGAGGGGAGTGAGCTCCGCCTGCCGTTCTGGCCCGAGGTCCTTCGGAAGCACGGCTTCGACGACCCCGGTCTCACCGGGAGCATCCGAGTGTGGGACCCGCCGAACGTCTTCGAGTGGAGCTGGGACACCGACGTCGTCCGGTTCGAGCTCGAGCCCGACGGCGATCACACCGTCCTCACGCTCACGACCTGGCTGTCGGGCAAGGACGCGGGGACGGCGCAGACCGCCGCGGGCTATCACGTCTGCCTCGACCACCTGGAGCAGGTCCTCGACACCGGCGCGGCGCCGTCGGTGGTCGAAGCCGACACCTCGCCACTGGAGGCGCGCTACGCGGAGGCCGTCGAGGCGTCGGGGTAGCTCACGCCACCCGTTCGTGATCACGCCGAGGGCGATCGGTACTCGCTCAGCCGGGAAAGCGGAAGCGGGTGACGTCAGAGGGGAAGTCGAACCACGCCAACCCTTTCGTGGGGGTGAAGACGACGAGGCCGCCGGCGTGGGGCCCCTCCCACGCGTCCGGCTGGGGCTCGTAACCCCGGTCCCGGTACTTGTCGGCGAAGGCCGTGGCCAGACGCCCGCCGAGCTCGAGTCCCGGCGGTGAGGCCGGCTGCGCGGCCCCATCGAGGATCACGGCCTTCCAGCCGTCCTCGAGGTGGAGGGTGCAGGCGGAGTTCCCGGTGAGGTTGCGGGCGTGCACGGTGGTCGGAGCGCCGTCGTACCAGAGGCGGCCGTCGATCCATACGCCCCAGCGAGGGACCACGTGCGGCCGGCCGTCGGGGCGGGTGGTGGCCATCCAGTACTGAGGGGCCTCGACCAGCCTGGCCTCGACCGCGGACCACCCGACGAGGCCCTCGTCGCCTTCCGGTACCCCGTACCCCTCGGGCATGTGGGGCCGGTCTCGTCGTGGCTGGGATGGACTGGTCACGCACCACGCGTATCACGCCGTGCACGATCTGCGCTCGCTCGTTCTGACGGCCCCACGAGTCCTCATCGAGACGGTCTTGACTTCAAGTTTGCTTGAAGTCGTAGGTTGCTGGTGATGCCGCACGACCGCCGGGAGCCGGGATGAGACAGGTACGCCCCGACCTCTGGGAGACACGGCCGTACTCGCCCTTCGATGGCCTCACCACCCACGCCTACCTCTGGACACCGCCGGGGGCGTCCAACGTGCTGTTCTACGCGCCCGGCACCGACGACGACTTCGAGCGGATGGAAGAGCTGGGTGGCGTCGGGCACCAGTACCTGAGCCACCGCGACGAGGCGGGCCCGGCCTTGAAACTCGTCGCGGAGCGGTTCGGTGCCGACCTCCATGTCTCCGCAGCAGAGCTCGACGACATCGAGCGATTCGCGTCACCCGACGAGACATTCGACACCCGGCACGTCGACGACAACGGGGTCGAGGTGATCCCGACCCCGGGTCACTCACCCGGCAGCACGTGCTTTCTCGTCACAGGGGATGGGGGCGTGTCGTACCTGTTCACGGGCGACACGATCTACCAAGCAGCCGACGGGCCTTGGGCCGCCGGGTACATCCCCGGGATCAGCGACGCGGACGCGCTTGCAGTGAGCCTCGAGACGCTGGTCTCGTTGAGTCCGAACCTCGTGGTGTCGAGCGCCTCGCCGGGCGACTCCGCGACCCACACGATGGGCGACGACGATTGGAACGCGTCCGTGGCCGAGGCCGCGACGACGCTCGAGGAGTAGGTCAGCCTGCCCCGAGATTCCGTGGAGTCGGTCGAGGGGACGGCTCGGGGCCGCGGGGGCTGGTCCCGACGATCGGCCAGGTGTTGCCGCTCGATCGGGCTGCCGAAGCGCACGGGCCATGGAGGTCCGGACCGTGATCGGAAAGACGCTCGTCATCGCGTGATCGTCGGTGGGCTGGCGCCACCCCGTCAGACGTCGTCGAGGATGTACCGGGGCCCGGGGCCACGGTCGCATGCCTCGTCGCCGGGGTTGAGGAGCTTGCAGACTCCCAGCGACAGGCACCCGCAGCCGATGCAGCCGGCCAGTCGGTCGCGGAGGCGCTCGAGCATCGCGATCTGGTGGTCGATCCGCGGCGCCCACGACTTCGAGAGGCGTTCCCAATCTCTCTGGTTCGGCGTGCGGTCGTCGGGCAGTGACGCCAGCGCCTCGCCGATCTCCTCGAGACTGAGGCCGACCTCCTGGGCGACCCGGATGAACGACACCCGCCGGATCACGTCGCGCGCGAAACGGCGTTGTCCGCCGGGGGAACGCTCGGCGTGGATGAGTCCCTCGTCCTCGTAGAAGCGGAGGGCCGAGGCCGCCACGCCGGTGCGATCGCTCACTGCCCCGATGCTCAGCTCGGCCTCCATCGTCGACAACCGTACCGGCGATGACACTTGACTTCAAGTGAGCTTGAGCTTTTGGGCGCTTCAGTGTGGTGCTGCTGCGAGGGGAGTCGTTCTTCGCGATTCGCTGAGTGGTCGCAGGTCGTTGAGCGGTCTCAGGCTCCGACAGCATCTTCGGACGCTTCGACGTTCACCATCCACGGGGTCCCGAACCCGTCGACGCACATGCCGAACCTGGGTGACCAGAACGTCTCGGCCATCGGCATCGTGACCTCCCCGCGCTCGGCGAGCGCCTCGAAGACCCGCTCGGCCTCGGCGACGTCGGCCACCGAGTAGTTGACCGACATTCCCTTCACCGGGCCGCCGTCGCCGGTGGGGTCGTCCGACGCCATGAGGAGGTTGCCGTCGAACGTCAAGGCCGCGTGCATGATCAGGTCGGCCTGCTCGGGTGGTACCGGCTGCTCGGGGGCCTCGGAAAACGGCAGGAGCACCAGTTCGCCGCCGAAGATCTGCTGGTAACGGGTGAACGCCTCACGGCATGTGCCGCTGAAGAACAGGTACGGGTGGAAGGGCATGGGCTTCTCCTCGGTGAGATGGATCGACTCCTCGGATACGACGAAGCGCGTCACCGAAACTCATCGCGCGAACGGCGGACCGATGAGTTCTGCGCACTCGGCACGTCTCACCCGGTGAGTCTGGCCCGCGGTGAGCAAGCAAGACGAGGAGGAGACATGGCGCCGATCGATCTCGGTCCTGCCGCCGAACGGGCGGCCGATCTGATCCGGGCGGTCCCCGACGATGCCCTCGATCTCCCGACCCCCTGCGAGGAGTACAGCGTCGGCGATCTGCTCGGCCACGTCGGCGGTGCGGCGCTGGCCTTCCGAGCGGCCGCGGTGAAGGAGCCCCTCGAGGGCGGGCCATCGGGCGACGCGGCCAACCTCGGCGCCGACTGGCGCTCCCGCATCCCCCGCGACCTCGTCGCGCTGGCCGACGCGTGGCGTGACCCCGAGGCCTGGACGGGCATGACGGCGGCCGGCGGCGTCGATTTGCCCGGGGAGACGGCGGGGATCGTGGCCCTCGACGAGCTCGTGCTCCACGGTTGGGATCTCGCCAAGGCGATCGACGAGCCCGCCGGGTACGACGGCCCCGGGCTCGAGGTCATCCACGCCATGGTCCAGCAGTTCCGGGGGGCCGGCGTCGAGGGGCTGTTCGGCCCCGAGGTCCCGGTTCCCGACGACGCTCCGCTCTTGGATCGCGTCCTCGGCCTGAGCGGACGCTCGCCCGACTGGGCACCTCCATCTTGATGCTCTGCGCTCGCCGGCCGAGCGTTGTCCGGCGCGTCCACGTTCAGCACGTCCGAACCGATCGATGCGAGTCACCGTCACGCGAGACCCGGTCGTCAACACGTTCCTGACCCTCGACGGCGTCATGGCGCCTGTCTCAACCAGGCGTTTCATCCCGCATGTCTCGTGCATGGCGCACGGTACGGGTGATGGCCTCGTTGGCGAACTCGAGGAACTCGACGACGGTTCGGAGACTGCGAGGGTCGAGCTCGTCGCGGTAGGCCTCGATCGCTTCGGCGAGAGGCCGGTAGAGCGGCCAGACCTCGGCCCCCTGTTCCCCGGAGACCTTGACGAAGACGCGACGGCGATCTTCGGGGTCTCGCTCCCGGTAGACCCACCCGCCGGCTTCGAGCCGGTCGATGAGTCCGGTGACGGCTCCGCTGGTCAATCCGAGGTGGGCACCGATCTCGCCGGCAGTGAGTGGACCGGTCCAATCGAGGAGGTCGAGACATTCGTGGTCGGTCTGGTGGAGTCCGAGGTACTCCGCCACGGCGTGGTTCAGCAGGGTCGCCACCGAGCCCATGCGGCGCGTCTCTCGGTCGAAGGCCGCGACGAGTTGGGCTCGGCTTCGTCGTCTTCCCCTCGACGGCGGGTCCCGGTCCTGTGGCATGGGTCTCCTCGGCCTCCGACTCCGCGGCGACGCGCTGCCGCCCATCGAGCAAGCGTCCGGGACCGAGGTGCTGGTCAGTGGCCTCGTCGCGAGCAACGTCGACATGTCGGCGTACATGGGTGATCGGCTGCCGATCTTCGGCGCGGTGCTCACGCTGTCGTTCCTGCTGCTCATGCTGGTGTTCCGATCGCTCCTCGTGCCGTTCAAGGCCGTGATCATGAACCTGCTGTCGGTCGGGGCCGCCTACGGCGTGATCGTCGCCCTGTTCCAGTGGGGATGGCTGAGCGACCTGACCGGCGTCCAACCGGGCCCCATCGAGACCTGGGTGCCGATGATGCTGTTCGCGGTGGTTTTCGCTCGGGGTGGCCGCCCGATGAGTTTTCGCCGGTCCGGTCGTCATAGCCGGTAGGAAACGTCAACCCGTTGACCAAGGAGCACCGCGTGTCCGAGCCCCGTCCCCCGAGCCCGAACGGCACCCTCGCCATCAGGACCGAGGGCCTCGTCAAGACCTTCGGCGCCACCCGCGCCGTCGACGGCATCGACCTCGAGGTTCGCACCGGGACCATCTACGGCGTCCTCGGCCCCAACGGAGCGGGCAAGACGACGCTGATCCGGGTCCTGGCGACGCTGCTCCGCCCCCAGGCCGGCTCTGCCCACGTGTTCGGTCACGACGTGGTCGAACACGCCGCCGAGGTGCGCCGCGCGGTCAGCCTCACCGGCCAGTTCGCGTCCGTGGACGAAGAGCTGACCGGCCGCGAGAACCTGGTGCTGCTCGGCCGCCTGTTGGGCTTCACCCGCGCCGAAGCGAGGGAGCGGGCGGCCGAGCTCCTCGACGCCTTCGGCCTCACCGAGGCCGCCGACCGCCTCGTCCAGCACTACTCGGGGGGCATGCGCCGACGCCTCGACATCGCGGCGAGCATCGTGGTCACCCCCGAGCTGCTGTTCCTCGACGAACCGACCACCGGGCTCGACCCGCGCAGCCGCAATCAGGTGTGGGAGATCATCCGCGCGCTCGTCGCCGGTGGGACCACCGTGCTGCTCACGACCCAGTACCTGGAGGAAGCCGACGAGCTGGCCGAGCGGATCGCCATCATCGACCACGGACGGGTGATCGCCGAAGGCACGAGCGCGGAGCTGAAGGCCCGTGTCGGTTCCGGAACGGTCAGGGTGCGCCTCGCCGAGCCGGGGCGTCGAGCGGAGGCCGAGCAGATCCTCGCGTCCGCGCTCGGCGTGGCCCCCGAGGTGGGACGTGACGGCACCGTGTTGACGGTCCCGGCCGTCGACCCGGAGCGGGTCCCGACGGCGTTGGCCGAACTGCATCGCTCCGGCATCGAGGTGGCCGAGTTCCGCACCGGCTCGCCCAGCCTCGACGAGGTCTTCCTCGCCCTCACCGGCCACCCGGCCGAAGCCACCACCAAGGAGACCGCAGCATGACCGTCACCCAGGCCGAGCCCGCCATCTCCACGACGGTGCTGCAGTCCGTGCTCTCCACCCGATCCCGGCCGCCGACGACCACGTCGTGGGGCGCGTCGGTGGCGTTCGGGTGGCGGGCGCTGCTCAAGATCCGTCACGTGCCGATGCAGCTCTTCGACGTCACGGCGTTCCCGATCATGTTCGTGTTGCTGTACACGTACCTGTTCGGCGGCGCGCTCGCCGGGTCCCCGTCCGCGTACCTCCAGGACCTCCTGCCGGGCATCCTCGTCATGACGGTCTCATGGATCACCATGTACACGGGACAGGCCCTCAACACCGACATCTCGAAGGGGGTCTTCGACCGGTTCCGGTCGCTGCCGATCTGGCGGCCGGCGGTACTCGTCGGCATGCTCCTCGCCGACGGCGCTCGCTACGCGATGGCGGCTGTGGTGATCCTCACCCTCGGGCTCGCGTTGGGGTTCCGGCCCGAAGGGGGACCGCTCGGGGTCGCCCTTGCCGTCGGCCTGCTCCTCGTCTTCGCCTTCAGCCTCTCGTGGGTGTGGAGCCTCATCGGGTTGCGCATGCCGACACCCGAAGCCGTGTTGCAGGTGGCGATGACGGTGCTGTTCCCCCTCACCTTCGCCAGCAACGTGTTCGTCGACCCGGCGACGATGCCCGGGTGGGTGCGGGTCTTCGTCGACGTCAACCCGGTGAGCCATCTCGCCACCGCTTCGCGGGGGCTGATGCACGGCACCGGCGTCGGCACCGAGATCGGATGGGTCCTGCTGTGGAGCGTCGCCCTCGTGGCCGTCTTCGCGCCGCTCACCATGCGCGCCTACAACGAGGAGCGATAGGAGCAGCCGTGAACGAGGACCCCGATCTGGGTACGGTGGAGGCGCTCTGCGTACTCCAACTCGTCGCCCGACGGTTGGGCTGCACCGTGCGGATCTGCGATGCGAACGACCACATGCGAGAGCTGATCAGCCTCGCCGGTCTCGACGACGTCCTCATCGACCCGCCGGCGGGAGCATTCCGGCTCGCGGCCAACGGCCCGGGTGCCCATGAACGGGAGGAGACCTAGCATGTCCGAGGTGACCACCGCCTCTCCCGCCTTCGACGTCGAGGCGCTCGAGCAGTACCGGCACGAGCTCACCCGGTACGCCTACCGGATGCTCGCTTCGGCCGCCGAGGCCGACGACGCCGTCCAGGAGACCTTCGTGCGAGCGTGGCGAGCCGCCGACACGTTCGAAGGTCGTTCGAGCGTGCGGTCGTGGCTCTATCGCATCACCACCAACATCTGTCTCGACATGCTCCGCGGCCGGCGGCGCCGAGCCCGGCCCATGGAGCTCGGCCCGGCCTCGCCACCCGAGGAGCGCTTCCTCGGCGCCATGGAACCGGAGCACGCCTGGGTCACGCCGATCGCCGACGATCGCGTCCTCCCGCCCGACGGCGACCCGAGCGAGATCGCGGCGGAGCGGGAGACCATCCGCCTCGCATTCGTGACCGCCCTCCAGCACCTCCCGG
Organism: uncultured Burkholderiales bacterium; assembly: GCA_964438505.1. Taxonomy (GTDB): domain Bacteria; phylum Actinomycetota; class Acidimicrobiia; order IMCC26256; family JACPCJ01; genus CAYTKN01. Next base: position 149,503 of record CAYTKN010000002.1, read on the forward strand.
CCCGGCAGCGCGCGGTGCTGATCCTCCGTGAGGTACTGCGCTGGCGAGCGAGCGAAGTAGCGGAACTGCTCGCCACCAGCGTGCCCGCGGTGAACAGTGCCCTCCAACGGGCTCGGGTGACGCTGGCCTCCGCTGACCTCGAGGCTCACGTCGAACCGATCCATTCCGACCACGGCGAGCTGTTGGCGCGGTATGTCGACGCCTTCGAGCGCTACGACATCGAGGCGCTGGTGACCCTTCTGCACGAGGACGCCGTCCAGTCGATGCCCCCGTACCCGATCTGGCTTCGAGGTGCCGACAGCATCGGCCGGTGGATGCTCGGGCCGGGAGTCGGCTGCCAGGGCTCGCGGCTGGTGCCCACGCAGGCAAACGGGAGACCGGCCTTCGGCCAGTACCGGGTCGACCCGGAGGGTGGTCACTCGCCCTGGGCGCTCCAGGTGCTCGAGATCGTCGACGGGAAGATCACAGAATTCCACGCCTTCCTCGACACCGAGCACCTCTTCCCGGCCTTCGGACTCCCCGACCGCCTGCCCGCCTGATCACCGATCACCCCTCGAGGTGGTCAGCGAGGTTGGCGAGCGAGGATGCAAGTCCCACTGCGTGGTCCTCGGCTGAGATCCCGTCAGGGACGTTGTCGGCCATGATGTCGACGCGGGTGCCGACGTCGACAGGGGTGACCTCCCACGTCATGCTCATCGTGCCGGCGAACGCGGGATCGTCGGAGACGAAGTCCACTTCCTGGACGACCCGCGTCCCCGGGACGACCTCGACGAAGCGAGCCTCCACGACGTCGGAGTCCGCGGTGGCCTTCCCCGGCGACGAAGCAGCGTCGGCATAGCTCAAGACCAGGCGGTACGAGCCGCCAGGGCGTGGGTCGAATCGCTCGAACCTGGCGGTCATGCCTTCAGGAGGGAGCCAAGCCTCCAGTGCTTCCCGATCGACCAGTGCGGCGTAGACCCGCGCGGGTGGTGTGGCGATCACCCGAGATGCGGTGTCGGTCCGTGGCATCCCAGGATGCTACGCACCGTTCGCCGTTCTCCCACCGCAGGCTCCCTGGACTCGGCTCCCGTCTCCGGTGCCGCCGAACGCCGAGACGGTGACGACCAGAGGCGGTTCCAGTCTCGTCACCTCCACTCCGGGTCGGAGACGACATCCGGGTTCTGGCCGCTCGCTCGATTTCAGCCCGGTCCCGCGGATGCGCTTCGGGATGTGCGCCACGTCGATCGCCTCCTCGGAACGCGCGCGTGCGGGGTGACGAAACCAAGGGACGGCCGATCGAGCAGGCGCGGCCGACGAGCGCTGTTCGAGGGCACCGGCTATAACCCCAGGCCGGGCGGCTCCCGTCGAGTGGAGTGGTCGGACTCCAGCTCGAGACGCAGCCCTCGGACCCAGACACCGAGCTTCTGGTACGTGGCTTCATCAACCTCGAACTCGGCGCGGTCGTGACGGTCGAACCAACCGAGCATCTCGGCGAGGTACCGACGCGAGAAGCCCGAATCCTTGGCCTGTGCCAGTTCCTCCATCCGCTCGAAGCCGACCACGTTGCTCACCCGGTAGGCGTCGACGAAGTCGCGGGCTTCGGCCCGGCTGAAGAGGGCCAGCAGCTTGTCGGCCGCCAGTTCCTCCAGCGACAGCGCAGTTCCGTAGGGCGTCTCAACCGGGGGCCGGAGTCGGAAGTCCGAGGCCAGGTCGACGAACGTCTCGTCGTCCCCGTCGGTGACCATGAGGCGGACGAAGGTCTCCGAGGATTCCTGGACCGTCGTCGAGAGGCCGACCTCCGTGAGGGCGGTTCGGAGGCGCTCCCGCAGGGGCTCGAGATCGCCGGCGTCGGTGCAGAAGAAGTCGAGGTCCCGGGTGGTCCGGTTGACGACGCCGTGCACGATGAGCGCGGCACCGCCGGCGAGAGCGAAGCCCCGCGCCTCGGGGAGCTTGGCGACGCCCTCGGCGATCCTGACTTGGAGGGGCGACTACGAGGCCTTCCGGAGCCGGGCAATCCGAGGCTCCCAGGCTTCGCGGACGTACCGGGGGAGCACCAGCTCGTGCCAGAGATCGACGAGGTCCTCACATCGGACGAACCGTTGCACGTCCTCCTCGGTGCCCTCGCGCAGGACCTGCTCGTAGACGCGGACCCGGTCGCGACGTTTCGAGAGGTCGTATGTGCGCCGGGGTCCGCTCCACCGGACCCGCCGGGGGAGCTCGACGACACCCGTCGCCTTCTCGATGGTGGGGTTGTCGAGTCGGTCGGGTACGGCAACGGGCCGACGTATGGCGCCCTCCATCCCCGTGCGTCCCCGCGATTGAGCTGGTCCATCGTCCACCACCTCGAGGTGAAGCGATCGTCCGCAGGCGCGAACGAGGCGCGCCACGGTGCGGAGGTCGGGGAGCACTTGGGCGGACTCGTAGCGGGCGATGGCCGACTGGGACGTGCGGGCTGCTCGGGCCAGGTCGCGCTGGGTCATGCCTGCGCCCCTGCGCACCTCGCGCACCAAGTCCGCGACTTCCGCCTCGAGATCCCGGCCCTTGCTCATGAGCCTATGATACTTGATCAGATATCACAGAGATCAAGGCCGGAGGGCACCATCGAGCCAGGCCCCTTGATCTCGTCGGGGTCGAAATGGAGCAGGTGGCCCAACTTGAGAAACGGGGTGCGACGCTCGTGGACGAACCGACGGATGTGCCGATGGACAGGTCGGGCGGCGGCTGTGGCTCCTCCCGACCGTCAGATCGAGCGAGACCAGCGATCGTGACGTGGAGGAGAGCAAGTCGGCGCGTCGGGTTGGTGGCGTGGATAGCTAGGGTTCTGAGAACGCTGAGACGTGGAGATGGCGAGTGTGCGATGGTGCCTGAACGAGCGATCCGGGACGCACTGGCTGCGAATCTCGGTGTCATCGAGCCGGGCCTGCGGCTGGTGGAGACGAACTACCACCTGCCCAACTCCGAGGGTGCCCGTGGCTTCGTCGACATCCTGGCTCGCGACCGGCACCGGGCCTTCGTCGTCATCGAGGTCAAGCGGTCGGACGCGACGGCCCGTGAAGCGATCCACGAGGTGCTCAAGTACTGCGAGCTACTCCGTTTGGAACGGGGACTCCGAGCTGACCAAGTGCGCGCCATGGTCGTTAGTACCTCGTGGCAAGAGCTGCTCGTTCCCTGGAGCGAGTTGTCTCGGCGCAGCGCCTACCCCGTCGAGGGTGTCCAGATCGATCTCGGGACGGACTTTCCCAACTCGATCAGCGCCTCTCCTGTTGTGCCTCGTCCCGTGCCCGATGAGAGAGACCTGTCCTCAGTCGCAGTCCAGTTGGACGTTCGTGATGAAGGTGAGGTGACCGCGCTGTGGCCGATGATCGTCGATCGTCTGACCACGGCCGGTGTTGACGACGTTCTTGGGATCGTGGCCGCGTCAAGCGTCAGGACGATTCTTCACGTGGCGCTTGGGACAGTAGTGCCCGAGGACTCGCGCTGCCTGCCACCCGACGAAGACGTGGATTACGAGGCACCGGAAGGGGAGGAGGCGGAGTACCGGGCCGCCGGGCTCATCGTGGCCGTGCTTCAGAAGGGGCATGTCGTCACTTCCGACCGGCTCATCCGAATCATGCAGAGCAATGAGCTTGGCCTCATTGGAGTGCTGCGGGCAGGCCGGTTCGCCGACCAGGCAGATCTCATCAACGATGATGAGTCACTCGCTCTCGCCGACGGTTCGGCGGGGGGCAGCCAGGTGATGACGACGGTGTCGGCCCGACCGAGCCACGGACTGGCGTGGAGGCACATGAAGGGACAGCTCAGCACAGCACTGCTCGGGAATCCGCGGTGGGCCGAGGTGCTGAACCTCTGGCTTGATGAAGTCGAGGGTGAGCATCCCAACGCGGACGTAGTCGTTCACGTCTACAACCCGTGCGATCTCGTGAAGTCGTTGGTCCATGGCTGGGGCCGTGGCGTCGAGCGACTACTCCCCGAACTTCGGGGTGCACTCGACGGTGCGGGTGACGACGCGCGGCTTCTCCACGGCTGTCTCGTATGGAATGGCAACGAGGTCGACTTCCTTGGTGCCGTTCGGGCCGTCTACCAACGACCGAGCGCATGGGGTCTGGCGAGTGCTGTTGGTGAGGCATGGGTTACGGACCTCGAGCTGCTTGAGATGCTCGAACTCTCCTATGTGATCTTCGAGTTCCCACCTGATGACGTCGGTCCGCCGCGGTTGCTTCGCGTGGCCGATGACGCGCTCCATCGGATCGACCCCGGTCCGGGTCGGTTCGAGTGGCCGGGATTCCGACCTTTCCCGGAGTTCCTCTCGGCCGTCGAGGACGAGTTGACGTTTCTGGTGGAGGAGTACCGGTCGGTCATGGTGCCGGTCAATGGCGGGGACCAGTGGCTGGTTGTTGATTAGCCCGGCGCAAGGACTGTTCGCCCACGACGTCGGGTTTACGCAGCCGGGGTGTGCGTATACAGACAAGTGGGCAAGTGGGTCCACGAATCCCGGCCGGGCCTCGGTGCAGGGTCACGAGACGTGTTGACTCTCGCCTGTACGCTGAATCCATGAGCGCGTTCACACGCCACGTGGGTCGACTTACTGACGAGACTCTCTACCGTGCCGGGTTCCATAGCGGAATCGCGGGCGAGCCGCACGAGAACCCGTTCGGCCCCAGTCACCCTGAAGGGATCCCCTTCACTGAGGGATGGCGGCGTGGCCGTGCAGCGCATCGACTCGGCTTCACTTCGAACGTCTACTTCGAGCTTGTCGACACTGCCGAGACCCACGCGTCGATCGGCGATCCTGCGAGCACAACCTACGCAGCAACGTAGTTGCGCACGTCCACGACAACACCCGCGACGACCGCCTCGCGAGCAATATCGAGGAGGCGTTGGGTCACGTCGGCGTCGAAGTACTCCTCGATCGTCTCTGCTGACGCGAGCGCCTCCTCGACGTCTACGACATTGAGGTCGGCACGGAGCACTGATCGCGAGCGTGCTTGCTGAACCGGGGTCGTGCGGCCACGCGATGATGCTTGGTCGCGTCGCCCTTGACGCGGACCGGGTGAACCGGAGCGTCTGACCCCTGCGAGCTGGTCCCCGGCGTCGCTCGTGTTCGAGTCAGTCATCAACTGCCGAAGCCGCCAAAGGGGGAACGTCTGTTGGGACAGGAGTTCGGTGAGGCGAAGGCCCAGCATGGCCGGAATTGAATACGAGAGCATCTTCCCCACTCCGGGTCGACGCCGACCTTCGGTGTCTGCCGCTTCGGGTGTCGTCCGCGTGTCACGACGGGAGACGACGAGTGTCGGGTCACCCTGTGTCCCGAGTCCGGGGAGCTCAGCGACGGGCGGTGACCAGCCAGGAGCCGTTGTTCTCGGTGACCACACCGTTCGGGCCGGCGTAGGGCTCGAGCGCTTCCCGGACCGCGTGCTCCGCGGCCGCTTGCTGCTCCGCCGGCGCGGCGGCGAACAGGTCCCGGACCAGCGGCATCGAGCGGAGGAAGGTGACCGCGTCGTCGACGTCGTCGCCGATGCGGATCGGCCGGGTCACGTCTTCGATGGCGACCTCGGTGAACCCTGCACCCTCGAGGACGCTGCGCGTCCGCTCGGGATCGGCGAGGCCGAGCGGTCCCGGTGCTCCGGGGGCGACCCCCTCGGGTACGCCGACGTGGGGAGCGGCGGCGCCGGCCGCGGCCATGATCCACTCGTTGCGTTCGAGGCCCTGCGGTGCGACGAACGCGACGCGCCCACCCGGACGCAGGGCTCGGGCGAGGTTGCTGAAGGCGGCGTGCGGGTCCTCGAAGAACATGAGGCCGTTGCGGCTCACCAGCACGTCGAACGCGCCTTCTTCGAAGGGATGCACCTGGGCGTCCGCTTCGACGAACTCGGCGGTGTCGACGCCCGCCGACGCGGCGCGCTCGCGAGCGTTCGCCAGCATCGGTGGGGAGACGTCGACGCCGACGGCGACGCCGTCGGGTCGGACCCGGGTCGCCGCGTCGATGGTGGTGGTCCCGTTGCCGCAGCCGACATCGAGGACGCGCTCGCCGGGTCGCAGGCCGGCCGCGTCGAGCATCGCTTCGCCGAAGGCGCCGTTGATGGTGTCGTAGCGGTCGGCTTCCGTGACCCAGTGCAGCCCTTCGTCCTCCTGCCAGCGCTCGATCCACCCTGCGTTGGGAATCGTCGTCTCCGTCATCGTTCGAACCTCCTCGCTCGGTCGGCGCATCGCCGGCTCGAGCCGTGCGCCGCTTCCTCGCGCGGCGTCCGACCCTCGTGTCTCGAGACGTGCCTGCTGCGTACCGACGTCACCGTGCACGAGCTCGATCGCGGACTGATCGCGGGCCGATCGCGCGGGGGTCTCCCGACCGTGCCGTTCGGTATCGTGCCGGCGGAAGGGAGGTGGCGGTGGAGTTCCGTGTGCTGGGGCCACTCGAGGTGGTGCGCGACGGTGACACCGTCGACCTGGGCGCCCCGCGTCTGCGGCTCCTCCTGGCGCTCCTCCTGGCCCGCGGCGGCGAGGTGGTCTCCGCGGACCGGTTGGTCGAGGACCTGTGGGACGGCAGGCCACCGGAGACCGCGCGCCACACCCTCCAGGGATACGTGTACCGGCTCCGGCGGGCGCTCGGGCCGGACGGCTGGCGCCTGGAGAGCTGCCCACCCGGGTACCGGCTCAAGGTCTCTCCCGACGAGCTCGACGCCCAACGGTTCCAGGACCTGGCCGACGCGGGCCGGGCCGCCCTCGGCCGCGGGGACGGGGAGCAGGCCGGCGAGGCGCTGCGGGAGGCGCTCCTGCTGTGGCGTGGGCCGGCCTTGGCGGATCTCCCCGACGTGGCGGCGTTGCAGCCCGAGCAGGCCCGCTTCGAGGGCATGCGCCTGACGGCCCTCGAGGACCGCATCGAAGCCGACCTCGCCTCGGGACGCCACGGCGCGCTGGTCGACGAGCTCGAGAGCCTCGTCGCCGAGGACCCGTTCCGCGAGCGGCTCTGGGGACACCTGATGGTGGCGCTCTACCGGGCGGGCCGCCAGGCCGACGCCTTGCGAGCCTTCCGAGCGGCTCGCGAGGAGCTGGGTGAGCAGCTCGGCATCGAGCCCAGTCCCTGGCTGTGTCGGCTGGAGGAGCAGATCCTCCTGCACCATCCCGACCTCGGCGAACCCGCTCGACTCGAGATGGCCGACCCTCCGCACAACCTGCCGTCCCAACGGACCAGCTTCGTCGGCCGGCACCGAGAGGTGGCCGACCTCGTGGGCCTCCTCGCCGCCAACCGGCTCGTCACGATCACCGGTCCGCCCGGAGCGGGGAAGACCCGAGTCGCCGTCGAGGCGGCCGCGGCGTCGCTCGTCGACCATCCGCACGGCGCCTGCTTCGTCTCGCTCGCCGAGCTCGAGGACGCAGAGCTGTTCCCCTCGCAGCTCGCCGCCGCCCTCGGGTTGCCGACCGCCGAGCAGCCCGCCCTGGACGCGGTCGTCGATCACGTGAAGGTCCGGCGGCTGCTGCTCGTGCTCGACAACTTCGAGCACGTCCTGCCCGCGGCGGCCACCGTGAGCGCGCTGCTCGACGCCGCTCCGGGCTCGAGGATCCTGGTGACCAGCCGCGCGCCCCTGCACCTCTCCGGCGAGCAGGAGTACCCACTGGCACCCCTGGCCGTGCCCGATCCGGGAGCGGCGGAAGCTGCGGACGAGACCGGAGCGCTCGACGCCCTCGCCCTCTTCGCCGACCGCGCCAGGGCCGTCGATCCCTCTTTCACCCTCACCGCCGAGAACGCTCGTGTGGTCTCCGAGATCGTGGCCCGCGTCGACGGCCTGCCCCTCGCCGTGGAGCTCGCGGCCGCCCGCCTGAGGCACGTCCCGCTCCACGAGCTGCGCGACCGACTCGAGACCGCCCTGCCGGTCCTCACCGAAGGACCGATCGATCGTCCCGTCCGGCACCGCGAGCTCCGAGACGCCATCGCCTGGAGCGACGAGCAGCTCGACCCTCCCGAACAGCGCCTCTTCCGACGCCTCGGTGTCTTCCGGGGCGGCTTCTCCCTCGACGCGGCCACCGCCGTCGTCGACGGCCTCGCCGACGACGGGGAAGACGTGACCCGAGGCGTCCACCAGCTCGTGGAGGCGAACCTCGTCCGAGCACCCGCCGACGACGACCTCGCCCGGTACTCGATGCTGACGACGATCCGCGAGTACGCCCTCGAACGACTCCGGGCCGAAGGCGAGGAAGACGAGGTCTCCCGCCGCCACGCGGAGGTCTACGCGGCCCTCGCGGCAGAGGCCGAGCCCGAGCTCACGCGCTCGGACCAGGCCCGCTGGCTCCGGCGTCTCGCAGCGGAGCACGCCGACCTGCGGGCGGCGCTCACCTGGGCCGAACGAGCCGGCGAGATCGAGCTCGCTCTGGTGACGGCCGGCAGGCTGTGGCGCTACTGGCACTTCCGGGGCCGGCTCGCCGAGGGCCGGTCGTTGCTGGAAGACCTGCTGGCGCTCGCCGGTGACGCCCCCACGATCGGGCGCGTGAAGGGCCTCGTCGGCCTCGCCGGGCTCTGCTACTGGCAGGGGGAGCTGGAAGCCGCCGAAGCCGGGTATCGCACCGCCCTCGACGCGTTGGAGCGACGGGCGGCGGCCTCCGGCCAGGACACCGAGGATGCCTCGCCGAAGGATCCCCTCCTCGCCCCCTGGTGGCTCGAGTTCGAGGCCCTCCTCGGCCTGGTCGTCACCATCGCATGCCATCGCGGTGACCCCGAGGAGGCGGCACCCGTCGAGGAGCGGTTCCAGGCGCTCGTCGCCGAGCATCCCGAACACCCGTTGGCTGCGGGTGCCGGCCTGGCCACCTCGGGGCTCATGCGCCTGTTCACCGGTGACCTGGAGGGGTCCCGTGAGTGCAACGAGGCGGTGGTGGCGGCGACGCGTGAGATCGGCGAGCGCTGGTACGAGGCCCAGACGCTCCGGACGCTCGCGCTCACCTCGATGCGCCAAGGACGCTACGAACGAGCCGAACAGGAGCTCCTGGACTCGATCGCGCTCGCTCGAGAGCTCGCCGACCTCCCCAGCATGGCCATGGACCTGGACCGGCTCGGTCAGGTGGCGGCCGCGTCGGGTCGCTCGGAGCGAAGCGTCGTCCTCGCCGGAGCCGCGGAGCGCCTGCGGGAAGAGGCGGGGGCAGGGCTGGGCATCGACGACTTCCGCTGGGAGACGGAACATCCCCGCGATGCCGCCCGGCGGCTCCTCGACGAGACCGAGATCGAGGTGGCATGGGCTCGTGGCCGGACCATGAGCGAGGACGAGGTGCTGGCCTACGCGAGGGAGGCGCTGTCCCGGTCGCAGGTCGGCTGAGGCGCGCACACGCTCCTGGAGTCCTCCTGGAGTCCTCCTGGAGTCCGGTCAGCGTCGACCCGGCCTTCCGATGTCGGGAGAGGGAGTAGCCGCAGGCCGTCACGGCGTCGTGCTGTCGTCCCGGTCCCGCACGTCGAGGTCCGCACCCATCTGGGCGCAGTGGGCACAGCAGAAGATCTCCCCGTCGGACTCGTGACCATGGCCGATGACTCGGCAGCTGCACCTCGCGCAACTCGGGGCCAGCGCGTGGATCGCGCACTCGAAGCTGTCGAAGACGAACTCCTGTCCCTCGGCCGTGGCGACCTGAAAGGCCTTGTCGTAGTCGTTTCCGCACACGCTGCACTCCGCCATGGAGTCCTCCTCCTGGTGCTCGGGATCGTTGCTGCCCGAATCTCTACCCGACAGCATCGGAACCGAAGCGTGCGCTTCAGGCACGGGCAGCGGTCACCGGAACCGACGGCAGACCGAGCACGATGTGCCCGGTCACAGCACTAGGCGGTGGCATGGACGGCTTCGCGCTCGCGGCTGGCTCGCAGGCGGCGGGCGGCGATGCCCACCCGGTCGATGTGCTTGAGCGTGCGCGCCCGAGCTTCCTCGGCCTCGGGGCTGAGCCCTTCGAGGTCGGGCAGCTTCCAGTGGTCGATCACCAGCGGGACCAGGATCTGGCCGTGGTGGAGGTCGAAGTCGTAGATGCCCGCGGCCGCGATCGACTTCGCGTGGTCCTTGAAGTCGGGGATGCCGGTGCCGGGCATCTCGAAGCCGCGGACCTGGCGTTCGAGCGCCAGCACCATCGACGACGCGTCCAGCTCGAAGGCCGCCGTCGCCAGGTCGCGGTAGAAGACGTAGTGGAGGCGCTCGTCGCCGGCGACCCGCCCCATGATCTGCGACCCCGGACGGTCGTCGAGGAGGCGTCCCACGTTGCGGTGCGAGAGCTGGGTCGCCAGCTCCTGCATCGCCACGTACACGAGGCCGTCCTCCACGTGGACGGGATCGGGGACGACGCCGCCGGCCACCTGGACCATGCGGGCGCGCTCCAGCGCCCAGGGGTCGAGGGCGCGGCTGACCACCAGCCAGTCGCGCATGACCATGGCGTGGCGCATCTCCTCGGCGGTCCAGCGCCGCACCCACGTCGCCCACGCGTCGGCGCCGTCGGCGGTCTGGTCCTCGAACACCCGCTGGATCGTCGAGGTGTAGTACGGCAGGTTGTCCTCGGTCAGGAGGTTGACCAGCAGCGCGCTCCGCACCGGTGCCGGGAGCGGGAACTCGTCGGGATCCCACTCGCCGTCCGCCTCGAAGTCGCGGCCCCGGCTCCACGGCACCATCTCGTGGGGGAACCACTCACGCGCCGAGTCCAGATGACGGTCGACGAGCTGCGCGACGGTCGGCGCCAGCTCCGCGATCACATGGGCATCCCGATCAGTCATCTGCTCACCCTACCTTCTGGTCGGTAGGACTCGTCGATCGCCCCTCCTCCAAGCCTGGGTTGCTAGGGTCCCACATGGCGACGGCCACCGGTTCACCTGTTCGGGGCACCGCTCACGACCCTCACCAGAACACCCGAGGGCCCCTGGACCCCATCGCCGTGCCGATCATGGAGAGCACCGCAGACACCCACATCCAGATCGACGGCGTCTACAAGGTCTTCGGCCGGGATCCGGCCGGTGCCGTCGAGGCCCTCCGCGCCGGAGCGACGCGCGCGGAGCTCCAGGAACGGGGCTCCACGCCCGCCGTCGTCGACGCCAGCTTCGACGTCGCCGAGGGCGAGATCTTCGTCGTCATGGGCCTCTCGGGCTCGGGCAAGTCGACGTTGGTGCGCACCATCAACCGGCTCTACGAGCCGAGCGCCGGCACGATCACCATCGGCGGGGTCGACGTGACCGCGCTCTCCGAGCGGGAGCTGCGCGAGCTCCGGGCTCGCAAGCTCAGCATGGTGTTCCAGCACTTCGCGCTCTTCCCCCACCGGACCGTCGTCCAGAACGCCGCGTGGGGCCTCGAGGTGCTCGGCGTGAGCGACGACGAGCGGCGGCGTCGGGCGAACGAGGCGCTCGAGATGGTCGGTCTCTCCGGCTGGGGCGACCACTACCCGAACCAGCTCTCGGGCGGGATGCAGCAGCGGGTGGGCCTCGCCCGAGCCCTGGCCACCGACTCCGACGTGATGCTCATGGACGAGGCGTTCAGCGCGCTCGACCCGCTGATCCGCCGCGAGATGCAGGACCAGCTCATCGACCTGCAAGAGAACCTCCGCAAGACGATCGTCTTCATCACCCACGACCTCAACGAGGCGATGCGCCTCGGCGACCGCATCGCCGTGCTGCGCGACGGCCGGATCGTGCAGATCGGGACGGCCGAGCAGATCCTCACCGACCCGGCCACCGACTACGTCGCCTCCTTCGTGCAGGACGTCGACCGGGCCCGTGTGCTCACGGCCGACACGGTCATGGAGGACACCATCGCTCGCGTCGACCGCCACGAAGGCCCGCGAGCGGCCCTCCGGATCATGCGCGAGCACCAGCTCTCCGCGCTGTTCGTGGTGGGAGCCGGTCGGCAGCTCCACGGCGTCGTCCTCGACGACGCGATGGCCGAGGCGGTCCGCCGCGGCGACGAGTCGTTCGAGGACCTCATCCACCGGGACGTGGCCTCGGTCGCGCCCGACACCCTCCTCAACGACGTGCTGATCCCGTCCGCCGAGAGCGCCTACCCGGTGCCGGTGGTCGACGACGGTCGACTGGTGGGCGTGGTGCCACGGGCGACGCTCCTCCTGGCCCTCGGCGGGGGCGGCGACGAGGACGCCGAATCCGCGGACACGGGGGTGCCCACCGATGCCTGAGATCCCCCGCATCCGCGTCGGCGACTGGATCGACTCGGTCGTCGAGTGGCTCACCGACAACCTGACCCCGGTCTTCGACTTCATCAGCGAGAACCTGAGCGCGGCCATCGACGGGATCGAGGATCTCCTCGGCTGGCCGGAGCCCGTCGTGCTGGCGCTGATCTTCGGCGTGATCGCGTGGCGGATCCGCAGCGTCGGGTTCGGTGCGTTCACCGTCGCCTCGTTCGCCCTCCTCGAGGGGATGCGCCTCTGGGACGCCTCGATGTCGACGCTGTCGCTGGTGCTGGTCTCGGCGCTGGTGGCGGTGGCGATCGGGCTGCCCGTGGGGATCGCAGCGGCCCGGGTCGCGTGGGTCAGCGCCCTGGTGCGTCCCGCGCTCGACTTCATGCAGACGATGCCGGCCTTCGTCTACCTCATCCCCGCCATCACGTTCTTCGGCATCGGCCAGGTACCGGGTACGGTCGCTACCGTGGTGTTCGCCATGCCGCCGGCGGTCCGCCTCACCGAGTTGGGGATCCGCCAGGTCGACTCCGAGGTGGTCGAGGCCGGGAACGCCTTCGGCGCCCGACCTTTCAAGATCTTGACCCGCATCCAGATTCCCCTTGCCATGCCGACGATCATGGCCGGCGTCAACCAGGTCATCATGCTGGCGCTGTCCATGGTCGTGATCGCCGGGATCGTCGGCGCCGGAGGACTCGGCGCCGTCGTGTTCCGCGGGATCACGCGGCTGAACGTGGGCCTGGGCTTCGAAGGGGGCTTGGCGGTGGTGGTCCTGGCGATCTTCCTGGACCGCATCACCGCCTCGTTGGGGGAGAGCTCGTCGGGGAAGGCCGCACGGGCGAGCTCGTGACTGTCGAATAGAAGCAACCGAGGGAGGTTGATGCACGATGCGCGACCTACGCGCGAATCGCGGGAAGAGGGGGATGCTCCTCACCGCACTGCTCATGATCTTCGTTCTGGTGGCCGCAGGCTGCACCGGGGACGACGACGACTCGGCGGACGACGCCACCGGTGACGAGACCGCCACCGATGACGGTACGGCGACCGATGACGACACGGCCACGGGCGACGGCTCCGACGACGAAGAGGCCGAAGCCGGTGGCAGCGTCAACATCGGTTGGATCCCGTGGGACGAGGACATCGCCGTCACCCAACTGTGGAACTACATCCTCGCGGAGGAGGGCTACGACGTGGAGCTGACCCAGCTCGACGTGGCGCCCGTCTACTCCGGGATGGCCCAGGGTGACATCGACGTGTTCCTCGACGGGTGGCTGCCGACCACGCACGAGGACTACTACGCGGAGTTCGGCGACCAGCTCGAGGACATCGGAAGCTGGTACGACAACGGCACGCTGAACCTGGCGGTTCCGAGCTACGTCGACGCCACGACCATCGCCGACCTCGAGGGCCGTGCCGACGAGTTCAACGGCCAGATCGTCGGCATCGAGCCGGGTGCGGGCCTCATGCGGATCACCCGCGAGGAGGCCATCCCGACCTACGGGCTCGAGGACTACGAGCTCGTCGAGAGCAGCACGCCGTCGATGCTCAGTGAGCTGGAGCGGGCCCTCGACCGCGAGGAGCCGATCGTCGTGACGCTGTGGCACCCGCACTGGGCGTACGCGGCGTACGACATCAAGGACCTCGAGGATCCGGAAGGCGCGATGGGAGACGCGGAGCAGCTCCACGTCCTCGCGCGCGACGGGTTCAGCGAGGACTTCCCGCAGCTCGCCGAGTGGCTCGGCAACTTCCAGATGCCGGACGACGCGCTGGCCTCGCTCGAGGATCTCGTGCTCAACGAGTACGAGGAGGGCCAGGAGTCCGAGGCCGTCGAGGAGTGGCTCGAGGACGAGAGCAACCAGGAGCTGGTGGACAGCTGGCTGACCTGAACGACCGCTCGCGGTCTTCGACGGGGAACGCCCGGCGCTTCGGCGCCGGGCGTTTCTCGTTGTGCGTGCTCACGGGCGATGTTTGCGCCGGCGCGCCCAGGGGTAGGCTTCGAGGAACCGGGGATGTCGCCGATGTCGAGCGCCGGGTGGAGCGCTCTTCTCATCGGAACCTCCCCTCCGAACGCCGTCAGCGTCGCAGCACACGTCAGCGTCTCAGAACACCGTCAGTGTCATTGGTCAGAGGGTCAGCCCGCTCGACCGGAGACTCCGAGCGGAAGGAACCCGAATGGCCATCGCCACCCCCACCCCCACGTCCACCTCCACTCCCGGCGCGGTGCGCGGGGTGCCCGAAGCCCTCGCGCGGCCCGGGCGCGCGTCGGTCGGCCAGATCGTCGTCACCGCCATCATCACCGTCGGCCCGCTCGTCGCGCTCGCGGTCGGCATCCCGCTGCTGTGGGGCAACCTGATCCACCTGCGCGACCTCGTCCTGGGTGTGGTGCTCTACGCCGTCGCCGGCCACGGCGTCACGGTCGGGTTCCACCGGATGTTCACCCACCGCAGCTTCAAGGCGAAGCGGCCGCTCAAGATCGCGCTCGCCGTCACCGGCTCGATGGCGGTCGAGGGCTCGCTGGTGAGCTGGGTCGCCAACCACCGACGACACCACATGTACGCCGACCGCGAGGGCGACCCCCACTCGCCCCACCTCTCCGGGTCCACGCTCCTGGGTCAGCTCAAGGGCTTCGCGCACGCGCACGTCGGTTGGCTGTTCAGGGCCGACCCGACCTCCGCGGAGCGCTTCGCCCCCGACCTGCTGCGCGACCGCGACGCGGTCGTCATCAGCCGGTACTTCCCGGTGTTCGCCCTCGCCTCCCTCGCCATCCCCTTCACCATCGGATGGGCGCTGGCCGGGACGCTCGCCGGCGGTCTCACCGCCCTCCTGTGGGCCGGGCTGGTGCGGATGGCGCTCCTCCACCACGTGACCTGGAGCGTCAACTCGGTGTGCCACATGTTCGGGCGCCGACCGGTCGGCACCAAGGACCGGAGCACCAACTTCGCGCCGCTCGGCCTGATCTCGATGGGCGAGTCGTGGCACAACCTCCACCACGCCTTCCCGTCCTCCGCACGCCACGGGGTCGGACGCGGCCAGATCGACACCTCCGCGGCGCTCATCAAGCTGCTCGAGCGCGCAGGATGGGCGAGCAAGGTCCGCTGGCCCACCGAGCAGCAGATCGCGTCGGCGTCGGCGTCGCCGGCGTAGGCCGGCCGCGTCGACGTCCCCGATCCGCCCGGGGCGCGCCCGGTCGGTTCTCCGTCGGTCGGTTCTCCGTCGGTGGTGCGCAGCGGCTACGGTGCGTCCATCACCTCGATGGTGAGCACCCGGCCTCTCGGGCCGGTCGAGGCTGACAGGGCGACAGGCAACGACCTCCTGATCGGTCTCATCCCCTCGCTGCCAGCGACGCAGCGCGATCACACCGATCGTTCCGGGGAATCGTCCGATCGTGGCCGTCGCGACCACGCCGTCGCGCCGGTCGCGCGCACGAACCCAGGAGCATCACGTGAACGTCACCTTCCCCGAGCTCGGCGCGTCCGCCGAGATCACCGCCGTCCTCGCCCGAGCGGGCATCGACGTCCCCACACCCATCCAGGCCGAGACCGTCCCCGCGGCGCTCGCCGGCCGCGACATCGCCGGCCGCGCCCCCACCGGGTCGGGCAAGACCCTCGCGTTCGGCATCCCCCTCGCCCAGCTCACCCCGGCCGCGCGCTCCGGCAAGCCCAAGGCCCTCGTGCTCACCCCGACCCGCGAGCTCGCCGCGCAGATCCACCGCGAGCTGCGGCCCCTCCTCGCGACCAGGCGAGCCTCCGTGGCCACCTTCTACGGCGGCGTCGGCTTCGGTCCCCAGACCAAGGCGCTGCGCGACGGCGTCGACGTGGCCGTCGCCTGCCCGGGGCGTCTCGCCGACCTCGTCCAGCGGGGTCACGTGGACCTCTCCGAGGTCGAGCTCGTCGTCATCGACGAAGCCGACCGGATGGCCGACATGGGCTTCCTCCCCGAGGTGCGCCGCCTCCTCGACCGGGTGCGTCCCGACCGCCAGACGCTGCTGTTCTCGGCCACCCTCGACGGGGACGTCGACGTGCTCGTCCGCCGCTACCAGCGGGATCCGCACCGTGTCGACGTCACCCCGCCCGAGGAGCAGCCCGACCTGACCTCGCACGAGTTCGTCGACGTGCGTCGGGAGGACCGCGCCGCGACCACCACCAGGCTCGTCGCCGAGCACGGATCCACCCTCGTGTTCTGCCGGACCCGCCGCGGCGCCGACCGCCTGGCCAAGCGTCTCTCGAGCTCGGGAGCCAAGGCCGCGTCCATCCACGGCGGACGGTCGCAGGGCCAGCGCGACCGCGCCCTGGCCTCGTTCGCCGGAGGTCGCGTCGACGCGCTCGTCGCCACCGACGTCGCCGCCCGCGGCATCCACGTCGACGACGTCGCCTGCGTCGTCCACTACGACCTCCCCGGTGAGGTCAAGGACTACGTGCACCGCTCCGGCCGGACCGGCCGCGCGGGCGCCAGCGGCCGCGTCGTCACCCTCGTCACCGAGACCGACGGCGCCGCCGCCCGTCGCCTCCGCCAGGGGCTCGGCATCGACGCAGTCGACCCGTCGATCCCCCGTGGGGGAGGGGCGTCCCAGGGCAAGCGCCGCCGCCGTCGTCGCAGCGGCGGAGCCGGTGCCGGCAACGGAGCGCGACGCGGTGCCGACACCTCGCAGAACCGTCGCCGCTCCCGGTCGCGCTCGCGTTGAGCAGGGTCTGACTCGCGTCCCGCAGCGGCGCTACCGTCCCCATTCCGTGGCACGGGTCGGGACCTGGCCGATCGGCGGGGAGGCGGCCGAACGGGGCCAACGCCGGGCAGCCGGGGCGCTGGCCTCTGCCGGCCTCCGAGCCGGCGACCGCCTCGCGGTCGCGCTCCCGAACTCACCGGAGCTGCTCCTCGTCGTGCTCGGCGCGCTGCGCACCGGCGTCGTGCCGGTGCTCCTGCACGCCGGCCTCCTCGACCACGAGATCGACGCGCTGGTCGACGACGCGGCGCCGCAGCTCGTCGTCCGCGACCCCACGACCCTCCGGCACCTGCTCGACGGCCCCGAGCACGAGCTCGCCCCGGTGCCCCTCGCCCGCCCGATGCACTACACCTCCGGCACCTCGGGGAGACCCAAGGGCGTGTGGTCGGGAGTGCTGGAGCGCGCGGACGCGCAGGCGATGTTCGACGACGAGGCAGACCTCTGGGGCTTCGACGACGGCGACGTCCACCTGACCTGCTCGCCGCTCTCCCACTCGGTGGCGGTCCGGTTCTCCGCCTCGGCGCTGCTGCGCGGGGGCACCGTCGTGCTGACGGAGCGCTTCGAGGCCCGGGCGGTCGCGGAGGCGATCGCCGAGCACCGGCCCACCAGCGCGTTCGTCGTCCCCGCCCACCTCCAGCGCCTCCACGCTCTCGGCGAGCTCCCCGACACCTCGACCTTCCGGCGCCTCGTCCACGCCGGCGCCCCCTGCCCCGAGCCCCTCAAGCGCGCCACCCTCGATCGCTTCCCCGCCGGCAGCGTCTGGGAGTTCTACGGCTCCACCGAGGGGCAGTTCACCGTGTGCTCACCGGACGAGTGGCTGGAGCGCCCCGGCACCGTCGGGCGCGCCCGGCCCGGCCGACGCGTCGAGCTCGACGACGAGGGGCAGGTGTGGTGCGAGGTGCCGCCCTTCGCCCGCTTCGAGTACTGGCGTGACCGGGCCAAGACCGAGGCGGCGTGGCGGGGCGACGCCTTCACGGTCGGCGACCTGGGCCGCCTCGACGGCGACGGCTACCTGTTCCTGGACGGGCGCCGCGACGATCTCATCATCAGCGGTGGCGTCAACGTGTATCCGCTGGAGGTCGAGCGGGTGCTCGCCACGCTTCCCGGCGTCGAGGAGGTCGCGGTGTTCGGCGCCTCCGACGAGCGGTGGGGCCAGCGGGTCTGCGCCGCGGTCGTCGGCGACGTCGACCCCGACACGGTGATCGCCGGGGCCCGCGAGCGCATCGCCGCCCACAAGTGCCCGAAGGACGTCTACCGCGTCGACAGCCTGCCTCGCACCGGGACCGGCAAGGTGCGCCGCACCGAGATCCCCCGCGAGGTCGGCCTCGAGCACGGCCTCGAGCACGGCTGAGTCGCTCCGGGTCCTCAGGTGGGGGGCGCCGCGCTCCGCTCGGTCGGCTCCTCCTCGCTGCGCCCGGCGAGGCGCGCCCGCCACCGCGGCGCCCACGCACCGGCCAGCCCGAGCGCCGCGAGCAGGATCACCGGCCACTCGCCCGCCACCGCGAACGGTGTGCGACCACGGCGACGCTGGACGGTCTCGGTGACGATCTGGGCGTCCGAGCCCAGCGAGGTGGTGGCCACGACGTCACCCTCGGGGTCGACCACCGCCGAGAAGCCCGTCGGCGTGACCTGGAGCACCCAGCGCCCGCTCTCGATGGCCCGCAGCTTGGAGGCCGCCACCTCGAACGACGGCACCTGCGCGTCCTCGAACGACCCCGCGTTGGTCGGCACCAGCAGCACCTCGGCCCCGTCGCGGACCAGGTCGCGGGCGAGGCCGGGGAAGAAGACCTCGAAGCTGATCAGCACCCCGAGGCGACCCGCGGGGGTGTCGACCGGTGCCAGCTCCTCCCCCTCGAGGAGGTCGCGGGGGACGATCGAGAGGTCGAGGAACCCGTCGAGCAGGGAGCGGCCGGGGATGTACTCGGCGAAGGGCACCGCGTGGACCTTGTCGTAGACGTCGAGGAGCTCGCCGTCGCCGTCCCACACGTACGCCGAGTTGAGGAACCGGTCGCGCTCGACGAGGCGCTCCACGACGCCGGCCACGACGGTGGCGTCGAGGCGGTCGGCCTCCGCCGAGAGCTCGTCGACCTCGAAGGGCGCCCGCTCGTCGTTCATGTGGACGGTGCCCTCGGGGAGCACGACGAGCTCCGCGCCGCGCTCGAGGCCGCGCAGCGCGTCGCGGTGGAGGCGGTACGTGACCTCGAACGGCGTGGCCTTCACGCCGCGCTCGCCGCCGCCCTGGACGAGGGTGGCGTCGAGCTCGCCCACGGGTCGGCCCCGCGGCGCGAGGGCGGCAGCGAGGAGCACCACCGCGCTCGCGGAGGCCAGCGCGGGGAGCACCCAACGACGGGGCGCCAGCCACCCGGCGGCCAACGTGGCGGCGAGCAGGCCGGCCGTGGCCACCACGGCCGCCTGACCCCCGAGGCGGGCCGTCCACGCCACCGGCCCGTCGACCTGGCCCAGGGCCACGCCGACGAGCGGCAGGCCCTCGAACGGCCAGCGTGACTGCACGGCGTCGACGACGACCAGCGCGGCGGGGAACCCGAGCAGCGCCCAGCGCCCACGCGGCGTCGACGCGACCACCGCCACGACCAGCAGGCTGAGGATCGCGGCACCGAAGAGCTCGGCGACCACGACCAGCACCGGGACCGAGGGCCGCCAGATGAGCGCCAGGGCACCCCCGTAGAAGCCGAGACCGCCGGCGAACCCCACCCAGACACGGCCGCGCAGGTCCTGGCCGGCTGCGACCACGAGGAGGAGCGCGATGCCCACCAGGCCGAGCGGCCACCAACCCCGCGGTGGGAAGGCCAGCGCCTCGAGCACACCGGCCGCCAGCGCGCTCAGGCGGGGGGCGCGTTGGACGAGCTCGGGGAGGTCGCGCAGCCGGGAGATCACCGGAGGGAACGTAACGCACCGCCGTGGCGCGGTCCCCACCTGACCGCGGCGTCTGTTGACACGAGGCTTGGTGTCCGTTCGGATGATGCCTGTCCGATGCCCGCCCCGGCGAGAAGGAGCAGCACATGACCACGATCACCGCGGACCTCACCCAGGGCACGACCGTGCGCATCACCAACGGTCACGACGTGTGGGTGGCCGACGAGCCCCTCGACGTCGGCGGGACCGACCTGGGCCCGAACCCCTACGAGCTCCTCCTCGGGGCGCTCGGCGCGTGCACGGGCATCACCATCGCCCTGTACTGCCGCCACAAGGGCATCCGGCTCGACTCCGTGTCGGCCCGCTACGAGTTCGAGCGGATCCACGCCGACGATTGCGAGGACTGCGACGACGACGTCACGGGCTTCCTCGAGCGCGTCACCAGCGAGATCTTCGTGGAAGGCGACTTCGACGACGCCACGAAGGAGCGCATCGAGCAGGTGGCCCAGCGCTGCCCGGTCCACAAGACCCTCGACCAGGGCCTGCGTTTCGCCGAGTCGGTGACGGTCGACTGATCGGCCGAGTCCCTCCCCGACGCGATGTGGATGTGTGAGTGTGGTGCAGTCGATGTGACTGCACCACACTCACACGTCACTCGACGGTGACGCCGGCCTCCTCCATGGCGGCGAAGGCGCGGTCCTCGTCGCCTTCGGTCATGTTGACCGAGCGCGTGCCTTCCCGCACGACGGTGGTGTCGAAGCCCTTCTTCACCGCGTCGATCGCCGTGGCCTGGACGCAGACGTCGCCGGCGAGGCCGACGATGCGCACCCGATCGACGCCACGCTCGCGGAGCATGTCCTCGAGACCGGTGCCGGACTCCTCCCCGGACTGCGGGTCCCGGATCGTGAAGCCCGAGTACCCGTCCTCGCCGCCGACACCCTTCTTGACGACCTCACCCCGCACCTCGAGGTCGGGGTGCAATTCGGCGCCCCAGGTGTCGCGGACGCAGTGGACGGGCCAGGTGCCTCCGTCCTTCTCGAAGTGCGGCGTCTCGGGTGGATGCCAGTCCTGGGTGTAGAAGACGGACGCGCCCGCCTCGGTCGCCTTCGCGACCTCCCGGTTCGCGATCGGCACGACCCGCTCGCCTTCGTCCACGTACAGGTTCCCCTCCGGGTCGGCGAAGTCGTTCTGGACGTCGACCACGATCAGCGCGGTGCTGTCGTCGTACACGGTCTTCGCACCTCCCTTCGGGTAGGCGTCTCGCGCTCGACCTTATAGCGTCCCGTCCGTGGACGGTCACGACGTGTCGCACGCCCTGCTCACCGACCTCTACGAGCTCACCATGGCCGCCGTGTACCTCGACGAGGGGATGGCGCAGCGGCCCTCCACCTTCAGCCTCTTCGTCCGGGACCTCCCGTCGTCGCGCGGCTACCTCGTGGCGGCCGGGCTCGACGACGTGCTCCGGTACCTCGAGGAGCTGCGGTTCAGCGACGACGACCTCGGCGTGCTCGACCGGCTCGGCCGCTTCGACGACTCGTTCCTCGACTACCTCCGCGAGCTGCGCTTCGAGGGCGCGGTCCGCGCCGTTCCGGAGGGGACCGTCGTCTTCCCCGGTGAGCCGATCCTGGAGGTCGACGGCCCCGTCGGGGCCGCCCAGATCGCCGAGACGTTCCTGCTCAACCAGGTCACCACCCAGACCACCCTCGCCACCAAGGCGGCACGGCACCTGTACGCGGCGCGCGGCAGGGCGGTGCTCGACTTCGCGCTGCGTCGGACGCAGGGGATCGACGCCGGCATGAAGCTCGTGCGCGCGTGCCGGATCGTCGGTCTGGCGGGCACGAGCAACGTGGCCGGGGCGCAGCGCTACGGCCTCCGCGCCAGCGGCACGATGGCCCACTCCTTCGTGCAGGCGTACCCCGACGAGCTCGAGGCGTTCCGGGCGTTCGCCCGCCGCTACGGCGACGCCACCATCCTCCTCGTCGACACCTACGACACCGTCGAGGGGGTGCACAAGGCCGTGCAGGTCGCCCGCGAGATGCGCGAGCGGGGAGAGCACCTCCGCGGCGTCCGGCTCGACTCGGGCGACCTCGCCGAGCTGTCCCGCGAGGCGAGAGCGATCCTCGACGAGGCCGGCCTCGACGACGTGCGCGTGTTCGCCAGCGGCGGCCTCGACGAGCTCGCGATCGACCACCTCGTCGGCACCGAGCATGCGCCCGTCGACGGCTTCGGCGTGGGCTCCGCGCTGGGTGTCTCCAAGGACGCGCCGGTCCTCGACAGCGTCTACAAGCTCGTCGAGTACGACGGTCGCTCGGTGCGCAAGACCTCCGAGGGCAAGGAGATCTGGCCCGGGCCCAAGCAGGTGTGGCGCCGTGACGACTGGAGCGGCGACGTCCTCGCCACCGCCGCCGAGGACGGGCCCGGCGACTCGCGGCCCCTGCTGGTGGAGGCCATGGTCGGAGGCGAGCGGACCGCGGCGGGCCGCGTCGACCTCGACGCGGCGCACGAGCGCTTCGCGGAGCAGTGGGCGGCGCTCCCCGAGCCGGTCAAGGACTTGCGGGATCCCGCCCCGTATCCGGTGGTGGTGAGCGACCGCCTGCGTGGGCTCGCCGCGGAGGTCGACGCCGCCGGCCACTGAGCGGGTAGTCCGCCCCTCCACCCCCTGTGCGGTCGTCGACCTCGACTACGCTCCTGCGCTCGGTCCGCACGTGAGGAGGCGAGATGCTGCAACGGTTCGGTGGGTTCCTCGTGCGGCGGCGACGCCTCGTCGCGGTCGCCGTCCTCGGCGGGTTCCTCGTCGCCGGAGCGATCGGCGGCGACGTCGCCGAGCACCTCTCGACCGGCGGCTTCGACGACAAGGGCGCCGAGTCGTACGAGGCGTTCCAGGTCCTCGAGGAGGAGTTCGAAGCCGGCGACCCCAACTTCCTGCTGCTCGTCACCCCGGAGGTGGAGGGCGGCGCGCAGCCCCCGGTCAACGACGACCGGGTGATCGAGGCCGGCCGCGCGCTCACGCAACGTCTCGCCGCCGAGGAGCACGTCGACGACGTCTTCTCCTACTGGACCGCCGGCGGCGCCGCCCCGCTGCGCAGCGAAGACGGCTCCCAGGCGCTGGTGCTCGCCCGCATCACCGGCACCGAGGACGAGATCGACGCTCGTGCCGAGGAGCTCGGACCCGAGTACCAGGAGGCCGACACCGAGCTCCTCGAGGTCGAGGTCGGCGGCTTCGCGCAGGTGTTCACCGAGGTCGGCGCCCAGATCGAGTCCGACCTCGTGCGCGCCGAGCTCATCGCCTTCCCGATCACGCTCATCCTGCTCGTGATCGTCTTCCGCGGCGTGGTGGCAGCCGTGCTGCCCCTCGGCGTCGGGTTCGTCGCCATCGTCGGCACGTTCCTCGTACTCCGCGTGCTGGCCTCGTTGACCCAGGTGTCGATCTTCGCCCTCAACCTCACCACGGCGATGGGTCTCGGGTTGGCCATCGACTACTCGCTCTTCATCGTGTCCCGCTTCCGCGAGGAGCTCTCCGCGGGCGTCGACGTGGCCGAGGCGGTCCGGAGCACCGTCGACACCGCGGGACGCACGGTGATCTTCAGCGCCCTGACCGTAGCGGTGTCGCTCTCGGCGTTGCTCGTCTTCCCGCTCGCCTTCCTCCGCTCGTTCGCGTACGGCGGCATCCCCGTCGTCCTGCTCGCGGGCTTCACCGCGGTGGTGGTCCTCCCCGCGGTGCTCGCCATGCTCGGCCACCGCGTCGACACGTGGTCGATCCGACGTCACCGCCCGAAGCCGGTGGGCGAGGGGGCGTGGCACCGCATCGCCGTGGGAGTGATGCGCCGGCCGATCCCCGTCGCGACCGTCGTCACCCTGGTGCTCGTCCTCGTCGGGCTCCCGTTCCTGCGGATCGAGCTCGGCCAAGCCGACGACCGGGTGCTGCCCGAGTCGGCTCCCAGCCGCCAGGTGCACGACCAGATCCGCGAGCGCTTCGACACCAACGAGGCGTTCAGCCTCGCCGTCGTGCTGCCGCGGATCGGGGAGCCCGGCACCCGCGCCGGAGCGGTCGACGGCTACGCGGCCCGGCTCTCCGGCGTCGAGAACGTGGCCCGCGTCGACACCTACACGGGCGTCTACCGGGATGGGCGCAAGCTCCCGGTCAGCTTCGACGCCGCCGAGGAGCGCTTCACCGCGGAGGACGGGGCGTGGCTGTCGGTCGTTCCGGCGGTCGAACCGGTGTCGCCGGAGGGGGAGGCGCTCGTCGGCGACCTCCGCGGCGTCGACGCGCCCTTCGACGAGGTGCTCGTCGGCGGTCTCTCGGCCCAGCTCGTCGACGCCAAGGACTCGCTCTTCGGCCTGCTGCCCCTCGCGCTCGGGATCGTGGCGCTCACCACGTTCGTGGTGCTGTTCCTCATGGTCGGCAGCCTGCTGGTGCCCGTGAAGGCGCTCGTGCTCAACCTGCTCAGCCTCACCGCCACCTTCGGGGCCATGGTGTGGATCTTCCAGGACGGCCACCTCGCCGACGTCCTGCACTTCACGCCCACCGGAGCCATCGAGGTCACCACGCCGATCCTCATGTTCTGCGTGGCCTTCGGGCTCTCCATGGACTACGAGGTGTTCCTGCTCTCGCGGATCAAGGAGGAGTACGACCGCACCGGCGACAACGAGCGCGCGGTCGCGGTGGGCCTGGAGCGCACCGGCAGGATCGTCACCGCCGCGGCTGCGTTGATCGCCATCGTCTTCCTCGCCTTCGCGACCTCCGAGGTCACCTTCGTGAAGCTCTTCGGCCTGGGTCTGGCCACCGCCGTGCTCGTGGACGCCAGCCTCGTGCGCGCCACGCTGGTGCCCGCGTTCATGCGCTTGGCGGGGCGTGCGAACTGGTGGGCGCCGCCGCCGCTGCGCCGCGTCTACGAGCGCTTCGGCCTGAGCGAAGGGGCGGCGCCGGGCGCCGCGGGGGCGCGGTCGACCGTCGAGGACCCCTCACCGCCGGAGGAGGAGACCTTGAATGTGTGAGTGTGGTGCAGTCGTATTGACTGCACCACACTCACACATGCACATGCACGTTCACGAGGGGTCGAGGCTGCGCAGGACGGCCGTGTGCTCCGAGTGGAACTCGTTCGTGCCGAAGCGGACGTCGGTCGTGACGTCCTCGTGGATCGCCAGGCCGGAGTCCTTCGCGACGTTGTTCACCGAGGTGCTCTCGCCCTCGACGTCACCCGAGAACTCGGAGTGGGTGCGCAGGACGAAGGTGTCCACCTGGGTGCCCTCCGCCGTGGAGGCCCGCTCCTCCCCGGTGACGTCGACCTCCACGTCCACGGTGATCCCCCCGTCGGTGCTCTCGAGGGTGAACTCGAAGTGGTCGCCGACGGCGGGCTGCGCGTGGGCGACCTGTCGCGCCGGGTCGGGACGGAACTCGTAGGTCGTGGTGAGGCCCGACTGGCGGTTCACGATCTCCAGGTACTCCAGGAACACCCCCTGGTCGCCGAGACGGAGGACGGTCTCGGTCACCGTGCCGTCGCCGTCCTCGTCGCGCAGGTCGCGGACGCTGCGCTGGGTGTCCCCCTCGGGCGGGTCGACCTCGAGGGTCGTGACCTCCGGGTAGTCCTCGCGCCCGAGTCCACCCTCGCGGAACCCGTCGGTGTCGTACTCGTAGGTGCCGGCTTCGGGGGGCGCGGGCGCGTCGGCACTCGCGGAACCGCCCGAGCCACCGGAGCCGTTGGTTCCGTCGGAGCCACCCGAGCCACCCGAGCCGCCCGCGCTTCCCGTGTCACCGGGGTCACCCGTGTCACCGGAATCGCCGGGGTCACCGGGGTCGCCGGTGTCGCCGGCGTCTGCGGGCCCGGACCCGGCGTCGCCGGATCCGCCCGCGTCGGTCGCGGCCGTGGTCTCGGGGCTCGCGCCGCCGTCGTCGGAGGCGGCGGCCGTGGTGCTGGTCGAGGACGACGTCCCCTCGGTCCCGGCCTGCTCGTCGTCGCCGCTGCCGCCGCAGGCGGCGAGGAGCAACGCCGAGACGGCGACGAGCGCCAGGGGTCGGAGCGCACGTGTGTTCATCGGTCGATCCCTTTCCCTTCTGCTGTCATTCGTACCCGATCGCGGCGATGACGTTCACCTTGGATGCCCGCCGACCCGGGCCGACGCCACCCAGGGCGCTCATCAGCAGCGCCACGACCGCCGCGGTGGCGAGCGGCACCGGCGTGAAGGCGTAGTCCACGTGGAGGCCGATCAGCTCGTCGGCGCCTTCGACCGCCGCCCAGTGCATCAGCGCACCCGTCGAGGCTCCGAGCGCCGTGCCGACCGCGGCGATCGCGGTGGCCTCGGCGAGGACCATGTTCCGGACCTGGCGGCGGCTGGTGCCCATCGCGCGGAGGATCCCCAGCTCGCGGCGCCGCTCGAGCACCGAGAGCATCAGCGTGTTGAGGATCCCCAGCCCGCCGGCGACGACCGCGATCCACGCCAGGGCGCTGAAGATGCGGTCGAACTGCTCGACCACGCCGATGGCGGCGTCGAAGAGCTCCTCGCCGGTGGCGACGAACACCGGGAACGGCGCTCCGGAGGTGAGCTCCTCGACCCGCCGGGCGACCTCGGCGCGTTCGGCTCCCGGCGCCAGCTCGAGCTCGTACCAGCTCGCGCCCTCGCGATCGAACCAGTCCTCCATCAGGTCCACCGACACCCCCGCCAGGCCGCCGCCCACGCCGCCGCCGACGAAGGCCACCTCGTCGAGGACGCGCACCGCCCGCGGTCCCGACGGCGTGGGGATCTCGACCGTGTCGCCCGGCTCGACGTCGTGGGCGTTGGCGAACATCGTGTTCACCACGGCTCCCTCGCCTGCGAGCAGGCGCGAGCGGGCGTCGTCGTCGGCGAGGCGGGCCAGGGGCTCGTTGCGGCCGCTCGAGTACCCCTGGAGGATGGTGCGGCGCTCGTCGAAGGTCGTGAACGCGAACTGGCCGGGGAACACCTCGTCGACACCGGGCAGCGCTTCGAGCTCGTCCTGCCACGACGCGGGCATCACGCTCGTGGGGAAGTCCTCGAGCGGCGCGCTCTGCACGACCACGTCCATGTCGCCGAGCGGGGCGAAGTGGGCGGCCATGGTGCGCCGCTCGTTCTCGGTGAGGCCACCGATCGTGACCACGAGGCCCGCCGCGACCATCACGCCGGCCGAGGTCGCCCAGGTCCGGCGAGGCGCCCGAGCGATGGTGGCAGCGGCGAGGCGCCCCGACGTCCGGGCGCGGCCCGCGATCCACGCTGCCGCACGGGTGATCACCGGGGTGAAGCCCCAGGTCGTGAGCAGCGCCGCGAGCACCATCACGGCCCCTCCCGCCGCGACGAGCTCGGGGACGAGACCGGCGGTGAGGGCCGTGCCGGCTGCGAGGGCGCCGACGCCGACGACGCCGGCGAACCAGTTCGTGGTGGGATGCCCGGCCGGCGTCTCGAGCGCGTCGCCGGGCCGCATCGCGTCGACGGGTGGGACGTTCACGGCCCTCCTCGCCGGGACGGCCGCGGCGAGCACGGCCGCGCCGATCCCGGTGGCCGCGGCGATCGGGAGGGTGCCGGCGGGCGGGTGGAAGCCGATGGCGACCTCCACCCCGGAGGTGATCGCGGTCGGGAGCGCCTCGACGAGCTCTCGCGCCGCGAGGAAGCCGACGGCGACGCCGGCGAGCGAGCCGACCGCGCCGAGGATCGCGGACTCGCCCAGGAACCCGGCGAGCAGCCGGTTGCGGTGACCGCCCAGCGCCCGCAGGGTGGCGAGCTCGCGGCGGCGCTCCAGCGCCGCCATGCTCATGGTGTTGAAGACGACGAACGCCGCGACCACCAGCACCGCGCCGGCGATGACCAGGAGCTGCTGCTCGAACGGATCGACCTCGTCGGCGGCCTGCTCGGCGCGCAGCCGCGGCGAGCTGACGACGGCACGGTCGCCCAGCTCCCGGTCCAGGCGCGCCTCGAGCGCGCCGGGAGACGACCCGTCCTCGGCCACCGCCCAGACCGCGTCGAGCCGGCCGGTCTTGCCGGCGAAGCGCTGGGCGAGGGGGAGGGCGGCGACGGCGAACTCGCCGCGGTTGACCTCGAACCCCGGCACGTCGACGACGTCGAGGACCTCGGTCTCGCTGCGTCGCCCGGAGCCGTAGACGGAGACGGGATCCCCGGGCGCGAGGCCGATCCGGTCGGCGAGGCCGGGGCTGAGGAAGACGCCGTCGAGGTCGTCGCCCGCGTCGATCCGGCGTCGGGCCTCCTCCGCCAGGTCCTGGCCGAGCGCCTCGGCGCGCTGGTCGAAGCCGAAGAGGAAGGTCTCGTGGCCGCCCACGGAGACCCGCGAGCGGATGACCGGCACGGCGGCCTCGACTCCGGCGGTGTCCTCGACCGCGAAGAAGAGGTCGTCCTCGAAGCCGGTGTCGCCGACACCGGAGACCTCGACGTCGGCCCGGCCGGCGAGGTCCACGAGCTCGTCGACCGACCCGGTGATCGAGCCGAGGACCGCGAGGATGGCGGTGACGAGGGCGGTGCCCACCGCGATGCTGCTCACGGCGAGCGCGGTGCGTCCGGGGTGCGAGCGGAACCGCCGCAGGTGGAGGAGCCGGAAGCGGCCTCGGCTCATGAGCGCGCGAGCAGCTCGTGCGCGGGCCCGTCGTCCACCACCTCGCCGTCCTCGATCGCGATCACGCGGTCGCCGATCGCGGCGGCCTCCGCGTCGTGGGTGACCATCGCGATGGTCCTGCCCTCGTCGCGGGCGAGGGCGCCGAGGAGGTCGAGGACCTCGGCGCCGGTGCGGCTGTCGAGGTTGCCCGTCGGCTCGTCGGCGAGGACCAGCACGGGGTCGTTGACGAGCGCCCGGGCCAGCGCCACCCGCTGCATCTCGCCGCCGGAGAGCTCGGCGGGGCGGTGGTCGACGCGCGCTCCGAGGCCGACGCGCTCGAGCAGCTCGACGGCGTGGTCCCGTTCGCGGTGCAGGGGGACGCCGTCGAGCAACCGGGGCACGGCCACGTTCTCCCACGCGCTCAACGTCGGGAGCAGGTTGAAGAACTGGAACACGAAGCCCAGCTTGCGGCGTCGCACCCGGGTGAGCTCGTCGTCGTCGAGCGTGCCCAGCTCGACCCCGTCGAGGAGCACGGAGCCCCGCGTCGGGGTGTCGAGGCCCCCGAGGACGTGGAGGAGGGTGCTCTTGCCGGCACCGCTGGGGCCCATCACGGTGGTGAGCTCTCCGGCGGGCATCGTGAAGGTGACGTCGTGGAGGGCGCGCACGGTCTGTCGCCCCCGCACGTACTCCTTGCCCAGCTCACGGACGTCGACGGTCGGGATGTCCACGCTGCACGCCCCTTCTGCGCCGTGGGAGAGAGTTCCGCACCGGCGCGCCCGCCTCCTGGCGCGGGTGACCGAAATCACGAGGGTCGCCGCGCCACCTCGACGGGGCCGGTCGCCGTCTCAGGCCCGGAGACCTTCAGGGCCCTTCCGAGACCTTCACGGCGCTGAGGACGCCGTCGCGGATCGGGACGATCATCGAGACGAAGCGCGGGTCGTCGACGACGAGCCGGTTGTGCTCGCGGATCGCCTCGGTCCACCCTGGGAAGCGGTCGTCGGCCTCGCCGGTGGCGGCTCGCCCGCCCCACAGCGTGTTGTCGCACAGGTAGACGCCTCCCACCCGGAGGCGCTCCGCGCCCGCGCGGAAGCAGTCGGGGTACCCGCCCTTGTCGACGTCGCAGTAGACGACGTCGAACTCGCCGTCGGTGTCCGCCAGCTGCTCGAGCGCGTCGCCGACCCTGTACTCCACGCGGTCCCACAGCCCGGCTCGGGTGAGGTACTCCTCGGCCGCCTCGGCGTTGCCCGGGTCGCCGTCGGTGCACACGACCGCGCCGCCGGCGCCGACGGCGCGCCCGAACCAGTACGCGGAGTAGCCGTAGCCGGAGCCGAGCTCCATCACCCGGCGCGCGCCCACGGCCAGCGCCTGCATCTCGAGGAACCGCCCCACGGCGGGGCCGACGATCGGGAAGCCCTCCTCGTCGGCGCGTCGCTCCATGTCGTCGAGCACCTCGCTGCGGTGCTGGGCGCCCGCGAGCTCGCGGAGGTACTCGTCGACCGCCGTCCCGGTGATCTGCCGCGCGAGGTCGTCGGTCATCGCCGCCGTCCCTTCTGCCCGTAGCCGAGGTAGACCGCGGCCTCCGGGCCGAGCACACGGAACGTGAAGCTCTCCACGAGGTAGAGCTGCACCGTGGTCGCGTCGTGGCTCTCGTAGCCCACCGACAGGTCGCGACCGGAGACGAGCTCGAAGTCGCCGCCCCGCATGCTGAGCACCAGGGCCCCGTCGAGCGCCGGGGCCCACACGACGGGCCCGTCGACAAGGCGCTTGGCGAGGTCGTACACGGGGAACCCGCCCGAGGTGAGCGTGTTCATGAGCCCCGAGAAGCAGCGGGGGCCGAGCGCCAGCGCGTACGGCCCGCCGATCCCCTCCGCCCGGAGCTCCGCGACCGCGCCGGAGACGTGGGCTGGGTACTGGAGGTAGTCGTCGGAGATCCGCACGGTCTCGTGCGGCGAGCTGCGTGCGATGCCCTCGATGCCGCCCGCCTCGTAGCCGTGGAACACCGCGTGGTCCTCGGCGGTCGCGGCGCGGCGGGCGGCCCTCCGGACGGGATCGAGGTCGGGGTCGGCCGCTCCGCGGGCGACGGCGTCGAGCTCGTCGCGGCTCAGCTCGAACTCGGTGCGGAACTCCACGAGGGGTTGCACCTGCCGGAGCTGCGCGCGCACGCCGTCGGTCGGCTCCGCGTCGAGGACCCGGGTGCGACCCAGGCCGACGCCCGAGGTCGCCCATCCGCCGTCGTCGTCGAAGTCGACGAGGCGTCGCGCGGCGAGGAGGTGCTCGAGGGTCTGTCTGGCCTCGGCGTCGATCTCCTCCCACGCCCCGTCGGTGATCGGGGCCAACTCGCGTCGCAGGTCGTTCACTGCTGCATCTCCCCTCGTAGGCTGCCGATGCCGAGCGAGCCGTCGCTCCCCGCGACGCGCCCGCCCCGGCGCTTCCCGGCTCCGGCCTCGCCGGCTGCTTCGGCTGCTTCGGCTGCTTCGGCTGTCTCGTCTGCTTCGCCGGTCCCGTGGGCGATGGGCCCGGAGGTGAACAGGGACTCGCGGAGCTCCGCGTCGAGGCGCGGGTCGCGCCGGCGGAGCCACTCGAGCACCATGGCGGCGTGCTCCTTCTCCTCGTCGCGGTTGTGGGCGAGGATCGCACGCAGCTCGTCGTCCTCGGTGGCGTCGACCCGCTGGTCGTACCAGTCGACGGCCTCGAGCTCCTCCATCAGGGAGACGATCGCGCGGTGCCGGTCGACGGTCTCCCCGCTCATGTCGTCCGGTGACTCGTGCATCTCGGCGCTGGAGCCGGCCATCACCCCTCCTCGCTCTGCTCGTCCACCGAACACCCTGCCACAGCGTCGACTCGGTCTTCGATCACGACCCGTAGCCCACCGGGAGCAGCACGTCGCCGTCCACGGTGCGGTAGTACACCTGCCAGTGGTGGTAGCCGAGGTAGGCGCGCTCCTCGGCGCGCATCACCTCGACGTACCCCTCGATCGCCTCCACGTAGTGGTCGCTGTGGTTGTAGGCGTACACGGCGTCGGCCATGCGCTCCGGTGCGCCGTTGGCCGCCAGGTAGCGCCCCGCCGCCCGGATCGCGTCCCCCGGATCCTCGATGTCGCCCTCCCCGTAGGCCTCCCAGGTGGCCGGCAGGAACTGCATCGGGCCCCGGGCCCCCGCGACGCTGTCCCCCCGGATCCGCCCCATGCGGCTCTCGACGAGGTGGATGGCGGCGAGGTACTCCCAGGGCACCCCGAACTCGGCCTCGGCGGAGCGGTAGTGGGCGAGGAGCTCGTCCGCGTCCGGCGGCTCCACGATCCGCCAGTCGGGCAGCGCCTCGCGGGGCTCGGTGAGCGCCCACAGCTCGCGGTTGGCCCTGACGTTGGCGGTCACGGCCCCGGCCAAGTCGTCGCCGAGGGCCTCGAGGACGGCCCCGTCCCACTCCGGGCGGCGGGCCAGCTCGCGGTACGCGCGCTGCTGGAGCCGTCCCCACGCGCCGAGCGCGGTCTCGGCTGTCGCCGGGTCGCGGATCGCCCGCTCGGACGCCTCGATCGCGGCCGCGAGGTCCGCGGGCTCCGAGGGCTGCTCGACACGCTCGGCGAGCGCGTCGGCCCGGGAAGTCGTGCTGGTCGTGCCGGGCGGACCCGACGTCGACGAGGCGGCGTCCCCGGCGTCGCCGGTGTCGCCGGCGTCCACGGCGTCGCCGGCGGGCGAGGACGACCCCGGGTCGTCCGTCCCGCCGTCACCGGTGATCCACACCGCAGCGGCCACCCCGGCCGCGGCCACGACGAGCGCCGCGGCGACCGCCCGGGCGCGGGCGCGGCTCACGCCCCGTACTTGGCCAGCCGTCCCGCGTTGGCCAGCACCACCGGCATCAGGTCCTTCGTGGGGCGCAGGCCCAGCCCGCCCGTCGCGCAGGCGCGCTCGCCGAAGCGCTCCACCCCGTCGCGCCCGCAGCGCTCGGACCACAGCACCGCGGGGACCGGGTGCCAGGAGTGCGCGGCCATCTGCGAGGGGGTCGAGTGGTCGCCGGTGACCACCAGCACGTCGGGCTCCAGGTCCCGGATGGCGGGGAGCGCGGCGTCGAGCTGCTCGATCGCCCGGATCTTGGCGCCGCGGTCGCCGTCCTCCCCGGCGGAGTCGGTGTACTTGTGGTGGAAGAAGAAGTAGTCGTGGTCGCTCCAGGCGCGCTCTGTCGTCGCCACCTGCTCGTCGAGGTCGGCGGGGCGACCGAGGACCTCCATGCCGAGGATCCGGGCGATCCCCCGGTACATCGGGTAGATGGCGACGGCGGCGGCCGAGAGGCCGTAGCGCTCGCGGAACCCGGGGAGCTCGCGCAGGGTGTCGAAGCCGCGCAGGAGCAGACCGTTGGCGGGTCGCTCGTCGGCGAGGCACGCCCGCACCTGGGCGTCGAGCTCGGTCACGATCTCCGCGGTGCGCTTCGCGGCGGGATCGAGGACCTCGGGCCGGAGCGGCGCGGCGCCCTCGCGCTGGGGGTCGGTGTCGCCGAGGCCCGGGTCCAGGTCCGGGCCCCGGAGGACGACGAGGACGCGGTGCTCGCGCTCGTGGCGGAAGAACACCTCGACGCGGTCGAGGCGCACCGACTCCCGGAGCCGCTCGACCACCTCGCGGGCCGCGTCGTCGGGGATGCGTCCCGCCCGCCGGTCGCTCACCGTTCCGTCGGGTGCCAGCGTGCACAGGTTGCCCCGCGCGGCGACGTCTCCCGGTCGGAGGTCGAACTCGAGGCCGGCCGCCGAGAGCGCGCCGCGTCCCAGCTCGTACGTCTCGGGGTCGTAGCCGAAGAGGGCCAGGTGCCCGGGGCCGGAGCCGGGCGTGATCCCCGGCCCCACCGGCTCCACCAGCCCGCACACTCCCTCCGCGGCGAGCCGGTCGAGGTTGGGGGTGGCGGCGTCCTCGAGCTCGGTGCCGTGCTCGGCGTCCGCGTACCCGCCGAGGCCGTCCATCACCACCAGGACGATGGTCGTCTCCGCGGTCCTGACGAGCGGGGTCGGGTCCATGCGCTCACACTACCGAGCGTGCCGCGGTCACTCCTGCTCGCCGCGTCGGTGGGGCTCGGGGGCGTAGGTCCAGTCGGGCCGCTTGCGGCGCTGCCGCTCGTCGTAGACGGCTCCCGTGTCGGTCACGTCCACGAGCTTGGCGACCCGCACCTGCCGGGGCGAGTGGCAGCCCGGGCGCTCGAGGTGCTCGGCGAACTCCTCGGGGAAGTGGGTGAGCAGGCTGGAGACCAGCCGTTGTTCCTGGACGGGCAGGTAGCAGCGGTTCCCGTCGGTGACGTTGCGGAGGCGCGACCCGATCCGTTCCATGGTGCGGTCGTCGCCCTCGCCGCGCTCGAGTCGCTCCAGCTCCTGGGTGATCTCGCCGGAGCCGAGCTTGCAGGCGGGGCACTGGTTGCACGACTCGACGTAGAGGAAGCGCGACACCGCCGCCGCGAGGTCGACCATGCACGCCGTGTCGTCGTAGACCGCGAAGCCGGCCGCCCCGAGGCCGGTGCCGAGGGCGTCCATCGCCTCGTAGGTGAGCCGCACGTCGACCTCCTCGGCGGGGACGACCGGGTTGGCGACGCCCGAGAGCACCGCCTTGAGGCTCCGGCCCTCGCGCACGCCGCCGGCGCCGACGACGACCTCGCCCAACGGCGTCCCCATCTCCACCTCGGTGATCCCCGGCTTCACGACGTCGCCGACGACGGTGCACACGATCGTGCCCGGCGACTCGTCGGTGCCGAAGGAGCGGAACCAGTCGGCGCCCCGGGCGACGACGTTGGGGACGTTGGCGAGGGTCTCCACGTTGTTGACGAGCGTGGGGTTCGACTCGTGCGAGTGCCGGTGGCCGGGCTGGGAGGCGGTGGCGTCCCAGCCCATCTGGGGGGCGGTGGCGTAGAGCCCGTGGATGTAGGGCGGGAAGCGTCGGGGCAGCGGGTCGCGGCCCTCGATCACCTCGAGGAGGCCCTTCTCCTCGCCGAAGAGGTACTCGTCGGGGCCGGTCACCAGGGTGACGCTCAAGTCGCCCAGCAGGCCGGCCGCCTCCATCTCGCGCACCGCCCGGGTGAGGGCGTCGCGCTCGACCTCGAAGCTCTCCTTGATCGCGACGTAGGCCTCGGACGTCTCGACCGCGAACGCCGCGATGGCCAGGCCCTCGACCACCTGGTAGGGGTTGGCGCGCAGGAGCGCGCGGTCCTTGAAGGTGGCGGGCTCCCCCTCGGCCGCGTTGCAGACGGCGTAGCGATGCGTGCCGCCGGCGGCGCGCACGCCACTCCACTTGTACCCCGTGGGGAAGCCGGCCCCGCCGCGGCCCCGCAGGCCGGAGGCGAGGATCTCCTCGACCACGGACGCCGGGCCGAGCTCGGTGGCCGCGGCCAGGCCGTCGCCTCCACCGAGCTCCCGGTACGTCTCGAGGTCCTCGATCGGCGCCTCGGGTAGCAGCACTTGCGCTCGGCCCATGGTCCTCCCGCTCGCGGGTCGGCTCGTCGCCCCGGCTCGCTACCGGTCGTCGTCGCGCCCGGGGGGCGGCGGCGGGCCGTCGCCGGACCCCGAGCTCGCGGTCGGTCCCGCCTCGGCGCCGGGCGGGACCGGCGCGGGCGCGTCGCCCGCCACCGCCTCGGCTGCTGCCTCCGGCGGGACCACGTCGGGCTGGCGCGGGGTGCGGCGCCGCCCGAGTGGCGAGACCGCACCGAGGACGATCCCTCCCACGAGACCGACGATCGGCACGATCCCGACGACGACGTGGTCGAGCGCCAGGATCCCGAAGAGGAACAGGTCGAGGCTGACGAAGACGCCGAAGAGCAGACCGGCGAGGGCCCCGAGGAGCGCTCCGCGCACCCGCTTCACGCCACCGTCCTCCGTGCGATGCGGTACAGGGCGTACCCCGTGCCGGCGGTGCCCGCAGCCGCGGCCCCGCTGGCCGGGTTGGCGACGCTGCCCTCGACCTCGACGTCGACGCGGCCCTTGCAGATCGCGCCCGCGTAGTCCTCCTCGCCCTTGACCGTCATCTTGGTGCCGCCGAGGATCCCGCCGGGGATGATCGAGCCGAGGTCGTAGTGGTCGCTGCCCTCTGCCGAGACCTTCGCCGTCTCTCCCTCCCAGCTCCGCACCTCGACGTCGCCGAAGGGACCCTCGACGGAGATCGAGCCGCTGTGGGGGACCTCGTCGGGTGGTGGCTCGATGCCCATGTCGCCCATCCACGGGCTGACGTCGGCCTCGCGGGGGATCGTGACCCGTTCGGTCGTCGCGCCGTCGATCCGGACGCTGTCGCCGTCCTCGTCGATCAGGGTCGCGGAGCCCGAGCAGCTCCCCTGCGTGATCTCCGCGTGGGCCGGTGAGGCCACCGCGAGGAGCATCCACGCCGCCACGGCTCCACCCAACGCGATCCTGAGCAGTGTTCGCACGTGCCACCTCCGGGTCACGAGCAGACTAGGAACCTGGCGTGGTCCGATCAACGGAGCGTAACCCCGTCGATGGGTGTGTGTTGGGGGAGGCAAAAAAGAGGGGCAAGCCCCACAAC
>CAYTKN010000002.1:185255-206597 GCA_964438505.1 uncultured Burkholderiales bacterium
ACGTGCCACATCCGGTTCACGCGCTGACTTGGAACCTGGCGTGGTCCGATCAACGGAGATTAACCCCGTGGTTGTGTGTGTGTCGTGCAGACATTTCGACTGCACGACACTCACACATTGGTCACCCCTCAGCGGATCCGGTCGAGGACGCGCCGCATCGTCTCGACGAGGCGCTCCCGGATCTCGTCGGGCTCGCCCTCCCAGACGGGGCGCTCGCCGCCGTTGCCGAGGACCACGTGGCGCCCCGCCGCGTAGACGTCGAGGCCTTCGACGAACTCGGTGCCCGCCTCGACGTCCTCCGCCCCGGAGTCGGCACGGCGGATCACGAAGAACGCCTGGTCGCCGAGCCCGTCGACGGCCTCGAAGCGGAACCGCTCGGTGTCCCACGTGCCGCGCAGGACGTCGAGGAGGTCGGGTGCCTGCTGCTCCTTGAGCACGAAGAACAGCTCCGCGTCGAGGGGCGTGCCCTCCTCGAGCGGCCAGGCGCACTGCCGCTCGATCGGTTCGATCACCGGATGCTCGAGGTCGCGTCCCACCA
Source organism: uncultured Burkholderiales bacterium (assembly GCA_964438505.1). Lineage (GTDB taxonomy): Bacteria > Actinomycetota > Acidimicrobiia > IMCC26256 > JACPCJ01 > CAYTKN01. The sequence continues at coordinate 185,794 of CAYTKN010000002.1, forward strand.
GCGCCTCCGCCTCCTCGGCGGTCAGCAACGTCCGGCAGACGCTCGCATCCGCGGCCGGGGGGAGGCCCTCGGGGCTCGTGGTCGGCGCTCGCCCGGGCTCCGTGGTGGCGACCGGCGGGGGAGTGCTCGGGGTGGCCTCGGGCGGGTCGCCGGTGTCGCCGGTGTCGCCGTCGCCGGTGAGGAAGCTGCCGGCGACGAGCGCCGCGATCAGCGCGGCGAGCACCAGCATCTGGGCGCGGAGGGACGGGCGGCGAGCGATGTGCGCATTGTCGCGTCCCGTGTTCCCGGGCGCGGGTTCCGCTGCGGAGGTCCACGTTCCTGTCGGAGGGAGCTGCGACCATGATTCCGAGGCCGACACCCAGGCCGACACGCGAGGCCGAAGCGCACCGGTGCGGGTGCTCGAGCACGGCAAGCGAGTGGATCGTGGAGGATCGATGGAGTTCGTCTGGTTGGTCGTGGGAGTGGCGCTCGGCGCCGGTGCCGCCGGCGCGGTGTTCCGGAGTCGGCGGCTGGCGCTCACCAGCGAGATCGGGCGCCTCGAGCAGGCCGTCGAGCACGAGCGGGCTCTCGCCGCGGAGAAGACCAAGCTGGCCGAGCAGGTCGAGGCCAATCTCGACCGGACGATCGAGGCCGCGGCGTCGCGCGCGGTCAAGGGCAACAACGAGGAGTTCCTGGCCCTCGCCGGTCGCCGCCTCGAGCCGATCGACCAGCGGCTCGAGAGCTTCGAGCGCCAGCTCCGGGAGCTCGAGACCGCGCGCGAGGGCGCCTACGGCAAGCTCTCCGAGCAGGTCAAGGGCCTGATGGACGCCCAGGAGCTGCTGCGCACCGAGGCCGGGAAGCTGGCGGGCGCCCTGTCGCGGCCCGGCACGCGGGGCCGGTGGGGCGAGCTCACGCTCAAGCGCCTCGTCGAGCAGGCCGGCATGGTCGTTCACTGCGACTTCCAGGAGCAGCCGACGGTCGAGGGCGCCGACGGCCGGCTGCGCCCCGACCTCCTCGTCCACCTGCCCGGTGGCGGCGAGCTCCCCGTCGACGCCAAGGCGCCGCTCGACGCGTACCTGAAGGCCATGGAGGCCACCGGCCCCGAAGCGCGCGAGCGCCGGCTCGACGAGCACGCCCGGGCGCTGCGCGAGCACCTCGTGTCCCTGAGCCGGAAGGGCTACTGGGAGCAGTTCGAGCGCGCCCCCGAGTTCGTCGTGATGTTCGTCCCGGGCGAGGCGTTCGTCGCCGCGGCCGTCGAGCAGCGCCCGGACCTCTTCGAGGAGGGCTTCTCCAAGCGGGTGATCCTCGCTTCGCCGACCACGCTGATGGCGCTGCTGCGCACCGTCGCCCACGTGTGGCGCGAGGAGCGGGTGGCCGAGAGCGCCAAGGAGATCAGCGAGCTGGGACGCGAGCTCCACAAGCGCGTGTCCACGATGGCCGGGCACTTCGCCCAGCTCGGCAAGCGCCTCGACGGTGCCGTCGGCGCCTACAACAAGGCGGTCGGCTCGCTCGAGCGCAACGTGTTGCCCCAGGCCCGGCGCTTCGAGGAGTTCGGCGCCGGCTCGGGATCCGACGTCGACGAGCTCGGCGGGGTCGAGACCCGCGCCCGCGAGCTCAGCGCCCCCGAGCTCGCGGACGACAGCGCGGACGGCACCGCGGACGACACCGCCGGGGACCGCATCGTGGAGCTGGCGCGACGCTCCCGGGCCGACGACCCTGCGACCTCCGACGACCCTGCGACCTCCGACGACCCTGCGGTCTCCGAGGAGGGCAGCACGCTGGGAGCGGCCCTTCCCGACCGTTAGGCTCGCCGGCGTGCTCGGCAGGCGGTACGTGGTCGCGAACGGCGTGCGCCTCCACGCCCTGGAAGCGGGAGACCCCGGGGACCCCCTGGTGCTGTTCCTCCACGGCTTCCCGCAGCTCGCCTACGCGTGGAGGCACCAGCTCGGACCGGTCGCGGCGGCCGGGTACCACGCCGTGGCGATCGACCTGCCCGGCTACGGGCGCTCCGACAAGCCCGACGTCGACTACGACATCGTGTGGCTGACCGACACCGTCGCCGGCGCCGTCCGAGCGCTGCGCGCCCGCGCCGACACCGGCCGGGCCGTCGTGGTCGGCCACGACTGGGGCGGCATCATCGTGTGGACGCTGGCGCGCCGTCATCCCTCCCGGGTCGCCGGCGTCGTCGGGGTCAACACCCCCGACCTGCCGCGGCCCCCCGAGCCGCCCATCGAGCTCATGCGCAGCTACCGGCCCGAGCGTCCCAACTACATGGTGCAGTTCCAGGAGCGCGGCGTCGCCGAGTTCTTCGCCGAGCTCGACGTGCGCGGGTTCCTGCACCTCCTGATGCGGACCGCGGCGACCGTCAAGGTGGGTGCGGTCCCCGACGAGGTGCTCGACGTGTACGTCGACGCGTTCGAGCCCCGAGGCGCCCTCACCCCGGCGTTCGAGTACTACCGCTGCATGGACCGCAACTGGGAGCTGACCGCGGACCACGACGCCCTCACGGTCGAGGCGCCGTCGCTGATGGTGATGGCGGAGAGCGATCCCGTCCTGACCCCGGCGATGGCCGAGGGGATGGAGGCGCGGGTCCCGGACCTCGAGAAGGTGCTCGTCCGCGACTGCGGCCACTTCACACCCGAGGAGCAACCCGGCGCCCTCACCGACAGCGTCCTCCACTGGCTCGCCCGGCGCGACCCGTTCGGCTCGGGTGCCCGCTCCCGACCGAGCAACTAGCGTCCCGGCCATGAGCGACGAGCGACGAGCCGTGTCCGTGACCAGGTCCATCCCCGCGCCGCCCGAGGCGATCTTCGACGTGATCGCGGATCCCTCGATGCATCCCGAGATCGACGGGTCGGGCACCGTCCAGCGCCTCCGCAAGGCGTCGTCGGAGCGCCTCACCGAGGGCTCCCGGTTCGGGATGCGGATGCGGTGGGGCCTGCCCTACGTCATCTCGAACGTGGTGGTGGAGTACGAGGAGGACCGCCTCCTCGCGTGGCGCCACTTCGCCCGGCACCGCTGGCGCTACGAGCTCGAGCCCGAGGAGGGCGGCGGCACCCGGGTCGTCCACACCTTCGACTGGTCGACCGCTCTCAGCCCGAAGTTCGTCGAGCGCATGCGCTACCCGGAGAAGCATCCTCGCTGGATGGAGGCGACGCTCGAGCGCCTCGAGCGCGTCGTCGCCGAGCGAAGCGGGGGTTGAGGCCCCTGCGCCGACTCCTCGCCGGTCTGCTCTCCCTGGCCGGTGTGGGTGCGTTGTTGATGGCCCACGCGGGCTGGTGGGCCCAGCGCGAGGTGCTCGACTCCGACGCCTTCGCCTCCACGACCGGTGACGCGGCCTCCGAACCGGCGGTCCGGGAGTTCTTCGCGGACGAGATCACCGCACGCGTGGTCGCGGAGCTCCCGGCCGAGGCCTCGTCCTTCCGCTCCCGGATCCGCGCCGAGATCGCGAGCCTCGTCGCCACCGAGGAGTTCGTGTCCGTGGTCGAGGACACGGTGCGCGACGTCCACCGGGCGCTGGTCGACGACCGGGTCGACGTGCTCGTCCTCGACCTGTCGGGGGCCGTGCCGCTGGTGCGCAGCGCCGTCGAGAGGGTCGACCCCCGGGCGGCCGCGGCCGTCCCGGCCGGTGCCCTGGAGGCCGTTCCGGTGGGCGGCGAGGGCGACCTCCCCGACCTGTCGCGGATGGACGAGGCGACGGGCTCGCTCACGCCCGTGGCCGCTGCCGTCGCCGTGTTCGGCATCGGCGGTGCGTTCCTCCTGGCGCCGGAGCGGCTCCGCCTCGCGCGGCGGGTCGGGTTCCTGACGGCGCTGGGTGCCGGGGCGCTGTTCGTCCTCGTGCTCCTCGCCCCCTCGGTCGCCGCCGGGGGCATCGACGACGAGGCGACCCGCGGCGCCGTGGAGGTGACCGCGCGCGTCTTCGTCCGGTCCTTGCAGTGGGAGACCGGCGCGATCGCGGCGGTCGGCCTCGCGGTGACCGGACTCGGCGCGCTCGGCGCCCGCCGTCCCCGGACCGCTCGACTCCGCTGAGGGGAGCGGCCGGGACCGGTCAGCGGCGACCGGCGTTGGGCTTGCGGCCCTTGTTGGCCTTGTTGCGGCGGGCTCGCAGACGGCGCTTCTTCGACTTCTTGCTCATGGTCGCCTGACCTCGGGGGCTTCCGGGACCTGCTCAGGGTAGCGGGCAGCTGGGTACGCTGGCGCGCGATGGAGCGTCTCGGCCTCGTCGGCCTCCCCAACTCGGGCAAGTCCACCCTGTTCAACGCCCTCACCGGCATGGGCGTCCCGATCGGCGCGCATCCGTTCTCGACCACCGAGACCGTCGTCGGCGTGGCACGGGTCCCCGACGAGCGGGTCGACGAGCTCGCGGAGATGTCGGGTTCCGCCAAGCGGACCTACACGGGCGTCGAGGTCACCGACATCGCCGCGCTCGTCAGGGGCGCGAACATCGGCGAGGGCCTCGGGAACCGCTTCCTCGGCGCCTTGCGGGAGGTCGACGCCCTCCTCTTCGTGGTGCGGGCGTTCGAGGACGAGCAGGTGCCCGGAGGAGTGTCGCCCCTCGACGACCTCGAGACCGTCGAGCTCGAGCTGGTGATGGCGGACCTGGAGTCGGTCCAGGGCCGCCTCGAGAAGCAGCGCAAGGCCGCCAAGCAGGACGCCTCGTTGCGCGCCGAGGTGGAGGCCCTCGAGAAGGCGGAGCGGGTCCTCGAGGACGGGACGGCCCTGTACCGCTCACCCCTCGGCGAGCGCGAGCGGACGCTGCTCGCGCCGTCGTTCCTCCTGACCAACAAGCCGGCGATGACCGTCGTGAACCTCGGCGACGACCAGCTCGACCACACCGCCGAGCTGGTCGCTCCGCTCGGCGAGCACGCCGTCGGGGTGTGCGCGCAGCTCGAGATGGAGGCCGCCACCCTGGACGAGGGCGACCGCGCCCAGATGCTCGAGGGCCTGGGTCTCGGTGACGGCGTGGTGCCCCGCGTCGCGGCCGCGGCGCACCACCTCCTCGGTCGGAGGACGTTCCTCACCACCGGCGAGAAGGAGTCGCGCGCGTGGACCTTCCGCGAGGGGGCGCGGGCACCCGAGTGCGCGGGCGTCATCCACTCGGACCTCTGCCGGGGCTTCATCCGCGCCGAGGTCATCCGATGGGACGAGCTGCTGGAGATGGGCTCGTGGGCCCGCGCCAAGGAGGCCGGCCGGATCCGCGTCGAGGGCAAGGACTACGAGGTGGCCGACGGCGACGTCCTCGACATCCGCTTCAACGTGTGAGCACGAGGTCGAGTCGATGGGGACCGCGTGGCTGACCCGGGACGGTGAGGTGCTCGCGACGCTCGAGATCGCGAGCGACCGTCGCAGCCGCCGCCGCGGCCTGCGCGGGCGGACCCGCGTCGAGGGCGGCTTCCTGCTCACCCCCTGCCGCCAGGTGCACACCTTCGGGATGCGGACCGCGATCGACGTGGCGTTCTGCGCCGCCGACGGCACGGTGCTCGCCACCACGACGCTGCGTCCCCGGCGGGTGAGCGTCCCGCACCCCAGGGCCCGCTTCGTGGTCGAGGCCGAGGCGGGCGCGTTCGGTCGCTGGGAGCTGCGCGAGGGCGAGCAGGTGGAGGTGCTCCGGGCCGGCATGGAGGACCGGGGGCCGGCGTGAGCGAGCCGACCGGTCGCCTGACGCTGGTCGCGACGCCCATCGGCAACCTCGGTGACCTCCCGCCCCGTGCCGTGGAGGTGCTCCGGCGGGCCGACGTGCTGGCGGCCGAGGACACCCGGCGCGCCCGCAAGCTCCTCTCGCACGCCGGCGTCCCCGTCCCCGCTCGGCTCGACTCGCTGCGCGAGCACAACGAGGCGGCGACGGCCGAGCGCCTCGCCGGCGAGGCCGCCGCCGGCGCGCACGTCGTCTACGTCAGCGACGCCGGGATGCCGGCGGTCTCCGACCCGGGGGAGCGGCTCGTGCGCGCCTGCGCGGAGCGGGGCGTGCGGGTCGAGGTGGTGCCCGGGCCCAGCGCCGCGCTCGCGGGCCTGGTGGTCTCGGGGCTCCCGGCGGAGCGCTTCGTGTTCGAGGGCTTCCTGCCGCGCCGGGGCCGGGAGCGCCGTGAGCGCTTGGAGGGCCTCCGCGGCGAACGTCGGACGGCGGTGCTCTTCGAGTCGCCGCGTCGGGTGCGCGCCACGCTCGGGGACCTGGCCGCGGCGCTGGGGGACGACCGGGAGGTGGCGGTCGCCCGCGAGCTCACCAAGCTCCACGAGGAGGTCTGGCGGGGGCGCCTCGGGGCGGCGGCCGACGCCGTGGGCGACCCGCTGGGCGAGTACGTCCTCGTGGTGGGGCCCGCGCCCGCGCCGGAGCCGCCCGACGACGAGGCGGTGACCCGGGCGCTCGAGGAGGCGCTCGCCGAGGGCGCGACGAAGCGGGACGCGGCGGCGCTGGTGGCTCGCGAGCTCGACGTCCCCAAGCGCCGGGCCTACGACCTGGCGACCTCGCTGCCCCGCTCCGACGAGGGGTCGACCCGAGGGTGAGGCCCGCTCCCGGTCAGGGAGCCGGGTCGGGAGGAGGGTCGGGTGCTCGGCCGGCGAGGTGGTCGACACAGGCCGAGCACACCTGCTGCGACCGGAACTGCCGCAGGCGCTCGTCGCTGCCGCAGAACACGCACGCGTCCCGCACGGGCGTGAGGACGATCCTGCCCTCGTGGGCGTCGTCGACGTGGATCTCGACGTGGCTGTCCTGGCCGAGGCCGAACCGCCGGCGGATCTCTGCGGGGAGGACCAGCCGCCCCAGATCGTCGATCTTGCGGACCATGCCCGTCGACCTCACCGAGGACCCCCTCCCGGTACCGCGAAGTCCGCATCGGACGCGGACGACGCACCGATATCGTAGCGGCCGACCTCGCCGTGAGCGCCCGAGGTCCGATCCCGACCCCTCACCGCGGAGCAGGCACGTGGCGAAACCCTTCTACGTGACCACACCGATCTACTACCCCAACGACGTGCCCCACATCGGTCACGCGTACACGACGGTCGCGGGCGACGTGCTGACGCGCTGGCGGCGCCTGTGGGGCGACGACGTCCGGTACGTGACCGGCACCGACGAGCACGGCCAGAAGATCCAGCGCTCCGCCGAGGAGCACGGTCTCGCGCCCAAGGAGTGGGTCGACCGGATGGCGCCGCGCTTCCAGGAGGTCTGGGAGCTCCTCGACGTCCGCAACGACGACTTCATCCGAACCTCGGAGCAGCGGCACCACCGCGCCGTCCAGGAGTTCCTCCAGGCCGTGTACGACAACGGGGACATCGAGCTGGGCACCTACGAGGGCCTCTACTGCGTCGGTTGCGAGGCGTACTACTCCGAGGACGAGCTCGACGGCGGGAACTGCCCCGTGCACGAGCGACCGGTGGAGCAGGTCCGGGAGCAGAACTACTTCTTCAAGCTGTCGCGCTACGAGGCGCGCCTGCGCGAGCACTACGAGGCCCACCCCGAGGCGGTGCGGCCGCGGATCCGCCTCAACGAGGTGCTCGGGTTCATCGACCAGGGCCTCCAGGACTTCTCGATGAGCCGCACCTCGATCGACTGGGGCGTGCCGCTGCCCTGGGACCCCGACCACGTCGCCTACGTGTGGTTCGACGCGCTGTTCAACTACTGCTCCGCCGTCGGCTACGGGACCGACGACGAGACGTTCGAGCGGTACTGGCCCGCCGACTACCACCTCATCGGCAAGGACATCCTGCGGTTCCACGCCGTCTACTGGCCGGCGATGCTGATGGCCGCCGGCCTCGAGCCTCCCGAGTGCGTCTTCGCCCACGGGTTCCTGCTCGTCGGCGGCAAGAAGATGTCCAAGACGGGCCTCACCCAGATCCACCCCGAGGACCTCGTGGCCACCTTCGGCACCGACGGCTACCGCTACCACTTCGTGGCCGACCAGCAGTTCGGGCCCGACGGCGACTTCAGCTTCGAGGCGATGGTCGCCCGCTACAACGCGGACCTGGCCAACAACTTCGGCAACACGGCCAACCGCGTGCTCGCCATGTCGGTCAACTACCTGGACGGCGAGGCCCCCGAGGCGCGGGAGGGCGCGCTGGCGGGCCACGCGGACGACGCGTTCCGCCGCGCCACCGAGCGCCTCGACGACCTCGACTTCGCCGGCGGGTTCCGCGCCGTCTGGGAGCTGATCGGGGCGACGAACGCCCTCATCGAGGAGCGGCGTCCCTGGGAGCTCCACAAGGCGGGCGAGCGCGAGCGGGTCGCGGCGGTCCTGGGCGACTGCCTCGAGGCGCTGCGGATCGTGGCGCTGCTGGCGTGGCCGGTCATCCCGCGGGCCGCCACCGAGCTGTGGCGCCGCCTCGGCCTCCCCGGGTCTCCCGAGGACGAGCGTCTTCCCGACGCGGCCGGCTGGGGGCGCCTCCCCGCCGGCGCGAGCCTCGCGCGGGGCGAGCCGCTCTTCCCCCGCATCGATCCCGATGCGACCTCCTGAGAGCATGGCAGCGGTGAGCTGGGTGGACAGCCACTGCCACGTCCAGGACTTCGAGGACGTGGACGACGCCGTCGACCGGGCGGTGGCCGCCGGCGTGGAGCGGATGGTGGCGGTGGGCACCGACGCCGCGTCGTCGCGCCGGGCGGTCGAGCTGGCACGCCGCCGTCCCGAGGTGTGGGCCTCGGTGGGGCTCCACCCCCACGAGGCGTCGCGCTGGTCGAGCGAGCGCGACGCCGTCCTCGACCTCGTCGACGACCCCCGGGTCGTCGCCGTCGGCGAGTCCGGGTTCGACCTCCACTACCGACACTCGCCGGAGGAGGACCAGGAGGCGGCCTTCCGCGCCCACGTCGCGCTCGCGCACCGGACCGGCAAGGCGCTCGTGATCCACACCCGGGAGGCCTGGGAGCAGACCTTCGACGTGCTGGTCGACGAGGGGACCCCACCGCGCACCGTCTTCCACTGCTTCACGGGAGGGGCGGCGGAGGCGGCCCGGGCCCTGGAGCTCGGCGCGTGGCTGTCGTTCAGCGGCATCGTCACGTTCTCCAACGCGGACGACGTGCGCGAGGCGGCCCGGGAGGTGCCCGCGAGCCGGCTGCTGGTCGAGACCGACGCGCCGTTCCTCGCTCCCGAGCCCCACCGGGGGAAGCGCAACGAGCCCGCGCACGTGCGCCACGTCGGCGAGCGCCTCGCCTCCGAGGTCCTCGACCGCGACGTGGGCGCGCTGGCGGGGGAGTGCACGGCCGCCGCCGAAGCGGTCTTCGGCTGGTGAGGGGTCGTCCCGCCCTCCCGCTGCCCCGGCGGTGGTGACGACCCCCGCGTTGCTAGCCTGAGGACCGCTTGTGCTCGTGTTCACGAGCGTCGGCCGTGCCCCCTCCGACGGGCGCGCCGCTGCGCCGGGCCGGCGATGACGCAGGGCACTGCGAAGGGCACGACGAAGGGGCGGAGCTCGAGGATGACTCGAGGATGATCGGAAGGCTCGCGCGAGTCGGCGGCTGGGTGGTCCCCGCGCTGGCGGTGGCCGTCCTGGGGACCCTGCTGGCGGCAGGAGCCCGGTGGTACACGGATCGCGCCGAGGTGACGGTGGTGGTCGACGGCGAGCAGGTCTCGGTCGAGACCCGAGCGGAGACCGTGGGCGCGGTGCTGCGCGACGAGGGGATCACCCTCGACGCGCACGACCGGGTGAGCCCTCCCCTCGAGGCCGACGTCGACGACGGCGAGGAGATCCGAGTCGCCCGCGCCGAGCCGGTGGTCGTCGACCTCGACGGTGCGGTGCGCACGGTCTGGACCACCGGCGACACCGTGCACGAGATGCTCGAGGAGCTCGGCCTCGAGCCGCGGGTCGTCGAGCCCGGCCGTGCCACCGAGATCGACGAGGCCGACACGATCGTGCTCCGCACCGGCTACGAGGTCACCCTCGTCGTCGGCGGCGAGGAGCGATCCCTCCACACGTCGGCCGAGAGCGTCGAGGAGCTCCTCGAGGACGCCGGCGTCTCCCTCGACGGCGAGGACCAGGTGGAGCCCTCGCTGGCCTCGCCGGTGGAGCCGGAGCTCACCGTCGAGGTGACGCGGGTCGACACCGACGTCGCCGTCGAGGAGCGCGAGCTGGCGCACCCCACCGAGCGCCGCGACGATCCGTCGCTGCCCCGGGGCGAGGTCCGGGTGCTCCAGGAGGGCCGTTCGGGCGTGGAGCGCCTCGAGTACCGCCTCACCCGGCAGGACGGCGAGCTCGTCGACCGGGAGCTCGTGGAGCGGACGGTCGTGCGCGAGCCCCGGCCCCGGATTCTCGCCGTCGGCACCAAGGTCACGAACCGTCAGAGCGGCAAGGCGTCGTGGTACTCGACGACCTCGATGACCTGCGCCCACCGCACCCTCCCGATGGGGACCCGCGTCACGGTCACCAACGTCGCCGACGGCCGCTCGGTGGTCTGCGAGGTCGCCGACCGCGGTCCCTTCATCGAGGGGCGGGTGATCGACCTCGCCGAGGACGCGTTCGCCCAGCTCGCCGACCCGTCGGTCGGCGTGATCGACGTCAGACTCTCCTGGTAGCGCCCGCGCCCGCTCGGGCACGGGGCCGGCGGGACGACCTCACTACGGTTGCGTCGTGCTCACGGTGGGCGAGATCCGGCGTCTGCTCGACGCGCACGGCCTGCGCGCCAGCCGTGCGCTCGGGCAGCACTTCCTCGCCGATCCCAACACGGCCGAGCGGATCGTCCGCCTCGCCGGGGTCCGCTCCGGCGACCGGGTGCTGGAGATCGGCCCGGGTGTCGGCTCGCTGACCCTCGCCCTGGCCGCCGCCGGCGCCCGCGTGCTGGCCGTCGAGCGCGACCGCCACGTGCTCCCGGTGCTCGAGCAGGTCGTCGCCGGGCACGGTGACGTGGAGGTCGTCGAGGCCGACGCGCGCGAGGTCGACTACGACCGGCTCCTCGGACCGCCTCCCGCGCAGGGCCCGGGACCCTGGACCAGCGTGTCCAACCTCCCGTACAACATCGCCGTGCCCCTGCTCGCCCATCTCCTCGACGACGTGCCCCAGATCGGCGCGCTGGTGGTGATGGTCCAGCGGGAGGTGGCCGAGCGCCTCACCGCGGCCCCCGGCACCCGGGTCTCGGGGGCGATCTCGATCAAGGTCGCCTACCACGCGGAGACCGAGGTGGTGGGCCGCGTGCCGGCGACCGTCTTCCTGCCCCGGCCGAAGGTCGACTCGGCGCTGGTGCGGATCGTCCGCCGCTCCCGTCCCGCGGTGGCGGTCGACGACCCGGAGCGGATGTTCCGGCTCGTGCGCGCCGGGTTCGCCCAGCGCCGCAAGACGCTCGGCCGGGCGCTGCGAGGCGAGCTCGGCGACTCGGCGCCCGAGCTCCTGGAGGCCGCCGGCGTCGAGCCGCGGGCGCGGGCCGAGACCCTGAGCGTCGAGCAGTGGGCGGCGCTCGCCGAGGTGACGGCGTGAGGACGTCCGAGCCCGCGACGGTCCGGCTCCGTGCCCACGCCAAGCTCACGCTGTCGCTGCGCGTCCTCGGGCGACGCCCCGACGGATACCACGAGCTGGAGGCGTTCGCCGTGTCCCTCGAGCGGCCCGCCGACCTGGTCGAGGTGACCGTGCGGGACGCTTCGGCGGGCGAGGAGGGCCGGTGCGACCTGGAGCTCGCCGGCGAGACCGGCGACGTGCCCCGCGGCGAGGACAACCTGGCCGTCCGGGCGGCGCTGACGCTCCTGGAGGTGGTCCCGTCCCCGGTGGCGGCGACGCTGCGGCTCACCAAGGCGATCCCGGCCGGCGCCGGTCTCGGCGGAGGCTCGGCCGATGCCGCCGCGGCGCTCCGCGGCCTCGGCGCCCTGCTCCGCGGCGGTCCGGACCTCGCGCACGCCGACCTGCGGTGGACGGCGGAGCAGCTCGGCTCGGACGTGCCGTTCTGCCTCACGGGCGGCGCCGCCTGGATGCGCGGCCGCGGCGAGGTGCTCGAGCCCGTCGAGGCGGGCAGGTCCGTCGAGGTGGGCAGCTCCGTCGAGGTCGGCTGGGGCCCGTGGGTGGTCGTGGCCGTCCCCCCGCTCCACGTGTCGACACCCGCCGTGTACGCGGCGTGGGACGAGCTGGGCGGGCCGGTGTCGACGAGGACGGTGTCGCTCCCCGACGGGTTCGGGCTGCCCGTGACCGAGCTGGTCAACGACCTGGAGCCCGCGGCCCTCGCCGTGGAGCCCGCGCTCGAGGCGTTCCGCGACGACCTCACCGGGGCCGCGGAGCGGCCGGTCTCGCTCGCGGGCAGCGGCGCGGCGTGGTTCGTGCCGGTCGGCGACGAGGGAGCCGCCCGCGACCTGGCCGCCACGGTCGGGTCCTCGCTCGGACCGGCGGTGAGGGTCGTTGCCACGCCCCTCGCCGCACGGGGGGTGACGTCGGTCGCCGACGAGGAGCGGCGGGGGTGACGCCGTTCCCGGACGGTTCGTCGCGGAGTAGTGTCGAGGCCACACTCGGGGGTGGTGTAATCGGCAACACGCGAGGTTTTGGTCCTCGAATTCCGGGTTCGAGTCCTGGCCCCCGAGCCGGGAGGCGCACCGAGCACCGGCCGGCGCCGAGCCGAGGGGCGCGGGCACGAGCGATGGAGGCCACGCAGGCGATGCAGGCGACGGGGGTGATCCGGCGATGAGCGGCTACCGACCCTTCGCCGCGGTGGTCCTCGCGGCGGGCGAGGGCACGCGGATGCGCTCCGAGACCCCCAAGGTGCTGCATCCGCTGTGCGGGCGTCCCATGGTCCTCCACGTCGTCGACGCCCTCTCCGAGCTCCCGCTCGAGCGCGTCGTCGTCGTCGTCGGCTACGAAGCCGAGCGGGTGACCAAGACCCTCCAGGAGCAGGTCGGCGCGCAGCGCCCGATCGAGTTCGTCGAGCAGCGCCGCCAACGGGGGACCGGCGACGCCGTGTCGACCGCGCTCACGGCGTTCGAGGAGGCCGACGTCGAGGACGACATCATGGTCCTCCCCGGGGACCACGTGCTGCTGCTGCCCGAGACCCTCGCCGCCCTCGCCACGGCGCACCGCGAGGCCGACGCGGCCGCCACGGTCCTGACCGCGAGGCTCGACGACCCCACCGGCTACGGACGGATCGTCCGGGGTGCCGACGGCCGCGTCGAGCGGGTCGTCGAGCACGCCGACGCGAGCGCGGAGGTCCGCGGGATCGACGAGGTCAACACCTCCGTCTACTGCTTCCGGCGCAACCTGCTCGCGCCGGCGCTGCGCCGCCTCAGCCCGGAGAACGCCCAGGGCGAGTACTACCTGACCGACGCCGTGCAGGTCCTCGCCGACGCCGGCCACCTCGTCCAGGCCGTCGACGCCGTCGACGTCCGCGAGGCGCTCGGGGTCAACGACCGCGCGCAGCTCGCCGCGGCCGAGGCGGAGCTGCGGCGGCGGATCAACACCCGGTGGATGCGCGACGGGGTGACCATGGTGGATCCCGAGCGGACCTACGTCGACGCCACCGTCGACCTGGGCCTCGACGTGCGGCTCCTCCCCGGCACGATGCTCGAGGGGACCACGAGCGTGGGCCCCGGATCCACCGTCGGACCCGACGCGCGGCTCGTCGACACGATCGTCGGCGAAGGCGCGACGATCGCCCACACGGTGGCCACCGAGGCGACCGTCGGCGACGGTGCCACGGTCGGGCCGTTCGCGCACCTCCGCGCCGGCACCCGGCTCGGCGCGGGCGCCAAGGTGGGGGCCTTCGTCGAGACCAAGAACACGGACGTCGGCGACGGCGCCAAGCTGCCGCACCTCTCCTACGTCGGCGACGCCGAGGTCGGCGACGGCGCCAACGTCGGCGCCGGCACCATCACCGCCAACTACGACGGAGCGACGCGGCGCAAGAGCAACACCAGGATCGGCAAGGGCGCCAACACGGGCAGCAACTCGGTGCTGGTGGCGCCCGTCGAGGTCGGCGACGACGCCTACGTGGCGGCGGGCGCCGTCGTCACCGGGGACGTCCCGGCCGGCGCCAAGGCCCAGGGCGTGCCCGCACGGATCGTGGAAGGCTGGGTGGACGCCAAGCGAGCGGCCGCCTCGGAGCAGGAGAGCGCACCCGACGACGGCGAGGGGAGCTGACCGGCCATGGAGCTCGTCACCAAGAAGAAGCTGATGCTCTTCAGCGGGCGGTCCAACGAGCCGCTCGCTGCCGAGATCGCCGAGCACCTCGGCGTCCCCCTCGGAGACGTGGAGCTGTCGACCTTCGCCAACGGGGAGATCTACTGCCGCTTCGAGGAGAGCATCCGCGGGGCGGACGTGTTCATCCTCCAGAGCCACTGCGCGCCCATCAACGAGCGGATCATGGAGCAGCTCATCATGATCGACGCGGCCAAGCGCGCCTCGGCGAAGCGCATCACGGCGGTCTGCCCCTTCTACGGGTACGCCCGTCAGGACCGCAAGGCCGAGGGCCGCGAGCCGATCACGGCCCGGTTGCTCGCCGACCTGTTCTCGGGCGCCGGGATCGACCGGCTCGTGACCGTCGACCTCCACACCGGCCAGATCCAGGGGTTCTTCGACATGCCCGTCGACCACCTCCGGGCGATGCCGGTGCTGGTCGACTACCTGCGCGAGGTCATCGACGGCCCGCTCACCCTGGTGGCCCCCGACGCCGGCGGCGGCAAGCTGGCCCGCCACTTCGCCAACGAGCTCGAGGGCGAGATCGCGTTCATCGACAAGCGCCGCCGGACGGACGTGCGCAACGTGGCCGAGGCGATGGAGATCGTCGGCGTCGTCGACGGACGGAGTTGCGTGATCGTCGACGACATGATCGACACCGGCGGCACGGTCGCCAGCGCCGCGGAGCTCCTCAAGGAGCGGGGCGCCACCGAGGTGTTCGTGGCCGCCACCCACGGCGTCCTGTCCGACCCGGCCGTCGACCGGCTCAAGAACGCGCCGTTGCGCGAGGTCGTGGTCACCAACACGGTCCCGGTGCCCGCCGACAAGGAGTTCGACTCCCTGCGGGTCCTCTCGGTGGCCGAGATCGTGGCCGACGCGCTCGACGCGGTGTTCGAGGACACCTCGGTGAGCGAGATCTTCCGGGGCCAGAACATCTGAGCACCGCCGGCCAGCCCGCCGACCGGCCCGCGGCCCGCGGCCCGCGCCCACGACGCCGCGCTGGTTGGCGGCGGTCCGGCGTCCGGCCCACAATAAGAGCATCCTCCGGGCCCGGAGCGCGGGTCCGTCGTGTCCCCGACGGGAGTTGCCGTCATGCAAGAAGTCACGCTCAGCGCGCAGACGCGGAACCGAGAGAAGATCGGCTCGAGCCGGGCACGCCGGCTGCGCCGCGCGGGCACTGTTCCCGGCGTGGTCTACGGCCTGGCCGACCCGGCGATCCCCGTGGCGGTGGACGGCAACGAGATCCAGCGGGCGCTCGCGGCCGGCGCCAACACCCTGATCAACATCGAGCTCGACGACGGCGACGCCCAGCTCACCATCGCCCGCGAGGTGCAGCGCCACCCGATCAAGGGCGAGGTGCTGCACGTCGACTTCGTGCGGATCCGCGCCGACGAGGTGGTGGAGGCCGACGTGCCCGTCCACCTGCTCGGAGAGCCCGAGGGCGCCAAGGAGGGCGGTGTGCTCGAGCACGTCCTCTACGACGTCACCGTCAGCGCCAAGCCCCGCGACATCCCCGACTACCTCGAGATCGACGTGGGCGACCTCGCCATCGGCGAGCAGAAGCGCGTGGGCGACCTCGTCGCCCCGCCGGGCGTCGAGCTGCTCACCGAGCCCGAGCGGGTCGTGGCCAACGTCGTGGTCCCCGCCACGCTCGAGGAGGAGCCCGGCGCGGAGCTCAGCCCCGAGGAGGTCGAGGAGCTCGAGGGCCTCTCGGAGGAGGAGCTCGAGGAGCTCGCGGAGCTTGCCGCCGAGATCGAGCCCGAGGAGGGCGAGGAAGGCGAGGGCGAGGAAGGCGAGGCCGCGGAAGGCGGCGACGAGTCGGGCGACGACGACTCGGGCGGCGAGGACTGACCGCTGTTCGGACGCGACCGCCGGGGGTCCCCCGCCGACCTGCTCGTGGTGGGGCTCGGCAACCCCGGTGCCGAGTACGAGCGGACCCGCCACAACGTCGGCGCCGAGACCGCGCTGGCGCTCGCTCGCCGGCACGGCGCCAAGCTGCGCCCCTACAAGAGCCAGGCGACCACCGACGAGGTCGTCGTCGACGGGCGCCGTCTCGCCGTCGGGATCCCGCTCATGTTCATGAACGAGTCGGGTGCCGCCGTGCGCCGTCTGGTCGACCGCTACGGCGTCGACCCCGAGCAGCTCGTCGTGGTCCACGACGAGCTCGACCTCGACCTCGGGGTCGTGAGGGTCAAGGCCGGGGGCGGCCTCGCCGGCCACAAGGGCCTGGTCTCGATCGAGCGACACCTCCGCACCCGCGACTTCGTGCGGGTGCGGATCGGGATCGGCAAGCCCCCCGACCCCCGCGGGGGAGCGCGCCACGTCCTGGCGCGCTTCTCCAAGCGCGAGCGCGGGGAGGTGGACGTGGCGATCGAGCTGGCGGCCGACGCGGCCGAGTCGATCCTGCGCGAGGGCGTCGACTCGGCGATGACGAGCTACAACGCCCGGACCTGATCTGTTCCTACACTGGCCCCGGCACACCCCGGTCCGGAGCGGCTCCGGGGCTCACCGCGCGCCGATGCTGACCTCACTTCCCGCACACCTCCGAGACGAGCCGGCCTTCGCCGAGATCCTGTCGGGCGCCGCGCCCGTCGTCGCGCTGCCCGACCACGTCCGCGCCTTCGTCACCGCCGGCGTCGCCCGGCTCACCGAGCGCGGACCGCTGCTCCTCGCCGTGCCCGGCGCCGCCGAGGCCGAGACGCTCACCCACGACCTCTCCCGGTTCCTCGGAGCGGAGGCGGTCGAGACGTTCCCCGCGTGGGAGACGCTGCCCTTCGAGCGCGTGTCGCCCACCGTCGAGACCATGGGCCAGCGGGTGCGGGTGATGTGGCGGCTCCGGGCGGGCGCCTCGCGTCCCGAGCTGCTCCCACGCGTGCTGGTCGCTCCGGTGCGGGCGCTGGTCCAGCGGCTCGGTCCCCACGTCGAGGACGTCGAGCCGGTCACCGTCGCACGCGGGGACGAGGTCGACCGCGACGAGCTCGTCGCACGCCTCGTCGGGACCGGCTACCGGCGCGAGTACCAGGTCGAGGCCCGGGGGGAGGTCGCGGTGCGCGGCTCGATCGTCGACGTGTACCCCTCGACGGCCGACCACCCCGTGCGCATCGACCTCTGGGGCGACGAGGTCGACCGCCTCCAGACGTTCTCGGTCGCCGACCAGCGGGCCACCGGCGACCTCGAGCGCGTCGAGATCTTCCCCTGCCGCGAGCTGCTCCCCACCGAGGAGGTCCGGGAGCGGGCCGAGCGCCTCGTCGGCCTCGAGCCGTGGGGACGCGAGCAGTGGGAGCGCCTCGCCACCGGGGAGCTCTTCGACGGGATGGAGTCGTGGCTGCCGTGGTTGACCGACGAGGAGCACCTCCTGACCGACCTGCTCCCCGACCGGGCCCTCGTGCTGCTCGCCGAGCCCCGCCGCATGCGGGACCGGGCCCGGGAGCTGCTCGACGAGGAGGCGTCCCTCGCCGAGACCCTCGCGGGCACCTGGGGGGCGCGCGCGGACGGCGCCTTCCCGCGACTCTCCCTCCCCTTCGACCGCCTCCTCGAGCACACCGCTGCCGAGGTGGTGACCCTGCTCTCCGTGCCGGAGGGCCCCGCGACGCCCGAGGTCGCGGCGTCGCGCTTCGAGGGCGTGCGGGGCGACCCCGAGGAGCTGGCTCGCCGGCTGGCGGACCTCACCGCGGCGGGCACGCGCGTCGTGATCGCCGCCGACGGCGAGGCGTCCGCCTCCCGCCTCCGCGACGTGCTCGCCCAGGAGGGCCTCGCCGTCCCCCTGCTGGGGGAGGGAGAGGCGTTCCCCGACGAGGGCTCGATGGTCGTCACGGTGGCGTCGCTCGAGCGGGGCTTCGTGCTGCCCCGGGCCGGCCTCGCCGTGGTCACCGAAGCCGAGCTGACCGGGCGGCGCCGCACGCACCGCCGCACCGAGGCGCCACCGCGCCCCTCCGACCTCAACGACGACCTCACCGAGGGCGACCACGTCGTGCACCGCTCCCACGGAGTCGGCCGCTACGCGGGGATGGTCACCCGCTCCATCGGAGGCGCCGAGCGCGACTACCTCCTCCTCGAGTACCGCGGCGACGACAAGCTCTATGTGCCGACCGACCAGGTCGACCTCGTGCGGCGCTACACCGGGGGCGAGTCGCCCTCCCTCAACCGCCTCGGCGGCAGCGAGTGGGAGCGCACCCGGTCCCGGGCCCGAGCGGCGGTCCGCGAGATCGCCGAGGAGCTCGTGTCCCTCTACCGGCAGCGCCTCGCCGTCGAGGGCCACGCCTTCGCGGCGGACACCCCCTGGCAGCGCGAGTTCGAGTCGGCCTTCCCCTTCGAGGAGACGCCCGACCAGGCCCGAGCCATCGACGAGGTCAAGGCCGACATGGAGCGCTCCGTGCCCATGGACCGCCTCGTCTGCGGCGACGTCGGCTACGGGAAGACGGAGGTGGCGCTGCGGGCGGCCTTCAAGGCGGTGCAGGACGGCAAGCAGGTGGCGGTCCTCGTCCCGACGACCCTGCTCGCCACCCAGCACACCCAGACCTTCCGGGACCGGCTCGCCAACTACCCGGTGCGGGTCGAGATGCTGTCGCGGTTCCTGAGCGAGCGGGAGCAGCGCGAGGTGCTCTCGGGTGTGGCCGCCGGTTCGGTCGACGTGGTGATCGGGACGCATCGGCTCCTCTCCGACGACGTGCAGATCCCGCGCCTCGGCCTGCTGGTGGTCGACGAGGAGCAGCGCTTCGGGGTCAAGCACAAGGAGCGCATCAAGGCCCTGCGCGCCACCGTCGACGTGCTCACCCTCTCGGCCACGCCCATCCCCAGGACCCTCGAGATGGCGATCACCGGGATCCGCGAGCTGTCGATGATCGAGACTCCGCCCTCGGGTCGCCAGCCGATCCTCACCTACGTCGGGGAGCACGACGAGCGCGCCGTCGCGGAGGCGATCCGGCGCGAGCTGCTGCGCGAGGGCCAGGTCTTCGTGGTGCACAACCGCGTGCGCGACATCGACCACGTGGCGGACGACGTCCGGCGGCTGGTCCCCGAGGCCAGGGTCGCGGTCGCGCACGGGCAGATGGACGAGAGCACCCTCGAGCGGGTGGTGCTCGACTTCTGGGAGCGCGAGTACGACGTCCTGGTGTGCACCACGATCATCGAGAACGGCATCGACATGCCCACGGTCAACACGATGGTGGTGGACCGCTCCGACCTCCTGGGCCTCGCGCAGCTCTACCAGCTCCGCGGCCGCGTGGGACGCAGCGGCCAGCGCGCCTACGCCTACCTGCTGCACCCCCGCGACCGGACCCTCAGCGAGGAGGCGTACGAGCGCCTCAAGACCGTCGGCGAGTTCACCGACCTCGGCTCCGGCTTCCGCATCGCCATGCGGGACCTGGAGATCCGAGGCGCGGGGAACCTCCTCGGCGAGGCGCAGTCCGGCCACGTCGCCGCGGTGGGCTTCGACCTCTACTGCCAGATGGTGAGCGAGGCGGTCGCCGAGCTCAAGGGGGAGCCGGTGGAGGAGCCCGCGGAGATGACCATCGACGTGCCCCTCGACGCCCACCTGCCGCGCGACTACGTGGCCCGCGACGACATCCGCATGGAGGCCTACCGCCGCCTCGCGGCGGTGACCTCCGACGCGGACGTCGACGACGTGCGCGAGGAGTGGGAGGACCGCTTCGGCCCGCTGCCGCCACCGGCGGAAGCCCTCCTCGAGGTCGCCCGGGTGCGTGCCGAGTGCGCCCGGATCGGGGCCTCCGACTTCCAGCTCTCGGCGGGGCGCGCCCGCGTCGGCCCCGTGGCGCTGTCGCAGTCGCAGCTCGTCCGCCTCGAGCGGATCGCCCGCGACGCCGTCGTCAAGGAGCGCAGCGACGGCGACGGCCTCGAGCTCGTGCTCCCCGTCGGTGGGTCCCGCAGCGGTGGCCTGCGGCCGGCGCGGGGCGACGGCAGCGCCGAGGTCGTCGAGCAGATGGAGCGGGCCCGCGAGCTGCTGCGGGGGTTGGTTCCCGAGGAAGGCGCGCCGGTACGATCCGCCGCATCGTGACCCCTGCCCCCCGCTCCGGCTCCACCCGGCTCGCCGCGCTCGCGATCGCGGCGGTCGTCGGGCTCGCCGCCGCCGGTCTGGCCTCGGTGGCGTACTCGCGGTCGAACGACTACGCGGCGGTCGTCGACGGCTCGGAGATCTCCGAGCGGCGGTTCCTCCGCGAGGTCGAGCAGTTCCAGGAGAACGAGCGCTTCCACCAGCTCTTCCAGGGCCTCGCCGAGGCGCGCGACGGCCGCGTGCCCTCCCGGCTCGCCGCCCTGTGGCTGACGCGTCTGATCCAGCACGAGCTCGTCGAGCGCGAGATCGAGGAGCGCGAGATCGAGGTCACCGACGCCCACCGGCAGCAGGCGAGGCAGATCCAGGTCCAGCAGTTCCGCCAGCAGGACGTGTTCGAGGGCTTCGACGAGTGGTTCCGCGAGCTCCTCGTCGAGCGCGACGCCGCCTTCGTCGCCCTCTCCGAAGCGGTCGCAGGCGACGAGCCGACCGAGGAGGAGCTGCGCGAGGCCTACGAGGCGGACCCGGACGCCTTCGCGTCGGCGTGCGTCCGCCACATCCTCGTCGAGACCGAGGAGCGCGCCGAGGAGCTGGCGAGCCGCCTGGCCGAGGAGGCCGACTTCGCGGAGCTGGCGCGCGAGCACTCGGTCGACCGGGGCTCGGCCGAGCGCGGCGGCGACCTGGGCTGCCAGCCGAAGGGGACCTACGTCCCGGCCTTCGAGGAGGCCGTGTTCGACGTGGCCGTGGGCGAGGTCTCCGA
>CAYTKN010000003.1:0-33373 GCA_964438505.1 uncultured Burkholderiales bacterium
CCGTAGAGACCCGGGCGCGACCCCTCCACGGAGACCAACGACAACTCCGAGAGCGCCGCGACCTCGCTCCCACCCGCGGACTCGTCGCCGTCGCCCGCCGCGAACGCCTCCAGGGCGGCGTCGGGCTCGTCGGCCACCGGATCGGTGAACGGATCCACCCCCACCGACGCGACCGGCTCCAAGAACAACTCTCCCGCCGCGACCTCCTCACCGTCGTCGCCCACCAGCACGAACACCAGACCGGCAGCGACCAACGCCAGCACCACCACCACCGCCACGACCACGTTGCGGCGACCCCGACCGCCGGAGCCCCCGCCAGCCGATGGCGCACCCCCACCGGGAGGTGTCGACCCACCAGGAGGCGGCGGAGGTGGCGGCGCGCCACCCGAACCCCCACCGGCACCCGGAGCCGGAGGCGGTGGCGGAGGAGGCGGTGCAGGTGGCTGGTCGCTCACAGGAGAGAAGGGATGGGGGAGTCGATGCGCTGGACGGTAACAACAAGCGGTGCCCGTCCGCGGGAGCCGAGCGCTTGGTAACGTCCCACGCCGTGCCGGTCGGGCCCCTCCAGGTGATCATCGGCGACCACGAGATCGAGCTGCCGCCTGACCGCGAGGTGGAGATGGGACGCGCCGAGGAGTGCGACGTCCGGCTCTCCGACATGCGGGTCAGCCGCCACCACGCCAGGCTCCGCTGCACCGAGACCGGCTGGATTCTCGAGGACCGCGACAGCACCGGCGGCACCTGGCTCGGTGGCGAGCGCGTCGAGCACCTCCCCCTCACCGGCCCCGTCGACGTCCGTCTCGGAGATCCCACCGGCGGACCGGTGGTGCGGCTCCTGCCACTCGCCGCGGACGGCGGGTTGGCGGCGACCGCGGGTCCCGGCGACGTCCTCCGTCCCGTCGCCCCGGCGCAGCGGCGTCCCAGCGGCATCTTCGCGTCGGCTCACGTGCCCAAGCCCCGGACGCGCTTCGGCCGGGCACCCGACAACGACGTCGTCCTCGACGACCTGCTCGTGTCCCGTCACCACGCCGAGCTCCAGATGCGTGCCGACGGCAGGCTCGAGGTCCTCGACCTGGGCAGCCGCAACGGCACCTACGTCAACGGCCGGCGCGTCGAGCGGGCCGTCCTCGACGAGCGCGACCTGCTCGCCGTCGGCCGCAGCACCTTCCGTGCGACCGCCGGGGGGATCGAGGAGTTCCGCGACACGGGAGCGGTCACCTTCGAGGCGAGCGGGATCGTGGTGCGCTCCGCGACGGGTGAGGCGCTCGTCGACGACGTCGGCTTCTCCCTCGCCGAGCGGTCCCTCTTCGCGGTCGTCGGCCCGTCCGGCTCCGGGAAGTCGACGCTGCTCCGCTCGCTCGCAGGTCTCCGGCCCGCCGACGAGGGTCGGGTCCTCTACGACGGCCGCGACCTCTACCGGGAGTACGAGGAGCTGCGGCACCGCATCGGCATCGTGCCCCAGGACGACGTCCTTCACCGGGAGCTGACGGTCCGGCGGGCGCTCGAGTACGCGGGGCGGCTCCGCTTCCCGGCCGACGTCGCCGCCGCCGAGCGTACGGGACGCATCCTCGAGGTGCTCGACGAGCTCGGCCTCTCCCATCGTCTCGACGCGGTCGTCGACACGCTCTCGGGTGGCGAGCGCAAGCGGACGAGCGTGGCGCTCGAGCTGCTCACCAAGCCCTCCCTGCTGTTCCTCGACGAGCCCGCGGCCGGCCTCGACCCGGGTCTCACGCGGGTGCTCATGGGCCTGCTGCGCGAGCTCGCCGACCACGGTCACACGGTCGTGGTGGTCACCCACGAGCTGGTGAACGTGCGGCTGTGCGACCAGGTGCTCGTGTTGGCTCCCGGCGGCGTCCCCGCCTACGTCGGTCCGCCCCAGACGGTGGCCGCCCACTTCGACGCCGAGGACCTCACCGACGTGTTCGGCGCGCTCGCCTCCCAGCCGGACCGGGACTGGCGCTTCCGCACCGAGCGCGCCGGCGCGGGCGACTCGACCGACCCGGGATGGGCGAGCGCAGCGTCCGCAGCGTCCGCAGCGCCTTCTGCTCCTCCCGGCGCTCCGGCTCCCCCGGCTCCCCCAGCTCCCCCGGGGGCGCGCCTCGAGCCGGACGGCGGCCCGCCGGCTTCCGCCGAGCCGGCACCGGTCAGCCCCGTCCGCCAGCAGGGCTGGTGGTCGCAGTTCGCCACCCTGAGCGCCCGCAACCTCGCCGTGCTCGGCGCCGACCGGCGCAACCTGGCGCTCCTCGCCCTCCAGGCGCCCGTCCTCGGTGTGCTCATGCTCGCCGCGCTCCCGGCCGGTGAGCTGGGCCTTCCGCCCGCCTCGGAGGTGCGGTTCGTCTCGACGGCCGGTCTCGTGCTCTTCGTGCTGTTGCTCGGGGCCACCTGGCTCGGCGCCAACAACGCGATCAGGGAGGTCGCTCGCGAGCTCCCCATCTACCGGCGGGAGCGAGCGGTGGGGCTCTCGCCCTCCGCGTACGTGGCCTCGAAGGCGGCGGTCCTCGGAGCGCTCACCGTCGTCCAGTCGGCTCTCCTCGTCGCCCTCGCGACCGCGCGGCAACGCGGCCCGGAGGAAGCCGTCGTCCTCGGCTGGCCGCTGGGGGAGCTGATGGCGGTGGTCGCGCTCGCCGGGGTGGCGTCCATGGCCCTGGGCCTGCTCGTCTCCGCCCTGAGCGGCTCGGCGGAGCGCGCGACCAGCGTGCTGCCGATCCTCCTCATCTTCCAGCTCGTCCTCTCGGCGGGCTCGGTGCTCCCCGAGATCGTCGACAAGCCGGTGCTCCGTGAGATGAGCACGGTGTCGAGCGCCCAGTGGGGCGTCGCGGCGGCAGCCTCGACCGTGGATCTCAACGAGCTCCAACTCTTCGACGAGCGTCTCCGCGACCTGCGCACCGTCGACGCCGCTGACCCCCTGCCGGCCCTCGAGACCCTCACCCGCGAGCCGGAGCCCGAGCAGCGCTGGGCGCACACCGCCTCGGCCTGGTGGACGGCCGTCTCGGCGCTCGCTCTGCTCACCGTCGTGCCCCTCGCCGCGACGGTCGTCGTCCTGCGCCGCGACCCGGCGGGCTGATGGGCGCCGCCGA
The DNA here is from genome assembly GCA_964438505.1 of uncultured Burkholderiales bacterium. GTDB lineage: Bacteria > Actinomycetota > Acidimicrobiia > IMCC26256 > JACPCJ01 > CAYTKN01. Next base: position 3,078 of record CAYTKN010000003.1, read on the forward strand.
ACCCGACGGCCGACGCGTGGGTCGCACCACCCGCCTCGGCGGGCCGTTGCTCGCCGTGCTCGTCCTGCTCGGGGGCGCCACCGCCGCCCTCGCCGCCGGCCTCGGTGTCGACCGCGACGTCCCCGAGTCGCCTCGACCGGAGTGGTTCGGCACCCGCGAGGCGGAACCGGAGGTGGCCTACACGGAGGCGTGGGGGGAAGTGGTCGACGGCGCCCGCGAGCCCTTCGACCCGACCAGCTCCGACCCCTGCCGGGCCGGCGACCCGTCGTGCCTCGACGCCGTGCTCGCCGAGATGGAAGCCCGACTCGAACGCCGTCCCTGCGCCCACACGGCGCCCTTCGCGTTCACCTACCTCGAGATGACCCGGGGCGTCACGCGTCGAGCAGTCCAGCCGGGCTTCTTCGAGGACCCGGCCGCGCTCGCGCACGTCGACGCCTTCTTCGCCGCCCAGTACTTCGCCGCGTTCGACCACTGGCAGGCGGGACGCCTCGAGGCGGTGCCCGGGGCGTGGCAGGTCGCCTTCGAGGCGGCCGACCGGCGCGCCGTCAGCGCGGCGGCGGACCTGTTCCTCGGCATGAACGCGCACATCAGCCGCGACCTCGCCTTCGCCGTCGAGGAGGCCCTCGTGGCCGACCCGGCCCTGGCCGAGCGCCGGGACGACTTCCTGCGCGTCAACGAGGTGATCGGCGAGGTCAAGAGCCCGATGCTCCAGGGCGCGTCACGGCGCTTCGATCCCACCCTCGCGGTCCTCGATCTGCCGCTCCCGTCCCAGGCCGGTGTCGACACCGTCGAACTCATCGCGCGGTGGCGACAGGAAGCCTTCGACGCCGGTCGCCGGATGGCCGAGGCCGACGCCGCCGCGGCGCGCGACGCCGTCGCGGCCGAGGTCGAGCGCCAGTCGGTCGCCGCGGCCGCGGCGATCCTCAACGCGGACGCCCTCGTCGACGTCGGGCTCGCGCCCGACGAGCGCGCCCGTTACTGCGCCCGGTAGGCGGCGGGAAGGGCGCTCAGCGAGGGTCGAACGCCTCGAGCGTCGCCGTGTACTCGGTGTCGTAGGTGAACGTGACCGGGCCCATGTCCCGTTCGCCGTGCATCTCCTCGTACCAGCGGACCCAGAGCTGTCGCTGCGGGTCGTACCAGTAGGTGCGGTGTCGCTCCACCTGTTCGGAGGAGCCCGGCCGCGTCTGCCGGTCGATGGTCACCACCCACGTGTCGACGGCACCGGTGCCGGTCTCGATGCGCTCGCGGCCCTGCACCCGCACCTCCCAGTCCTCGGTGCGCACCGTGTCGCCGTCGCTGTCGACGGCGCGGCTCGTTCCCGTGCGGACCTCTCCCTCCGCCAACGGGAGCGGGATCTGGACCATCGGCGGCTCGTACTCGGCCTCGCTGGTCTCGGTCCGCGGGCCGAAGGTGACCGATCCGCCCTCGAAGGTGAACGCGACCGCGTCGGAGCGGTAGGCGACGATCTCCCGCTCCTCGTGCTGCGAGGAGAGCTCGATGTCGAAGACGATCTCGTCGTCGTCGAGGTCGTCGGCGTCGCGGTGCGCCGTGAGGGTCGCCTCCTCGGGGTAGTCGCGACGGCCGAAGCCCGTCGCCGCCTCCCACCCGTCGACGCGGTACGTGTACACGCCGCGGCGGGGGAGGCCGTCGTCGGCTGTCTCGCCGCCGTTGCCCTGACCGGAGGGTCCGCTGCCGCCTCCCGTCTCGCCGGTTCGCCCGCTCTGACCGGTTCCGCCTCCTCCGGTGGCTCCGGTGTGGGTCTCGGTGTCGGTCGTGGCTCCACCGTGTCCGTCGGTGGCGGCCGACGTGTCGGCGGCGTCGTCGCCGCTCCGCTGCGTCGTGGTGGGGGTGGGGTCGGTGGTGGCGTCGAGCCCGTCCGTGTGGTCGGTCGCGGTGTCGCCGACGTGAGGCTCGGTCTCCACGGCGCCCTGGAAGGTGCCGCCGCGCGCGAACGAAGGCGGGCCGTCGGAGCGTTGGAGCTGGTACGCCGCGGCGACCGAGGCCAGCAGCATGACGGCGCTCGCGAGCGCGACGAGGCGTGTGCCCCACCGGGCGTCGCCCCAGAGCGCTCGAGCTCCTCGCCAGAACCGCATCGCTGCTGCCTCCGGCCGTGTGTGGACGAAAGGTTTGAGAACGGCCAGCCAGCCTGCTAGGAATCGAAAATACCAGAAACCTGATCTGATTTTCCGACTTTTGTCCCGCGGGGTCCGGCCCGGCCGCGGAGATCGCGCCCCCGAGGTCGTCGCGCTGCGGGAACCGACCGAACGAGACGAGCGCAAGGGGAGCACGGCGATGTGGAGCAACGGGACGCGGCGCGCCACGACCGACGCGACGAGCACGAGAGGTAGGTCGCTACGGCGCCTGCTCCTCCACCTCGCCGTCGCCGTCCTCGCCGGTGCCCTCGCCGCGACGGGTCCTGCGGCCGGCGCGAGCCCGGGCGACGCACCCGACCCCGGAGCGACGGCCTCCGACGCGCCCTCGGAGGTGCCCCCGAACGAGGCATCGGAAGCGCCGCGATCCGCGGACCCCTCGGAGCTGCTGTACCTGTGGGCGGGCGACGAGGGCGTCGGGGTCGACTCGCCGCTCAGCCCCGGCAAGCACTTCGACGTGGTCGACGACGACGACTTCCTCGCTGTCGTCGACACCGATCCGCGCTCGGACACCTACGGCAAGGTCCTGCGCACCGTCTCGGTGCCCACCCCGCCGACCGGCAACGAACCCCACCACATGCAGCCCTTCGTGCCCGAGGGCTGCGAGACCGTCTTCGCCGGAGGGCTCTTCAGCGACTTCTGGTTCACCTTCGACATCGCCGAGCCGGCCCACCCCTCGCTCATCCGTGCCATCACGCCCGCCGAGACGCCCGGCACGGTGCCCGACGCCGCGTTCGTCCTGCCGAACTGCGAGGCCCTCGCGACCGAGATGGGCGGCGACCCCAGCACCGGCTCGTACCCCGCCGGCCCACACGGCACGGTGGTGCGGCTCTCGGCCGACGGTGAGCGAGTCATCGAGCACCAGCTCGCCGACCGCGTGCCGCAGGACCTCGCCTGCGAGTCACAGTGGAACCCGGTCCTCGATCCGACCAAGACCGGCGGGCCGTTCACGCGCAAGACGAGCGAGGACGACTGCCTCCCATCCAATCCCCACGGCATCTGGGTGCGCCCGGACCTGCGCACCCTCGTGACGTCCGACTACGCCGAGCCGGCCAGGCTGATCCAGCTCGAAGCCCCGACAGCCGACGTGGCGAAGATGACCGTGCGCCACTACGAGCTCGATCCTGCCTGCCTCGGCCCCGACCCCGCGCCCCCGCTCACCGACTGCATCGGCGAGCCCCGGGTCGTGTTGCTCCCCGACGGGCCACGCGACGAGGAGAACGAGGGACACGAGGAGAACGTCGGGGTGATGGAGATCTCGACGGCGCACCCGGAGGGCTCCCTGAACCCCACCGGGCGCACCCCGAGAGGTCACGTGGCGAGCCGCGGGGCGTTCGCCGCGACGATGTGCGGCGGCGCGCTGTACTTCGCGTCCGACGTCACCGACGAAGCGCCGAGGTGGCGCGAGGTGTTCGACTTCACCGCCGCCGGGCAGGCCGTCGACCCCGACCTCGAGTCGACCGCCGGGTGCTCGGGAGGCGGCGCCGTCGTGCTCACTCCCGACAACCGGTACCTCGTGCACTCGATCATCGGTCGCGACCCTGGCCAGAGCGACGACCTCATCGGTGAGGGCGCCCCACCCGAGGGGTTCCCGGGGATGATCGTGGTGCTCGACGTCCTCGATCTCCTCGAGGCCGGCGACGAGGCTCGCTGCGAGATCGACACCGTCGAGGAGGTGTGGAACGGCGGTGCCGAAGCCGACTGCCCGGCGATCGCCGACGTCCACGTGGTCGACGACGGCACCACGGGCGGGCCGCACTTCTTCTCGTTCGACTGGAACGACGACGGCGGGCGTCTCGCCTTCTTCAACTACTTCGTGAGCGAGACCGGCGTCAGCGGTGATCGGCGGGTGTGCATGCTCGAGCTCGACGGCGGTCGGCTCCACGTCGACACGCGCTTCCCACGTGGCGTCGACGGCCAGGAGGTCGGGAGCGGCTGCATCAGCTTCGTGCGCGACGACTGGCCCGGCGACCGCGGCGCGGGTGCCGGCCCGGCGAAGCCCCACTACGGCCTGTTCGTCGAGCGCTGAGCGCGGCGGGGGCGTCGTCTCGCCGTCGGGACGCTCGCTCTGTCGCGGGTGGTCTCGGCGCGCTCGGCGTGCTCAGCGCACGCCGCCGTCGGCTCGCAGCAGCGCACCGGTCGTGAAGCTCGACGCGTCGCTGGCGAGGTACAGGGCCGTGCCGACGATCTCGTCCGGCTCGCCGATTCGCTCGAGCGCGAGGTTCTCGCGCGCGTGTTGTTCCACGGCGGGCATGTCCCAGTGCTCGGAGACGTCGGTGCGGAACGCCCCGGGAAGGATGGCGTTCACCCGCACGGTCGGCCCGAACGCCCGAGCCAGCGCCGAGGTCAGCGCGTTGAGCCCCGACTTGGCCGCGGCGTACGGCGCGACGAAGGCGTCGGGTCGCAGCGAGCCGATGCTGCTGACGTTGACGATCGAACCGCCGCCGTCGGCGACCATGCGGTCCCCGACGAGCGTGGAGAGTCGGAACGGCCCCTTCAGGTTGACGGCGAAGACGCTGTCGTACATCTCCTCGGTGACGTCCAGCAGCGTCGGGTACAGGGGCGACTTGCCGGCGTTGTTCACCAGCACGTCCACCGCGCCGAAGCGCGAGTACGCGGCGTCGACCAGGCCGTCGAGCTCGTCCCAGTGCCCCACGTGGCAGGCGTAGGGCAGCGCCCGCCGGCCCATCGCCTCGATCTCCGCGGCCACCTCCTCGCATCGCTCGAGCTTCCGGCTCGTGACGACGACGTCGGCTCCGGCGGCCGCGAAGCCCAGCGACATGGCGCGGCCGAGCCCGCGGCTCCCGCCGGTGACGAGCGCCACCTTCCCCGAGAGGTCGAACAGGTCCGAGGGGGACGGGACGTCGGTCGGTGTCATCGGTCAGCCTCCTGCTCTCGCTCCCACCGCTCCTGTGCCTCGAGGGCGTCGCGGTGCCGCTCGCGTGCCGTCTCGATCTTGGCGGGCAGCCACTCGGTCGGCCAGGGACCGGGCGCCGGCTCGTATTCCTTGAGGACCTGACGCGCCGTCGTCGAGGTGTGGGCCTCCCACGGGCCGTCGGTGACCCCCTGGGTGGGGACGTTCATCCACATCGCGCCGAGGGGCATCTCGTTGCTGCAACCGAGCGCGCCGTGGACGTGCACCGCCCGCTCCACGACGTCGCGCTGCACCGTGTAGGCGAGGTTCTTGGCGGTGGCGATGTCCTTGCGCAGCCGCGCGTACGGCACTCCCTGGTCGATCTGCCACGCCGTGTGGAGCACGAAGAGGCGGAACTGGGTGATCTGCGCGTAGGACTCAGCGATCGCCTGCTGCACGAGCTGCTTGTCGGCCACCGGACCGCCGAACGCCTCGCGGCTGAGTGCCCGTTCGCACATCATGTCGAAGGCGCGCTGGCAGACGCCGACGGTCCGCATCGCGTGGTGGACCCGACCGCCCGAGAGCCGGGTCTGGGCCACGAGGAAGCCTTCGCCCTCCCCGCCGAGGAGGTTCTCGGCGGGCACCCTGACGTCCCGGTAGCGGATGTGGGGGTGGCCCATCCCCTCCCCCGGGCGCTTGCCCATGGTCTCGGTGTGGCGGAGGATCTCGATGCCGGGGGTCTCTGCTGGGACGAGGAACATCGAGGTGCCCTCGTACACGGACACGTCCGGGTCGGTCACCGCCATGACGATCAGGAAGGCGGCCTGCGCGGCGTTCGAGGTGAAGAACTTCTCGCCGTCGATCACCCACTCGTCGCCGTCGCGGACCGCGCGGGTGCGGATCCCCGCCGGGTCGGCCCCGCCCTGGGGCTCGGTCATCGAGAAGCACGAGAAGATCTCACCCTCGAGGAGGGGCTGGAGGTAGCGCTCCTTCTGCGCGTCGGTCCCGTAGTGGGCGAGGATCTCCGCGTTGCCGGTGTCGGGGCCCTGCACACCGAAGATGGTCGGCGCCCACGGGGAGGGCCCCAGGATCTCGTTGAGCAGCGCCAGCTTCACCTGCCCGTAGCCCTTGCCGCCCAGCTCGGGGCCGAGGTGGGTGGCCCACAGACCGCGGTCCTTCACCGCCTGCTTCAGCGGATCGACCACCTCGGCGAGCCACGGTGGCGGCGGGCTGTGGTGCAGCTCGGGCCAGAGGAGGTCGAGCGGCTCGACCTCGTCGCGCACGAAACGACGCGCCCAGTCGAGCTGCTCCTCGAACTCCGGTTCGGTGGAGAACTCCCACACCATGTCGACGTCACCTTCCTGCTCGTCCGTTCGCTCGAGGGCCTCCGAGGCTCGGCGCCCTCGCTACCCGGGCGCTCGTCAGCGCTCCCCCCTGGGCTCCGCCCCGGGCTCCATCCCGGCGTCGCTCCGGTCCCCGGTGTCGCCGGCGCCCGCGTCCGCCTCTGCGAGGTGTTCCGCGGAGCGCTCCCGGATCCAGGCGTCGTAGTCCTCGCCCTTGCGCCGGAGCTCGTCGAGCGGCCGCTGTTGGGCGAGGATGAGGAACCGCTCGTCGCGGATGCCGAGGGCCACCGCGTCGGCGGCCTCCTCCGGTGCGACGGCCTCCCGGGCGGCGATCCTCGCCGAGGGGGTGCCCTGGTCGAGCCCGCGCAGCAGCATCGGCGTCAGCATCCCCTGGGGGCAGAACGCGGAGACGCCGATGCCGCGGGGCCGGTAGCGGATCGCGAGCCACTCGTTGACCGCGAGCGCCGCGCGCTTGGTCGCCGAGTACCCGAGCGCGTCGGGCTGGATGGCGAGCGCCACGCTGGAGACCACCTGGAGGAGGTAGCCGCTGCCACGATCGAGCATCGAGGGCAGCACCGAGCGGGCGGCGTACACGTGGCTGAGCACGTTCAGCTTCCAGCCCCGCTCCCACTCCTCGTCGCCGGCGTGCAGGTCGCGCCCGGCGCCGCCCCCGGCGTTCGAGCAGAAGAGGTCGACGGGGCCCAGCTCGGCCTCGGCGACGCCCACGAGCTCCCGGATGTCGGTCTCCGAGGTGACGTCGGCCTCGACTCCGAGTGCTCCGACGGCGTCGGCAGCGTCGTCGACGCCGGCGCCGTCGAGGTCGCACAGCACCAGCCGAGCGCCGTCGGCGGCGAAGCGCTGCGCGAGTGCACGGCCGAGCCCGCCGGCGGCTCCCGTCACGACCGCGACCCTGCCCTCGAGGTCCATCCTGCCCCTCTGCCGGCCATGACGCGGCTGACGGGGTCGTCGCCACGGTGATCGTCACCGGCGGTGTACGTCGCAAGAAGAGTAGCCTCCATTCTCGACCGTGTTCGAGGAGGTGCGCTGATGGTGGAGGCCGCTCGCGCGGGTTCCGAGCTCGTGGACGACGACCGGTTGCGAGGTTGGCTGGACGAGCACCTCCCCGGCGCGGAGCACGAGCTCGTGGTTTCGAAGATGGAGGTCACCAACGCCTCGAACGAGATGTTCGAGGTGCGTCGTGGCCCCCACCACTGGGCGCTGCGCCGACCTCCCCGGGTCAAGAACGATCCCTCGGCGCACGCCGTGCTGCGGGAGTTCCGCCTCCTCGAAGCGCTGGAGGGGACCGACGTGCCGCACCCGCGACCGCTCGCGGCGTGCGCGGACGAGAGCGTCCTCGGCGCGCCGTTCTACGTGATGGAGCACCTGGACGGCTTCAGCCCGCACCAGCCGCTGCCGGTTCCCTTTGACGAGCCGGCACGACGGCATCCCCTCGGCATCGAGCTGGTGGACGTGCTGGCCCGCGTCGGTCGCGTCGACTGGAGGGCCGCCGGCCTCGACGACTTCGGCAAGCCCGACGGGTTCCTCGAGCGTCAGGTCGACCGCTGGTTGGGGCAGCTCGACCGTTACCGGACCCGCGAGCTCGACGGCCTCGACGAGGTGACGGCGTGGCTGGCGGAGCACCGCCCCGCGGCCGGGGAGCCGGGCATCATGCACGGCGACTACAGCTTCTTCAACGTGCTCTTCGCGCCGGACGCGCCCCGGATCGTGGCCGTCGTCGACTGGGAGACCTCGACGATCGGCGACCCGCTCCTCGACCTCGGGTGGGTCCTGGGACAGTGGAGCGAGCCGGGGGAGGAGCCGATCATCGAGATCGGCATCACCCACCTCGAGGGGATGGCGACGCGGGCCGAGCTGGCGGAACGCTACGCGCAGCGCAGCGGCCGCTCGGTCGCCCACGTCCGCTATTACATGGCGCTCGCGGTGTTCAAGCTCGCGTGCATCCTCGAGGGCGGCTACTACCGGTACGCGCACGGCGGCAGCGACGATCCTCGCCACGCCCGCTTGGAGCACACCGTCCCGAAGCTGACGCGCCACGCCGCGGCGATCGCACGGGGGGAGTGGGCACCCGAGCTCGACTGAGCGGCCGTCCGGCCGACTCCGGAGGTCGCCACCGGGCAGGACGAGGAGCACCACGAGCCACCGACGGCGCGACGCTGTCACCATCGTCATCCGTCCGGCGTCGTAGTCTCACGGCGTCTGCGCATGGGAGGGTCTCGCGTGTCGGAGCTCAGCGAAGCGGTCGTCCGTCTCGTCCTCGAACGGGGCCACGAGCGCCGCGACGAGGCCTTCGAGCTCTCCGCGGGGCTGACGAGCCGCGACTACGTCGACGCCAAGCGCGCCATGGCGGGCGGCGCCGAGCTGCGCACGGTGGCGGAGGCCGTCGTCGAGGTCGCGGCGGACGCCGGGGTCGCGTTCGACGCCGTCGGTGGCCTCACCATGGGGTCCGACCCGATCGCCCACGCCGTCGCCGTGGTGGCCGACACGCGGTGGTTCACCGTTCGCAAGCAGAGCAAGCAGCACGGCAAGCAGCAGCGCATCGAGGGCGCGCAGCTCACGGCGTCGACCCGTGTGCTGCTCGTGGAGGACGTGGTCACCACCGGCGGGTCGATCGTCCAGGCGCTCGACGCCGTCGAGGCGACGGGCGCGGAGGTGGTCCTCGCCGTCACCCTCGTCGACCGGGGCGACTTCGCCGCTCCCGAGCTCGAGCGTCGCGGCGTCCCCTACCGACCGCTCGCCACCTACCGCGACCTCGGCATCGACCCCGTGACCCGCGAGACGTAGTTCCACACAGGAACTGGGAACGCGGCACAGTGAACGACAGTGAATACAGGTCGGGGCCGTGGCGTCCGATATCCTGGAAGAGCCGGGCTGGTCGCGTGATCGGCTCGGGGGTCATCCTCACTGCATCTCCTCGTGATACCCGTGGAGCTCGCCGAGGCGGACCCACGACGGACACCACAGGAGACCGATCGACGTATGACCACGACCTTCGACGCCCTCGGCGTCTCGAACGACCTCGCGCGCGCCCTGGCGGACGAGGGGATCACCGAACCCTTCCCGGTCCAGGAGCTCACCATCCCCGACGCCCTCGCCGGCAGGGACGTCTGCGGGAAGGCCAAGACCGGATCCGGCAAGACCCTCGCCTTCGGGCTGCCCATCATCGAGCGGCTCCCACGCGCCGAGCCCCGCCGTCCCACCGGCGTGGTGCTGGCCCCCACCCGGGAGCTCGCCAAGCAGGTCCACGACGTCCTCGAGCCGCTGGCGCGGCACCGTGACCTGCGCCTGGTCTCCATCTACGGGGGCACCGGGTTCGACCAGCAGATCAAGCCGCTGAAGCAGGGCGTCGACCTCGTCGTCGCCACGCCGGGTCGCCTCATCGACCTCGTCAAGCAGGGCGAGGCGTTCCTCGACGACGTCAAGATCGTCGTCGTCGACGAGGCCGACCGCATGAACGACATGGGCTTCCGGCCGCAGGTCGAGTGGCTGCTGCGGCGCTGCACCTCCCGCCAGCAGACGCTGCTGTTCTCCGCGACGCTCGACGGGGCCGTCAACTCGCTGGTCCAGCGTCACATGGCCGACCACGTCGAGCACACGGTCGAGGAGGACGAGCCCACGGTCGAGGCGATGGAGCACCGCTTCATCGCGGTCCACCAGCTCGACAAGCCCAAGCTGACCGCCGCCATCGCCGACGCCCACGAGCGCACGCTCGTGTTCGTGCGCACCAAGCGCGGTGCGGACCGTCTCGCCAAGAAGCTCGGCGAGGAGGGCGTCCAGGTCGACGCCATCCACGGCGACCGCGCCCAGAACCACCGTGAGCGGGCGCTGCGGCGCTTCGCCGAGGGTCGCCACGCCGTGCTCGTCGCCACCGACGTCGCCGCCCGCGGCATCGACGTCGACCTGATCGACGCCGTTGTGCACTACGACCCGCCCGACGACCGCAAGTCGTACCTCCACCGCTCGGGCCGCACGGCGCGAGCCGGCGAGAAGGGCCTCGTCGTCACCCTCGTGCTCTGGGACCAGGAGATCGCGGTGAAGGCGCTCCAGCGCAGCCTCGGCCTCGACGTGCCCATCGTCGAGATGCTCTCCAACGATCCCCGCCTCCAGGACCTCACCGGGTGGGATCCCCACGAGGAGGAGACCGCGGCCTGAGCGGTCCCGTACGCGAGGTGGGCACCCGAAGCGGCGCCCACCCAGCCGGCCGCCGGGTCGCAAGCGGGTGACGTGCCCGCCCGGGTCCCACCCGGGCGAACCTCGTGAAGCGGGCCCGACGGCGCGATCGAGGCATCCGAGCGGCCCCGCGCTTCAGGATCGCGGTGGCGGGCCGATGCTCTCCTCCGGTGGACAGGTGAGGGAGGTGGTCACGCTCGCCGTGGCCACGGGTTCACTGCTGTTGTCCGACACGTGAACCGGAGGACCCCATGAAGCGCATCCTCGCGGCGGTCGCATCCGCCGCCGTCGCCGTACCCCTGCTCTCCGCGCCGGCATCGGCCCACGAGACCGATCCGGCCTACAGCGGATGTCTCAGCCGTGGTGGTCAACTCGCCGCCGTGGTCACCGGCCAGTGGGACGACCCCGCCGACCGCAACGGCGACGGCGTCGTCTGCTGGTACCTCACCGAGCAGGGCGACTTCCGGACCGCCGACAACCACCTGCACCTGCACGGCCGCTGGGCCTGAGCAGCCGCTGGGCCTGAGCGGCTCGGCGCCGTCGAGCGGGACGCGCCGGCGGATTCGAGCGGTGCCGACTCCACGTCGACCCGCTGAGCGCGACGCCCTGAGGGGTGCCGCCGGCAGAGGCTGGGCACCTCAGTACCTCAGCGCCTCAGTTGGCGTTCCCCTCGGCGCGACGCACGATGAAGGTCCCCGTCGCCCGGGACACCACGTTGCCCTGCGCGTCGCGGATCCACGCCTCGGTGTAGGCGACCTGGCGGGCGAGTCGGACCACCTCTCCGCGCACCGCGAGCTCGTCGCCGGCTCGAGCGGCGCGCATCGTCGAGACGTTCATGTCGAGTGTGGCGCCCCGGTCGCCCCGGTCGAGGCCGGCGAGCATCGCGAAGTTCATCGCGGCGTCCAGCAGGACCGAGTGCACGCCGGCCTGCACGATGCCGGCGGGGTTGCAGCACCGGTCGGTGGGCACCCACGTCGCCTCCGCCCAGCCCTCGCCGTAGCCGCCGAACTCGGCGCCGAGCTCCCCGATGAGCTCCATCCCGCCGTCTCCGAGCCACTTGTCCATGTTCCTGGCCACGGCCGACGAAGTTAGCCGCACCACCGGGGCGGTTACGGAAGCAGAGACCCGCCGGGCGTGTTCCTCGGGTTGACGCTCAGACACCGATCGGCCGACAATTGACCGGACAGTCAAGTTCTGCATCGAGCTCGACACCGGAGCGACCGGTCGCGACCCGCTCGCCACCGCGACGCGACGGACGATCGTGAGCCCGCCCCACCTGGAGGAGAGGAAGCACCCCATGAGCACAGCAGTCATCGTCGACACCGTCCGCACCGCCGTCGGCCGTCGCAACGGGAAGCTGAAGGACTGGCATCCCGTCGACCTCGCCAGCGAGACCCTCAAGACGCTCGTCGAGCGCAACGACCTCGACCCGGCGCTCGTCGACGACGTCGTCATGGGCTGTGTCATGCAGGCAGGCGAGCAGGGCCTCAACGTCGGCCGCAACGCGTGGCTCGCCGCCGGCTACCCTGAGGAGGTGCCCGGCACCACGGTGGACCGCCAATGCGGCTCCAGCCAGCAGGCGGCGCACTTCGCCGCCCAGGGCGTCATCGCCGGCGCCTACGACGTGGCCATCGCCGGTGGCGTCGAGGTGATGACCCGCGTGCCGATGGGAGCGTCGGTGCAGAACGGCCCCGGCATGCCCTTCGGCCCCAAGATGATGGAGCGCTACTCGGAGGTCGGCGGCCTCGTGCCCCAGGGGATCTCAGCGGAGCTGATCGCCGAGAAGTGGGGGATCAGCCGCGAGCAGCTCGACCAGTTCTCCTACGAGTCGCACCAGAAGGCGGCCCGCGCCATCGACGAGGGTCGCTTCGAGAACGAGATCGTGCCGGTCCCGGTGACCGACGAGGACGGCAACGAGACGCAGTTCACCGTCGACGAGGGCGTCCGGCGCGACACCACGCCCGAGAAGCTGGCGCAGCTCAAGCCGGCGTTCAAGGAAGACGGCGTCGTCACCGCCGGCAACTCCTCGCAGATCAGCGACGGGGCCTCGGCCATGCTGGTGATGACCGAGGAGAAGGCCCAGGAGCTGGGGCTCACCCCGCGGGCGCGCTTCCACACCTTCGCCCTCGCCGGCGTCGACCCCATCATGATGCTCACCGGGCCGATCCCGGCCACCGGCAAGGTGCTCGATCGGGCCGGGATGACGCTCGACCAGATGGACATCATCGAGATCAACGAGGCGTTCGCGTCGGTGGTGCTGGCCTGGGAGCAGGAGCACAAGCCGGACATGAGCAAGGTGAACGTCAACGGCGGCGCCGTCGCGCTGGGCCACCCGCTCGGCTGCTCGGGCGCCAAGCTGATGGCGACCCTGCTCAACGAGCTCGAGCGCACCGGGGGCCGCTGGGGGCTCCAGACGATGTGCGAGGGCGGCGGCATGGCCAACGCCACCATCATCGAGCGCCTCGGCTGAGACCGAGCACCGCATCCCTTCCCCGTTCCCGGCGCCCGGCTCGCCGCGGTGCCGCGATCGCGGTCGGGCAGGGTTGATCGGAGTCCGTAGACTGAGGGGGCGCCCGTACGGGCGCCCCCTCGTCGTGCGAGCACCATGTCGTTGTCGTTCTGGCTGATCCTCAAGATCCTCCTCGCCGTCGGCGCGGCGATGCTCATCTACTGGGTCGGCGCGGGGGTGGTCCGGATGTTCGCGTCGGTGCCGCTCCCGAGCGACGAGGTGGCCGAGCTCGAGGACGTCGACGTCCGCTTCGAGTGCCCCGTGTGCGGCGCGCGGGTCACGATGACGGTGGCCCCGGGAGGCGACGTCCCGACACCGCCGAGGCACTGCATGGAGCAGATGCACCTCGTCGCCGACCACCTGTCCTGAGTCCGGGGGAGGCCTCGGATCCGGTTCCGGGCCGACTTCCGGAGGGTGACCCACGACACACAAGGGCTGTGGACAACGGTGTGGACAGCGGCGAACCGTTCCTGACTTGTCCACAGACTGGGGACAACTCTGGGGAAAATCCCAGGGATGTGGTTCCAGTTCCTTCCTGCCTACACCACCGACGTGACGCCGCTCAACGCCACTGGGTGGCCAGCATGAAGCCCCCGGTGATGAGGCCGAGGCCGACGAAGAGGTACGAGTTCTTCGCTCCGCCGGGCAGCGCGCCGAAGTAGTTCACGATGATCACGATCATCCCCGCCAGCAGCAGCGCCAACATCGTGACCGGCAGCCACGTCGGACTCGGCGGCGGCTTCTTCGGCGGCGGCGGGGTGTACCGGGAGCGCTTCGACTTCGAACGAGGCATGCGACCGAGGATAGCGGCCGTACGGCGCCTCCTCACGGCCACCCCGGCAGCCGCGCCCAGCAGGCACCCGCGCAGGCACCCGCGTCGACCCGTGCCGACCCGCGAAACGGCGACCGGCCCTTCGCTCCCGCGCGGGTAGCGTGAGGCCCATGCGCGTCCTCGTCGTCGACAACTACGACTCGTTCGTCTACAACCTCGTCCAGTACCTCGGTGAGCTCGGAGCCGAGCCGGTGGTCCACCGCCACGACGCGGTGACCGTGGAGGAGATGCAGGCCCTCGAGCCCGACGCCGTGCTGATCTCACCGGGGCCCGGACGACCCGGCGACGCCGGCCTCTCCAACCGGGCCGTTCGGACCTTCGGGGAGCAGGGCGTCCCGGTCCTCGGTGTCTGCCTCGGCCACCAGTGCATCGGCGAGGTCTACGGCGCCTCGGTCGTGCGCGCCGACCGGGTGATGCACGGCAAGACCTCGGAGATCCGCCACCGGGAGGCCGGCGTGTTCGCGGGCCTCCCCTCGCCGCTGACCGCCACCCGCTACCACTCGTTGGTCGTCGAGCCCGGCTCGGTCCCCGACAGCCTCGAGCTGACCGCCGAGACCGACGACGGCGTCGTGATGGGGCTCCGCCACCGGGACCTGCCCGTCGAGGGCGTCCAGTTCCACCCCGAGTCCATCCTCACCGAGCACGGCCACCACCTGCTCCGCAACTTCCTGGACCGGGTCCCCGCGGTCACCTGACCGCCGAGCGCCGCGCCGGCGAGCGGGGTCAGGGCAACGAGGCGACGCCGCCGTCGACGACGGCGAGACCGTCGGCGGCCAGCGACTCGAGCGCTTCGGCGTCGAGCTCCCGGACCGGCACCGGCGCTTCCGCGCCTCGCAGCGCCGCCAGCACCCGCCCGCGGCGCTGCCGGAACGAGCCCTCGAACGCGGCCTGCCGGTGGCGGGTCTCCCCGTCGAGCACGCCGCGGGTGGCGCAGCGTCCCTCGAGGGGGCAGCCGTCGCATCGCGGTGCCCGCGGCCGGCACCGCAGCGCACCCACGTCCATCAGGGCGAGGACCCGGTCGCGTCCGGTGAGCGGCGCGCCGACGGAGCGGCTGCGCTCCTCCGCCTCGCTGGTGGTGAGCCGCCGTCCGCTCACACGCTCGACCACGCGACGGATGTTGGCGTCCACCGCCGCGGCGTCGACGTCGTCGACCTGCGCGGCGAGCGCGGCTGCCGTGTACCGACCGACGCCGGGCAGCTCCGAGTCGTCGTCGGGCCAGCCCGACGCGGCGACGTGCCGGGCCGCCTCCCACAGTCGGCGGGCCCGCCGCGGGTAGCCGAGCGACCCCCACGCCCGGATCACCTCGCCGACGTCCGCCGCCGCCATCGCCTCGGGGGTCGGGAACCGGTCCATGAACGCCGGCCACGCGTCGAGCACCCGGGCGACCTGGGTCTGCTGGAGCATCACCTCGGAGACCAGCACCGACCAGCGGTCCCGGCGCTCACGCCACGGCAGGTCGTGACGGCCGTGGCGCCCGTACCAGCTCGCGAGCGGAGAGCCGCTCAATCCGAGCCGCCGCCCCCGCCGTCGCCGCCGCCGTCGCCGCCGTCGCCACCGCCGGAGGTCGGCAGCTCGCAGACGACGATGACGACGCTGTCGCCCGGATCCGCCTCCTCGCCGCCTTCGGGGCTCTGGGCCACGACCCGGCCGTCGTCGGCGAGGTCGCAGTCGGTGGTGGTCTGCTTGACGGGTTCGAGGCCGGCCTCCTCGATCTTCTCGCGCGCCGTGTCCTCCGGGTCGTTGATCACCTCGGGCACCGTGACGGGCTCCGGACCGCTCGAGACGATCATCCGCACCGTCGAGCCCTTGGGTGCGGTCTCCCCACCCGGCGGTTCGGTGCGGATCACCTCGCCCTCGGGCACCGAGTCGTGCGGCTCCCGGACGGTCTCGACCTGGAAGTCGTCGCCAGCGAGCTCCGCGGCGGCCTCGACCCCGTCCCGGCCCTCGACGTGGGGGATCGTGACGGGCTCGACCCCCGAGGACACGAACATGCGGACGGTGGAGCCGTTCGGGGCGGCCACCTCGGGAGGCGGCTCGGTGCGGATGACGCGCCCCTCGTCGACGTCGTCGCTGAACTCCTCCACGCTCTCGACCTCGAAGCCCTCACCCTCGAGGAGCGCCGCGGCGTCGTCGCGCTGGCGGTCGACGACGTCGGGCACCTCGGTGGTGCCGACCCCCTGCGAGACGAGCAGCGTGACGGTGCTGCCCTCCTCGGCCTTCGCGCCGCTCTCGGGGTCCTGACCGAACACCTGGTTCTCGGGGACGTCGTCGTTCTCCTGGAAGTCGGCCTCGACCTCGAAGCCCAGCTCCTCGAGCTGCGAGCGGGCTTCCTCGAGCTGGAGGCCCTCCACCGGCGGGACGGCGACCGTCTCGGTGCTGTCGAACGCGCCGAGGGCGTCGGCGAGGAGGAAGGCGAGACCGGCCACGGCGAGGAGCAGGAGCACCAGCGTCAGCCAGAACGCCGTCCTCGGCCGTCGCTGCGGGGCGGGGCGGTCCTCGCGCCCGGGCGGAGGCGCGCCGGCGCCGACACCGGCGCCACCCGCGCCGACGGCGCCGGACACCGCCGTGGCGTCGGCCGCCGCTCCGACCGTCGTGGCGTCGTCGTCGGCGTACACGGCGGTGACGGGTCGCGAGTGCACGGGCTGTCCCTGCGCGAAGCGGAGCAGGTCCTCGCGGAAGTCCTCGGCGGAGGGGTAGCGGTCGCCGGGCGCCTTGGTGAGCGCGGTGAGCACCACCCGTTCGAGGTCGAGCGGCACGTCGGGGTTCTTGATGCCCGGCGGCATCGGCTCCTCGCGCACGTGCTGGTAGGCGATGGCCACGGGATCGTCGCCGCCGAACGGCGGTTCCCCGCACACCATCTCGTAGAGCACGATGCCCAGCGAGTACACGTCGGAGCGGGGGTCGACGCCCTGGCCTTGGGCCTGCTCGGGGGAGAAGTAGGAGGCGGTGCCCATCACCATCCCGGTGCGGGTGAGCTGGCCGTCGGCGGCGCCGACCGCGATCCCGAAGTCGGTGACCTTCACCTGTCCCTGGGGAGTGATGAGGATGTTGCCGGGCTTCACGTCGCGGTGGATCACCCCGTGGCGGTGCGCGTAGCCGAGCGCGGCGGCGACGTCCGCGGCGACCTCCGCTGCCCGCTCGGGGAGCAGGGTGCCCTCGTCGTGGACGAGGTCGCGCAGGCTCTGGCCCTCCACGTACTCCATCACGATGAAGTACGTGCCGGCCTCCTCGCCCCAGTCGTAGACGGCGACGATGTTGGGGTGGTTGAGGTTGGCGACCGACTTGGCCTCCCGCCGGAACCGCTCCACGAACGAGTCGTCGCGGGCGTACTCGGGGAAGAGCACCTTGAGCGCGACGGGGCGGTCGAGGAGGTGGTCGCGGGCCATGTACACCTCGGCCATCCCCCCGCGGGCCAGGTGGGTGAGGATCTCGTAGCGGCCGCTGTACAGCTCGGACTCCGACATTGGTGCGCCAGGCTACTCGGGGACCTTCGCGGCCCTGGTCACGCTTCGCCCTCGCCTGCGAGGAGGACCTCGAGGACCTGCTTGGCGACGGGCGCGGCGACCCTGCCGCCGGTGGACTCCTCGCCGCCGCCGTGCTCGACGAGCACCGCGACGACCGCGACCGGGTCCTCGGCCGGGGCGAAGGCCACGAACCAGGTGTGCGACGGAGCGTCGAGGACCTGGGCCGTGCCGGTCTTGCCCGCCACGTCGACGCCGGGGATCCGGGCTCGCGCGCCCGTCCCGTTGCTGACCACCTCGACCATCAGGTCGCGCACCTGCCCGGCGACCTCGGGGGAGACCGGGCGCTTCCACACCCTCGGCTCGATCCGCTCGACGACGTTGCCGTCGACGTCTCGGATCTCGTCGCCCACGTGGGGCTCCATGATCGCTCCGTCGTTGGCGATGCCGGCTGCGACGAGCGCCATCTGGAGCGGCGTGACCGCCACG
Source organism: uncultured Burkholderiales bacterium (assembly GCA_964438505.1). Lineage (GTDB taxonomy): Bacteria > Actinomycetota > Acidimicrobiia > IMCC26256 > JACPCJ01 > CAYTKN01. The sequence continues at coordinate 20,904 of CAYTKN010000003.1, forward strand.
TCGCCCTGGCCGATGCCGGCCTGGGCGAACAGCGGCTGGTTCAGCTCGAAGGAGCCCTCATCGGGGACGAGGCTCGCCACCGGCTCCGGTCGCTCGTCGAAGGGGACGGAGTCGCCGATCCCGAAGGCCCGCATGCCCTCGACGAGGTCCTCGCCGAGGTCGAGGCCGACCTGGGCGAACGTCGTGTTGCACGAGCGCCGGAAGCTCTCCGCCAGGGTGCCGCCGCACTCCGAGTCGCCGAAGTTCGCGAGCGTCTCGGTCGTCTGGGGCAGCTCGAGCTCGCGGAGCACGGGGAACTCGGTGTCGACCTCGACGTCGCCCTCCTCGAGGGCGGTGGCGGCGGTCACGATCTTGAACACCGATCCCGGCGGGTAGACCTCACGCCAGGCGCGGGCGAGCATCGGGTTGGCGTCGTCGCCGGAGAGCTGCTCGAAGGTCTCCCGCACCTCGCTCTGGTCGTGGGCGGCGAGCGGCTCGGGGTCGTAGCTCGGCTCCGAGTAGGCGGCCAGGACCCCGCCGGTGCGGGGATCGAGCGCGACGACCGCGCCGGGCCGTCCGTCGAGGGCGTTGCGCGCGGCCCGCTGGGCGTCGGCGCGCACGGTCAGCACGACGGTCCCGGTGTGCTCCTTGCCGATGAGCAGGTCGCCGAGGTCGCGGAACCGGAGGTTCTCGGTGCTCCCTGCCAGCTCGTCGCCGTAGACCGACTCCACGCCCGTGGCGCCGAAGGTGAACGAGAACATCCCGCTGACGTGGCCGAAGAGCTCGCCGGCCGGGTAGCGGCGGCGGTACCGGAAGTCGGTGTCGACCGCCTCCGAGGTGGCGATGATCTCCTCCTCGGCGGTGAGGATGAGCCCCCGCGGCTCCGCGTACTGGCGCAGCACCTCGCGCACGTTGCGGGGGTGGTTGGCGAGCTCGTCCGCCTCCACGACCTGGAGGTAGGTGATCTGGCCGGTGAGCACCACGAAGAGCGCCACCAGGGCCAACCCGACCTGCCGGATCCTCGCGTTCACGCCGCCACCTCCTCGCGGTCGGCAGCGGCGGTGTCGCGCGCCGAGTCGTCGGAGATGCGCAGCAGGAGCGCCAGGAGGGCGAAGTTGGCGACCAGCGACGAGCCCCCGTAGGAGATGAACGGCAGTGTGATGCCGGTGAGGGGGATCACGCGGGTGACGCCGCCGAGGATGATGAACGTCTGGATGCCGGTGATGGTGGTGAGCCCGGCGGCGAGGAGCTTGGGGAACGGGCGGGACGCCCGCGCCGCGATGCGGAAGCCGGACCCGATGAAGAGCAGGTAGGCGATGATCACCCCGACGGCGCCGATCATGCCGAGCTCCTCGCCGATGGCGGCGAACACGAAGTCGGTGGGCGCGTTGGGGATCTTCTCGGGGTTGCCGAGGCCGAAGCCGCGCCCGGCGAAGCCGCCGGAGCCGAACGCGAACAGCGACTGGATGAGCTGGAAGCCCTGGTCCTGGGCGACGGGCCAGGGGTCGAGCCACGTCCGGACCCGCTCCGCGACGTGGCCGAACATCCGGTAGGAGGCGACGGCCCCCGCCGCGAAGAGGGCCGCTCCGATCCCGACGTACGCGCCCCGTCCGGTCGCCAGGTAGAGCATCGTGACGAACACGCCGAAGAACAGCAGCGAGGAGCCGAGGTCCTTCTCCTGGATCATGATGACGAGCGAGACCGCCCACGCCAGGACGACCGGGCCGAGGTGGCGGACGTCGGGGATCATCACGCCGGCGACCTTGCGGGTGGCGATCGAGAGCAGCTCGCGCTTCTCGACCAGGTAGGCGGCGAAGAAGACGACGAGGAGCACCTTGGCGACCTCGGCGGGCTGGAAGTTGAGCGGCCCGAGGCGCACCCACAGCCGGGCGCCGTTCACCTCCCGCCCCAACCCGGGCAGGATCGGCATCAGGAGGGCGACGACGCCGATCAGCGCGAACGTGTACCGGTAGCGGGCGAGCGCGCCGGCGTCCTTCACGAGCGCCAGGGTGGCGACGAAGACGAGGACGGCGACACCCGTCCAGATCGTCTGGGCCGCGGCGAGCTCGTTGTCGAGGCGGGCGATGAACACGAACCCGATGGCGTCGAGGAGGGCGGCGAGGGGCAGCAGGGTGGCGTCCGCGTCGGGTGCGAGGCGCCGCACCGCCAGGTGGGCGAAGACGAAGAGCGCGAGGACCGCGGCGAGGCGCGGCACCAGCGCCGTGCTCAGGTCGGTCCGCTCCGAGAGGAGGACGAGGAGGTAGCCCCCGGCGGCGAGGACGCCGACGAGCACGATGAGCAGCAGCTCGTCGAAGCGCCGGCGGCCGGTGGCGAGGGTCGCCTCCTCACCCGGAGCACCGCCGGCGCGCGTGGAGGGGACGGTCACGGTGCCGCGGCGGACGTGGTCGAGGTCGTGGCAGTGCTCGACGTCGTCGAGGTGGTCGTGGTGGTGGCGTGCTTGCGCTCGAGGCGCTCGAGGAACGCCTCGGCGTCGGAGCGGTCGGAGAACTGGTGGCCGTCGTCGAGGTCGCGCTGCTCGCTGGGGGTGAGGTCGTCGCGCTCGAGCTCGCTGCGCTCCTCGACCGTGGGGTCCCAGGCCAGGAAGCCGCCGGGGACGCCCTGGAACACCGCGACCTGCTCCCCGTCGAGGCCGACGAAGTACGTGCGGCGCGCGTACCAGCCCAACGCGGTGACGGCGACCACGACGACGACGAGCACGGGGACGGCCCACAGCGCGAAGCGCCGCCAGCGCCTGCCCGGGGGTTCCGGCGAATCGCGCGGCGCCGGCGACTCCGGTGATGCCGGTGTTGCTGCCGACGCGGTGGCGTCGGATCCCGCGCCGTGCTCCTCTCGGAGCGCGTCGGGAGGCACCCACTCACCGGTCGCCTCGCCGGCGTCGGCACCGGCGGCCGCGTCGGACGCCGCGGCGGCTCGGGTGGCTTCCGCCTCGTCGTCGCCGTCCTCGCCGACGGCGTCGACGACGACGACCGTCACGACGTCGTCGCCGCCGGCCTCGTTGGCGGCGTCGACGAGGCGCCGTGCGGCCACGTCGGGGTCGCTCTCGGCGCGGAGGAGCTCCTCGATCGGCTCGTCGCGCATCATGGAGGTGAGGCCGTCGGAGCACAGCAGCACGCGGTCGCCGGGGCGGAGGTCGATCTCGTAGGTGTCGACGTCGACGGACTCCTCGATCCCCAGCGCCCGGGTGATGATCGACCGCTGGGGGTGGGTGGCCGCCTCGTCGGGGCTGAGGCGACCCTCGCGGACGAGCTCCTCGACGAGGCTGTGGTCGTCGGTCACCTGTGTGAGCTGGCCGTCGCGGAGCAGGTAGGCGCGGGAGTCGCCGACGTGGGCGAAGCGGGCGACGCGACCCTCGATGTGCACGGCCGTGACGGTTGTGCCCATCCCGCTCAGCGACGGGTCGTCCTCCGCCTTCGAGTGCACCTCGTGGTTGGCGGCCGCGACGGCCCGGTCGACGGCATCCCCGTCGCGCACCCGGGCGTGGAACACCTCGATCGCGGTCTGCGAGGCGACGTCGCCGGCCTGGTGGCCGCCCATCCCGTCGGCCACCGCGAAGACGCGGTGCTCGTCGTCGAGCAGCAGCGAGTCCTCGTTGGCGGACCGCATGCGGCCGACGTCGGTGATCCCTCCGGCGCGAAACCTCACTTGGACAACTCCAGCACGGTGCGGCCGACCTGGATGCGGTCCCCCTTGTGGACGGGCATCTCGCAGGTCAGCTTCTTGCGGTTCAGGTAGGTGCCGTTGGTCGAGCCGAGATCCTCCACGAACAGCTCGCCGTCGCGGACGAAGAGGCGCGCGTGGAGCTGGGAGACGTAGGTGTCCTCCGAGAGTGTCACGGCACAGGTCGCGGCCCGACCGAGGGTCAGCTCGTCCGCGATCTCGAAGCTGGAGCCCGCGGAGGCGGCCGGCTCGACGACCTCGAGGTGGAGGGGACGGCGACCGCTCGACTTGCGGCTCCGTCCCCTGCTCGCGCTCGCAGCGCCCGCACCTCGGGCTGGGGTGCGGCGCCGCGAGCGGGTGCGCCCACCGAGCTCGAGGTAGACGACCCGCACCACGCGGATCAGGAAGAGGTAGAGGAGGGCGAGGAAGCAGAACTTGAGGATGGTGAGGATCGCCTCGGGCACCTTCGGGCCTCCGCGCCTACGACGCCTCGAAGCGCAGCGCGGTGTCGCCGACCTTGATCGTGTCGCCGTCGGCGAGGACGTGTTCGGTGACCGCGCTGCCGTTGACCTCGGTGCCGTTGGTCGAGCCCAGGTCGACGAGGCGGAACTCGTCGCCGTCGGGGCGGATCTCGGCGTGGCGCCGCGAGACCTTGCGGTCGTCGAGCGCGATCTGGCACTCCGCGTGCCGGCCGATGACCGTGGTGTCGTCGCCGAGTGCGACGCGCTCGCCGTCGGGGAGGAGCACCGACCCGGCGAGGCCCAGCCCCTCGTCGTCGACCTCGGCGTCGACGACCAGGTCGCCGCGCTGCATGCCCTCGTCGGTCTCGACCTCGATGTGGAGGTGGCCGACGAAGCGGTAGCGCTCGTTGCGGGCGTGCTCGCGGGCGTAGTCGGCGAGCTCGCGCACCATTACCGCCTCGAAGCCCTCCATCCGCTCGCGGTCGTCGGGGCTCACCCAGATCGTGAACCGGTTGGGCGCGATGACGCCCCGCACCCCGACGGTGCGCCGGTCGTCGATCTCCCGCACCAGCCGGCGCCCGATCTCCACGGGTTGCAGTCCGCTGCGGAAGGCCTTGGTGAACGCGCCTTCGACGAGGCGTTCGAGGCGACGCTCGAACTGCTTGAGGCCCATCGGCGGCAGTCTACCGGCGGGCCGGGCTCCTGGACCTCGGGGCGGCACTGGACGCCGGCGATCCGTGCGGGCTGGTCGTGGTGGCGTTGGTACCCTGAGCCGTTCCCGGGCGAGTGGCGGAATCGGCAGACGCGCAGGCTTCAGGAGCCTGTGGTGGCAACACCGTGGGGGTTCAAGTCCCCCCTCGCCCACCGCGAACGTGCTGGTCAGCAGGGGTTTGTCGGCTCCGGGAGACCCCGACTTCTACCCGATCTCTACCGGTCGACTCGAGCGAGTCGGAATCCAAGCTCGGTCGGACGGGAACTCGAGCCAGCCCGTCAGCGCGTGTATGCCTCGGCACGGTCCAGGCACCGCACGACCCGCTCGCGTTCTTGCTCGTCCTCCCAGGGCGGGGCGAGCGGCCCGGGGTCTCTCTCAGACACGATGTAGCGGATCACCCGGAGAAGCGCTTGTGCCCCCACACGCAACCGATCGGCGTGAATCGTGTATCCCTGCGGCGGCATGTGCTCGAATCCATCCCGCATCCCGAACGCGTCATTCAGCTCCCTCCCGATCTTGACGGCGACGGGGTTGAAGTCAGGGTTGCGTTTCTTGAAATGCTGATAGACATCGCGAAGGCGGGTACGTGGCGCACGTTCCGGATAGTCATCGACACCCTCGAACCCTTGGTCCCACTGTGCCCACCATCGCTCGTCGAGAGCGCGCCGGTCGGCGAAATTGAACGTGGTCAGCATGAAGTTCTGCGCGGAGAGGCACAGCGCATGGACAGCCCACTTGAGTGAGTACGCGTCGGAGCACCCAGCCTCGAGCGCCTCTGTGGCATGTTCGAGTGACCTCACCGCCTCGGTGAAGGTGTCGGTACGGAGCCAGTCTGCATTGCTTTCGATCACCATCCGAGTGAAATTCCTATTCGGGAAGGCGAGGGACTTGTGTGCCGACAGCGATCGTTCCGTAGTGGGCTCCCCCGTTCCCAATGAGGCCGTGTTGTTCATCGAACGGGCCGGCGAAGAGCTCGGTTGGTAGAGGGTTCACCGTATGCGGGTTGTGATATGTCACGAGACGGGGTCGTCGTGCTCCATCGACATACTTCCCAGCAGCTTGAAGCTCGTCGTACGTAGCGAGGATCACAGGCAACGCCTCTTCGAGCGAAGCACCCGGCGGTACGCCCGCCTCCCGCCGTCGCTCCCGAACGAGATCGTCCGCTTGCCGCTGATAGGGGTTGAACTGTTTCACGATTGAAACGGCGCTGACGTTCCGATGTTGGTCGGCATGGAGTGCAGCGTCTCGACCGAACTGTAGCTGTGTTTGGTCACGGTCGGCGGTGCCGATGTCCGGGTCGACCGGCATCGTGATTTGCAAGCGACCGAAGAGTGCACTCGACACGATGATCTCGTCGGTGGGCCACGTTGTCGACCAGACGACCACCACGTAGGGGATGCCAGCCTCGGCAACCGAACGGCCTTGCCGAACCTTCTTCTTCACCTTGCTTCGCACAGGCCCGGGCCCGTCGAAGGCGCCCGATCGGTTGGGCCCGAGCGTCTTCTCCAGCGCAGTCACTTCGCACACCGCGATCGGATCATCAGCGGAGGCGATCCAGTAGTCGGGACGGTACGTACCGGCTGGAGCCTCGTAGTCGAAGGAGAGACCGTGCAGCTGCAGGTACTCCTCGAATATCGCCTCAGCCTGTCTTCCCGATGTCATGGGACTGGGCTCCTCGGGTTGGCGTAGTGGTGACCACGAGGTCAGTTCCCCGGGGCGTAGTCGCGGACGAGTACTTCACCTTGCAGCTTGCGGGCCGCGGTGGCGATCGTGAGGAGCTGTGCCGTGACGTCTGCGGCGATGTAGGGCTGGCCGCAGTTCTCGCACACGTCGGCAGGTGTGCTGTGAACGACGAGGATCCGGTCGTTGTTGCGGAAGGTCACGGTTGTTGCCCCTGGTCGGGTCTCGCCGTGACGACAGACGGTGCAGTGCAGGACGGACGGAGGTCAGCCAGATGTGGCCTCTCGGCGGCCCGCGGCGTAGGTGCCCTTGATCGCTCCACTCACCACCCACACCATCGTACTACCGGGACTCCGGCGTAGAGTCGACAGGTCTTGCACTGTGGAATACTTGTGATTGACATGTAGATTCTGGGTGGATAATGTAGGGCAAGGAGGTTCGCCATGGCTGCTGCACCCTCTCGCCCAGACCTTGCCGCGTACGACGAGTCCGTGCGGATGGAGACGCAGGTGCTCGTCAAGGAGCTGCGGGAGCTGCTCGGCGCGCGCCTCGTCGCTCTCCTCGCGGGTGTGAAGGAGACGCGAGCGGTGCACGAGTGGGCCGAGGGTGAGCGCGACATCAAGTCGCCGGAAGCCGCCGCCCGCCTGCGCCTTGCCTACCAGGTCGCTCGACTCATCACGGCACGAGACAAGCCCGAAGTGGCTCAGGCGTGGTTCCAGGGCCTGAATCCCAAGCTCGGCGACCAGTCACCCGCTCGAGTCTTGCGGGATGGTGAGCTCGAAGAGGTCGGACCGGAAGTCCTCGCAGCTGCCCGGGCGTTCGCGGCCGTCGGCTGATTCGTGCTCGTCACGACGTCACCCGACCGACGGGTGCATCGCGTCGGGTACGCGCCAGATCCTTGGGCCTGGACCCCTTGGGAGTACGTCGACCGCGCGACGGGCCGGTGGGACGACCCCCTCGGCACCTACCGTGTTCTCTACGCGGGCACGACCCCGTTTGCCTGCTTCGTCGAGGTGCTCGCTGTCTTCCGGCCTGACGACCTGCTTCTTCAGGAGATGGCCGAGATCGAGCCCGACCCACGTGATGACATCTATCCGACCCAGCCGATGGGTACGGTCTCGGCGTCGTGGCTCGATCGGCGCCGACTCGGTAGCGCCGATCTCGTCGGGGCGTTCCTCGACATCGCGGATCCCGAGACGCTCGCCGCACTACGACCCCAGTTCCTCGCTCGCTCGATCCACTACGGCCTCCCTGACTTCGACGCAGCCGCGATTCGGACTCACGAACCGCGAAACCTCACGCGGGAGATCTCCCGCTTCGTGTACGAGCTGGATCGTGACAGCCAGCCTCTCGACGGGCTCTCGTACGAGTCCCGATTCGGGCGCGGGCTCGACCTGTGGGCGATCTTCGAACGCGGAGCCGACGCGGACCGCGAGCGAAGCCGACTGCTCACCCGCGTGGAAGACCACGAGCTCTCGGTCGACACGCCCGGTCTCACCGACGCGGTGGCTCTTCACGGACTCACGATCGGTTGAGCGACGATGGCGCCGGTCAGGCGTCGAGCACGAGGTCAGCGACGAGTTGGGCGGCCTCGTCGTGCAACGTGGGTGCGACGTGGCTGTACGTGCCGAGGGTGATGGCGATGGTCGAGTGCCCGAGGCGCTCCTGGACCACCCGCGGGTGGACACCTCGCTCGAGGGCGAGGGTGGCCCACGTGTGGCGGAGGCCCTTGAGGGTGAGGCGGGGGAGGCCTGCTCGCTCGACCCGGCGAAGGAAGACGGCGCTGACCGCGTCAGGCTTGAGGCAGGAGCCGTCGGGCTGGTGGATCACCAGGTCCTCGTCGGAGAAGTCAGCTCCGAGCAGCATCCGCTCTTCGAGCATTCGGTGCCGGTGCTCACGAAGGGCGGTGACGGTCGCGGGATCGAGAGCGATCGGTCGACGGCCACGTGCCGTCTTCGGTTCGCCGACGGTGACCTCGCTTCGCACCTGGATGATGGTCTGGACCACACGGAGACGTCCGGCCTCGAGGTCGACGTCCGACCAGCGCAGACCGAGCGCCTCCCCTCGGCGCATGCCGGTCGTGGCCAGCAACACCCACAGGGCATGAAGACGATCACCGGAGGTCCTCGATGCCGCGAGGAACTCCCGCAAGGTGTCGGCGTCCCACGACTGCACGCCGTCGGGCTTCTGCCCGCCGCGGGGCGGATCGGCGGCATCGGCCGGGTTGCGGGCGAGTCGCCCCCAGCGGACGGCGTCCTTGAGCGCCCGGTGCAGGATCGTGTGCACGTAGCTGACGGTACGCGGATCCAGCGGTGCTGACCCGGGAGCTGCCGGCTTCGTCCGGCGGCGACGAAGCAACGACCCGAGCGTGTCCTTGGTGATGTGGGCGGCCTCGTCGAGCTCGCTCCGGAGTCGTTCCGCGGTGGTTCGCAATGTGAGCCCTTCAGCTCGGAGCTCGAGCGCTCGCTCCACGACCGCTTCCGAGTAGCCGCGACCCGTGCGCGAAGGCTGTCGCCGGCCGGCGGCCAGGAGGTGGGCGTAGAGCCCGTTGAGGGTGCCCGCGTCGACCTTGATCAGCCGCGTCGAGCCGATGTGAGCGGTCACGTGGTTGTGCACGTTGCGCGAGTACGAGTCGAACGTCGAGCGGCGAACGGTGGGTTCGATCGCCTTGAGCCAGTCCTCGAGGAACTCCCCGAGGGTCTGCTGTGTCGGTTCGACGTACGCTCCCCGGTCCAGCTTCGAGAGGAGATCCACGCGCGCCCGCTCCGCCTCGCGCTTGGTGCGGAAGCCCGAATGCCACTTCTGGCGCCGCTTGCCCGTCGCCGGGTCCCGGTCGAGCTCGATCTTGACGTAGTAGCGGTCGCCCCTCTTGACCACTGAGCCGCGCATCTCGGACCTCCCTCATCTGCCGACCGGCGCCGACCCGCAGGCCGGTCGCTCGCGTCTCGAGATGTCAGGGAGGCCACAAGACGGGGCGGCCTCGCGCCCGATCTCCGCACAATGACACGCCTGTGATTCGAAGGCAAGGGTGCAACCGACACGACCCCGGGCAGTGGACACGCATCTCAGGGTTCGCTCCCGCACGCGCCGCAGCCGTCAGGCGAGAGCGCTCAGATCTCGCGTGAGAAATCGCACCTCCGAGCGGCCTATTGGGATGCGCGCTCTCGTTCCGATGCGTGCCGGTGAAGGAGGTCCCGTGATGGACGAGCTGCCGGAGGTCCTCACCGTGGAGGAGGCCGCCGCGGTGTTGCGGATCGGGCGTGGCACCGCCTACGAGCTGACCCGCCGATTCCGCGAGACGAACGGTCGGGTGGGTCTGCCCGTCGTGGCGTTCGGCCGCTGCCTGCGGGTGCCCCGCGCTGCGCTGCTCCGTCTCCTCGAGGAGCCGGTCGACCCGCACGGCGATGGCGCCCTCGGGTCGTGATGCGAGCCGCCGCTCCGGGGTCGCGGTGACCCTCGACGCCGCGGCACACACCCGCTTGGTCGCGAAGGTCGGACCCCTCCCGGCGGCGGCGTTCGTGGCGGTGGCCCTGCGCGCCTCGAGGGAGCGACGGGGTCGCCTCGTGGCGGCGACGAGCGCGCGGTCGATGGCCGCCGAGCTCGGCGTGGCCAAAGACACCGCGGCGGGCGTGCTGTCGCGCCTCGTGGACGCCGGCTACCTCCGCCGCCAGAACCAGCCCCGATCCGCCGGGCGCTTCGCTCCCGCCTCCTACGTGGTGCGACCACCCGCCGGCTTCTCCGTGACCTGTCCCGAAGGTGCGCCGCGTCCACCGACAGCGGACACGACCTCCGTGCCGACCCGGCGCCGCTCGGTCACGTCCGGGGAAGAGCGAGCGGACGGTCCACAGGCCCGCCGCCGGACGCGGGGCGACCGCGGTGGAGACGACCAGCTCGGCCTGTTCGCCGCGTCCGGGGAGGGCGACACGGGGACCACCCGATGACCCGCCATCACCACGCGGACCTCGCTCCCCCGATCGCACGCCCCGCGACGCCACCGAAGACGCTCGCCAGCGACTCGCCACCCACGATCCTCCCCCACTCGACCACTCCCACATCCAGACGACTCTCGCGCTCCCACCGCACCCCTCCTCGACACGACACAGACTTGCATCGCGGGATGCGCGACGGGCCGTGTCTGCACGTGGGCGACACGGTCGTCGCCGGGCGTGGGGAGCCGGGGTGTTGAGCATCGGGCGCCTCGCGGGCGGAGGCGCCGACTACTACCTGGAGGCCGTCGCTCGGGGCGCCGAGGACTACTACCTGGGACACGGTGAGGCACCCGGCTCCTGGGTCGCCGCCGGCATCGAGCGGTTGGGGTTGTCAGGACGGGTGGAGCCCGAGGATCTCCGCGCCGTGCTGGCGGGCGTCGACCCGCGCACCGGCGACGAGCTGACGACCAAGCGTCGCGGTCGGCGACCCGGCTTCGACCTGTGCTTCAAGGCCCCCAAGTCCGTGTCCCTGCTCTACGGACTCGGCGACCAGGAGGCGGTCGCCGCCGTGGTGGCGGCCCACGAGGAGGCAGTGCAGGTCGCCCTCTCGTACCTCGAGCGCCACGGCGGCTGGTCACGCCGAGGCCACAACGGCGTCGAGCGCACCCGCATCGAGGGGTTCATCGCCGCCGCGTTCCGGCACCGCACCTCGCGGGCGGGCGACCCGCATCTCCACACCCACGTGCTGGTCGCCAACCTGGCGCGGCGAAGTGACGGCGAGTGGGGCGCCCTCGACGCCCGCCCCCTCTACCACCTGGCTCGCACCGTCGGGTTCCTCTACGACGCTCACCTGCGGGCCACGCTCACGGACAAGCTGGGGGTCGAGTGGGGACCGGTGCGCAACGGCTACGCCGACCTCGCCGGGATCGACAAGGACCTCCGGGACCACTTCTCGCGGCGCCGTCGGGAGATCGAAGCGCACATGGCCGAGCGCGGCGAGCGCTCCGCGCGCGCCGCGGATGTCGCCACCCTGGTCACCCGGCGGGCGAAGGACTACCAGGTCGACGCCCATGTGCTGCGCGCCGGATGGCAGGCCCGCGCCGAGGAGTTCGGTTTCGACCCCACCACGCTCCCCGGCCTGCTCTATCGAGTTGCCGGCCGCGAGGCTCCGACTCCGGCGGCCCTCGACGAGGTGGCCGAGCATCTGTCGAGCGCGGCGGGGCTCACCGAGAAGGCGAGCGTCTTCACCTGCCACGACGCCGCCCGTGGCTTCGCCGAAGCGTTTCCCCACGGCACCACCGTCGAGGAGATCGAGGCGTGGACCGACACCTACCTCGCCCGCCGCGAGGTGCGCCACCTCCCCGGCGAGTGCTCCAAGACCCGCGCCCCGTTCCACACCACCGCCGAGATGCTGGCCGTCGAGCGCGCCGCGCTTCGCTCCGTCGAGCAACGTCGAGGAGAGGGCGCGGGAGAGGTCGGCGACGACGCCCTGGCGGGAGTGCTCGCCCGGCGAGCCGGCCTCAGCAGCGAGCAGGTCGGGGTCGTCGAGGCCCTCTGTCGTTCCGGTCACGGTGTCGAAGCGGTCATCGGCCGCGGTGGGGCCGGCAAGACCTTCGTCCTCGACGCTGCCCGCGAGGCGTGGCAGGCCGCAGGCCACCAGGTGCTCGGCTGCTCGGTCGCTGCCCGACCCGCCGCCGAGCTGGAGACCAGCTCGGGGATCCCCTCCTCCACCATCGCCCGGCTGCTCCGCGATCTCGAAGGGGAGCACGGCGGTCTGCTGTCGGGGTCCGTGCTGGTGGTCGACGAGGCTGCCACCGCCGGCACCCGCACCCTCGCCCGGCTCCTCGGCGCGGCGGAGGTGGCCGGAGCCAAGGTGGTGCTCGTCGGCGATCCCCGCCAGCTCCCCGAGATCGACGCCGGCGGGTTGCTCCGCGGCATCGAAGCACGGGTCGGGGCGCTGCACCTGCGGGAGAACCGCAGGCAGCGCCACGACTGGGGGCGCGGCGCGCGCGGCCCGCGGCGGGCGGGCGG
>CAYTKN010000003.1:33383-88873 GCA_964438505.1 uncultured Burkholderiales bacterium
CCCCCCCCCCCCCCCCCCCCCCGGGGGGGTGGCCCCCCGCCACCCCAGCCGGGGGGGGGCCGCCCCCCCGGCGGCACCCCCCCCCCCCCCCCCACGCCTGGGAGCGCGCCGCGCTCGCCGAGCTGCGGGAAGGCGATGTCGACGCTGCGGTCACCGCCTACGAGGACCACGGCCGCGTGGTGCGTGCCGACACCGCCGTGGAGACCCGCGAGGCGATGGTCGCCGACTGGTGGGCGGCCCGCCTCACCGGCGACACCGCGGTGATGGTCGCCTCACGGCGGTCCGACGTCGACGACCTCAACGCCCGCGCCCGGGCCCGCATGATCCGGGCAGGCAAGCTCGACGGCCCCGAGCTCGTCGTCGACGACCGGCCCTACCAGCGCGGCGACGAGATCATGTGCCGCAAGAACGCCTACCGCCTCGGAGTCCTCAACGGCACCCGTGGGCACATCACCGGCCTCGACCCCGACGCCCGCACCCTCACCCTGGCCACCCACGAGGGCGCCACCGTCACCCTGCCGTCCTGGTATCTCGACGCAGGACACGTCGCCCACGCCTACGCCACCACGGTGCACAAGGCGCAGGGCTCTACGGTCGAGCGGGCCTTCGTGCTCGGCACCGACGCCCTCTATCGCGAGATGGGCTACACGGCCATGAGCCGGGGGCGCGACAGCAACCACCTCTACGTCGTCGGCGGCCAGGCCCCCGACCCCGACGACCACCACGCGACTCCTCGTCCACCTAAACCGGACGAGGAGATGCTCGTCGCCCTCGAGAAGAGCCGCGGCAAGCACCTCGCCATCGACGCCCTCCGAGGCGGGACGGCCGCCCGCCTCGCTGCCCTCCACGCAGAGCAGCGACGCCTCACCCCCGTCGTCGCCAACACGCCACCCGATCCCAGCCGCGAGCGCGGGGCTCTGACCGAGGCCCGCCGGCGCGCGCTCGCCCGACTCGAGGCCGCCCGCGCCGAGAAGGCCGAGGCGCGGGGCATCCGACGGAGCTCCAGCGCCCGCCGAGCCTGGGCCGAAGCTCGCATCCGACAAGCTCGCGCTCGACTCACCGACATCGACCGAGCACTCGCCGCCCTGCACGACCGCGAGCTCGAGCATCGCGAGTACCTGGCCGCCTACGCAGAAGACCTCGAACGCGCCGAAACCGTGGACGCCGCCATCACGCGGACACACCGGGAGCGCCTCGACGAGGTCACCGCCCTCCCGCCCCCGTACCTCGTCAGCGCACTCGGCCCGCTACCCCAAGAGCCACCCGGTCGGGAGATCTGGCGCGACGCCGCCTCGCGCATCGAGCGCTACCGGGCCGAAGCTGGCGTCACCGATGACCACGATCCTCTCGGGCCGCCTCCTGATGATGCTCTCCGACGGCACCGATGGCGGGAGGTCGCCCGCCATGCCAAGGGGACACGTTCTCGACTCGAACGACCGGAACGACCGATGCGGCGAGATGACAAAGGACGGCAACTCCGTCGCTGAGGCCCATCTCGCTCTGGGCGAGAGAGCTGAGCTTCCCTCTCCTCGATTGAGCACTGCGTGCCAAACTCCCCGGCATGGCGACTGATCTGGCGGAGCTCGAGCGACGTCTGTGGGAGGCAGCCGACGAGCTGCGAGCCAACTCCAAGCTGACGGCGCACGAGTACCGGGACCCTGTCCTGGGGCTCATCTCTGACCTCCTCACGTGTCCGGGCCCCGATCTGACCGCGGAGGAGCGCAAAACCGTCAAGGGGATCGCCCGACACCTCCTGGGGACGGTGACCGACAAGCTCCTACTCGACTCGCGGAAGCGCCAGCGATCGAGTTCAGCGGTGCACGTCGCCGTTGGCCAGGCCCTCCACGATCTCCCCAAGACCTACGACGAGGAGATCTTCGAGCAGAAGCGCAATGTCGCCTTCGACCACCTGCTGGCCTCCTTCTTCGATGATCGTGGGAGCGTTTACCCGCACATCCTCCCACCGGTCTGACACACTCGGCCCCTCCCTTTCGCGCTCGCTCCCCCCGCCACCGCCTACCTCCACCTATTCCCGGGCGCCGGCGGCCATCCTGTTCCCATGCCTGCTTGCCGCAAAGATTCCTATATATCTCGCCCGCAGCGCGCGTGAAACGAAACGATGCCGCTTCCCACCGATCAGGAGGGCTGGCAGAACCTCGCCACCGACGTTCTCGAACACTTTCTCGAGGCACGCACCGCGGTGGTTCGGCCGGAGGCTGAAGCCTGGCTCGCTGAACGCGGTTGGGTTCATCAACACCATGACGGGAGTGTCCCACCCGCCCGGGGACCGCAGCCCCATCACCTCACCGTCGCCCATCGCCGTCTCGCACAAGCAGGCCTCCTCGTCGAAGAGCCAGCCGAACTTCAGGGCCGGTCGGTCACCGCGTGGGTGCATGGCCCCGCCCTCTCCTCTGGAACGGCAACAGAGGCGAGGAAGGCAGCCGCGTCGAAGCGCCGCCGCTACCGTTCCTACCTGGCGTGGGCCGCGAATGCACGCCTTTGTGGCGCCGTCGCCGAACGTGTCGTTCACGCGTCGATCAAGAGCCTCGCTGGATCCACACTCTGGGTCCCGCCCATCATCGAGCCGGGCCGGGTCACTGAGATCGCGGGAGATCCCATCACGGTTGGCGGTCCCCTCGATTCCGCTGGCTATTGGGCACGAGATCCCGTGAACCCGGCCGCGGGACTGATCCCCTTCGCTGTGGAGGTAAAGAACATCCGGAGCTGGCTCTATCCCTGGGACGACGAGACCTGGGATCTTCTCGCGAAACTTGGTACCCACCCTCACGTAGTGCCGGTGCTTGTTGCACGCCGCGTCCACTACATCACCTTCCGCTTCTTCAAGGACATCGGCGCTCTCGCTCATCAGACGGGTACTCAGTGGTTTCACAACGCCGGGACGGCTCGAGCCAGCATCAACGTCGACGCTTTCGCCGACGTCACGCGCGAACTTGGTTTCCACGACGCAACCCTCATCGAGGATCCCGATTCGGCCAATAGTCGCGTGACCCGCTTCTTCCGGGAGACGATCTACCGACCTGTCGAGGGCGCTGAGTCCCTCGCGACACGGGCCGAGTCGCGGTGGGAGCGCACGGCCCCGATCGTCGCTCAGTACACGGAACTCCGCGAGAGTTCGCTGGCACCTCAGGAGCGTGCTGCCCTGTGGGATTCGTTCTGCGGAGAGATCATTGACGCAGGTCTGTACGACGCTGACCGATGGGCCCCACGCCACTTCACCGCGTGAAGCCCAGGGGTAGGACGGCGACACGGGTCGACACGCCGATCGCGCGGAGCCAGGTGGATGGCCGACATTCATGCGACAGCCTCGTCACACTGGGATTGTCGGAAGCGCACAGGTGCCCCGGGCCTCGTGGTCACGATTTGGTCACGCCTGGCAACCTCATAGGCACAACCGCACAGGTATGGAGGCGCCACTCAGCGCCGTTGCCGTCTCCGGCTAGGTTCCATCCTCCCGGTATCCGAGTCGGTCGCAGGCCTCACGCGACGGGCATCCCTGCCATTGAGGAGGTCATCGAACACGCTGCGGTCCGAGGTTGTTGCGGGGCTCATGGTTGCATCCGCCGCCAGGTCGGGAGAGCGCCGGCCACTGGACGGCTCGTCCCACTCCTGGTCGTTCACCCAGTCGTCGAGGTTCCGGTCCAGCCTGGCCGCAGCGCTCCGCATGCTCGGGTCGGCGGGGAAGAGGTCCGGAATGGCTTCGACGAGCGTCCGCAGCCCTTCGACTGCAGACTCCGGGCTCCCGTGGTCGCTGCTGGAGTCCCAACCTTGGGTGTGGTTGAAGATTGCCGAATGGGGGTCCGCGAGCAGTTCCGTTCGCACGCGTTCGAGGAGTGTCCGGTATTCGGCCTCGCTGAGGGTCGACCGCAGACGCTCGTTCCACAAGACCGCCGGATCGACGCCGGTGACGCAGTACTCGATGAGCTCCTTCACGAACTTGGAGCGCAGGTGTTCGGGGAAGAGCCGGTAGTCGATCAGCCTCGCTGCGAGTTCGTTGTCGACGTCGGCTTCCAGCATCAGCCCTGGGTCGGCAAGGCGCTCAGGCTCGAGGGGGTTCCGCGCGAGCCAAGCCTCGAGGAACGCACGGTCACACCGGGTGGCGAGAAAGGTGGTTCGCCTGTCACGCGTTCGCCACCGCGCCTCTCCGTCCGACGGAAGAGGCTCGTCGAGGCGGTTGAGCATGGCGCGGTAGTGGGGAGTGGGCACTACCACCGCACCCTTCAACCCGACATCCCCGCAGGTGACCTCGCGCAGGAGGACGTCGAGTGGGAAACCGGTGATGAAGTGGTGGAGCAGCTCGGGTGTGCGCAGGAGATCTGCGTAGGCGTCGACCATCGTGGGATGGGCGAAAACCCAGCCTTGCTGCCCGTCGCGGGTGATGTTCTCGACGAGGCTTCCCTTGAGTGTGTCAAGCGCCTGCGTGACTCCGCCGAGGTCGCTCCCGAGCCTGGTAAGGAGGTCGGTGCTCTCGTCGGTGACTTGGATCGGACTCGGGAGCCAGTTGTGATGGATGAAGATGAGGCCGAGCGCAGCCTGGGCGTCCGTGCCGAGTCCGAGCATGACGTCGTGGAGGAAGGTGCTCGGCCGGGCGAAAAAGTCAGCGATCGAGCCGGGATCGCCAGCTCGGAGCTGTGCCGTGAAGATGGGGTTGGCGAGCCGTCGGGCAAGCTCGGGAGTAAATCCCGGGTGGTCCGCGGCGTCTTCAAGGTGGGGCTGCATCTGAGCGACGACGACGTTCGGCTGGCCGCCGTGACGAAGGTGGTTGTACAGGATCTGCCGGCGCTCGGTCCCGGTGAGATCGGCGACATCGACTACGACCTGCGACTCGTTGAGAAGCGGGAAGGCGCCCACCTTGAGGAATCTTCTGGCCGCCCGCAACACGTAGTCGCGGGAGGTTAGGACGAACATGCTGCCGGCATCGATCGCACCTGCGACGCGCGGCGTCGCGGTGGTCCACGATGATGCCCGGAAGCGCTCGAACTGGGTCGCCCCGAAGGCGTCGTCGAGCCAGAACAACTGACGCTCATCGGGGTTCCAACGGTCCTGGAGGTCGCCGATCGTGTCGAGCTTCACGACTGCAGTCTCGAACTCGTCGGCGGTCCCGAGCGCGAGTTGCGCGGCGATCGTCGTCTTGCCGGCGGAGGGCGCGCCGAGGAGAAGTACGAAACTGTTGTCCGCGAGCGCCCTCACCGCGCGGTGGTAGGTACCGGTCAGCACTAGCTTGGCCAGATCGGGTCGCATGGAGTCGAGCACGGCCCGGGCTTGGCGGTACGCGCGGTCGTCGAGGATCTGTGTCAGGTCACCCAGGCCATACAGACGCGGGACGAGGCGCCGAAGCCGCGCGTGCTCGGAGATCTGCTGGTTGAACCAGGTGGACGAGTACACGGCGACGTGCTTAACCCCGCGCCGTGCGACCTCGGTGACAATCAGGCGCTCCGTCTCACCGGTGACACCGGCGTTCGTCATCAGCAGATAGACGTCGCACCGCCCGGCGGCAGCGAGCGCCTCGACCTTGTTGAACTCTTCCCGCAGCTGGGAGACCGTCAGCGTGTGCCCTGGACGGGCGGTGTGCTTGCACTGCACGACGAACTCGCCCTCCCACACAGTCCCGGCCTCCGGGATCCAGCGACCGGTGAACGTGCCGTCGCGACCACCGTCGTTTGTATCGAGGAACGACGTGACTGTCTGACCGAGGATTTCTCGCAGGATCGTGTGACAGAGCTGCTGGAAGGCGTGCCAGCCGAGGTCGTGGAGCGCGAACGAGGTCAGCCCCATGGAAGTGAACCTAGTGCATCCCCACAGTAGTTACACATGTGTAGTTCACCGGTGGTCCTACTTCCTCGATCTCAGTGAGGTCAGTATGTGGAGCGTGTCGGCGTTGGAGATCACCGAGGACGAGCGGGTTGAGCTGGAGCGGCGGGTGCGTGCCAAGACGAGCACGCAGCGCCAGGCGCAGCGTGCCCGTATCGTGCTGCTTGCCGCCGAGGGGATGGCGAATCGTCACATCGCCACTCCGAGGCCTGTACACACCGAGTACGAGCACTTTGGGCTTGAGGGGATCGAGCTCGACGAGCCCTTCGACGCCGACCAACGCATGCTGGCCCCCGGTCGGTCGGTGATGACCGAGGTCTTCGACCACCTCACCCGCCACCGGGGCGAGATCCGGTGCATCGACGGCCGCAGGTCGTGCTCGACGACGGCCAGCGCTTCACGACCGACCCGGTGCTGTGGGCCACCGGATACCGGATCGATCTCGACCACCTGGGCCTCGCCGAGTACCGCGACATCGGCACGCTTGACGCGCTGTTCCCGAAGCTCGGCTCTTTGGCCCGCTCCCGCGACCACCCGAATCTGTTCTTCCTCGGGATGACCTGCTCGACAGCAGCACGTCGTCGACCCTGTATTTGGCGGGGGTCCAGTCCAAGAGCATCGTCGGCCACATCCTCGGTTGTTACGAGATCCCCGAGGAACCAGTGTCCCACCAGATCACCTACTCGGACCTGTACCGGCACTTTGCCCGCTTCGACCGCGCCAACTATCCGCGGGGCTGGTGGCGCATCAGGGAGGTCGCCCGAGCCTGGTGGTACGGCCTGTTCCGCAACAGGAGCATCCACGTCTGACCCGTCGAGGGTTCAGTACAGCAGCATTCCTGAAACAACGTGAATTTTCCGGGTCTGGGCTTCGGGGGAAGCCCACACCCGCCTGTGTGTCATCCCGAGCCCGGAAGCGCCCTGTTCAACTCCGCTTCAGTAGCGGACGCTCTTATTAAAGAAAATAGGCCCGCGCTTGAATAGTGAGCCCTCCGAGTCGGGTGTCGCTGTCGTGCGGAGTCCGCTGCGGAGCCCGCGCGCCGCCGGCACGACGCGCCGACCCTACGGCCCCACCGCTCTCGAGACTTCTACCCGGACTTCTACCCGACGGGTAGAAGTCCGGGGGTAGACGGCGACACGGCCCGACATGGCAGTCGCGCGAAAGTGCTGGTCAGAGGCACGATTCGGCACCAGGCGGCATCGGCCGAGACGGCGCCGATCGAAGTTCAAGTCCCCCCGCGCCCACCGCGAAACCCCTGGTCAGCAGGGGTTTGCTGGCATGTGAGGGCATCGGCCGATATGCTGCCGATCGAAGAACAGCGTCTCTTTGCCGACGTCAGGCTGCCGGCGCAAAGTCCCGGACAAGAACCTGGGCCTGCGCCCTTCGGGCATCAGCACCGATCTCCAACAGTTGCGCCGTGACGTCTTCAGCGACGTATGCCTCTCCGCAGTTCTCGCACACGTCCACCGGAACTTCGTTCACCACGACGGTCTGACCGTCGCGGTGGAAGGTCACCGAGGTGGTGCCCGGCTGGGTGTCTCCGTTATGGCACACGATGCACTTCATCGGCTCGTCCTGCGGGTCTGGAGTCCGGCTGCCAAAGCTCCGGGTCCGGCTGGTAGGCGGTCTCAACGACGAACTCGTCTGCGTCAATGTTGTCACGAATGGTTGTCACGAATGGCGACGTGCAGAGGGCCGAGGCGGCACATCCCGAGCACGAGCCGGGCCGGGTAGGGCTGCTCATCCGGCCGACGTTCGATGTCCTCGCCGTTCTCCCTCGCGGTCAGGGTTGACGACGAGACCGGCGAGGAGGTACAGGACCTTTTCGTGCAAGATGGGTGCCAGGTGACCCCGTACGCTTGCTTCGTTGAGGTGCTCGCCGTCTTCCGGCTCGGCGATCTGCTCCTCCGGGAGATGGCCGAAATCGAGCCCGACCCACGCGATCAGAACCATCCGACCCAGCCCATGGGAACGGCTAAGCATTGTGGTTCGATCAGTGGGCGACGACGCCGGGGTGTCAGACGATCCCGTCCGCTCGAGCTTGCGCATCCGCGGCGGCGAGAACAGCTCGTGCGTTCTGAACATCGAACGGTTTCGATTCCCCGGTCTCCGGATCCCACTGGAGCCGCGGATGAGCGAAGAAGTCGCTGCCGTAGACGTGGAGAGCCGCCGTCCACTGCCGTGTCGGGTTCTTCACGGAGTGGATGCCGTCGGCGCCGAGCAGGAGGACCTCGCCGACCTCTCCACGCTTGTGACCGCTCACCTCGATCGAATCTCCCGTGCGCCGGTAGTACGTGTTGTCCTCGGACCCCCCGTAGATCCCGACCGTCGACCACATCTTGTGCTCGTGCGGGAACAGGTCGACCTGTGGAGGCCACACGAAGTGCATGACGGTCAGGTCGTCATCGTTGGAGAGGACGTCGATCCGCCAACCGTCAGCAACGCCGAACTCGTTCTCCACGGCGGCGGGCTCGCTGACCGCACGCTCGACGACCTCACGGACGGCGAGTTGCTGCGCGTCTTCGGCCAGAGCGCGTCGGCACTCGTCCACGAAGGTTTCACGGTCGAACTTCACGCGAGCTCCTTTCGCCGAGCGGCCGGCCGAGGTCCAGCCGCGCGCTGCTATCGGATCACGGGGAACGGGTTCGGTCCACCCCGCAGGTCGTGTGCCACCACGAATCCCGCCAACGTGACGACCGAGCTCGGTCAGCGCTGTCCCCGAGGCGCTGTCATACGCCTGATCCGCCGGGGGCTGGGCGGCGGGAAGAGGCGCAGGGCCGCCTCGGCTACAGGCCGAGAGCGCGTTCGAGCGCGTCACGAGCTTGGACGCCTGCGCACAGCAGGAAGAGGTCGAGCGGCAGCGTGCCGACACCTTCGGCCATCGACTCCGGATGGGCGACGGTGGATCGCGGGGCGACGATGTAGCAGCGGCCCTCGAACCGAGGGTGGCGCTCCATGAACGCTCTCATGCCGGCGCGTGAGTGCTGCGGCGATGAGCCCACCTCGAAGGCGAGCGGCTCGTCGGGGTGGTCGTAGATGACATCGACCTCGTCGTTCCGCTCGCGCCAGTGGTGGAGCCGGACCCCGGAGTGCAGGGCGAGTGACCGGAGCGTCGCAGCGACCAGGTTCTTGAGGAGCAGTCCGAGCTCTACCGGGTCGTCGAGCGGTGCGAGGCCGCGCTGCAACGCGGCGTTCCGGACCGCCCCGTCGACGAAGTAGAGCTTCCGGCCGCGCCGTTGTACCGCTGACTCGTTGCCGGAGTAGTTCGGAAGCGTGAAGACGAGGAAGGCCTGCTCGAGATAGCTCAGGTAGCGATCGAACGTCGGCTGGGAGAGCCCGAGATCGCTGCAGATGCTGGTGGGCGAGAGGATCCCCGTCACTTGCGCAGCGAGCACGTAGAGCAGTCGCTCGAGCATCATCGGGCTCTCGAGCCCGAACGACTGGGGGATGTCCTTGTAGACGGCGCGCTCCACCGCATCGGCTCGAAGGACCTGCTGTGATTCGAGCAGTCGGCTGGCCTCGTCCTGGTCGCCGTCACCGCGCCGCGTGAGCAGCTCGGGGAATCCGCCCACGAGCATGAAGGCGCGCCGCCAGGTCTCGAGTCGGGCGTCGGTGCGTTGGCCTGCCGGGAGCGACCGGATCGTGTCGGCGAGCGTGGCGCCGGCGTCGAGGTCGACGTCTTCGCCGGTCAGCTCCAGGAACTCGTCGAACACGTAGGGCGTGAGGTGCTGCTCGGACCAACGTCCGACGCCGCTCTCCCGCCTTCGCTCACGGAGGGCGGCGGTGGCGCTCGACGTCGCCGCGACTCGGACCGGCCAGCCGTCGTCGAAGAACGTCTTGAGCCACAGGTCCCAGGAGTCGGTGTAGACGAGCTCGTCGAGCATCAGGTACGCGGGCTGGTCAAGGGTCGCGTCGGTCTGCGAGAGCACGTGTCGGACGAGAGCACCGAGATCCTCCTGGAGGAGGAGGGGATGGTCCAGACGGAGCCACCAGATCCGACTCGGAGAGACACCATCGCTGATCAAGTGACGCACCGTCTGGTAGAGCGTCGTGGTCTTGCCGACGCGCCGTGGACCGAGGACGATCTGGAAGCGGTGTGGATCGTCGTTGCGGAGCCGTTTCCACAGCAGCCGGGCGAGCGGCCGCTCGACCTCGCGGGCCAGGCGGACAGGTACCTCCCCGGTGCGGTGCCACGGGTTCTGCTCCTCGAAGACTCTCTGGAGGTCCTCCGGCTTGGGTCTCCACGTAGCCATCACGCCATCCAGTCTGTGAGGGCTCTGAGGCAATAAGCATTCATGCTGTGAATGTTATCGTGCGAACGACAAATGTGCTGCCAGCGACGTGAGGGTTGTCGACCTGGTGCTTCAGCAGTCGGGGACTGACCCGTGCAGCGGTCAGCTCCGGTCCGGAGGCCGGCGCCGAGCTCCTTGAAGCAGACGAGCGCCGCGCGGGCCTCGGCCCGTGCGGTCTCCGGCTTCTCGGGGCCACGACCGCGGCGACCCGGTAGGACAGCGTTTGGCGCCTGTTCAAGCCCGTTTCAGTAGCGGACGCCCTTATTCAAGGAAACGGCCTCGCGCTTGAATAGCGTCGCGTCAGCGGCCAGGGGCCGCGCACGCTGCGGAGCTCCTGATCCAGCGGCGCTTCCGCCGCTTGGCCGTTTCGCTCACGGTTCGACGTGGGTGCGCTTCGCTGTCCGATGGCGCGGTGACATACCAGTGGCCATGCGGGACGGAAAGCGCAATAAAATGTTATTGGCTTAGTGGCAGAAGCATTATAATGAGCACCATGAAGCGCCGACGTCCGTACTCCCCACGTACGCTCGAAGCGGCCCGGCTGCTCGGCGGCTGGGTGGCTGCTGCTCGCCGCGAGCGGCGGATGACCCTCGACGAGCTCGCGGAGCGCGTCGGGGTCGACGCACGCACGATCCGCAAGGTGGAGCGCGGCGATGTGACGGTGGGTCTCGGCGTCGCCTTCGAAGCAGCGGCCATCCTCGGGGTCCCGCTGTTCGGCGACGATCCCGACCGCCGCCGCGTGGAGGCGGCGCGGATCGACGACCGTCTCGCCCTGCTGCCCAACACCGTGCGGAAGCCGCACCGGGTGCACGATGACTTCTGAACCGACCGAGGCCTACGTCTGGGTGTGGCTTCCCGGCGCGACCGATCCCGTCGTCGCGGGTGTGCTCGAACCGGTCGGGGACGCCGTCACGTTCACCTACGCCCGGAGCTACCTCGGGCGCGACGACGCGATCCCGCTGTACGAGCCCGAGCTTCCTCTGGAAGTCGGACCGATCGTGCCGCGCACCGGGCAGATCGCCGGCTGCATCGCGGACGCGGGGCCGGACGCGTGGGGCCGGAGGGTCGTCATGGCGCGGCGGGCATCCAGAGGCGACGCCGGTAGAACCGATCCGGGCCTGCTCACGTTCCTCCTGGAGTCGGGATCCGACCGCATCGGCGCCCTCGACTTCCAGGCGTCCCCCGACGTGTACCGGCCACGGGTCACGGAGCACGCGACGCTCACCGAGCTCGCGGAATCGGCGGAGCGGGTCGAGGCCGGCGCCCGATTGGCTCCCGACCTCGCCGAGGCGCTCCTGCACGGCAGCAGCGTCGGTGGGGCGCGCCCCAAGGCGCTGGTGCGCGACGGCAACCGCCAGCTCATCGCCAAGTTCTCGTCGACGACCGACACGTACCCCGTCGTGAAGGCGGAGTTCGCGGCCATGGAACTGGCGCGCATGGCCGGACTCGGTGTGGCGCCCGTCGACCTCACGTATGCCCACGGCAAGGACGTCCTGCTGGTCGAACGCTTCGACCGGCCGGGCGACGGTACCCGCAGGGCGATGGTGTCCGCGCTCACGATCCTCGCTCTCACCGAACGTGACGCCCTCTTCGGCGCGAGCTACGCACAGCTCGCGCACATCGTCCGCCAGCGGTTCACCGACGCTCCGGGCACCTTGCGTGAGCTGTTCTCCCGCATCACCTTCAACATCCTCGTCGGCAACAACGACGACCATCCCCGCAACCACGCGGCCTTCTGGGATGGCGAGATGCTGACCCTCACGCCGGCGTACGACATCTGCCCTCAGCCCCGTGCAGGGGGTGAGACGCGCCAGCTCATGGAGATCGGTGACGACGGGTACCGGATGAGCCAGCTCATCGGTTGCGTGGAGCACTCCCACACATACCATCTCGAACCGCACGAAGCGCGCGAGATCATCGACCACCAGATCGAGGTCGTCAGGGGCCAGTGGGACGCGGTAGCCGACGCTGCCCGCTTGACCGACGTCGAGCGCGCGTCGCTCTGGGGTCGCCAGCTCCTCAACGACTACGCCCTCTACGACTACTGATCCGCGCCGGCACCCCGTGTCGGAACCACCCGGGGGACTGCGGCGCCTCCGATCGGGCCTCAGCGTGCGCTCGCCTTGTCCATCCCGTCGCCTGGAGCCCGTAGCGTGGTCGCCATGAGACGTCGCCCGACACGGCGCCCACAGGGCGAGGCCGGCGCTGACGCCGACGGTGGAGCAGGCTTGCGGGGGCGGCGCCGGTGAGCGCCCCCGCACCCGCGGTCCTGCGACGCCGGGCGCTGCGACTCGAGTACGCCACCATCGCGTGGAACGTGATCGAGGCGGTCGTCGCTGTCGCCGCGGGCCTCGCCGCCGGGTCGATCGCGCTGGTGGGCTTCGGCCTCGACTCCACCATCGAGGTCTTCGCCGCCTCGGTGGTCGTGTGGGAGCTGCGCGGCGTCGAGCACGGCTCCGAGGAGCGCGAGCGGCGGGCGCTGCGCCTCATCGCGGTCAGCTTCTTCGTCCTCACCGCCTACGTCACCGCCGAGGCCGCCCGCGACCTCGCCGGGTTCGGCGGCGAAGCGGGCGAGTCGACGGTCGGGATCGTCCTCGCCGCGATCTCCCTCGCCGTCATGCCCGCCCTGGCGTGGGGGAAGCGGCGCACCGGGCGCGCCCTCGGCTCCGCGACCGTGCTGGCCGACTCGGCCGAGACCTTCCTGTGCTCCTACCTCTCTGCCATCCTCCTCGCCGGGTTGGTGCTCAACGCCACCGTCGGATGGTGGTGGGCCGATCCGCTCGCCGCGCTCGGCATCGCCTGGCTCGCCTTCCGCGAGGGCCGCGAGGCGTGGGAAGGCGACGCGTGCGGCAGCCATGCGGGCCATCCCGACCACGCCGGCCATGTTGACCACGCCGGCCCACCGGTTCCCGTCGACGGCGGTGACGACGGCGCCGGCGAGGGCACAGCCGACGGCGACGAGGTCGAGCCTGGCTGAGCGATCGCTCAGGCTTCGCTGACCGGGATCGTGGGGCCCTTCCCGGCGGAGCGGGGGCGCTGGGGACGGTCGATCTCGAGGATTTCCGGCCGGCCGGCCAGCTCCTCGACCTGCCCGAGGAGGCTGCGCGCCTCGTCGCCGGTCGGCGGCGCGGTGAGCTTGACGAAAGCGACGCGCCCCTCGCCGAACACGAGGGTGGGGGAGCCGAAGATGCCGAGGTCCCGGGCCTCGTCGTGGTCGGCCAGCGCATCCGAGAACACCTCCCGGATGGCGTCCTCGCTGCCGGCCACACCCGACTTCTCGACCATCGCCAGGATCCCGTCGAGGTCGAGGCGCTCGTCGGTCTCGTGCCAGGTCTCGAACACGGCGCGCCGGTAGGTGTCGAGGTCGCCGCGCTCGCGCTCGACGAGCTTGTGGCCGGCGAAGATCAGCAGCGAGATGTCGTCCCGGCGCTCCTCGAGCTCCCACACCGGTGGCCCGTCACCCCGGTAGTTGTGCTCGAGGAGGGAGAAGATCCGCCACTCGGCGTCCGAGGCGGCTCCGGCGGCCTCGAGCCAGTGGTGGGCCTTGTGGGCGAACGGGCACGTGTAGTCGAAGAACACCTGCATGGGTGGCGTCACCTTCCGCGGGCGCGTGCAGGGGCGTGGTCGCGCTCACGCGGACCCTATGGCTTCGAGTGGGGTCGAAGGTCAAGGACGCATCCCAGCGCTGCACCGCCGGCGCGAGAGCGACACCGTTCCTGACCACTCGTGCAGTACGTCCTCGACGTTCTCGGAGGACGCGATCGCGCGCTCGTGGGTGCGCTACGGTCCTGAAATCCACCGCGTTGTTGATCGAGCATTGTGTCGATGGTGGTTGCGTGACCACGGGGTGTCGCCACCACACTGGAGTGTTTCGGGTACCGTCACACTGATGGTGACGGTACGACCGCGGTATGAGGTCGGGACATTCCGGTTGGGACAGTGTTGAGATGGCGCGCGCGTCGACGAGCGCGGAACTGCTCGAGGGGGTCTTCCAGCACGCGCTCGACGCCATCGTGCTCATCGACGACGAGGGCCGGTACGTCACGGTGAACCCGGCCATGTGCGAGCTCGTCGGCCGGAGCCGTGACGAGCTGTTGTCGCTTCGCACCGGCCACCTGAGCGCGGGCGCGCCGGGAGAGCTCGAGGCGTGGTGGCGGACGTTCTTCGATCAGGGCTTCGCCGAGGGAGAGTTCCCCGTCCGGCACTCGTCTGGCAGAATCCTCCAGGTGGAGTTCCGCGCCGTGGCGAACGTGTTGCCGGGCAGCCATCTCGCGATCCTGCGCGACGTCACCGAGCGCAGGCGGGCCGAGGAGGAGCTGCGTGACCAGGAGGCGCACCTCGCGCTGTTGCTCGACCAGGTTCCCGCCGGGATCTGGACCGTCGACCACGACCTCGTGTTCACCAGCACGTCCGGCCGGATCCTGCGTGCGCTCGGGCTCCGGGTGGGCAGCTTGACCGGCACCTCGCTGACCGAGCTGGGCGAGCGGGTCGCGCTCCCCGAGCTGGTCGTGGCCGCCCACCACGAGGCGCTCGCCGGTCACCGGTGGTCGGGCACCTTCGAGTGGCTCCGGCGCACCTGGCAGTGCGAGGTCGAGCCCCTCCACCGGGGCCGCGAGACCGTGGGGGCCGTCGGGCTCGCCGTCGACGTCACCGAGACGGTGCAGACCAAGCAGCAGCTCGAGGAGACGGTCGCCGAGCTGCGACTCGTCGACCGAGAGCGTGAGCACCTCCTCGAGCGGCTGCTGCGCGTCGAGCACGAGGAGCGCAGCAGGATCGCGCGGGAGCTGCACGACGACCTGGGCCAGGTCCTCGTCTCGGCGTCGCTGTACGCGCGGTGGTTCGCCGACCGGTTCGACGGCGCGGACGCCTGGGGGCGAGCCCACCGCCTGGTCGAGCTGCTCGGCGCGGCCATGGAGTCCAGCCGCGCGATCACCTGGCGCATGCTCCCCAGGGAGGTCGAAGGCCGAGGCCTCGTCGGAGCTCTGGCGCACCTCGCCGAGCAGGTCCGCGACGCCGTCGGCCTCGACGTGCGCTTCGAGGCCGGCGAGCAGCTCCCGCGTCTGGGCGACAGCGACGCGGCGGTGATCTACCGGGTCGCGCAGGAGGCGATCACCAACGTGGTGCGCCACGCGGAGGCCTCCACGGTGCGGTTGACGATCGTCCGGGAAGGCGGATGGCTCCGCCTGACGGTGAGCGACGACGGCGTGGGCTTCGACACCGCGGCTCCGAGAGCGGCGGAGGAACCCCATGCCACCGGACTCGAGGGGATGCGCGAGCGGGCGAGCAGCGTCGGAGCGGAGCTGACGGTGGACAGCGCACCCGGTCGCGGCACGACCGTCGAGTTGGGGGTCCCCGTTCTCGAGGTGGAGTCGTCCCGTGGCTGAGCGTTCGGGGGGCGACGGGCACGGCCGCCTCCACAAGCATCGGGTCCTCATCGTCGACGACCACGCGATCGTCCGAGAGGGCGTCGTGCTGCTCCTCGAGCGGGAGCCGGACTTCGCCGTGGCCGCGGAGGCCGGAGCGTTGGCCGAGGCCCTGGAGGTCGCAACCTCCGAGGTCGACGTGATCGTCGCCGACCTCGTGCTCGGCGACGCCCAGGGAGCCGGCCTCGTCAAAGCGCTCCAGGAGCACTTCGACGGAGCGCCGGTCCTCGTGCTCAGCATGGTGGACGTGGGCGAGGAGGTGCGGGACGCCCTCGCCGCGGGGGCGAGCGGCTACGTCCTCAAGCACGTCGCGAGCACCGAGCTGCTCGACGCGTTGCGGGACGTCGTGCAAGGCCGCCCCTACCTCCAGCCGTCGCTGGGCCCCCTCGTGGGCACGCACGCGAGTCACGCGCGCGACGCCGAGCAGCTCACCGGACGCGAGCGGGAGGTGCTCCGCCTCGTGGCGCTCGGCCACACCAACATCGAGGTGGGCGAGCTCCTCCACCTCTCGGTCCGGACCGTGGAGACCCACCGGGCCAGCATCATGCGCAAGCTCGACTTCGAGAGCCGAGCCGACCTGGTGCGCTTCGCGCTCGACACCGGGCTCATCCGTTGACCTGGTGGGTCGAAGGTCCCACAACAACTGGTAGGTCGAAGGTCCCAAGTCAACGGGTGTTTTTCCACAACACAAAACGCGGGCAATTCCCGGATGTCCCAGCCCGCGTGGATCCGTACCATTCGGAGTGATGTACGAGACCACCGCTCCTCCCGGCCTCGCCGGGGGAGACCTCCTCTTCGGCCTGCGCGGCGTGCTCGCCATCGAGGTGGACGCCCGTGACGGTGTGCGCCGCACGAGCCCCGACTGCGCCTCCTTCGACCAGGTCGAGGTGGGCCGCTCCTTCCTCGACGCCGCCGACGCTTCAGCCCTCCGGTCGGCCCTCGTGGCGGCGCGGCGTGAGCCGGGCGTGCCCTCGGACGCCGAGGTCCGCATGCACGACGGCGAAGGTCGGGAGCGACACGTCCGCTGGTCGCTGACGGGCGTCGAGACCGGGGCCGTGGTCGGGGTAGGAACCGACGTGACCGACACCCACCGGCTCGCGGATCTCGCCGAGCGCGAGGCGGTCGAGCAGGAGGTCGGAGCGGCACACGTCGACTTCGAGCGCCACATGGGTGCGAGGACCGCGGAGCTCGACCGCGCCCACGAGGAGATCGACGCGTTCGCGTACTCCGTGTCGCACGACCTGCGCGCTCCGCTGCGCTCGATCGACGGGTTCACGCGGATCCTCGTCGAGGAGCACGCCGAGGGGCTCGACGACGAGGCCCGTGCGCTCCTCGAGCGAGTCCGCCAGGCCGCCCAGCGGATGGGGCGGCTCATCGACGACCTCCTGCGCTTCTCCCGGACCTCCCGCCGGTCCCTCGAGCGCCACCGCGTCGACATGCGCGACCTCGTCGTGCAGGTGCTCGACGACCTCGACCCGCAGGCCGACGGACGCTCCGTCGACGTCGAGGTAAGCGAGCTCCCGGAGGCCCTCGGCGACCAGGGCCTGCTGCGGCAGGTCGTCGCGAACCTCGTCGACAACGCCTTCAAGTACACCCAGCACGTCGAGGGGCCGCGCGTCGAGATCGGGTGGGACCCCGAGCGCCGCGCCTACTCCGTCGCGGACAACGGCGTCGGTTTCGACATGGCCTACGTCCACAAGCTCTTCGGGGTCTTCCAGCGCCTCCATGGCCATGCCTACGAGGGCACCGGGATCGGCCTGGCGACCGTCCAGCGCATCGTGCACATGCACGGCGGCGAGGTGTGGGCCGCCTCCGAGCCCGACGGCGGCGCCACGTTCTGCTTCACCGTGCCCGACCCCGAGGAGCACCCATGACCGACCGCGCCGTCGAGGTCCTCCTCGTCGAGGACGACGAGGACGACGTCGACCTCACCATGCACGCCTTCGCGGTGAGCCACATGGCCAACAAGGTCCACGTGGTGCGCGACGGCGCCGAGGCGCTCGAGTTCCTCTTCGCCACCGGCCGCTACAGCGAGCGCTCGGAGCGCAACCTGCCCCGGGTGGTGCTGCTCGACCTCAAGCTGCCGCTCGTCGACGGGATCGAGGTCCTCCGCGAGATTCGCGGCGACCCGCGCACCCGGTACGTCTCCGTCGTGGTCCTCACCTCCTCGCGCGAGGAGAACGACATGGTGGAGACCTACCAGCTCGGCGTGAACAGCTACATCGTCAAGCCGGTCGACTTCGAGCAGTTCACGGAGGCGACCCGCACCATCGGCATGTACTGGCTGCTCATCAACGAGCCCCTGCTCCCGGTGGCCCGCGATGGATGAGATCCAGCCCACCCGGGTGCTGATCCTCGAGGACGTCGTCGACGACGCCGCCCTCATCCGCCACGTGCTCGCGCGCGCCGAGCTCGACTGCACCTGCGCGGTCGCCTCCGACGAGTGGAGCTACCGGCGGGCGCTCGAGACCGGTGACTACGACCTCGTCCTCGTCGACTACACGCTCCCGAGCTTCGACGCGCTCCGGGCGCTGGAGGTGCGTGACGTCCTCTGTCCCCACGTGCCCGTGGTCGTCGTCTCGGGATCCATCGGCGAGCGCCGCGCCGCCGAGGTGGTGCTGCGCGGCGCCGCCGACTATGTGCTCAAGGACGAGCTCCACCGGCTCCCCCACGTCGTCCACCGAGCGCTCGACGCGAGCGCCGCGAAGCGGGCACGCGAGGAGGCCGAGGTCGCGCACCGCCAGGTCCAGGTGCACCTCCGCCTCGTGACCGAGCTGGCACCCGACACCGTCTACCTGATGCGCCTCGAGCCGGAGCCCCGGATCGAGTTCGTGAGCCCGAGCGTGTACGAGCTCGTGGGCTACGAGCCCGAGGAGCTCACCACGCTGTCGCACGACGCCTTCCCTCCGGTCCTCCACCCCGACGACTCGGAGCGGTTCCAGGACGCGCTCCGCCGTGTGGACGAGCCCACCTCCGTGGAGGTCCGGCTCGTGCGCCGGGACGGCTCGGTGGTGTGGACCGAGCACCGGATGCGTGGTCTCCACGGCGAGGACGGCGCGGTCGAGAAGGTCGTCGGCTTCGCCCGCGACCTCACCGAGCGCCGGGATCTCGAGGCCCAGCTCCGCGAGGCACAGAAGATGGAGGCCGTCGGGCGGGTCGCGGGCGGCGTCGCCCACGACTTCAACAACGTCCTCACCGGGATCCTCGGCTTCGCCTCCCTGACCTCCGTCCGCCTCGACGACGACGACCCGGCGCAGGACGACATCGCCGAGATCAAGACCGCCGCCGAGCGGGCCTCCAACCTCGTCTCGCGCCTGCTCACCTTCAGCCGCAAGAGCACCGTCGAACCGGTGGTCCTCGACCTCCACGAGGTCGTGCGGGCCACCGAGAAGATGCTCCGCCAGACGATCCGCGAGGACGTCGCGCTCGAGCTGTCGGGCACCGGCGGCGAGCTCCCCGTCCGCGCGGATCCCGGCCAGGTCGAGCAGGTCCTGCTCAACCTCGGCCTCAACGCCGCCGACGCCATGCCCGAGGGCGGGAACCTCGTGGTGACCACGGGGCGGACCGAGCTCACCACCGCGACCGCGGAGCTCGAGCCCGGCCGGTACGCGACGTTGCGCGTCGAGGACACCGGCGTGGGGATGAGCGACGAGGTCCGCGCCCACCTGTTCGAGCCCTTCTTCACCACCAAGCCGGTCGGCAAGGGCACCGGCCTCGGCCTGCCCACCGTCTACGGGATCGTCCACCAGGCGGGCGGCGACATCGAGGTCACCAGCGCTCCGGATCGCGGCAGCACGTTCACGATCCGGTGGCCGCTGGTCGACGAACCGTCGTCACCACCGACGGTTGCGGACGCCGACGCCGAAGCGGCCAACGGCTCCGAGCGGCTCCTCGTGGTGGAGGACGAGGAGGGGGTCCGGGGCGCGAGCGCCGAGTTCCTGCGCCACCTCGGCTACGAGGTGGTCGAGGTGGGCGACGGGCTGGAGGCGCTGGAGGCGCTGTCACGCGGGGCGGTCTTCGACCTGGTGGTCTCCGACGTCGTGATGCCGCGGATGGGTGGCGTGGAGCTGCGCCGGCAGATGGCGCGGCGGTGGCCCGACGTCCCCGCCCTCTTCGTCACGGGCCACGCCGACGACGCCGTCCTCGACGCGACGGACGCGACGACGCGCCTGCTGCGCAAGCCCTTCACACCGGAGCAGCTCGCCACCGAGGTCCGGGCGTTGCTCGACGTCCACATGCGGGAGCTGACGGCGTGACGCGGAGACGCTCGAACTTCCCCGTGCTCGTCGCCGACGACGACCCCACGGTGCTGCAGCTCTTCACCGCCGCGCTGGCCCAGGCCGGCTTCGCGACCCGGGAGGCGGTCGACGCCGACAGCGCCCTCGCATTGGCCGGCACGGAGTCCCTCGCCGCCGTCGTGCTCGACGTGCACATGCCCGGCGGCAGCGGGATCGAGGTCATCCGCAAGCTGCGGGAGCGGCCCGACATGGCCACGCTGCCGGTGATCCTCGTGACCGGCGACCAGGACCTGGAGGGACGGCTCGAAGGTCTGCGTGCCGGAGCCAACGACCACGTGACCAAGCCGGTCGACCCGGCCGAGCTGGTGGCGCGCGTCGAGGCCCAGTGCCGGGCGTCGGACGCGTGGAGCGAGGCCGTCGACGTCGCCCGGCGCGCCCGCGACTCGGTCGTGAAGGCGCTCTCGAGGCTCGAGTTCCACGGGCCGGTCGGGCAGGTCGCCCGTGAGGTCTGCCAGACCTTGGGCGGGCTGCCCGGGGTGGAGGAGGTCGCCCTCTTCGAGATGCTGGCCGACGGCTCGGCCGCGCCGCTCGAGGTCTGGCGCGAGACCGGCAGCAGCGGAGCGAACCTGTTCAGGATCCCCGGCGAGCGCACGGTCGCGCTCGCCGACCAGGCCCGCCGTGGCCCGTGGATCCACCGCTTCGACGAGACGGCCTCGTCGGGGTCGTCGGGCGCCCTCTCCGGTGTCCTCGCTGCGGTGTTCGAGACCCCGGTGGTGGCGCTGGCACCGATCACCACCCCCGAGGGCACGACCGGAGTGCTGGGCCTCGGCGTCCCCCGCGTCCACCCCGGCATGTCGACCGACCCCGGCGCGCTGGCGCTGGCCGCCGCGATCGACGCCGCCCCGATCGTCGGATCGCTGCTCGGCTTCGGCGCGCCCGAGCGGGAGCGACCCGAGCGCGCCGAGATCGAGCGCGCCATCGCCGAGCGCGCCTTCCACCCGGTCTTCCAGCCCGTCGTCCACCTCGACCGCGGCGAGGTCGTCGGCTACGAGGCGCTCACGAGGTTCACGGCGGGCTCCTCGCCCGCCAAGATGTTCGGTCACGCCGCGCGCTACGGGTTCCGGCTCCAGCTCGAGCAGGTCACCCTCGAGGCCGCGCTCGACGCGGCGTCGGCCCTGCCCGAGGGACGCTGGCTGTCCCTCAACGTCTCACCGGCCTTCCTCTGCTCGGGTTCGCTGCCGCGTCTCCTCAGCGGTGTGGAACGGCCGGTGGTGCTCGAGGTGACCGAGCACGACCCGGTCGACGACTATCCGACGCTGCGCCGCGCCTGCGAGGCCCTGGGGCCGGGAGTGGAGCTCTCCATCGACGACGTCGGAGCCGGCTACGCCAGCCTGCGCCACGTCCTGGCGCTCCCTCCCGGTTGGGTCAAGCTCGACCGCTCGTGGGTCACCGGCATCGAGTCGGACGCCAACCGCCGCGAGCTCGTCGCCGGGCTCCTCGCCTTCGCGCAGCGGACGGGCCGCGAGCTCGTCGCCGAGGGGATCGAGACCGCCGCCGAGCTCGACGTCCTCGTCGCGCTGGGCGTGCCCTACGGGCAGGGTTGGCACCTCGGGATGCCCGAGCCGGTCGCGCAGGGCGAGGGGGTCCTCACGTGAGCGTCGTGGCGGATCCCGCCCCCGTGGCGCGGGTGCTCGTCGTCGACGAGGACCCCTCCGTCCGGCACCTCGCCGCCGCCGCCTTCCGGCGTGAGGGCTTCGTCACCGACGAGCTCGCCGACGGGCTCGAGGCGATCGAGCGCCTGCGCTCCGGCCCACCGGACCTGCTCGTGCTCGATCTGCGGCTCCCGGGGGTCGGCGGCCTCGAGGTGCTCAAGAGCGCGCGCGAGACCTGGAACGGGCCCGTGGTGATGCTCTCCGCGCTCGACGACGAGATCGACCGGATCGCCGGTCTCGAGCTCGGCGCCGACGACTACGTGGTCAAGCCGTTCTCGCCCCGGGAGCTCGCCGTGCGGGCTCGGAACATCCTGCGCCGGGTCAACGAGGCGAGCTCGCGCCACCGGCTCCTCGAGTTCGGCGACCTCGTGATCGATCCCGCCACGCGGGACGTGCGGGTCGCGGACGTGCCCGCCGAGCTGACCGCCAAGGAGTTCGACCTGCTGGTGCACCTCGCCCGCTCCCCCCGCTGGGTGTTCACCCGCGACCAGCTCCTGGTGTCGGTGTGGAACTCGTCGCCCGAATGGCAGACCACCGCCACGGTCACCGAGCACGTCCGCCGGCTGCGGCGGGCGATCGAGAAGGATCCGTCCAACCCCCGCTGGATCTGCACGGTGCGGGGGGTCGGGTACCGCTTCGAGGCGTAGCCGCACGGGGCCACGTCGAGGACCGCGTCACGTCGTTCACGACGGACGGTGGTCGCTCGACTCCGAAGGGTATACGCTGATGGGTCGGAAGACCCTGGAAGGAACGCTTCCCGCATATCGACCGCGAGCCGGTGGCGAGAGGTGCGATCTCGGCGGCGGATGTGTGTGCGATCCAGGAGATCGGCACCGTCGAGGCGAACTTCCCGGTGGATGGGGATGGATGAGACCGACCACATCAGGTCCCGGAGGAGCCGGGGCGCCGACGTGAGCGCCGCGGTCGGCGACGGCCTGCGGGAGGTGCGCGAGCTCCGCCTGGACGAAGCTCCCAGCCGCGAGGAGGAGTCACCGCTCCGTGTCGTCGTCGTCGAGCGTGACGGCGACATCGTCGAGCGGGTCGCGGAAGTCCTCGCAGCCACCAGGTACGAGATCGAGATCGAGCGCGTGGGTGGTGTCTCCGAGATCTTCTCCCACCTCGAGCCGCCTCCCGACGTCGTCCTCGCCCGGGATCCAGTGGAACCCGACGTCGCCGGCGTCGAGGTCGTCTCGCTCGTCGAGCAGTGGGCGTCAGGCGTCCCCGTCGTCCTCCTCGCCGACCAGCTCGACGTGGCCTCCGTCGTCGAGCGCATGCAGCGCGGAGCCGCCGACGTCGTCGACCGGGCCTCACCCGCGCGCCTCGGCGCGGCGATCGTGCAGATCGCCGAGCGTCGGTGGCTCGAGCGCGAGCACCGGCTGGCGCTCTCAGCGCTCCACGAGGTCGAGCTCCGCTACCGGGAGCTCCTCGACAACGCCAACGACATCGTCTACGCGCACGACCTCGACGGCCGCTTCCTGATCGTCAACCGGGCGGGCCAGGAGGTCACCGGCTACGACCTGCGGGACCTCTCCGACCTCAACGTGTGGGACCTCGTCGCTCCCGAGTCGCGGGCCACCGTGGAGGAGGCGTTCGCCGACGCCGCCGCAGGCCGGCCGATCCCCCGGATCGAGATCGAGATCGTCCGCAAGGACGGGCGGCGGGTGCCCGTCGAGGCCAGCCCCCGGGGCGTCCACCGCGACGGCGAGCTGGTCGCGATCGAGGGCATCGCGCGGGACATGACCGAGCGGAAGACCGCCGAGGCCCGCACGACCCGCCTCGTCGAGGCCCTGCGCCGCACCGACGCCCAGCGCAGCCGCCTCCTGCGGCACCTCGGCGCCGCCCAGGAGGAGGAGCGCCGCAGCATCGCGAGCGACATCCACGACGACTCGATCCAGACCATGGTCGTCGTCGGGATGCGCCTCGGCATGCTGCGGCAGCGCCTGTCGCGTTCCGCCTCGCGCGTCGAGGCGTCCGTCCTCACCGACATCACCAAGCTCGAGTCGGTCGTGGGCGAGGCGATCGCCCGCCTCCGGGACCTCATCTTCGAGCTGCGCCCGCCGTCGCTCGACACCGGTGGCTTGGTGCGCGCGACCACCGAGCACCTCACCCACATGGAGGAGGACACCGGCATCGCGTTCGAGGTCGAGGACCACCTCTCCGAGGAGCCCGAGCCGGAGGTGCGCACCATCGCCTTCCGCATCCTCCAGGAAGCGTTCGCCAACGTAAGGAAGCACTCGCAGGCGTCCGAGGTCCGCGTCCGCTTCGACGGTCGCACCCACGGCTTCCTCGTCACGGTGCGCGACGACGGCCGTGGGCTCTCGGAGCACGATCTCGACCAGCCCGCGCCGGGGCACCTCGGCCTCGCCGGGATGCGCGAGCGCTGCGAGCTGGCCGGCGGATGGTGGCGCATCGACGGACGACCGGAGGGAGGAACCGTGGTCGAGTTCTGGCTTCCGCTCCGAGCCGACGCGGATCCTCCTCCCGGGACGGCGATTCGGCGGGCGCTGGAGAGGGCACCATGAGCGAGCAACCGATCCGGGTGGTGGTGGCCGACGACCAGAGCGGCTTCCGGGAGGCTCTCGCCGACCTGGTGGCGGCCCACCCGCGCTTCGAGCTCGCGGGCCTCGCGGCCGACACCGACGAGGCGATCGCACGGTGCGAGCGGGAACGGCCCGACGTGGCGCTGATCGACGTGAAGATGCCCGGCGGCGGGGGTCCCGCCGCGGTCCGCGGCATCGGGGTCCGCTCACCGCGGACGCGTGTGATCGTGCTCTCCGCCTACGACGACCGCCCGACCGTGGTCGAGATGCTCCGGGCGGGCGCCGTCGCCTACCTCGTCAAGGGCGTCTCGCCCGAGGAGATCGCCGACGCCATCAGCGCGGCCGCGGCGGGGCGCAGCGCGCTCTCCGACGAGGTCACCTCCGAGGTGGTGGTGGAGCTCAGCGACCACCTGCGCGCGGACGAGGCGGCCAGCGAGGAGCGCCGGCAGCGCGTCGAGCGGATCCGGGAGGTGATCGACTCGGAGGCGATCCAACCGGTGTTCCAGCCCATCTCGGACCTCAGCAGCGGGCAGGTGGTGGGGATCGAGTCGCTCTCGCGCTTCCCCGATCCCGACGCGGCGCCCCTTCCGTGGTTCGACGAGGCCCGTGCGCTCGGTCTCGGAGGAGACATCGAGCTCTCCGCGGTGGAGCGGGCGCTCGAGCGCGCCTCGGGTCGTCTGCCCGACGACGTGTACCTGTCGCTGAACCTGTCGCCCGAGACGATCCTCAACGTGGGCGTGGAGTCGGTGCTGAGCGACGAGGAGCTGTGCTCCCGCATGGTCCTCGAGATCACCGAGCACGCGCCGATCGTCGACTACGAGCGCCTCGCCGTCGCCGTCGAACCGTTCCGCGAGGCCGGCGGCCAGCTCGCGATCGACGACGTCGGCGCCGGGTTCGCCAGCTTGCGGCACATCCTCAGCCTCGCTCCCGACCTCATCAAGCTCGACCTGAGCCTGACCCGGGGGATCGACACCGATCCGTCGAAGCGGGCGCTGGCCACCGCGCTGATCTCGTTCGCACGCGAGATCGAGGCCGTGATCGTCGCCGAGGGCATCGAGACCGAGGCCGAGCTGGAGACCCTCGGCGAGCTCGGCGTTCCCTACGGGCAGGGCTTCTACCTCGCGCGCCCCGAGCCGACCATCCCCCACCGGTCGGACCTCGCCCTTTCCCGGCCACGGTGAACCCCACGAGCGTGTCGCGTGGATACATCCGGTTTGGTCAGATCCTGAGCGGGATACACTCCGAGCCGTCCGGCGTTGATCCGGGGGAGCCCGCATGCGCACAGCGGTCAGGCTGGTCGTCGCGTCCGCGCTCCTCGTCCCCGCGGCATGCGGGAACGGAGTCGATGACAGCACCCACGTGGTGGCGTTCTTGCGTGCCGTCCCCACGGGGAACAACGCGCCGATCCTCGACGAGCTCGCGGACGCGGGGCTCGTGGAGGGGGAGAACCTCTCGCTGTTGCCCGACGACTCCGAACGGACCACGTACCCGACCGAGGAGGAGGCCCGCGACGCCGTCCGCGCGTGGGTCGAGGAGGGAGTCGACCTGATCTTCGCCTTCTCGAGCACCGGCGCCGCGGTCGCCGAGGAGCACGCGCCGGGCGTTCCGGTGGTCTTCCTCGTGAACGATCCCCGCGCCGTCGGCCTCGTCGAGCACGAGTCGGCACCCGAAGGCCACCTCACCGGGGTCACGTTCCGTGTGCCGGCGGATCGCACGCTGGATCTCGCCCGGCGCGCCGTCCCCGGCCTGACCACCGTCGGGTTGCTCTCACCGGGGTCGGATCCCGCCGCCCGGCCCCACCGGGAGGTGCTCACCGCGGTCGCCGCCGAGTTGGGCATCGAGGTCGTCTCCCAGGCCTTCGCCGGGAAGGCCGACGTCGCCAGCGCCGTGGGGACGCTCGCGGAGGCCGGAGTCGACGCCGTGGTCGTCGTCAACGCGCCGACCGCGGTCCGGGTGGCCCGACAGATCGTGGCCGCCGCCACCGAGCGCGGGCTCCCCGTCGTCGCCAACACGGCGTTCGTCGAGGGCGCGGTGGTCGTCCTCGAGCCCGAGACCGACGCGCTCCTCGCCCAGTTGGGGCGTCAGGCGGCGCGGGTCCTCGACGGCGCCGCCGTCGAGGACGTGCCCGTGGAGGATCCCGCCCGCTACCGGGTGGTCCTCGACGCCGGCAAGGCATCCGAGCTCGGGCTCCCCGAGCTCCCCCCGGCGCTGATCCGCCAGGCCGACGAGGTCCTCCGGTGAAGCTCGCAGGACGTCTCCGCGCCTCCCTGGTGGTCCGGCTCCTCGTCGTGATGGTGGTCGTCGGCATCCTCGCCGGAGGCGTCGGCGCGCACCTGACGCGGTCGTCGGCCCGCGAGGCCCTGCGCGACGAGATCGAGGACGAGAACCGGGGCGTGGCGCGCACCCTCGCCGCGCGCCTCGACGCGCGGATCGAGGGCATGGTCGAGCAGCTCGAGCTGCTCGCCAGCCGCGAGCCGCTCACCCGCCTCGACACCGGCCCGGTCGAGCTGGAGGTGGGGCTCAGCGCGTCGGACACGCTGACCGGGCTCAGCGTCCACGACCTGGAGGGCCGACCGGTGAGCGCGGCGTCGGTGCGCGCCCTCGTCGATCCCGACGACCTCGAGCGCCGCTCCGAGCTCGCTGAACGGGTCTCGGACGCCGACGGCCCCGTCGTCGCCCTCACGGAGGACCGCTTCCCGGCCGTCGAGCTGGCGGTGCCCATCGAGCATCCCCCCGGCACCCCGGTCGGCGTGCTGCTCGGGACCGTCCCCCTCGAGGCGCTTGCCGGTGACCTCCGGGCGCGCTTCCTCGGATCGAGCGCCACCGCCTTCGTGGTCGACGACACTGGCACGGTCCTCTCGCACCCCGACCGGGACCGCGTGCTCGGCGGCGAGAGCTACCCGCTCGCCGAGGTCCTCGCCGAGCCCGACGGCGTCACCATCCTCGAGGCAGCCGAGACCGGAGGCGACCGTGCCACCGTGGTCGCGGCAGCGCGCACCAGGAGCTTGGACGGCGTCGTGGTGCTCGAGCAGGCGGAGAGCGAGGCGTTCGCGCGGGCCGGTGAGCAGGTGACGGAGCTGACCCTGGTCCTGCTCGTCGTGGTCGGTCTCGTGGTGGTCGCCGCCGGCTTCTTCGGGACCCGCGCGCTGCGTCCGCTCGGCCCGCTCGTGCGGACGGTGCGGCGCATCGGCGAAGGGGACCGGTCCGCTCGGGCCGAGATGTCGGGGAGCGCCGAGTTCCGGGCCGTGGCCACCGAGGTCAACCGGATGGCCGACGCCCTCGACCGGCGCCTCACCGAGGTGGAGTCGGCCCAGAGCGAGTTGCAGGCGCTCGAAGAGCGCTTCCGCACCGCCTTCACCGAAGCGCCGGTGGCGATGGCGCTCGTGAACAGGGACGGCCGCTACGAGCAGGTGAACCCGGCGATGTGCGAGCTGCTCGACCGCAGCGAGGACGACCTGCGCGGCACCGACTGGAACGCGCTGGCCCATCCCGACGACCGACCGGCCGCCGGGGAGGTGCTCGACCGCGCGCTGCGCAGCGGCGTCCGCAGCTACCAGCTCGAGCAGCGCTACCTGCGCTCGGACGGCACTCCGGTGTGGGTGCTCGTCAGCGTCGCCTTCGCCGGAGGCGTCGACGACCCTCGCCACTACATCGTGCACCTCCTCGACCTGAGCGAGCGGTTCGAAGCGCTCGAGGAGCAGGCCCGCCTCTACCGCCAAGCGGTGGACGCCGAACAGCGGCTCCGCCTGGTGCTCGAGTCGGCACCCGACGCCACCTTCGTCGTGTCGCGAGCGGGCACGATCGACTTCGTCAACCGGCGGGTCACCGAGATGTTCGGCTACGAGCCCGAGGAGCTCCTCGGCGAGCCGGTCGAGGTGCTCGTCCCCGAGCGGTTCCGGGAAGGCCACGTGGGCCACCGGACCGGCTTCGTGGAGGCGCCTCGGACCCGACCGATGGGGGCGGGCCTGGACCTGTGGGCGCGCCGCAGGGACGGCACCGAGCTCCCGATCGAGGTGAGCCTCAGCCCCGTCGAGGGCGAGCACGGCTTCCAGGTGGTCGCCGCCGTGCGGGACGTGACCCAGCGGCGCCGGGCCGAGGAGACGGCTCGGGCGCTGCGGGAGGTGCGGTCCCGGCAGCGGGAGGCGATGGAGCTGAACGACAACATCGTCCAGGGGCTCACGATCGCGGCGTGGTCCTTCGAGCTCGACGACCTCGAAGCTGCCCGCGACGCGGTCGACCGGACGCTGGTGGCGGCCCGGGAGCTGATCAACGACATCCTCAGGCAGGGCACGGCCGAGGGCATCGAAGCCGGTGACCTCGTCCGGGAGCGGCCCGCGGAGTTCGGGTCGTGAGCCGCTGCACCGTCGTCGTCGTCGACGACGCCCCCGACGTCCGCTCGCTCCTGCGGACGGTGCTCGAGGGCGAGGGGTTCCACGTGGCCGGCGAGGCTCGCAACGGGCAGGAGGCCGTCGACGTCGCCGGCGCCGAGCATCCCGACCTCATGGTCCTCGACCTGTCGATGCCCGTGATGGACGGACTCGAGGCGCTTCCCGGCATCGTCGCGGCGTCGGCGCGCACGAGCGTGGTCGTGCTCTCGGGCTTCGTCAGCCCCGATACCCGGATGAAGCTCGACGAGCTCGGGGCGGCCGCGTGCGTCGAGAAGGGGGCCAGGCTCGACGAGCTCCTCGCCGTGCTCCGCGAGCTGTGCTCGAGCGGCGGGGACGGCTCCGGCGAGGTCACCGACCCCGCCACGCGCCCGGCAGGTTCCGACTCCTGAGTCGGCTCCCGAGTGGACGCTCCCGGGCGGGGTGGCTCCCGAGGCGCGAGCGGCGTTCCGCCTCCGGGACGATGTGGTGACGGAGATGCGGTGACGGAGATTCGGTGACGGAGACGCGATGACGGGGCGGTCAGCGGTCCCGCAGCCAGGCGGCCAGCGCCTCGCCGATCCCGTGGGGTGAGTCCTCCTGGACGAAGTGGATGCCCTCCACGGTCACCTCGGTGAGCGCGGGCCAGGCGCGCACGAGCTCGCGTTGGGCGCCGGTGAGGATCGCGCCCGGCTCGGCGTTCACGAACAGCTTCGGAACCTGTGAGGTGCCCAGCCAGCTCCCGTAGGCCTCCACCCGCTCGACGACCTCCGGCGGCTCGCCGTCGATGGGGACGTCGCGGGGCCACGAGAGCGTCGGGCGGCGCGCCTCGCCCGGCTCGGCGAACGGCCGACGGTACTCGTCCATCTCCTCGTCGGTGAGGTCGCGGACGATCGACGCCGGCAGCACCCCCTCGACGAAGAGGTTGCGCTCGAGACAGAGCTCCTCGCCCTCGTCCGAGCGGAACGACGCGAAGATGTCGCGAGCCGCCTCCGGCCACTGCTCCCAGGTGAGCGGCGTCACGATCGACTCCATGAACGCGATGCCCTCCACCGCGTCGGGGTGGCGGTGCGCCCAGTCGAAGCCGTACGCCGAGCCCCAGTCGTGGAGCACGAGCGTCACCGCGTGGGTCGCGCCGACCGCCTCGAGGAACCCGTCGAGGTGCTCGAGGTGCTCGAAGTAGTGGTAGGAGCCCGGCCCGGAGTCGGGGAGCTTCTCCGAGTCCCCGCACCCGATCAGGTCCGGCGCGAGGCAGCGTCCCAGCTCCGCGGCGTGGGGCATGACGTTCCGCCACAGGTACGAGGAGGTCGGGTTGCCGTGGAGGAACACGATCGGGTCTCCCTCCCCCATCTCGACGTAGGCCATCCGCCGGCCCCGCACCTCGACGGTGCGCTTCGGGTGCGCACGCGCGCTGATGCTCTCGGTGCTCATCCCCGACGCTCCCTCGTCGCTCCCCACTCGTCCCAGTAGACGACCTCGCTCACCGGGCGCCGCTTCGCCTCGCCCCACCGGCCGAGCGGGTAGCCGAGCGGGACGAGCGCGAACGTCTCCACGTCCTCGGGGATCGACAGCGCGGCGCGCACCTCCGGCTCGCGCCTCCGGTGGAAGCTGGTGAGCGTGGTGCCGAGGCCGTGGGCGCGGGCCGCGAGCATCAGGTTCTGCACGCCCGGGTAGACGGCCGCCTCCACCGACCCTCTCCGCCTCGCGCACGCCAGGAGGAGGACCGGCACCTCCGCGAGGTGGTGGGCGAGGTGCTCGGCGGAGCGGAGGTTCCGTCGCACCTGCTCGTCCTCGGAGGCGGAGGGCGGCCGCTCGGCCTCGTACTCGTCCCACACCTCCCGGTACAGCTCGCCGA
Organism: uncultured Burkholderiales bacterium; assembly: GCA_964438505.1. Taxonomy (GTDB): domain Bacteria; phylum Actinomycetota; class Acidimicrobiia; order IMCC26256; family JACPCJ01; genus CAYTKN01. The sequence continues at coordinate 63,637 of CAYTKN010000003.1, forward strand.
GGCGGCGCTTCCGCGCCGGGTCGCGCACCACCACCCAACGGAGCTGCTGGCGGTTCCCGCCCGAGGGCCCCTTGGTCGAGGCCTCGAGGATCGTCCAGAGGACGTCGTCGGGGACGTCGCGGTCGGGATCGAGTCGCCGCATCGCCCGTGTCGTCCGGATCGCCTCGAGCACGTCCACCGGTGCCGTCCTCTCGTCGCGCAACGTTCGGGGCCGGCTCCGCGCCGCTGGGTAGCATGCGCACCCATGGCCCGCGTCGCCTTCCTGGGACCTTCCGGCACGTTCGCCGAGGAGGCCCTGCTCTCGCAACCCGACCTCGCCGACGAGGAGCCGCTCCCCGAGCGGACGGTCCCCGACGTCATCGACGCGGTCGAGTCGGGGCGCGCCGATCTCGGTGTGGTCCCGATCGAGAACTCGATCGAGGGTTCGGTGAACGTCACGCTCGACACCCTCGCGTTCGACACCGGGCTGCTCGTCCAGCGCGAGATCGTGTTGCCGGTCTCGCTCAACCTGCTCGCCCGCCCCGACGTCCGCCTCTCGGAGGTCACGCGGGTGATGTCGCACCCGCACGCCAACGCGCAGTGCCGCGGGTGGCTCGCCCGCAAGCTCCCCGAAGCCGAGGCCGAGGCGGCCAACTCGACGGCCGAGGCGGTGGCGCGCGTGGCGCGCTCGAAGCGCAAGGGTCTCGCGGCGATCGGCACCCGCCACGCCGGCGACCTCCACGGCCTCGACGTGTTGGCCGAGGAGATCGAGGACCACCCGGAGAACAAGACCCGCTTCGTGGTCGTCGGTCACGGGGTCCCCGCCCCCTCGGGGCACGACAAGACCTCGATCGTCTGCTTCCAGCGCCAGGACCGCCCCGGGTCGCTGCTCGCCATCCTCCAGGAGTTCGCGGCCCGCTCGGTCAACCTCACCAAGCTGGAGTCGCGACCCACCAAGCAGGCGCTCGGCGACTACTGCTTCTTCATCGACCTCGAGGGTCACGTCTCCGACGAGGTGACCGCCGACGCGCTGCGGAACCTGCGCGCCAAGCTCGCCGACGTCAAGTTCCTCGGCTCGTACCCGATGGGGGAGTCCGAGCAGGCGCAGGGACGCAGGACGCGCGCCAGCAAGGCATGGCGCGACGCGTCCGGTTGGCTGGAGCGGATCCGCTCCCAGATCCGCACGGTGCCGGGCTGAGGCGGGTGTGAGCAGGTGACCGGAGCGCCGAACGTGGAGCGCGTCGAGCGTCGACAGCCCGCGAGCCGGAGCGCCGTCTCGTGATCGACGTCAGGGCGCTGCGCGACGACGAGGAGTACCGCCGGGGGATCGTGCGCAAGGGCTGCGACGAGGCCGTCCTCGACGATCTGTTGGCCGCCGAGCGGGAGCGGCGCGAGGCCCTCACCGAGGTCGAGGAGCTCCGCGCCCGCCAGAACGCGGCGTCGAAGGAGATCGGCAAGGCCTCCCCCGACGAGCGGCCGGCGAAGATCGAAGCGGCGGGGCGCCTCAAGGAGGAGCTCACCGCGCTCGAGCCGCGGCTCGCCGAGCTCGAGGAGCGCGTCCGGGAGCTGCTCGCCGGCGTCCCCAACGCCGCCGCCGCGGACGTGCCCGACGGCGGCGAGGAGGACGCCGAGCCCGGCGAGGTCGTCGGCGACACCCCCGGACCCCCGCCGCTCGACCACGCCGACTACGGGGAGGCGATGGGCTTCGTCGACTCGGGTCGCGCCGCGCGGGTCAGCGGCTCGCGCTTCGCCTACCTGATGCGCGAGGCGGTGCTCCTCGAGCTGGCGCTGGTGCAGTGGACGGTGTCGCGCCTCGTCGAGCACGGCTTCGCGCCGGTCGCCCCGCCGGTGCTGGTCCGCGAGTCGACCATGGAGGAGGCCGGCTTCTTCCCCACCGACCGCAACCAGGTCTACGAGGTCGACGGCGGCGAGCTGTTCCTCGTCGGGACGAGCGAGATCCCGCTCTCGGCGATCCACGGCGAGGAGATCATCGAGGGCGACCTGCCGCTGCGCTACGGCGGGTTCTCCTCGTGCTTCCGGCGCGAGGCGGGAACCTACGGGAAGGACACGCGGGGGCTCTTCCGCCTCCACCAGTTCGACAAGGTCGAGATGTTCTCCTTCGCCCATCCCGAGCGCTCGTGGGAGGAGCACGAGGCGCTCCTGGCGCTGGAGGAGTCGATCGTCGCGGACCTCGGGATCCCGTACCGGGTGGTCAACATCGCGGCCGGCGACCTCGGAGCGCCGGCGGCGAAGAAGTACGACATCGAGGGCTGGCTGCCCTCGGAGGGCCGGTACCGGGAGCTGACATCCTGCTCCAACTACACCGACTACTCGGCCCGGCGGATGCGGGCGCGGATGCGCGCCGAGGAGGGCACGAGGCTGGTGCACACCCTCAACGGCACCGCCTGCGCGATCGGCCGCACCCTGCTGTTCCTCTTCGAGCACCACCAGGACGCGGACGGCGGCCTCGTCGTCCCCGAGGTGCTCCGGCCCTTCTGCGGCCTGGAGCGGATCCCGCCCCGAGGAGGAGCGCAGACCTAGTTCCTGTGGGCACACAGGAACGTCGCCTCACGGCCGGCTGTCGGTTCCGGCCGGGCCGGGTAGCCTCGGCGCCGGAGGGATGCGAGAGCGGACGAATCGGGCAGTCTTGAAAACTGCAGAGCCTCCGGGCTCCGTGGGTTCGAATCCCACTCCCTCCGCAAATCTGAAGGCAGTTATGCCCCTTTCGAACCCTGACCTCATGAGGTCAGGGTTCATCAGCGGCTGCTTCGATGAAGGGTCGAAAGACTCGTGGGTGTGGGCAACCCGGTGTGGCAGGTGGCCGTTGATGAGAAGGTCGGTGTCCTGCGGACGGAGCTGCGAACAGGTCCAGTTGTGGTACTCGCTTGCCCACACGTACTTCCGGAACAGGTTGTCGCTGAAGGCCAAGAGACGATGGTTGTCAAACCCCTTCTGCTCGTCATTCGCAAGCAACCAGCGGTCGGCAAGGAGCTCGACCTGCTTACGAAGCTCGGCGTCGGTCATGGTCTCGGCCCGTTCCTTGGTCCCCAAGACGTCGAGGTACGCGACCAGCGATCGAGCAAACCGCGGGTGGCCCTGCTGATCGCGGTATGGGCTGGAATCGGTCAGGGGACCAGGACCTCCACATCGAGGCCCGGCGCGTTGGCGAGGTTCAGGTCCGCAGTGACCAGCGTGGCTCCGAGGTGCCTGGTGAGAACAACATATAGAGCGTCGGTCACCGTGATGTTGTGTCTCAGCGTCCAGGCTTCCGAGAGGAGTGGCTTGACCTGCACTCGTCGAGTCGGGGCGGCGAGGAGTCGGTCGAGCGCGACCGAAGCTCGGACGGGCGAAATCCGTTCTGTGAGTTCCGCCCTCCGCAGGGTGGCGCCGACCTCGGCGAAGTAGATCTCCGGCACCCACTCGACTGCGGGGGCGGGAAGCTTCTGTCGGAGCCCCTGACCTGCGGACGTGTTCAAGAGAAGCTCGACGCCCGCCGAAGCGTCGAGAACGAGCCGGGTCAAACCTCTCCGCGCTCCCGAGCTTCCGCCAGCAGATCGGCAGCCGCCACCCCAAGGTCGACCTTCTCGTCTCGACCGACGAGTTCAAGCCACGCCTCAAAGCTCATCGCCGGGGGGGCGTCGTCGATCAGAATGACGGCAGGATCAAGCTCGAAGTCCGCAGCACTTTCCACCATCCCTATACCTTACCGGCGGAGAGCGGTGGCCGGCCCGTCGTTCATGACGTTGCCGTCGGTCGGCCTGCCCGAACCTCAACTGCTCCCGGAGGGCGGACGCTCTTCGTCTGAATCGAGACCCTGGCGATCTTGGCCTGGAACTCGGGGTTTGAATGCACGGCCACTCCCTCCGCTGGCTCAGCCGGCGTCGATCCTGACCTCGTCCACCCGGTAGCTGACGCCGTCGTTGCGCACGAACACGAGGTTGCGGAACATCAGCACCGGCCCGTCCTCGAGCGCTTCGATGTCGACCTCACCCACGGGCCGGCTCAGGATCGGTCCGATCGGCCCGGCCCCGCCGTCGGGGTCGAAGCGCACGCAGATCCCCGCCTCGTCGCAGTCGGTGGCGAACAGGCCGAGCTCCCCGGTCCAGCCGGCGCCGGTCTCGGGATGCAGCTCCACGCCGAACCAGAAGTCGTCGTGGCCTTCGCTGTGCAGCTCCCAGTAGGGATCGTCGGTGTCCTCCTCGACGAACGAGGTGGCGATCTCCTCCCACGCGCCCGGGTTGAGACGGACCGCCCGGTGCCCGTCGGGTCCGGGCGCGCCACCGATCGCGGCGGGAGGACGGTCCGAGGCGACCGTGGTCGAGGTGGTGTCCAGCGTGACGGTGTCGGACGACGGAGCCGACATCCCGGGGTCGTCGGTGCAGGCCGTGGCCAGCGCGGCGAGGACGACGAGCACCGCGGTGACACGCCCGCGCGACCCACTCGCGATCGGCACAGCCCCTCCGTGTGCGTGAGATCGGCGGAACGCCCGGGAGCCTATCGTTGGCTCCCAGCTCGCACGACGCGGGCGACGAGCGGGAGGCCGCCGTAGGACGAGGAGGACGATGAGCGAGCGGTGGTGGCGTGATGCGGTGCTCTACCAGGTGTACCCGCGGTCGTTCGCCGACTCGGACGGCGACGGGATCGGCGATCTCGCCGGGCTGATCGACCGCCTGGACCACCTGGAGTGGCTCGGGATCGACGGCATCTGGGTGTCGCCCGTCTACCCCTCGCCGAACGCCGACTGGGGATACGACGTCAGCGACCACCTCGCGATCCACCCCGAGCTGGGCACCCTCGACGACGCCGAGCGGCTCGTCGCCGAAGCGGACCGGCGGGGCATCCAGGTGCTCTTCGACCTCGTCCCGAACCACACGAGCGACCGGCACGCCTGGTTCGTCGACGCCCGCAGCTCGCGCGACGCCGCGCACCGCGACTGGTACGTGTGGGCCGACCCCGCCCCCGACGGGGGCCCTCCCAACAACTGGGTCAGCAACTTCGGCGGGCCGGCGTGGACCTTCGACGAGGCCTCCGGTCAGTACTACCTCCACAACTTCCTCGCCGAGCAGCCCGACCTCGACTGGTGGAACGAGGAGGTCGCGGGCGAGTTCGACCGCATCCTCCGGTACTGGTTCGACCGCGGCGTCGCGGGGTTCCGCATCGACGTCTGCCACATGATCGTCAAGGACCGCGAGCTGCGCGACAACCCGCCGGCCGGCGACGAGGACCACCCCATGGAGCAGCTCCGCGGCCAGCGGCAGGTGTACAACGCCGACCGGCCGGAGGTCCACGAGGTGCTGCGCAGGTGGCGTGCCCTCGCCGACGAGTACACCCCCGGGCGGGTGCTCCTCGGCGAGGTGTACCTGACGGACCTCGAGCGCGTCGCCCGCTACCTCGGCGAGCGCGACGACGAGCTCCACCTGGCGTTCAACATCCCCTTCGTCCACTCGCTCTTCGATCCCTCCGACATGCGGGCGATCGTGGAGCGAACCGAGGAGGTGCTGCCGGCGCACGCCTGGCCGACCTGGACCGGCAGCAACCACGACGCCGGCCGGTTGGCGAGCCGCTGGTGCCGCGGCGACCCGCGCGCGGTGCGCTGCGCGCTCACCATGCTGCTGACGCTGCGCGGGACGCCCGTCCTCTACCAGGGCGACGAGATCGGCCTCCCCGACGTCAAGCTCGACTACGAGGACGTGAAGGACCCGGTGGGCATCCGCTTCCACCCCTATGCCGGTCGGGATCCGGGACGCACCCCGATGCAGTGGTCGGCCGGACCCGGTGCCGGCTTCACCGAGCCGGGGGTCAGCCCGTGGCTGCCCTTCGGCGACCTCGCCTGCAACGTCGCCGACCAGCGCGACGACCCCGACTCGGTCCTCCACCACTGCCGTCGCCTTCTCCGGCTGCGCCGGGAGCGCGCCGACCTGCGCGGCGGCGCCTACCGCTCGCTCGCGAGCCCGGAGGGCACCTGGGTGTACCGGCGCGGCGAGGCGACGACCGTCACGCTCAACATGTCCGACGCCCGGGTACGCGTCGACGGCGTCGAGGGCTCGATCCTGGCCGCCTCGCAGCGCCGGCGGGAGGGCGAGCAGGTCGCGGGGATGCTCGAGCTGGGTGCCTGGGAGTCCGCGGTCGTGGGTTCCTGAAGGCGCCCGCCCCGTGGTCGGCGAGGCCCCGTCCGTATACTCCCCGGTGGAGGGATGACCGAGAGGCCGAAGGTGCTCGCCTGCTAAGCGAGTAGGGGCTCAGCTCCTCGGGGGTTCAAATCCCCCTCCCTCCGCTCCCCGGGACACGCCGACGAAGTGTGCTCCGGTCACCGAGATGACACCCGAGATCGTCCTCGCTTCGAAGGCCGACGTGCGGCCGCTGGCCACGACGCTGGCGCGCGCGTTCTTCGACGATCCGTTCTTCGTCTGGATGTTCCCCGACGAGGCTGCACGGATGCGGCGTGCGGTGCGCTTCTTCCGGATGGACCTCTCGGTGCTGATGATCCCCCGCGGCGCCACCTGGACGGACGGCGACCGGCGGACCGCCGCGGTGTGGGCGCCCCCCGGCACGTGGAAGATCCGGGCCGTCGAGCAGCTCCGTGCCGCGCCGACGAGCCTCGCGACGTTGCGCCGCCGGACGATGCGGGTGCTGCGCGGCTTCGGATACCTGGAGTCGGCGCATCCCCGGGAGCCGCACTGGTATCTCGCCACCCTCGGGACCGACCCCGACCACCAGGGGGAGGGGCGCGGCTCGGCGGTCATGCGCCCCGTGCTGGAGCGCTGCGACCGCGACGGCCTGCCCGCGTACCTGGAGTCGTCGAAGGCGAGCAACATCCCCTTCTACGAGCGCCACGGGTTCGAGGTCACCGGCGAGGTGGTGATGCCCGACGGCCCGCGCGTGTGGCCGATGCTGCGGGAGCCCCGGCTCGCCTGAGTCCCGCCGGGGTGCGGGGAGCGTGGCTCGGTGCCCGACGATCCGGGCGGACGCCACCGCGGGGTCGCCGGCGTCGGGGACGGCTCCGGCCCGGCATCCGAGGGCGCCGGGAGGACATTCGATCGGCGTCATCGGCGACCCGTACACTGCAACCGGCTGGCGCCCGTAGCTCAATTGGATAGAGCACCTGACTACGGATCAGGAGGTTGGGGGTTCGAGTCCCTCCGGGCGTACGCATACCATGCAGGCGCAACCACGCAGGTCAGGGGCCGGTTTCGGTCCCTGGCCTGTTGCGCGTCGCGGTCCCCCAACGCCCGCTCTCGGGCGCCAGGTGGTGCGGTGCGCAGCGATCACGACCCTGCGTCGACCGATCCGATGACGGCATCGCCGATCGGTGACGTGCGAAGCCGACGAGCGAGCGACGGCCCGCCCGTCCTCGCGGTGTGGGACCGGCCGCGGGCTTCGTACCCCCTCCGGTAGGGTGCTGCCCGATGCGGGGGAGGGCCGAGTCGGGTCCGACGGATGCTGCCATCGAGCGTCTGGCGGAGTCGGTGACGGGGATCGTGCTGCGGCCGGGTCATGCCGGCTACGACGAGTCCCGGCGTGTGTTCAACGCCATGATCGACCGCCACCCTCTGGCGATCCTCCGTCCAGCCGACGCGGCGGATGTCGTGTCGGCGGTCCGCTTCGCGCGCGACCACGAGCTGTCGGTGTCGGTCAAGGGAGGTGGTCACAGCGTCTCGGGCCATGCGGTCCACGACGATGCGTTGATGCTGGACATGGCCGGGATGCGCTCCCCCCAGGTCGACCCCGACCGGCGGCTCGCCACGGTCGGCCCCGGGGCGTTGCTGGCCGACTTCGATGCGGCGACGAGCGCGTACGGGCTGGCCACGCCGACCGGGGTGGTGTCGGTGACGGCATCGCGGGGCTGACCCTGGGTGGAGGCCTCGGGTGGCTCTCCGGCACGTACGGTTTGGCGTGCGACAACCTGGTCGGCGCCGACGTGGTCACCGCCGAGGGCGAGCTGGTCCGCGCCGACGACGCGCGGCACCCGGATCTGTTCTGGGCGCTGCGGGGCGGGAGCGGCAACTTCGGGATCGTGACGTCGTTCTCGTTCCGCCTCCATCCGGTCGACGACGTCTTCGCCGGCACCGTCACCTACACGCCCGACGCGAGTCCCGACGCCCTGTGCGGCTTCGACGAGATCGCCCGCTCGGCCCCTGACGAGGTCTCGCTGCACGGATCCGTCTGGCAGGACGAGCAGGGTCGGCCTCTGCGATCTCGGAACGAGCGACGAAGGCGGAGCGACCGTCCGGGCCCTCCGCCGTCTGGCGCCGGTCGAGCTCGACGAGCTGGCCGCCGTCGCGTACCGGGACTTCCAGCGCTCCGGGGACGACGGCGCGCCTCCCGGCCGTCAGCACTACTGGAAGTCGGGCTGGATGACGTCGGTGCCCTTCGAAGCCGCCGAGACCATCTTCGAGCGCGTGGCGGGGATGCCGTCCCCGGACTCCGGTGTCGGGCTCCAGCAGCTCCACGGAGCCGCCGGCCGGGTGGGCCCGACCGACACGGCGTTCCCGAACCGCCGGGACGGCTACGACCTCCAGATCACCTCCCAATGGCCGGACCCCGCGGACACCGACCGCAACGTCGAGTGGACCCGAGGATTGTTCGACGCCCTCCGACCCGCCCTCGACGGGGACGTCTATGTCAACAACCTCGGGGACGAGGGCCGGGAGCGGACGCGAGCGGCCTACGGCCCGAACTACGAGCGCCTTGCCGAGATCAAGCGTCGCTACGACCCCACGAACTTCTTCCGGCTGACCCACAACATCGAACCCGCGACGAGTCATTCGGGCTGAGGCCATCGACCTCGGCTGATGTCGTGTGGTCGTCCCACGTACGTCAGGTGAGCGACCGGAACCGGAGTGCTCGAACCTGATCGCAGTGACGCACGGCGAACGGCGCACGTCGAGCCGCCGCGCTCGATGCCCCTGATCGGGCCTCGGAAGGCCTAGCCTGCACGGGTGGGTCGATGGTGTTTCTGGGGTCGATCGTGTTTCGTTGCGTCAACAGGCGGGTAACGGCGATCGAACAGGTGGAAACCACTCGGATCGGTTGCGCGCTCACGCGAGATCCGGCCGCTGGGCAGGATCGCGGCGGCTCGATCCAGAAACGAGGAAGCAAGAAAGAGGGCGGATCAAACGGGGGCGTATCTCACGGACCGTTCCTGACGTTCCCGAAGACAACAGCTCGATGCCGCTACCAAGACAGCAGTTCGACACCCCGACAAGAAGCACCCAACACCCGTGAGGGGAATCACCACATGAAGCGCGCAATCACCAGGCCACGACGGAGCGTCGCGGCATTCCTCGCCGCTGCGCTGGCCGCGTCGGTCGCGGCCGTTGTGCCCACCGCCGAAGCGCAGGTGCCTGCGGGAGAGGCGGACTTCGGTGGTTACGCCACCGGTACCGTCGCGCACGCCGACGCCATCCAGACCGCTGACGGGATGCGCCTCGAGGACACCGAGGTGGCCTTCTCCGGCGCGGCCGCCGAGTCCAGCGGCCTGGCCACGTCGCGCCACAACGAGATGGAGCGTGTGGTCCAGCCGAGCCTGGATGGCAAGAACAGCTACGGCCGCGGCAGCGGCCTCGAGGTCGGACTCGGCCTCGAGTCGCCCGACGCCGAGAACCAGGCGATCATCGCCGGCCTCGCCGAGGCCGCCGCGCCGCCGTCGACGGAGTTGGTGACCGAGGAGGGAGCCGTTCCCGCCGACCCCTTGGCCTACGCGTCGCTCGCTCGCGGCCAGGCCCAGGCCCGCTGGCTGGCGCCTCCGCAGTGCGTCCTCGGCGCCGACCTGTCGTTCGGTCTCGGCCACGTCGCCGACGTGCAGCTCCTGGACACGCAGAACTTCGAGGACCAGAGTCCCGAGGACCCGGAGGGCGCCGACGACAGCCTCGAGAAGCCGCTCATCGCGACCGACGCCACCGATCCCGATCGGGCCGTCTCGCAGTCGACGTCGCGCACCCGCCTCGTGCCGCAGATCGACCGCGACGGCAACGTCGAGGGCGAGGCGCTCGGGATGATGTCCGAGACGCGGATGACCATCGCCCCGATCACCATCGGCCGAGGCCAGGGCGGCGTCACCGTCGAGTTCCTCGGCGAGTGGGTGCTCCGCGCCGTCGCCACCGGCCACTCCGGCTGGGTCCACTACGGCCCCGGCGAGGTCTCGCCGGAGACCCCGATCCTCCGCATCATCCCCGAGGGCGAGGACCAGGAGACCACCACCATCCTCACCTTCCAGGACTTCTTCGGTGAGGACGCCCTGCCCGTGCCCCTCGTCGAGATCGAGGAGCTCGGCCTCGAGATCGCCATCGGCGAGGACCCGAGGGCCATCGGCGGCGAGGTCGGCAGCGACCCGACCGAGACCGCGACCGAGGCCTCCGGGGCCGTCGACGCGGCTCGCATCCGGGTCCTCGAAGGTGGTCCGCTCGCCGAGAACTTCCAGCTCGACCACGGTCTCGACCTGCGCGTCGGGCACATGGAGGTCGAGGCTCGGACGCCCGCGGGTGGCATCACCTGTGACCTCCCCGTCGAGAAGTCACCCGACAAGGACGCGGTGGAAGCCGGTGAGGAGTTCACCTACACGATCACCGTGGAGAACCCCTACGAGTGCACGTTGACCGACGTGCGGGTCGAGGACCAGGTCGGCTCGACCGACGACGCGACCTTCGAGATCCTCGGTGCCTCCGACGGTGGTCAGGTCGACGACGATGCGGGCACGGTCACCTGGGCCGACATCGGCCCGATCGAGCCGGGAGCCTCCACGTCGGTGACCATCGACATGAAGGCCGGCGACGACAGCGGGGCCGGTCTCATCACCGACGTCGTCGACGTGACGGCCAACTGCGCTCTCGGCTCCGCCGACGGCAGCACCGAGGTCGACGTGTCGTTGAGCGGCAGTGCCGACGTGCAGCTCCCCGAAGTGGCAGCCGCTCCCGAGCCCGAGCCCGAGGTCGCCGGAGCGCAGGAGCAGGCGCCCGAGCCCCTGCCGCGCACCGGCGGTCCGCTCGCTGGCGCAGCGGCTCTCGCCCTCCTCGGCGGCGCGGCCCTCCTGCGACGCTTCCGCGGCTGACGGCGCGCCGACCCGGGCGGATCCACCCGGCGGCGGTCAGACCGGGCTCACGCGACGCGTGGGGCCCGGCCTGACCGGCGCCCGAAGCTCTACGGGGCGCGGCCGGCGATGAGCACGGGATCCCCCAAGAGCTCCGCTCTCGCGAGCGTGCGGCACGTCGCTGCGCTCTCGTCGGCGTCGAGTCCGCGTTGTGTACCGAGGACCACGAACGTCGGCGGAACGATCACGACGGTCCACACCGCCACCTCATGTGGTGTCGTCGTCGCGCGTGTGCTGGTGTTGCAGATCGATGTGTGCGGCGTCGGCGAAGCCGGCGATCAGGGTTGGGATCTGTTCGGCGGGTTGGGGTCGGGAGAAGTAGTAGCCCTGCGCTTGGCGGCATCCGAGGGCGGTGACGTGTTCGAGTTGCTCGAAGGTTTCGATGCCTTCGGCGACGCAGGTGGCGTCGAGGGAGTGGGCGAGGGTGACGATGTTGTCGACGATGGCCCGGTCGCGTGGTTGGTGTTGGACGCCGACGACGAACTGGCGGTCGATCTTGACTTGGTCGACGGGCAGGTTGCGGAGGTAGACGAGGGAGGAGTGGCCGGTACCGTAGTCGTCGACCGCGATCTTCACACCGATCGAGCGCAGCACATCGAGGCGCGCGGATGCGATCGCGAGGTCGTCGATGAGCGCTGTCTCGGTGATCTCGAGGCACAGGTTATGGGGGTCGAGGCCCGAGAGTTGGAGCGCGTCGTGGACCTGGTTGACGAAGTCGGGTTGGCCGAGCTTCGCGGCGGAGATGTTCACGGAGATCACGAACGGTTGGTCGTCGGCGAGATGCTGGTCGCGCCAGTGTTGCGTTTGGTTGCAGGCTTGGCGGAGCACCCACGTATCGATCGAACCGACGCGTTCGAGGTCGGCGAGGAAGTGGACCGGGGTGAGCAGCCCCCGCTCGGGATGTTGCCAACGCAACAGCGCTTCGGCGCCGACGATCGTGCGGTCGTCGAGGGAGACGACGGGTTGGTAATGGAGCACGAACTCGTCGTGGGTCAGAGCGCGGCGCACTGCGGCTTCGGTGCGCTGCGCGCGACGCTCCTGTTGCACGGTGGCGGTGGTGCGTTTGAGGAGCAGGGGAAGGGCGACGCCGACGACGACGAAGAAGAACCCGCGGGTGGTCCAATCGCTGAGCTGCTGGACGGCTCCGGTGGCCACGTCCGCGGGGGCGAGGGGCCCAGCGAGGACGCCTGCGACCGCGGCGGTGGGGACCGCTCCGGCGATGCCGAAGCGCACTCCAGCGAAGATCACCGGCAAGTAGAACCAGTGTGGGGGAACACGGTCGGTGCCGCCGCTCACGTAGACGAACGCGAAGCTCACCCCCAGCTGGATCGCGACAAGGGCCGCCGCCGCCGTGGAGGAGTTCCCCAGGAACCAGCGGATCCACCGATGCCGCCGAACGGCCCGACGCCAACGAGTCCAGACGTCTTTTGCCACGCTCAGGTTCTCAACAGCGACGACCCGCCTCGATGCGACTGCGGCAACTCACACCTACACTGCGATAATGATATCGCAGTCCGTCGAGAAGCATGGTGTTCCGAGGATTCTGTGGGTTCCCCCTGTTCAGCTCAAACGGCCGGTGTGTCGCGCCCAACGTTCGACGTCCGGCCACCACCACAGGAGGCCCATCCGCAGTTCGAGGACGGGCTCTGGGAAGTCGCGGTGGCGGCGCCGCCAGTCGTGCACGACGGAGGTGCGTTTGACCCCGAGGCGCTCGGCGATCTCACCGGTGCCGACGAGTTGAGCGAGAACGGCTGAGCGATCCACTCGGTCACTCGTTCGACGGGCGCGATCTGATGTCCTGCTTCTCGCCGAAGAAGGGGATGCGTGTGGTGGTGGGTCGCCGTGAGCGGCCGTCGAGGGCGGCATGCAGCGCCTCGACGGCCGCCTTTCGGCTGCTCGACGTTCGGGGTCGGCGGACCCCTCGCCCCCGCGGGAGGCGGCTCAGATCGTCAGTCGAAGCGTGGACAGGTCGGTGAAGGCGAGCCCCGCCATGAGCGACCGCCACTCGTCGAGGCGGGCGGCCTCGGCCTCGTCCTCCGGCTGCACGGCCTCGTGCTGGCGCGCCTCGGCCTCGCTCGTGAAGTAGGCGAGCTGGGTCATCGAGTCGCCGCCGTGCCACGCGACGAGGCCACCGAGCAGATCCGGGCGCCGTGTCGGAAGCTCGGTCTCCATGGTGGCGAAGAGCTTCTCGAAGCGGTCTCGCTCCGCGACCTTCGCGTCGATCACCTGCACGAAGCCGGCGTCGTCAGAGCCGCCCCCGAGGAAGGTCGTGACGTCGGTCGAGTCGGTGAAGGTGGGGTCCTCAATGGTCCGCGCCGTCTCCTCCCACCATCGACCCTGCTCGGGACGCTCCGAGTTGGCCTCGGCGGCCTCCTCGGACTCGAAGCGGGCGAGCAGGAAGCCGTCGCCGTCCGGTGACACTCCGGCGGTGCTGCCGAGGAAGCCGGTGGCGCCGGGTCGGAGCTCCTCCTGCCATCGATCCAACCGGGCGAGGAAAGCGTCGGGTGCGGGGACCCGACCCCTGATGATCTGCACGAACATGGCGTGCCTCCGTTCTCGGCACCCGATGGTCGGGTGGGTCTCCCTACCGTACGCCTCCCGGCGCGGCGCCGCCCGGTGCACGGGGCGCGTCGGCTGAGAGTTACGGCAAGCGTCCGGCGATGAGCACGGGATCCCCCAAGAGCTCCGCTCTCGGTGACACGCCGATGCCGGGGGCGTCGGGATCGCGCAGCTTCGCCACGCCACCCTCGAGGTAGACGCCTTCGTCGGGGTCCACGACGTCCTCGACGGTTCGAGTGAACTGGGTTCCTCCCCCGTCGGGCAGGCTGGAGTCGTACGTCGTGGAGAAGTGGATCATCATCGTGGAGGCGAGGCGCGACTGGATGACGTTGTCGTGGCGGTACCCGATGTCGAACGCCTCGCACGTGTCCAGCATCGTGCACGCTTCGTGCAGGCCCCCGGTGCGCAGGACCTTCAAGTTGATCAGGTCCGCGGCATCGCGACGGATGATCTCCGCGAGCGTGCGGCACGTCGCTGCGCTCTCGTCGGCGATCAGCGGCGACTTCGTGGCGGCGTGCACCTCGGCGAGGGCATCGAGGCCCTCCACGGGCTGCTCGACGTAGACGTCGAACTCCTCGAGGCTCGGCAGCACCTCGAGCGCCTCCTCGACGGTCCACCCGATGTTCGGGTCCGCGACGAGGAACACGTCGGGGCCCACCGCTTCACGGATCGCCGCGATCCGTGCGGTCTCGGTCTCGAGATCGAGCTCCTGCTGGAACCGGCCCAACTTCACCTCGAGCGTGCGGAAGCCCTCGGCCACACGAGCCGCGGCGTCCTCGGCCATCTCCTCGGGGCTGCGGATGCTGATCGAGAAGTGCATCGGCACACCGTCGTCGTAGCTCCCGCCCAGCAACTTGTACACCGGCACTCCGGCCGCCTTGCCCATGAGGTCGTGGAGCGCGAAGTCCAGGGCGCCCTTGAGCAGCAGCTCCTGGCTCGTCCGCTCCTCGCTCAGGGTCTCGTCGATCCGGGCGTAGATCTCCCGGATGTCGAAGGGGTCCTGGCCGATCACCGCGGGACCGAGCTTCTTCAGGTCCTCCAGGCGCTCGGTTCGAGTGTCCAGCGGCAACGGCATCAGCTCTCCGTGGCCGGTCAGTCCGTCGTCGGTCGTGATGCGGACGACGGCGTTCTGCATCGCGTCGATGACGCCGTAGGACACCAAGAACTCCTCCGTCGGCGTGTAGCGGAGGTCGAACGGCAATGCTTCGATGCACGCAACCTTCATGGAGCGATTCCCTTCCCGAGGCCTCGGGTCGCGCTCCGGTCGGTCGGCCGGATGCGCGACATCCGCCGAGATCAGTGTACGAAATTTGAGCACGTCCGGCTCGGTGCAGCTCCGCGACGCAGCCAGAGAGGGTCATCGCCGACTCGAGGCGGCGGCCGCAGGAGGTGACAGCAGCACACGAGGGCGTAGGCAACGGAGCGGACGTATGGGACAATGGATCCCGCGTCGCGGACGAGGAGCACCCCGAGGAGCTCGTGATGGACCGAGCGACCGCCAGCGGGATGGAGTGGTGGCGCCGGATGCGACGTGGTGCTGCGGCTCTCTTCGTCGTGCCGGTGGTGCTCACCGCGTGCGGCGGTGACGACGACGAGACGACCACCACCACGACGACCGAGACGACGACGCCGGCGACCACCACCACGACGGGTCCGCAGCGCTACACGATCGAGCCGGGCGACACCCTCGTCGAGATCGCGGAGCGGTTCGACGCGAGCGTCGACGCGCTCGTCGAGGAGAACGGCATCTCCGACCCCGACCGGA
This sequence comes from uncultured Burkholderiales bacterium, assembly GCA_964438505.1. GTDB lineage: Bacteria > Actinomycetota > Acidimicrobiia > IMCC26256 > JACPCJ01 > CAYTKN01. Next base: position 79,026 of record CAYTKN010000003.1, read on the forward strand.
TCCAGCCGGGCGACGAGTTGGTCATCCCCGACGACGCCGGCGACACCTGAGCCTCGTCTCGCGGTCGTTCGCTGCGGGCCCGGTGCCGGACGGGGCAGCCCGAACCGAGGGAGCCCCGGACCGAGGGAGCCCCGGACCGAGGGAGCCCCGGACCGAGGGAGCAATGAGACGGGCGCCCCGAAGGGCGCCCGTCTCACTCGCGCTGGGGAGGGTATGGGGGTCAGCGCGCGATCTCTGATGTGTCCCGGAGGCTCTGAGAAGCCCGGGAGACGCCGGTGGGTCCCGACGCCGACCGGGCGCGGCCGCTGCGTCGCCGCATCCGACCACTCAGCGCCTCTTGTGCCCGCGGTTATCGGCATCGGTGTCGGCAACTGGAGCGCTGATCCGAAATTTGGACCGTTTTTCTCCGAGCCACGCCTCGCCCGAGCGCAGAGGGGCGCCGCGCCCCGACGGAGTGTCCGCGGGGCCTGCCGTGCCTCGCGCCTTCGCCTCGCGCCTTCGCCTTGCGCCTCGCGCCTCGCGCTCAGGCAGCCGGCTTGACCCGCGCCGGCTCCAGGCGCACGCGGCCGAGGCGGGCCTTCACCAGGAACGACACCACCCACCAGCCGGGATCGATCTCCCGCTTGCCGAGGGCGAGGCGCGCCGAGGTGGGGGCGGCGTGGTGGTTGTTGTGCAGGCCCTCTCCGGCGGTCAGCAGCGCCAACCACTGGTTGTTGGTCGCCGAGTTCGCGTAGGGCTGGCGACCGAAGCTGTGGCCGACGGCGTTGATGGAGGCGTTGAGCACCAGGTAGAGGGCGGTGTGGAGCACGGCCGCGACCAGACCGGCGATCGGTCCCAGGAAGACGACGAGGAGCCCGATGCCGATCGCCAGGCCCAGCCATCCCCGGTCGAAGAGCACCCGGTCCACCCTGCCGGGTGCGAGGTCGCGGGCGTACTTGCTCACCAGGCTCCCGTCGGCGAGCGCCTTGCGGTAGAGGGCGGCGTTGCCGAGCTGCACCTTCCAGAACCCGAGGTACATGGGGCTGTGCGGGTCGTCGGCCGTGTCGGTCGCGGCGTGGTGGTACCGGTGCACCGCCACCCACTCGCGGGTCTTGAGGCCCGTGGTCAGCCAGAGGAGACCTCGGAACCCGACCGTCACGGCCGGGTGGAGGTTCAGCGCCTTGTGAGCGGCCGTGCGGTGCAGATAGACGGTCGTGGCGAAGGTCGCGACCTGCGAGACGACGACGGCGACGAGGACGATGCGCAGAAGATCCATGCCTAACAGTCTACCTACCGACAGGTAGGTAGACAAAGGGACCGGTCGCGCGCACCCCCGTGCCCTACGCTGAGATCATGTCGATCACCGCCTCCCCCGGCACTCGCGAGCAGATCCTCGAGGCGGCGACCCAAGAGTTCGCCGAGCACGGCTACGCGGGCACGAGGCTGAACGACATCGCCGAGGTGGTCGGCATCCGCCGTCCCAGCCTCCTCCACCACTTCCCCTCCAAGCTCGACCTCTACCGCGCGGTGCTTCTCGAGGAGTTCGGCGACTGGTTCACCCTCGTCGACCAGGCCACCGAAGGCCCCGGACAGGGGTGGTCGCAGGTGGAGCGGGTCCTCGACGCCGCCTTCACCTTCTTCGAGGAGCATCCCGAGTTCGTGCGCCTCGCCCGCCGTGAGGCGATCGAGGGAGGCCCGGTCCTGCGCGAGGAGCTCTCCGACCTCCTCAAGCCGCTCTTCGACCAGGCGGTCGCGTACTTCGAGCGGGAGATGGACGCCGGGCACCTCCGCCGCTACGACGCCCGCCACCTCCTCCTCACCGGGTACGGCGCCATCCTCTCCTGGTTCTCCGACGCGTCGCTGACCACCGCGCTGCTCGAGGGCGACCCGCTGAGCGAGGAGATGCTCGCCGAGCGCCGCAGCGAGGTCATCGCCCTGTTCCGGGCCGCGCTGGAACCCGACCGGGACTGACCGCCTGCCGGCTGCCCCGGCGGACGCTGCTGTGAGCGGCGCTCGGGGCGTCGTGCCGTGCACCGCAGCTTCTTCGGTTGCTCGGCCTTCTCAGGCGCGCCGACCAACGAGCGCGAGGAAGCGGGTCTGGAGGTCCGCGCCGGGTGGTGCTTCGACGTCGGTGGCGAACACACCGCTGTCGCGGATCTCCTCGGCCATCGGCTCGTGCGTGCGCCAGCAGGCGTCGAGCAGCTCGGGGTCCATCGTCGTGTCCCGCCCGGCCGCCCGTGCGAGGTCCCAGCCGTGCACGACGAGGTCCCCCATCCGCTGGGTGAGGAACAGGGCGGCGGGGATGCGTCCCCACGACACGTGCACCATCGAGTCCGTGACGCCCGGCTCGTGGGCGGCGGTGCGTGCCGCGGCGGCCGAGCGGTCGTAGGCGTCGAGGGGGTCGTCACCGAGCAGGTCGCCCTCGTAGCGGTCACCGACCTCCTCCAGGGTCCGACCGGCGAGCAGGTCGGCCGCCCACCAGTTCTCGGAGACCACGTGGTTCACGAGCGCGCGGACGTCCCACTCGGTGCACGGCGTCGGGTCGTGCCAGCGGCCGCTGTCGACGCCGGAGAGCGTGGAGCGGAAGTCGTCGAGCGCTCGATCGTGGAGCGCGACCAGGTCGAGCTCAGCCATGTCCGGCCTCCCGGGGCGTCGTGTCGAGTCCGCGGTCTCCAGGTTCCCCCAGGCCTTCGGGGAACCACAAGGTGCGCTGTGGGAACGCGATGGTGATGCCGGCGGCGTCGAGCTCCCGCTTCACGGTGCGTGCCACCGCATCCCGGATCCGCCACTCGTCGGCGATGCGCGGCGGATGCCAGAAGCGCACGGCGAAGTCGATGCTGGAATCGCCGAACTGCTCGACCCACGCCTCGGTCGGCGGGTGCTCCAGCACGCCCTCGGCGGCCGTCGCCGCGTGGAGCAGCACCCGGCGGGCCAGGTCGAGGTCGGTGTCGTAGGCGACGCCGACCATGACGGTGGTCCGGCGCCGATCGAAGGCGGTGTGGTTGAGCAGCGGTTTGCGCAGCACCTCGGCGCTGGGCACGAACACGCGGTCGTTGTCCTCGGTGCGCAGCATCACCGCTCGGAAGGTCACCGCTTCCACGGTGCCGCGGTGCTCGTTCGAGCTGATCTGGTCGCCGGCCTGGAACGGTCGGCGCGTCTGGAGCAGCACGGACGCCACCGAGTTCTCGAGGATGTGCTGGAGCGCGAACGCGAACGCGATGCCGCCGATCCCGAGCGCGCCGAGCAGCGGTCCGATCCGGACCCCCACCGCGCTCAACGCGTAGACGAGCCCGCCCACGACGGTCAGCGCGGAGAGGAAGCGCCCGACGATCAGCGCGGCGCGGTGCTCCGTGTCGCGTCGCTCCACCCAGCCGACCACGAGACGCCGCAGCGCCACGGCGAGGAGGACCGAGCCGACGAGGATCCCTGCGGCGAGGATCCAGGACTCCGCCTCGACCCCGCCTTCGGGAACGATCGCCTCGCCCCCGGACCCGTCCTCCCCGTCGAGGAGCTGTGCGAGCACGACCGAGCCGAGCGGCATCGACTCAGGTTACGGGCCATCCCGAGGCCCGGCGGTGGACCCCCGTCGCACCGACGGCCGTCGTCCGGACGGCCGTCGAGCTCGCTACTTCGCGGAGGGCTCGTAGTAGGGGTTCGCGCCCGCGGCGTGGTCGGTCGTGTCGATGACCTTCGTGATCTCGGGCACGTGCTGGTAGATGGCCTGCTCGATCCCCTGACCGAGGGTCACCTGCGCCATGCCGCATCCCTGGCAGCCACCGCCGAGGCGGAGGTACGCCGTGTCGTCCTCGACCGCCACCAGCTCCGCGACGCCGCCGTGCGCGGCGATCGAGGGGTTGATCATCTGGTCGAGGAGCTGCTGGACCTTCTCGGCCGTCTCGCCCTCGAGCTCGATCTCGCCGTCCGGCGCGCCGGCGGCGCCCATCGGGCTCGGGCTGTTCGGGTTCCGCAACACCAGCCCGCCCTGGCCGGGCGCGGAGGGCAGGTCGAGGGTGGCCCCCTGGAGCTTCTCCACGTCGTCGGCCGGGACGATCACGGGCAGACTGTCGTGCATCGAGGTCACGTCGGTGTCGCGGCGGGCGTCGAGGGGCTCGAACGCCAGGTCGTACGCGTACTCGAGACCGTTGACGCCCACGATCTCGATGCGGAGCCCGAGGTTGTCGGGATCCGACTCGTTGGAGCGCAGCTCGAGAACCTTCTCGAGCGCGGTGTCGCTGATGGTGATGACCTGCTGCTCGGTGAGTTCTTCGGTCGCCATGGCTCAACTCCTGCGTACGGGATCCGACATCAGCCTATCGAGTGGGCGCGGACCCGCGGCAACGCCGCCCTCCGACAGGGCGCCCTCCGACAGGGCGCCCGCGACATGTCGACGGTTCCGGTTCGGGCTTCGTGCGTGAGCCGGCGGGGTGGGTAGGGTCGGCTCCGATCCCACACCCGACGCACTCACGATCGATCCTCAAGGAGGACGTGCACATGCGATCCGGCGCACTCTCCCGACTGCTGGCACTGCTCGCGGTCCTCACCCTCGTCGCCGCGGCGTGCGGCGACGACGGCGGCGACGGCGGCCTCGTCGAGCAGGGCGGAGACGACGACACGGCACAACAGGACGACGGCGGCGACGACGGCGACGCCGGCGAGGGCGGCGGTGACTTCGCCGCCCTCGTCGAGGGATCCGAGGACGCCCGGTTCCGCGCGACCTACGAGTCGACCAGTGGAGGGGAGACGAGCCAGGCCTTCACCATCTCCCAGGACCCGCCCCGCCGGGCGATGATCTTCGAGGGCGGCCGGCTCATCGACGACGGTGAGCAGGTCGTGATGTGCGATGGCTCGGGGGGCCAAGGCCAGTGCTTCGTGATGCCGAGCACCGGCGGGGCTGCCGGTACCGACGTCCTCGGCGCGGCCTTCGCGGCGCCGTTCCTCGCCTACAACACGCTCCTCGAGGAGGGTGTGCCCGGCGTCGAGACCACCGAAGGCGAGACCGAGATCGCCGGCCGTGCCGCGACCTGCGCCACCATCGACGCCAGCGGCCTGGCGTCGCTCGGCGGAGCCGAGGCCGAGGCGGCCTCGTCGGTCGAGGTCTGCGTCGACGCGGAGACCGGCATCCTGTTGCGGTGGGGCACACCCGGGACGGGCGACGTCTTCGAGGCGGTCGAGGTCGGAGAGCCCCAGGAGTCCGACTTCGAGGTGCCCTCGGAGCCCCAGGAGCTGCCCGGAGTCGGCGGTCAGGGCGGCTTCGAAGGAGGCGGTCAGGGCGGCTTCGAAGGAGGCGGTGAAGGCGGCTTCGACTACTGAGGCGTCGGAGGCCGATCGCAGCCCCCGACGCCGAGCAGCGCGGCGGGGTACGTCATCATGAGGGCGTGCCCCGCGCCGTGCTCCTCCTCCCGACCGCCACCTACCGGGCGACGGACTTCCTCGGAGCGGCCCGCCACCTGGGCGTCGACGTGGTGGTCGCCTCCGAGCGGCGCCAGGCGATGGCCGAGACGATGGGCCGGCGAGCCCTCGTCGTCCCCTTCGACGATCCCGAGCGGGCCGCGGCGCTGATCGTCGAGGCCGCGCGGGAGGATCCGGTCGACGCGGTGGTCGCCGTCGACGAGGCCGGTGTGCTCCCCGCGGCGCTCGCGGCCTCCGAGCTCGGCCTGTCCCACAACCCGCCCGACGCGGTGGCCGTCACCCGGGACAAGATCCGGCTCCGGCGACGCCTCGCGGCGGCCGGGGTTCCTCAGCCCGCCTTCGCCGTCGTGGGTCCCGGAGACGACGTCGGGGCGGCCGCGGCGACGGTCGGGCTCCCGTGCGTCGTCAAGGCCGTCGAGCTCTCGGCGAGCCGGGGTGTGCTGCGCGCGGAGACCCGCGACGAGGCGGTCGCGGCTGCCCGGAGGGTCCGCGAGGTGCTCTCCGTCGCGGACACCGGAGCGGAAGCGCCACCCGACCCCGACGGTCCGCTGCTGGTCGAGACGTACGTCCCCGGCGACGAGGTGGCCGTCGAGGGCCTGGTGGTCGGCGGCCGCCTCGAGATCCTGGCGCTCTTCGACAAGCCCGAGCCGATGGAGGGACCCACCTTCGAGGAGACCCTGTTGGTGACCCCCTCCCGGCTGCCGGCCGAGGTGCGACAGGAGATCCGCGCGGTCGCCTCCCGCGCCTGCGAGGCGATCGGGCTGCGCGAGGGACCGGTGCACGCCGAGGTCCGGGTCGACGGCGGCCGGGTGAGCGTCCTCGAGCTGGCCGCGCGCTCCATCGGAGGGCTCTGCTCGCGGACGTTGCGCTTCGGGACCGGGATGTCGCTCGAGGAGGTGATCCTCCGGCACGCCACCGGTCTGCCGTTGCACGGCGTCGCCCGCGAGCGGAGGGCCGCGGGCGTGTACATGCTGCCGGTGCCCCGCGCCGGGGTGCTCGAGGAGGTGCGGGGCATCGAGGAGGCCCTGGCCGTCGACGGCATCGAGGACCTCGAGCTCACCACCCACCCGGGGAGCGAGGTCCGGCCGCTCCCCGACAGCTCCCGCTACCTCGGGTTCCTCTTCGCCCGGGGCGAGGAGCCGGCCGAGGTCGAGGAGGCGCTGCGCGCCGCGGTGGCCTGTCTCGATATCGTCGTCCACTGAACGCGAAAGCGAGGGCCATGAAGGTTCTGCTCGTCTCCACGTACGAATTGGGCCGGCAACCGCTCCACGTCGCGTCCCCCGCAGCGGCGCTGCGACGCGCGGGCCACGAGGTCGCCGCCCTCGACCTGTCCGTGGAGCCGTGGGACCCGGAGCTGGTCGAGTGGGCCGACGCGGCGGCGTTCTCCGTCTATATGCACACCTCGATGCGCCTCGCGTGCCAGGCCGCGTCGAGGTTGCGCTCCGAGCGCCCCGAGCTGCCCGTCGCGTTCTACGGGCTCTACGCGCCGGTCAGCCGCGACCTCGTCGTCGGCAGGCTCGTCGACCGCGTGATCGCCGGCGAGTACGAGCCGGGCCTCCTCGAGTGGGTCGCGGGCCTCGAGGGCGAGACGATGCCTCGCGACGACGGGTTCGTCGTCCACCTCGGCAAGAGCGACTTCGAGTTGCCCGCACGGGACCTCCTGCCGCCCCTCGATCGCTACGCGCACCTCGTGGTCGGGGACCGGCGCCTGCCGGCCGGCGCCGTCGAGGCGAGCCACGGGTGCAACCAGCGGTGCCGCCACTGCCCGGTGCCCGCGGTCTACGACGGGCGGACCCAGGTGCTCGACATCTCCCTGGTGATGGACGACATCGCCCAGCTCGCCGAAGCCGGCGCCCGTCACATCACCTTCGGCGATCCCGACTTCCTCTCGGGTCCCCGCCACGGGCGGCGGGTCGTGGAGGCGTTCGGCGAGCGCTTCCCCGAGCTCACCTTCGACGTGACCACCAAGGTCGAGCACGTCCTCGCCCACGAGGACCTGTTGCCGGTGATGGCCGACGCCGGATGCGCCTTCGTCGTGAGCGCGGTGGAGTGCGTGACCGACGAGCTCCTGGAGCTCCTCGACAAGGGGCACACCGCCGCGATGGCCTCCGAGGCGGTCGAGCGGCTCCGGCGCTACGGCATCGAGCCGAAGCCGTCGTTCCTCCCCTTCACGCCCTGGACCACTCCCCGCGACGTGCTCGACATCCTCGACTTCGTCGCCGACCACGACCTCGTCCCGAACGTCGACCCCGTGCAGTACTCGCTCCGGCTGCTCCTCCCCGAGGGATCGCTGCTGCTCGACCTCGACGAGACGCAGCCGTACCTCGACGGCTACGACGCCGAGGGCCTCACCCACCGCTGGCACGCTGCCGACCCCTCGGTCGACCGCCTCCAGGGCGAGTTGGCGGAGCTCGTCGAGTCGGAGGTCGAAGACGACGACGACGTCGTCGCCTCCTACGCGGCGGTGCGCGAGCGCGTGGCCGAAGCGGCCGGAGACCCGCGGGCGGCCGCGCTGCCCGAGGGCGTCGTCGAAGCGTCACGCCGCGAGCGCCCCGGCCTCGACGAGCCGTGGTTCTGTTGCGCGGAGCCCACCCAGGGCCAGTTCGACCCGATCCGTGTCCCGTGAGCTCGGCGGCGCTCGCCCCGTTCGATTTCGATCGCACCTTCGACTTCCCCGTCTCCGTCGACGAGCTCTGGTCCCGCTTCGAGGACGTCGAGGCGTACCCGAGCTGGTGGCGCTGGCTGCGTCGCTTCGAGACCCAGGGGGGCTCCACCCTGGGGGAGGGCGTGGTCGCGGACTGCGCCGTGCGCGGACCGTTGCCCTACGAGGTCCGGCTGTCGATCACCGTCGACGACCTCGTCCCGCAGCGCAGGATCGAGACGACCGTCGACGGGGACCTGCGGGGGAAGGCCCGCCTGGAGCTCGACGGTGACGGCACCTCCAGCCGCGCGCGACTCGTGTGGAACCTCGACGTGATCGATCCCGCGTTGCGGGCGTTGACCCGCGTGGCGCGTCCCCTCATGGTCTGGGGCCACGACGTCGTCGTCTCCCGTGGGGTCCGCCAGTTCAGGCGCGGCGCGCTCGGCGCGCCTTGACGGTCGCGGTGACCACCAGGCCGTAGGTCACGTGGTCGGCGACCTGCGGCGCGGTCTCCAGCGCCGCCACCGCTTCGACGCGTCGGCCGACGGTTCCGAGATCGAGGGCGGCGACGGCGAGGCCGGCCACGACACCCCAGGCGACGGTGCGCCGTTCGGGCAGGACGAGCGACAGCGCGACACCCCAACCCAGGGAGAGCGCGGCGTGTACCGCCACCCCGGCGGTGAGCGTGGAGGCGTCGCTGCGCTCGCCCGCGACGAGGAGCCGTCCCGCGGCCCGGGTCGAGGCCGACGCGTCCCCGCGCCGGAGCACGGTCACGGCGGTGGAGGGGATCCCGGAGAGCACGGCGGCCACCGCGCCCGCGACGAGGCCGTCGTACACGCGCAGGCGGTGCTGCACGCGAGGCGACGGCGCGACGTCCACGCGCGTCAGCCGAAGATCCGGAAGCGGTCGAGCAGCGCGCTCGCGTCGTCGGCGCTCGCGGTGACGACGCCGGCCGCGTCGACCATCTCCGGTCGGCCCGCCGCGGTGAGCAGGTAGGCGGGTGCGGTGCCCTCGACCCGGTCGCGGGTGTCGGACTCGGGGTCGCGCAGGTGCCCGCGCCCGTCCTCGACCACGAGGTCGACGACGCGGCCGCCACGACCGGAGAGCTCCAAGCGGATCCGCGCACCGTCCCCCAGGCGCGCCCGCTTCACCGCACCCCACCCCGTGACCGCGAAGGCGCGCTCGACGCACTGCTCGAGGGCGGTCGGCTCGGCGTCGAGGTCGAGGGGTCGATCGAGCGCGCTGCGGAGGTCGAGGAGGTGCACGTAGAGGTCCATGAGGCGCATCTCGGCCCGGCCCCGCTCGGTCATCCGACCCACCGGCCCGATCGTCTCGCGCTGCCATCCCTCGTCGTCGAGTGACCGCAGCCTCTCGAGTTGGATCGTCGCGACCTCCTCGACCTCGCGGAGGACGTCCTCGGCGGCCCACGAGCGGCGCGCGTCGACACCCGCCGCGGTCCAGGCGTCGATCCCCTCGGTCGGGGAGGGCGGCTCGGCGGGCTGGGGAAGGCCCTGGAAGAATCCCTCGACCGCGCCCAGGTGGGCGGCGAGGTCGTGGACGTCCCACTCGGCGCACGGCGTCGGACGACGCCAGTCGTCGTCCTCGACGTCGGCGAGCAGACGGGTGATGCCCTTCCAGGTCTCCTCGAGGCCGGTCACGACGGATTCGCTCATGGCGGCGAGGCTATCGAGGCCGCGCCGGCCGGTCTCCGATCCAGCCGGTCACGAGTCCCGCTCCGTGCTCTTCGAAGCCCCCGTCGTCGCGGCCTTCGAGGTGTCGCGCTTCGAATCCTCGGTCTTCGATTGCCCGTCCTTCGACG
>CAYTKN010000003.1:88973-142450 GCA_964438505.1 uncultured Burkholderiales bacterium
GGTCTTCGATTGCCCGTCCTTCGACGCCTTCGAGGCCTTGCTCGTGGATGTCTTGGTCGTGGAGGTCTTGGCCTTCGACGTCTTGGACGCTTTGGCCTTCGATGCTTTGGCCCTCGACGTCTTGGCCTTGGAGGGCTTGGTCGCGGTGGTCTCGGTCTTGGAGGTCTTGCCATTGGAGGTCCCGGCCTTCGAGCGCGGTGCTTTCGCCTCCTCGGTGGTCGCCTCCGGCTTCGCAGCCGGGGGCGTCGTCGAGCTCGTCCCGGTCTTCGCGGGCTCGGATGCCGCGCGGGCCTCGGCGAGTCGTCGGCGCTCCTCCTCGACCTCGGTCTCGCGCGCTCGCAACGCCTCACGGTCGCGCTCCAGGCCCGCCCGGTCGCGCTCGACGGCGGCGCGCGCCTCGTCGATCTCGGCTTCGCGCGCTCCCAACGCCTCACGGTCGCGCTCGACGGCGGCACGCGCCTCGTCGATGCCGGCGAGGGCCTCCCGCCTGCGACGACGCGAGGCGACGGCACCGAACCGGTCGCGCTCCGCCTCGAGGCTGGAGCGCTCCGCCTCGAAGAGCTCGCGCTCGCGCTCGAGCTGCTCGAAGGCCCGCTCCCGCTCGCGCTCGGCGGCCTCGACCCGGTCCGCCTGCTCCTCCTCGACGCGGAGGCGCCGGCTCTCGAACACCCGGCGCTCCTCGTCGAGCTGTCGGCGCTCGTGCTCGAGGCGCTCGGCCTCCCTCGAGACGCGGATCTCGTGGTCCGCCACGAGCCGCTCCTGCTCGGCTCGCAGCTCCTCGGCCTGCTCCTCGAGCCGCCTGCGCTCCTCGCCGAGCATCGCCCGCTCGTCCTTGAGGACCAGGCGGTCGGCCTCGAGCTGCTGCTCGTAGGCCCGCGCCCCCTCCTCGGCGGCGGCTCGCGCCGCCTCCAGGTTGGAGCGCTCCTCCGCCAGCTCGGAGCGCATCTCCTCGAGCTCGCGCACCCGCTCGGCCTCGTCGTGGTGGATCTTCGTGCGCTCCGCTTCGAACGCCGCTCGCTCCTCGCGGAGCTGCTCGCGGTGCGCCGCGATGCGTGCCTCGGCCTCCTCGTTGGCCTCGCGCAGGACCCGTTGGCGTTCGGCGTGCTCGCGCTCCATGTGCGTGCGTTGAGCGTCGAGCTCCACCCTCGTGCGAGCCGCGAAGCGCTGCACCTCTCCGCGCTCGCGCTCGCGCTCCGCGAGGAGCGCTTGGCGCTCCTGTTCGAGACGGGTCGTCTCGCTGCGTGCCTCGGCTTCGAAGCGGCGGCGGTCGTCCTCGAGGATCGTGCGCTCCTCGTCGAGCCTGGAGCGCTCCTCCTCGAGCGCCCGACGTTGCTCCACGATGCGGCTGCGGTCGTCGTCGAGCGATTCCCGCTCCGTGCGCAATGAAGCCGCTTCGACCTCGAAGCGCTCCCGCGCCTCCTCGAGCTTCGTGTGCTCGTCGGACGCCCACTCGCGCTCCCGTTCGAGCTGCTCGAGCGTCTCGCGATGCTCGTCGCGTCGCCGTCGTTCCTCGGCGGAGCGTTCCTCCTCGGCGCGCTCGGCTTCGGCGTCGAGGCGCTCCCGGACCTCCTCGACGCGCCGGGCGAGGCGGGTCCGGAGCTCGTCGACCTCCGCGTGCAGCGCTTCGCGCTCCTCGTGGAGGGCGTCGCGCTCCTCGTCGAGCGACGCTTCGCGCTCGCGCTCGCGGACCTGGGACTCGATCCGGAGCTGCCGTCGCTCCTGCTCCAGGGTGGCCTCCACCGCCGCCATGCGGTTGCGGTGCTCCTCGTCGAGGCGCTCCCGTTCGGCTGCGAGAGCCTGTGTCTCCTGGTGGAGGCGAGCCATCGTCGCGGTGTGGGCGTCGGCGTGCTCGTCGGCCCGCTCGTGGAGCTGCCGGCGCTCCTCGTCGAGGGCCTCCCGATCGGCCCGGGCCCGTTCGAGGTGCTCGGCCCGGAGCCACTCGCGCTCGGTGTCGAGCGCGGCGCGCTCCTCCTCGAGCTTCGACTCGGCCTCTTCGAGGCGAGCGAGGCGCTGCTCGCGCTCGCGCTCGAACGCCTGTCGGTCCTGGGTGAGCCTCTGGTGCTCCTGCTCGGTGCGGGAGCGGTGCTGCTCCTCCTCCGCCTCGAGCTGCTCGCGCGCCCGCGCCTCGGCCGCCCGCAGCTCCTGCTCGCGGTCGTCGAGCTCGCTCTCGACGCGGCGCCGGCGCTCCTCGAGCTCCCGGCGCTGCTCCGAGAGGTGTCGCTCGGTCGCTGCCCGGTGCTCGTCGAGCTCCGTCCGGGCCTCGGCGATCTCCGAGCTGAGCTGTGACCGCTCCGCCTCGAGCTCCACACGCTCCTCGTCGAGCGCCTCGCGGGCTCGTGCCAGCTCATCCTCGGCCTGCTCGCGCTCGCGCTCGAATGTGCGGAGGCGGCGGACCTGCTCCTCCTCGAGCGTCTCGCGCTCGGCCTCGAGCGCTCGGCGCTCGTTGTCGAGACGTTGCTGTGCCTCGCGGAGCTCTCGGGCGGTCTGCCGCTGGGCGGGCGAGTGCTGCTCGCGCTCCTCCTCGAGGCGTTGGCGCTCCTCCTCGAGGCGGCGGCGCGCCTCGTCGAGCCGGGCGCGCTGCTCCTGGAGACGGTCGGCGGCCTCGTTGGCGGCGTGCACCGCGTGGCTCAGGTCGGTGCTGCTCCCGCCCTGCCCGGGACGCTCGTCCGATGTCGCCGGAAGGCTCACGTCGCGCTCTGGCCCCTCAGACACTACGTACGAGCGTAGGGCCCGCGCGCCTCCTGGTGAGGTGTTGGTACACGCGCATCGTCTCGGGGTGGAGCAGCTCGTGCCGTTCGTCCTCCCCCACGTCGAGGGCCGTGCACAGCTCGCTCATCACCTCCTCCACCGAGTCGGGATCGCCGGCCAGATCCGCCGTCCGCATCCGGTCGCGGTGCAACTCCTCGTGGGTAGGGCTCGCGAGCAGGCCCTGCCGGGTCGCCCACCACGCCTCGCGGGCGTCACCGCGCTCGAGCGCCAGGGTGGCGAGACGGTGCGCCGCATCGGCGATCTCGGCGGTGACCGCGCTCACCAGCGCCTCCGAGTGTGCCCACACGTACTCGGTTCCGGGTGTGGTGAACGGCCTGCCGCGGACCAGCTCCAGGGCCTCACGCAACGACGACCGCTGCTCCTCGACGGTTCCCTCGACCACCGACGTCAGGTGGACGAACCGGTCCTCGTCGAGCTCGACCGACGGGTGGAGGCGGTAGAGGCCGTCCGCTCCCACGTGGGGGAGGCGCGGGGTGCCGTCGGGAGCGTCTCCCAGCGCCGCGCGCGCCCTCGATGCGATTGTGTGGAGCGTGCTCGCCGGCACCAGACGTCCCGGCCACAGCGCCTCGGAGAGCGTGTCGGCGTCGACGCCGCGGCGATGGGTCGCCAGGTACGCGACCAGCTCGAGTGCCTTCTTGCGGTCGAACGGCAGCGGAGCTTCCTCGCTCTCGACCTCGACCGGACCGAGGACGCGCACCACGACCGGGTCCGCGCCGGGACGTGCCGCCGGTCGGGGGTCGCGGCCGGCGGGTCGGGCACCGGTGGCGGTGACCCGGCCCGCCTCGCGCACCAACGCGTGGAGGTCCGAGCGAGCCTCCCGGGCGAGGCGGTGCCGGGTGAGGCGCACACCGACGGGGTGGAGCTCCACCTCGTCGTCGGTCACCTCGATCCTCCAGGAAGCTCCGTCGCCGCGCTCCCGAAGGTCGCCGTGCACGCCCCCGTCGCCGTCGCCGGCGGTGGCGGCGGCGGTGCGGGCCGCGATCGTCGTGAGACCGGGACCGCCCGTGGCGAGCGAGTCGAGGTGCGCGTCGGCGGTGTCACCCGAGGACCCCGCGCAGATCACCACCGCGGGTCGCCAGTCGGCTCCGGGCTCCGTGAGGCGCGCGTCGACGAGGGAGTCGGAGCCCCGCTCCCGGCATCGTGCCCTCAGCCCGGCGACACGGTCGCGGACCAACGACGCGGCCTCCTCCGCGGTCTCCACCACGGACACTCCGCCCAGCGGCTCCAGCTCCCGGCCGAAGCCGACCAGGACGAGCTCGACGCCCTCGCTCCACGGGCCGGTGGCCAGCTCCGTGGCGACGGTGAAGAGCAGCTCGTGGACGGGCCCCGGCGCTCCCGTGACCGTGATCCGGTCGACAGCCTCGGCGTCGAGCAGGACCTGGCTCTCGGTGGTGACGCCCAGGGTGAACAGGGCCGGGACCGGCACCGGTCCGCCCGCGCGCCGGTGTCGCAGGGTCTCCGTGGTGGCCACCCAGCTGAAGCCGGCGTCCTCGACCTCGAAGCCCGGTGCCGGGTCGGGTGCGGGGGCCGCGAAGAGCAGCGAGAGCTCTCGGGCGACGTTGATGCCGACCAGCGGTGGCGCCGTGCCGGCGCGGGCCCGGACGGCGTCGCCGAAGGAGGCGAGCGCGACGCCGACGAGCTTCACGAGATCCGGGTCCGCCGTCTCGCGCAGCGCGGCCTCCACCCGAACCGCCCCGGCATCGGGTGCGGGAACGAGCTCGCCCGCCATCCGCCGGGCCTCGCGGCGACGTCGCAGCCGGTCGAGGCTCCACACGATTCCGCCGGCGAGCAGGCCGGCACCGGCCAGCAGCGCGGTCGGCGAATCGGGCCGCGCCGGCAGCGCTCCGACCGCTGCGGTCGGATGGAGCTCCGGATCGACCACCTCGGCCGTCTCCGAGCCGGTCGAGGGCGCCCGCTCCGCCGGCTCCCCTGCGAGCGGACCGGCCGGCTGCTCCGGCCAGCTCTCCGCGGCGGGGAGGCGCAGCCCGGGGGAGGAGTCCCGTGGAGTCGCCGGCTCGGCGTCCGCTTCGTCGCCTTCGCCCGAGGCCTCGGACGACGGCTCGGGGAGAGGGTCCGAGGGTGACGGGGGAGGACCGGGGTCGTCCGAGGGCTCGGGGGCCGCGATGCCGGAGTCGTGGGGCTCGGTCGGGGCCTCCGGTTCCACGGGATCGGTGGGCTTCGCGGTCTCGTCGAGCTGCGCGGTCTCGTCGGGAGTCGAGGCCCGGAGCGATTCGAGCACCGCACGGGCTGCCTCGTCGGCCTCCCGGGCAGCTCGCTCCGCGTCGTCGGCCGCGGCGACCGGGTCGTCGGGCGCGGCCACCGCGTCGTCGGGTGTGACGAGCCGGTGGCGGGTCGGGGCGGCGGAATCGTCGGCCGCGACGACCGGATCGCTGTCGCCGTCGCTGCCGTCGGTAACCAGGGTGTCGTCGATGTCCACGGTGTCGTGGGTCTTCGCTGTGTCGTGGGTGCCGGAGGGAGTGGTCTCCGCCTCGTCGGGAGCGGCTGGTGCTGCGTTCGGTGTGGCCGGCGGGGCCGGTGCCCTCGCGGAGGCCTCGCCGGGGATCTCCAGGATCCACCCGGGGTGGATCAGGTGGGGATCCGACAGGTGGCGGCCGTCGGCCTGGCGGCGGTCCCGGTTGTGCTCGAAGATCTCCGGCCACCGGAGCGGATCACCGAGCCGCGACCCCGCGATGCCCCACAAGGTGTCGCGTCGCTCCACGACGTGGACGGCCACGGGTGGCGCGGACGGCGCACCGTTCGAGGTGACCTCGGAGGCGCGTGGCGGCTCCGCCGACTCGAGGGGATCCGGCTCGCCGCCGTCGTCGGCCGTGAGCCCGCGCTGGGCCGTCGTCAGCGCCGGGAGGGCCTCGTCGAGTGGGCGCAGCGGGGGCCGGTCGCGCTCGCGCGAGCCGAGCGCCGAGATCGCCAGGCCGGCGATCAGCAGCGCGGCCAGCCGACGGGCTCCACCGAGCACGGGCAGCCGACCGGGCACGCGGTGCCGGCGCGCCTCGGTGGCCTCGATGGCCAGCGCGACCACGAGCTGGAGCCAGGCGAACCAACACACCAGCGCGAGCACCTTGACGAGGGTGGTCTCGGCGACGCGACCTCGCGTGAGCGCCGCGTCGAGGTCCGCCCACGACGGCAGGCCCCCGGGCAGGGGGTTGCCCGCCAACGCCCACAGCGCAGCCGGCACACCGGCGACGAGCACGACGATCGCCAGCACGGCACCGGAGCGTCGCAGCGACCGCAGGACCGTCGTCCGGTGGTCTTCGATGCTCATCTCACGTCTCCCTCTCGCTCACGCCCCGCACGACCCGCGCCGATCCGCTCGCCGAGATCCCCACGGTGCGGATGCCCACGAGCGTCAGCAGGCTGGTGGTCTCGCGACGAGCGACCGTGACGCGGATCCGGCCGCCGTCGACGCTCACCCGGCCCGCCTCGCCCCGCGAGGCGAGGAACCGCTGCGCCGCTCGGATCGCCCGGCGCGCGTCCAACTCGGAGCGGCGCTCGCGCAGCGCGCCCGTGTCGACCGCCTGGGCGCCCGCACGGGCCGCCGCGCTCGCGTGGTCGACCGCCTGGCGGTGCGCCGCCAGGAGCCGGCCCCCGTCGAGGACCAGGCCCGCCGCCATGAGCAAGGCCACCGTCGTCGTGGTGACGAAGATCGTGATCGTCCCCCGCTCGCCCGACAGCCGGCCCATCAACGGCTCCTGAACCGGTCGACGACCTCGGTGGCCCGCCCCGTCACCGTCCGCCGCCCCGGGAGCGCGAGCAGGCCGAGATCGCGGAGGTCGACCGCGCAGGCGACCTCGATCGTCACGGATCCTCCCGGCCGCAGCGAGGAGACGTCCGACGCGACGCGCAGCGAACGGCAGGTCACCCCGCGTCGACCGAGCGAGCGTCTCGCCGTCGCCCGTGCGTCGTCGGCAGCAGCGTCCGGGTGCTGGCGGATCGACGCGGCACGCGCCGCGTCGGCGGCCGCGCCGTAGACGTCGTTGCGGGCCTGGCCGAGACGACCGGCGGCCACCACGAAGAGGAGCACCAGGATCAACGCCGGCGTCAGCACGACCAGCTCGACGGTCGCCGAGCCCCGTTCCCCGGCCCGCGGCGTCATCGCTCCGACCGGGAGCGGAAGCGCTCCGAGGGGCCGTCCGCGGCGCCCGTCACGACGGGATCCAACCAGGGCACGAGGGACACCACCCGGGCGCGCACCTCGACGCGGGTGGTCTCGGCCGTGCGCGACGCCGAGACGCGCGCGTCCCTCAGGAGGCGGTTCCCGCGACCGGCCAGGAAGCCCTCCGCGGACCGTCTCGCCGCTGCGGCCGAGCCGCGCTCCACCTGCCCGCGCGCCGCGCCGTGCTGCGCGGCCGCGGTCACGACGTGCGAGGCGTGCTGGACGAGCGCGAGCTGGAACACGACCGTGACCAGCAGCAACACCACCGGGGTGACCATCACCACCTGGCTGCTCGCGCTGCCTCCTTGCTCCCGCATGCGCCGCTTTCGCCCTCCTCGCCGTATCCCCGTCACGTCCCCGCGCGTCCTGCTCGGCTCCCGCCACTCGCCGGCTAGGGGATGCCCTGCGCCCGCTTCCTCACGCGGTTGCCGATGATCACGACGATCGCGACCGCCAAGGCCGCCAGCCCGGCGGTGATGATCACCGTCTCGGTCGTCATGCCGCGCTCGTCGTCGCGCGCCGCATCCAGGCGTGCGCGCAGCGAGAGCCAGGCACCGGCCAGCAGTGCGGCCTCGCCGGCGCCGCTGCACGCCAGTCGGGTCATCAGGGTGTTCATGGGTGCTCCCTCCGGAGTCAGAGGCCCTCCAGCACGAACTGGAGAGCCGGGTACAGGACGAACGCGATGAAGCCGAACAGCATGAGCACCGTCGGGACGCTCATCTTCTCGGTGGCCTCCTCCGCCTCGGCTCGGACCTCGGCCATCTGGTGCTCGCGGATCGACGCGGCCTTGGCCGACAGCGAGGAGCGCACCCGGGCGCCGTGCTCGCCCGCCAGCCCCATCGACGCGGCCAGCTCCCGGAGCTCGCCGACGTCCAGGGCGTCGGCGAGGCGCGTCAAGCCCGCCCACGGTGGCTCGCCCGCCAGCCGCGAGGCGTCGAGAGCCCGGCGGATCTCGGTGAACGCCCAGCCCTCCCCCGAGGCCGAGGCGTGGTGGAGCGCGGTCTCCACCCCACCGCCACCGGCGACGACGATCACCGCGAGGTCGAGGAACGCGCCGAGGGCGTGGCGGAGCTCCCGCCGGCGGGCCTCGGCACGTGCGCGGAGGCTCAGGTCGGGAACGACGAACCCCGCGGCAGCGCCGCCGAGCACCACCAGGGCGACCGCCCCCCACGGCAGCGCTACACCGCCCACCGACAGGACGGCGGTCGTCGCCAGCGCGATGACCGCGAAGGCCCAGGCCGTCACCACCTTGTCGGCAGCGAACCGCTCGACCGAGCAGCCGGTGACGCGCAGGTCGGGGGCGTCACGCTCCACCGCCATACCGATCGCGCGCAGCAGCCGGAGCGCGGTGTCGCCGAGCCGCTCGCGGACCGCACCGAATCCCGCGGCGCCACCGGCTGGGCTGCCCGGGGACGCCATGGCGCGTCGGGGTCGCTCCAGGTCGGCCAGCGCGGCGGCGAGCGCCGGGGGGCGCGGCACCAGGCCCCGGACGACGAGCAGCACCCCTCCGCCCGCGGCCATGCCGGCGATCAGCCTGGTCAGCATCACGCCTCCCTCCGGGTCGGCGTGCGGCCCGCGAGCAGGCGCGGCGGTCCCGAGAGCCTCGACATGCGTTGGAGCTTCCAGAACGCGGCGGCGAAGATCGTTCCCACCACCAGCAGCCAGGCCTGTCCGAGGGCGTCGTCGTAGGGTTCGAGGAACGGGCGGTTGAACACGACGAGGACCCCCGCGAACCCGAGGGTGGTCGCCGTGACCACTCGGGCGGCGGTCCGGACCCGGCTGCGTCCCGCCGCGACCTGGAGCGACAGCGCCGCATCCCGTCGCGCGGACGTGGCGAGCGCACCCAGCAACCCGCCCAGGTCCGTGGCCTGGTGCTCGGTGGCGAGGAGCAGGGAGGCCACCACGAGGTCGGCGGTCGGCTCGGCGAGCTCGTCCGCGAAGGCACGCAGGGCCGGGGCGAGGCGCCCCCGCTCGAGTCGCGCGGCGAGCGTCTGCACCTCCGCCCGGATGGGGGCGGGAGCGAGCGGGGCCGTCGCGGAGATGGCCTCCTCGACGCCGGCCGCGCCAGCCATCGTGTCGCGCAGCATCTCGGCCCAGGCCGCGATCGCCTCGGTGCGCGCGACCGCCGCGGCCCGTCGGTCGCGGCGTCCGACCACCGAAGGGATCGTCACCGCCACGAGCCCGACGAGCAGCGAGCCGACCAGCCATCCCGTCACGAGGAAGGCCCCCACCGCGGCCGCCACCCCGACGGCGACCCGCAGGCCGGCCCGCTCCGCAGCCGCCCGCGCGGCGACCAGGCGCCGCTGCGCGGGGCCGGGCGCTCCGGAGCTCTCCGACCCGACGACCCCCAGCACCGTGAGCACCACACCGAGCCCGAAGCCCATCCCGAGGACCACCGAGGTGACCATCACCACCGTCCACCCGGGGCGTGGAGCAGCGTCTCGTCGAAGCCCGCCGCGACCAGGTCGTCGAGCGTCGACGCGCGCATCGGGCTCCCCGGGACGGCCCGCCCGTCGGGGCCCGGCCTGAACACCTCGTTGGAGGCGACGATCGAGCCGTCCGCGTGGAGCACCTCCCGCACCGAGGTCACGTAGCGGGTCCCCCTGCGCGCCTCGCCGTGGTCCCTGCCCAGGTGGACGACGAAGTCGACCGCGTTGGCCACCAGCAGGTTGGTCGCCTCCAGGGGCAGGCGCTGCGGGGTCTGGAGGGCGTACATGGCGAGTTTCCGGAAGACGGACTCCGACGAGTGGGCGTGGATCGTGCACATCGAGCCGTCGTTGCCCTGGCTCATCGCGTTGAGCATCGGGAGCACCTCGTCGCCGCGCACCTCGCCGACGATCACCCGGTCGGGGTCCATGCGGAGCCCCATGCGCACGAGGCGCTCGAGGGGGATGGCGCCCTCGCCCTCCACGTTGGCGTCACGGGCCTCGAGGCTGACGACGTCGGGGTGCAGCTCCGGGAACCGGTCGACGCCGAGCTCGAGCGAGTCCTCGACGGTGATGATGCGCTCGAAGGCCGGGACCTCGTTGAGGAGCGCGCGCAGCATCGTCGTCTTGCCCATCGACGTTCCCCCGGCGACGATCACGTTCTTGCGCGCCCGGACGATCGCGGCGAGGTACGCGGCGAGGACCTCGTCGAGCGCCCCGAGTCCGACGAGGTCGCCGAGGAACACCTTCGGGAAGCGGTGACGGCGGATCGCCACGCTCGGGCGGGCCGCGACGCCCATCACCGCGAACAGGCGGCTCCCGTCGGGGAGGCGCAGGTTGAGCTCCGGGTGGGCGGCGTCGAAGCGCCGTTCCGTGCGGCCCAGGCGCGCCGCGGCCGCACGGACGATCTCGACGAGGTCGTCGTCGGAGGCCGCCACCGGATCGACCGTCTCCTTGGTGCCGTCCTCGCGGACCACGAAGACCCGGTCGTGGCCCTGGACGTGGACGTCGGTGATCGTCTCGTCCTCGAGGAGTGGTTGGAGGTCCCCGAGCCCGAAGAGCCGGTCGAACACGGCTCGTGCGACCCGGTCCTCGGCTTCGGGCGGGAGGACCGGGTCGCCTCGACCGAGCGCCGCTCGCGCCTCCGCCTCGAGCGCGTCGCTGATGAGGTGTCGGGCCAGCATCCGCTCGTCGTCGAGGCCGAGACGGGGTCGCCCGGCCGCCTCGTCGTCCGTGTGCCGGCCGGTGAGGCGCTCGGCGACGCGAGCGCGGATCTCCTCGATCAGCCGCCCCTCGCTCACGTCGTCGCCTCCAGCTCCGCGCCCGCAGCGTCCGCGCCGGACCCGTCGGCTCCGGGCTCGTCGGCTCCGGGCTCGTCGGCTCCGGGCTCGCTCCCCTCGCTTCGTCCGCGGTGGTGCTCGAGGTGCGCGGACAGCGTCTCGGCCAGCAGGCCGGCCGAGCGCACCAACGCGCAGCGGTCGGGATCCGGGGCGCGATCGGCGCCGAGCGCGGCGAGCGAGGGCGGGTCGACCGGGAGGGTGCCGACGACCGGTACCTCCACGGCGTCGCCGACCTCCTGGTATGAGTAGGGGCGGGAGCCGACCAACGCCAGGACCACCGGTGGACGGTCGGGCCCCGCCAGCGCCGCGCCCCGGTGGACGACGTGCTGGAGCTCGTCGAGGCGCGGCCGAGCCACGAGCACGAGGATGTCCGCGCAGCTCGAGAGCTCGAGCGAGGGCGACGAGGGGCCGAGGCGGCCGCAGTCGAGGAGGACGTCCCGGTCGGTGGAGCGGATGGCCCTCCTGAGGTGGACGCCGGTGCGCAGCGCGGCGTGCACCTGCTCCGAGGACGCGGGACCCGGCAGCACCGGAACGGTCCCGAGGACCGGTTGGGCGTGGTGGAGCAGGTCGAGGGCCTCGACCTCCCGGCGGGCGGCGACGGCGAGCGTGGTGAGCCCGGGCTCGACGCCGAGGCCGTACCGGGCGGCGAGCGAGCCCCCGTCCGGATCGGCCTCGACGACGACGGGTGGCGATGCGCCGGACGACGAGACCGACGACGAGACCGGCGACGAGACCGACGAGGTGGCCGGCGGCGGGGTCGGCCATCCAACGGCGAGCGCCACCGCCGTGGTGGTCACACCGGGTGATCCCTTCGCCGAGCCGAGCGCCACGATCATCCGGGTGATCCCCCGCTCCCGTCGGGTTCCGGCGCGGGTGCCGGGTCGGTCGAGGCTGGGCCGCCCGCGAGCACCTCGAGCGGCAGGTCGGCGACGGCGCCGACGACGACGGGCCGGATCCGGCCGTCCGCGGCCGCGAGGGCGCCCGCCGCGGCCGACCGCGGGGCGGCGCGGCGGGGGACGACGGGGGCGCGGAGGCCGGTGCCGTCGTCCACCTCGCGCGCGAGGAAGACCTCGGCCGGCCACACGGCGGGCGGGAGCCCCGCGGTCGGGTCGCCCGAGGCGGCCGAGGCGTCGGGCGGGCGGACCTCCACCAGCAGGAGCGAGTCGCCGCGGCTCAGGTCGGGCAGCGGCAGGTCGGCCGGCTCGAGGGGCAGGCCCACGAGCGAGCTGCCGGGAGCGAGGGCGGAACGCTCGACGAGGAGCGAGTCCACCACGAACGTCCCCGCAGCCAGGTCGGCGGCCGCGACCCGTCCCAGGACGCGCTCGGTGGCCTCGGGCGGGACGGTCATCAGCGGCTCGTCGGAGCCGATCCGGACGCTGCGGAGGTCGTCGCGTCCGATCGCCTCCCCGGCGTCGACATCGCGGGCCAGCGCGAGCGCGGCGGTGCGCTCAGTGCCGGTGTCGCCCCACACCGCGAAGGCGAGTCCGGAACCGACGACGATCAGGACGCCGACGACGATCCAGGGGACGTTGCGCCGGCGCGGGGCACCCCCTGGGGTGCGGGACGCCGCGGCGGTCGCGGAGCGACGCGGCGCGACCCCGGTCGCTTCCGCGGTCGAGGGCATCGTCATGTGGCCTCCTCGATCGTTCCGCCGTTCCGCCGTTCCGCCGTTCCGCCGCACGAGCCCGCCGCACGTCTCCGTGGCATTGGTGCAGTCATGGACTGCCACTGGTTGCTGCGGCTGCCACGGGCGGCCGGCGGTGCTGCACGACGCCGATGCCCGTCGTACGGCGCAGCGGCCGTCGCGTCGCGAAATGTCGCGAGATTCTTCGTCGTCCGCCGCTACGCGGTCGCGCGCCGTCGGACGCGACGCCGCCGAGCGCACGGGGCGACGCGAAGGCGGGAACTGCACCGTGCCCTCGCGCCGTCCAAGGGAAGGACGACGACACGGGTCCGGCAGCGGACCGAGGAGGTCGGTGATGTCAGGGATCGCTCGGAGCCCGAGGAGCAAGCTGGTGGGTGGCGTCGTGCTCGGCGTGCTCGTGATCGGTGCCGTGGTGGGCGCCGCGTCGCTCGACGGCGACGACGGCGGTAGAGCCGACACCGCCGCGGTCTCGACCGAGGAGCGCGCTCCCGATGCCCCGACCGGCTCCGACGACGCGGAGCACGGCTCGTCGAGCGGCGCGTCGAGCAGTGCCTCGAGTGGTAGCGGGGTCGCGCAGCAGTCGCGGGAGGCCGACTCGGCGCTCGACGCGTCCGGATCGGGCGGAGCAGCCGAAGCGAGACCTCAGGAGGGGAGCGGAGGCCTCGACCCCGACGCGCTCGGAGGCGAGGCGCCCCCGTCGATCGGGCAGTCGATGATCGTCAAGGAGGCCACCCTCGAGATCGAGGTCGGCGAGGACGGCATCGAAGAGGCCCGCCGCGAGGCGCTCGGTCGGGTCTCGGCCGCGGAGGGCTTCATCCGCGAGTCGTCGATCTCGGAGACCGGCGCCACCCTCACCTTCAAAGTCCCCTCCTCCGAGTTCGAGGCGGTGCTCACCGACCTGCGGGAGCTCGGCGACGTCCGTCGGGAGGAGGTCACCGGCGACGACGTGTCCCAGGAGTTCGTCGATCTCGAGGCCCGGCTGCGGCACTGGCGAGCGCAGGAGGCGGTGTTCCTCGAGCTCATGGGCGAGGCGACCTCCGTCAGCGACACCGTCCAGATCCGCCGGGAGCTGTCGGTGATCCAGGAGACCATCGAGCAGCTCGAGGGCCGCAAGCGGTTCCTGGAGGAGCGCACGTCGTTCTCCACGGTCACCGTGCAGCTCACCGAGCCCGACGGCGCCGTCCCGCCGCCCGACGGTTCGGAGGACGAGCAGAGCACGCTCGCCGAAGCGTGGGACCGTGCGGTCGACGCCGGCCTCACCGTGATCGGCGGCACGCTGATCGTGCTCGGCGCGCTCGTTCCCCTCGCCGCCGTGGTGGGACTGCCGGTGGGGCTCCTCTGGATGCTCTCCCGGCGCCGCCGCGACGACGAGGCGTCCCCGCCTCCGGCGCCTGCGCCCACCGGATGAGCGCCCCGTTCGCGCTCGGAGCGCGGCCGGGGTCGGCGCTCCCGTCGGGAGCCGGCCCCGGCCGGCGATTCGTCAGGCGGCCGCGATCAGCGAGACGACACCCCAGACCATCACGACGAAGCCGAGGACCATGTAGGTGACGGTGCGCACCGTCGGCGCCGAGCGCACCTCGGTGTCGGTGCCCCTGCGCCGGGCGCCCGACCGCCGCTCGCCGGGATCACCGTCGCGACGGCGTCGCAGGAGCGCCAGCAGGTTGCCGACGAACAGGGCGCCGCCGACCGCCGCGAGCAGCTCCCGGAGGACCTGGTCGTAGAAGCCGACGCCGACCACCAGCAGGGTGTCCACGGCGCCGAGGGTAGACGCCTGCCCGACGGCCTCGACAGTCAGGGGAGGATCTCGACGGGGGTGCCCAGCGGGAGCGTCCCGACCAGCTCGGACATCGCCTCGTTGGTCAGGCGGATGCAGCCGGCGCTCACGTCCTGGCCGATCACGGAGGGGTCGTTGGTGCCGTGGATCCCGATCACCCCCGCACCGCCGTTGAACTCCTCGAGGACGTTGGAGAAACCCGACAGGCCGAACGCGAAGTCGCCGTAGACGGTGTCGGGGTCGGGCGGCTTGAGCAGCTCCTTGATGTAGAAGGTCCCACCGGGGGTGGGGGTGTCCTCGGTCCCGATCGCCACCGGCGCGGAGA
This sequence comes from uncultured Burkholderiales bacterium, assembly GCA_964438505.1. Taxonomy (GTDB): domain Bacteria; phylum Actinomycetota; class Acidimicrobiia; order IMCC26256; family JACPCJ01; genus CAYTKN01. Next base: position 103,424 of record CAYTKN010000003.1, read on the forward strand.
ACACCGACTCCTCGCCCTCGAAGAGCTCGAGCCGGTGCTCGGCGAGGCGGACCTCCACCCGGTAGCGGTGCTTGGAGAGCTGCACCTGCTCGGTCCGCACCCAGCCGGTGCTCCCGTTCGGACGGACCGGCAGGAACACGCGGAGCCACTCGCCCCGTTGCCGGTCGACGAGGAACACCAGCGGTCCGCCGACCTCGGTCGGGTGCTCGAGAGACGTCGCCGGCTCGGGATCGTCGGGCGACTCGTAGACGTCGACCGTCGGCACCGCCGCCTCGGCCACGATGCTCGTCCCCGGCTCGACCTCGGAGGCCGCCGCGACCAGCTCCTCGGTGTCGGCGCGCAGCGTGCCGTCGGTGTCGCCGATGTCCCCGCCACCCTCCCGCGGGTTGGTGACGAGCACCGCGAGGACGGCCGCCGCCGCGGCCGCGAGGGCCACGGCCTGGAAGGCCCGGCGGCGCAGCAGGTGTCGGGTGCCGGGGCGGTCGTGCCCCGTGCCGGCGGCGCAGGGAGCGACGCCGGCATCGGTGCCGCGCGCGGGGAGCGGACGCGCCGTCTCCGCCGCGGTGGGCGCCCAGTGGACGGATCGGTCCCGTGCGGGGGTGGGCGAGGCGGTCGCGTCCTCGGGATGGTCGTCCCCGGCGCCGACGTCGTGCTCACCGACGTCGAGGTCGTCCTCGGCGACGGTGTCACCGAGGTCGCCGCTCTCGGCGACGTGTGCGCCCCAGGTGTGGTCGTCCCCGGCGCCAACGTCGTGCTCACCGACGTCGATCTCTTCGATGTCGCTCGTGCCGGTACCGCTCTCGGCGGTGTGCTCGGCGTCGCCGTACCCGTCCGCGCGGTCGCTCTCGGGGGTGTCGCTGTCGAGGGTGTCGCTGTCGAGGCCCGTGTTGGTGTCGTCGGGTCGGTCGGGCGCGTCGGTCTGTCGGGCTGCGAGATCAGCCACCTGTGGGGCCGGTGCGCCGAGGCCCGCGCCGAGCTGCGCGGCGAAGCCGTCGAGCTCTCCGAGCGGCGTGCGCGGCAGGCGAGGGCCGTCCCCGGGCCCCTCCTCGGTGGCTTGGTCGGCGACCTCCTCGGCGCTCTGCTCGGCCGGCTGGCGCTCCGCCTCCTCGACTTCCTCGACTTTCGCGGCGCTCGTTGCGTCGGCCGGCTCGCCGCTCGGCGCGGCGCTCGCGGAGAGCCCGAGCTCGGCTTCGGAGACCGTCTCCGACTCGTCCGGCCATGGTGAGCTCACCGGCGCGGTGCCGCCCTCCCGTGTGCCGCTGTCCCGTGGCCGGCCGGTCTCGACGGTGGCGTCGGGCGCACCGGCGCTGGTGTCCTCGCCGAGCGCGGCAGTCTCGTCGGCGCCAGTGGGCTCGGTGGTCTCGGCGGTTCGGTCGGTCTCGCTCTCCGGCTCCTGTCGGGACCCGCGGTCGGCTTCGGCGGTGCCCTCGGGCTCCTCGGACTCCTCGGGCTGGCGGCGGGCCCACCGCTCGTCGCGATGATCGGCGAGACGGGACTCGAGCGGCTCGTCGTCGGGCAGGTCCAGCTCGGTGTCGTCGAAGAGCGGGCCCCGCGAGGGCGCGCGCTCAGGCTCCTGCGCGGGCGCCGGCTCGTGGGTCGCTGCCGGCTCGTGGTGCTCACGGCCGGCCCCCGTCGTGTCGGATCCTCCGGACGTGTCCGGTTCTTCGAGCGTGTCCGGTCCCGCTGAGGTGTCGGGTCCAACCGAGGTCGTGGGCGCTCGGGGCGTCTCGGAGTCTCCGGCCCGCTCGCGGGTCGACGAGCCGGGATCGAGGAAGTCGGGGACGTCCAGCACGTCGTCGAGATCCTCGTCCCGGGCCGACGTCCGCGCTCGCGGCTCCACCGTCTCCACCGTCTCGCCCGTCCCGTGCGCCCTGATGTCGTCTCGGGCGACGATGTCGTCGCCGTCGTCGCCGTCGTCGCCGTCGTCGCCGTCGTCGCGGGCGTCGCGGGTCTCGTCTTCGCGCCGTTCGGGCACGGGTTCCGGTCCGGGCGGAGCATCCGTCGGGTCGCCTGCGTCGTCCTCGCCTGCGTCGCCCTCGACCCCGGCGGGCTCGGGCGCCGCGGGATGCGACGAAGGAGGCAGGACCGGAGGTCGGGGGGCCGGGCGGGGAGGGAGCGGGTCCTCGGGGATCGAGTCGAGGACGTCGTCGAGGTCGGGGTCGAACTCGTCGAGATCGGGGAGGATGTCGTCGACGTCGCGGTTCGACTCACGGTCGGTCATGGGTCCTCCGGACCGGTCCACGGCGACCGGGCTCCCAGGGAGCGGCGCTCGAGCAGGCCCGGCGTCGCCGTGACGGAGACACCGACCCGGCCGCGCCGTCCCCTCCGTGGCACGGGCGGTCGCTTCGAGCGGGTGAGGGGAATCGAACCCCCGTCATCAGCTTGGGAAGCTGAGGTTCTGCCATTGAACTACACCCGCGACGGCGCGCCAGACTACCCACCGGGGTGCGTCCCGGCCGCACGCGCGCATCATGCCGAGCGGCGGTCGCCGGGCGCCTCGTCGGAGCGCTTCGCCGCGAGGCGACGCTCGATCTCCTCGAGGCGTTCCTGCTTGTGGCGCGCCATCGCCTCCTCGGTGGCGCGGCGGGCGTCTTCCATCCGCTGTGCCTCGCTGCGGACCTCGCGGGGCCGGCGGGAGACCACCGTGGCGCCACCCCGAGCGCCGCCGGTGCCACGGGTGCTGCCGGCGCCGTTCGCGCTTCCGGTGTCCCCCGTGTTTCCGGTGTCCCCCGTGTTTCCGGTGTTCCCGGTGTTCCCGGTGTCGTGCCTGTCCCGTGTGGGCGTGCCGGCCAGCGACGTCGCCTGTCGGGGCTCTGGTTCGGGCACGGGCCGGGAGGCTCGCGCGCGGCGTTCCTGCGCGGCGCGGGTCCGTCGCCGTCGCTCCCGGACGCTCTCTTCGATCGCCTGCTCGACGGCAGCGCGGCGCTCCTCGGGCGAGCGGACCTGCCGTGGCGGGGTGGCGGAGTCCACCACCTCTTCGACCGCGGCGCGGCGCTCCTCACGGCTGCGGACGAGGCGCTCCCCGGATCGGAGGGCGGCGGCGCGGAGGCCTTCGAGGGCGCTGTCGGCGGTCTGTCGCGCTCGCTCCGCCTCGCGCAGCGCGGCGGTGGCGTCGTCGAGGTCTGGTAGCTGACCCTGGGGCACGTCCACGCCACGCGAAGGGTAGCCAGGCCTCTCCGAGAGGGCGCGGACCCCGCTGCTCGCGGACTCCGCCGTTCGCTGGCTCGGAGACCGGGGGTGCTCGCCGACTCAGTGCCTGAGGCGCATCAGCCTCTCGGGGACCTCAGCGCCTCGGGGCCTCAGCCCTCTTCCTCCTCCCCGGGAGCGATGGGCTCGGCGTCGGAGCCCGCCGGCCGTACCGACGCCCCGCTGGTGACCGCTGCCTGCGCGGCGTCGCGGTCGCGCTGCTCGAGGGCCTCGACGAGGATCTCGGACACGTCGGAGACGAGCACCTCCTCGTCCTTCTGCTTGTCCTTCACCCCGTCGTCGATCATGATGTAGCAGAAGGGGCACGCCACCGCGACGCGGTCGGCGCCCGTGTCGAGCGCCTCCTCGGTGCGGTCCACGTTCACCTTCTTCCCGACGTGCTCCTCCATCCACATGCGGGCGCCCCCGGCGCCGCAGCACATCCCCCGCGTCCCGTTGCGGGGCATCTCCACGACGTCGACGCCGCCGATCGCCCCGACGATCTTGCGGGGCGCGAGGTACACGTCGTTGTGGCGGCCGAGGTAGCAGGAGTCGTGGTAGGTGATCCGCTCGGGGAGGCTCGCGCCGTCGAGGTTGAGCACGCCGTCCTCGACCAGCTCGGTGAGGAACTGGCTGTGGTGCACGACCTCGTACTCGCCGCCGAGCTGCGGGTACTCGTTCTTCAGGGTGTTGAAGCAGTGCGGGCAGTGGGCGATCACCTTCTGGACGCCCATGCCGTTGAGCATCTCGACGTTCTGCTGGGCGAGCATCTGGAAGATGTACTCGTTGCCGGAGCGCCGTGCCGGGTCGCCCGTGCACATCTCGGAGGGCCCGAGGATCGCGAAGTCGATCTCGGCTCGCTGGAGCAGCTTCGCGACCGACTGGCTGATCTTCTTGGCCCGGTCGTCGAAGCTGCCGGCGCACCCGACCCAGTACAGGTAGTCGTGGTCGAACCCGTCCGCGGAGGTCGGGTCGACGATCGGCACCTCGTCGGGGAGGCCCGACGCCCAATCGGCCCGTTCCCCCTGGTTCATCGCCCACGGGTTCTGCTGGTTCTCCATGCCCCGGTAGGCGCCGCCCAGCTCGGTGGGGAAGTTCGACTCCATGAGCGACAGGTACCGGCGCATGTCGAGGATCTTGTCGAGGATCTCGATGTCGACCGGGCAGATCTCGTCGCACGCCTTGCACGAGGTGCAGGCCCAGATCTCCTCGGGGGTGATCCGCTCGAACAGCGAGTTGGCCGAGACGGTGACCTCGCTGTCGGTGCCGACCGCCGGTGAGACCGGGGTGTCGCCGGTGGCGGCCATCACCTCCCCGCTCTTGAGCACGATCTCGCGGGGGTCGAGCGGCTTGCCGGTGTTGTGCGCCGGGCACACCGACGTGCAGCGGCCGCAGATGGTGCAGGCGTCGAGGTCGAAGAGCTGCTTCCAGGAGAAGTCCTCGACGGTGGCGGCGCCGAAGCTCTCGATCTCGGTCTCCATCAGGTCCGGGAGCGGCTTCATCGCGCCCTTGGGCCGCTCGCGGTCGTGGAGGTACATGTTCATCGGCGAGGTGATCATGTGCCGCAGCTTCGTGGTGGGGAGGATCACGAGGAACGCCAGGAACCCCACGAAGTGGGCGCCCCACAGCCACCGGTGAGTGTCTCGCAGCGTTCCCTCGCTCCACCCCTCGACGAGTTGGGCGAGCGGCCAGCCGACGAACGACCACTGCTCGAAGTCGGGGGTGCCCTGGTGCGCGATCCGCAGGCCCTCGACGAGGAAGCCGGTGACGCCGATGAAGAGGAACGTCCCGAGGATCACGGCGTCCTCGGGCTTGGTCTTGATCCGGATGCGGTAGGGGCGTTGCACGTACCGGCGGACGATCGCCCACAGGATCCCGATCACGAAGACGACGCCGAAGAGGTCGCCGACGAACGAGTAGGCGCGGTAGGTGTCGCCGTGGAGGAACTTCAGGTCCTCGGGCATCTGGTGGTCGACCTCGAGGACGACCGTGACGATGAACAGGACGATGAACCCGAAGTAGATCATCGAGTGCATGAGCCCCGCGGCCGGGTCCCGCATCAGCGTCTGCATCCAGACGCCCCGACGGAAGTCGCGGAGGCGCCGCTCGACGTTCTTGCGGTTGGTGCGGCGGTCGTCGGGTCGCCCGCGCTCGTAGTTGCGGACCCGCTGGGCCACGAGCCAGCCGAGGACCACGAACATCGCCGGCAGGACCGTGTAGAAGACGACCTTGAGGGGCCCGGGGACGTTGCCGAACGTCTTCCGGGTGATCTCGGAGGGCTCGGCGAAGTCGAAGATGCCCGGGAGCACCCCCGAGACGGCCGTGACCACCGCGAAGGCGATGCCGGCCGCGAAGACGATGTGCGAGGGCTTCAGCCGGGGCACGTCCACTCCTCCTCGGGTCGGGGGACTCCGGGCCGGAAATGTATCGCGGCACCTCCTGGAGGCCGGACCCGGCCTCCAGGAGGTGCCGGCCTCACGCGGGTGGCAGCAGCCGGTGCTCGTGGCGTCGCCGACACTCGCGGAGCCGCCGGCCCGTCGGGCACGCCACGGGGTCGGGGCGGGCGGTCGCTGTCAGTGGGCGGACTTCAGTGGACGGATTTGGCGTCCTGGTCGCGGAGGCGCCGCGCCATGCCCCTGAGGAGCTTGTGCGCGAGGCCGGGGACCTGGTCGAGCACCCCGGCGAACTCGCGCTGGGCGAGGACGAAGAGCTCCATGTCGGTGTCGGCGACCACCGTCGCGTTGCGAGGGGCGCGGTCGAGGAGCGCCAGCTCGCCGAAGAAGTCGCCCTTCCCGAGGGTGGCCACCTTGCGGTTGTTGCGCTTCACCTTCGCCTTGCCGTCCGCGATCACGAAGAACTCGTGGCCCGGTCGGCCCTCGGTGATCAGCTCCTTGCCCGCCTCGACCCGCACGTTCTCCGCCCTGCGGGCGATGAGCTTGAGGTCCTTCTTCGCGCACGCGCCGAACAGCGGGACCTGCGCCAAGTGCTCGAGGTAGTCCTGTTTCCTCACGTCGCGACGCCTTCCACCGGCTCTCTCTGCCTGGTCGCCAGGCAGCCTATCCCCGGTGCCGCGGCGCTGCCGCCACCGCGGCCCGCGTTCGCGCCGTCCACGGTTCACGTGCCCGAAACACGCGTGCAACACCGCCGTCAGGAGCTCGACGCAGAACCGTCACATGCGCGTCGCGTCGGGGAAACGAAGGGCCCCCAGGCTGGGATCGAACGTCCGAGAGCGCTGAGGAGGTCTTTCCGTGTCACCTGACGAGATCCAGGTCCTCGTCGACGGACAGAAGGCGATCACCGACAACGTCTTCGTGTTCGTCGCCGCGGTGCTCGTGATCTTCATGCAGGCGGGGTTCGCCATGGTCGAGGCCGGGTTCACCCGGGCCAAGAACGCGGCGAACATCGTCATGAAGAACCTGATGGACTTCTCGATCGGAGCCGTCGTCTTCTTCCTCGTGGGCTTCGGCCTCATGTTCGGGGAGGGCAACGACTGGTTCGGCACCGAGATGTTCGCGCTGGTCGGCGCGCCCGACTGGACCGGCGAGGGCCTGCACATCGCCACGTTCTTCGTCTTCCAGATGGCCTTCGCCGCGACGGCCGCGACGATCGTGTCGGGGGCGGTCGCCGGCCGGATGAGGTTCCGCGCGTACGCGTTCTACGCCGTCGGCATCACCGCGTTCGTGTACCCGATCTTCGGCCACTGGATGTGGGGTGGCGGCTGGCTCGCCGACGCCGAGTTCCTCGACTTCGCCGGCTCCACCGTCGTGCACAGCACCGGTGCGTGGGCGGGTCTCGTGGGCGCCTGGATGCTCGGGCCCCGCATCGGCAAGTACGGGAGCGACGGCAAGGCGCGGGCCATCCCCGGGCACTCGATCCCGCTCGCCATGTTGGGTGTCATCATCCTCTGGGTCGGCTGGTACGGGTTCAACCCCGGCTCGCAGCTCGCCGCCGACTTCCCCATCGTCACCGACGTCGCCCTGACGACCACCTTGGCAGCCGCCGCCGGTGCGCTCGTGGCGGCGATCGTCACCTGGACCAAGAACGGGAAGCCCGACGTGACGATGGCCGCCAACGGGGCACTCGCGGGTCTCGTGGCGATCACCGCCGGCGCGGTGTTCGTCGAGCCGTGGGCGTCGCTCGTCATCGGGGCCGTCGCCGGGGGCGTGGTCGTCGCGGCCGTGAGCTTCTTCGACCGGATCCGGATCGACGATCCCGTCGGTGCGATCTCCGTGCACGGTGTGTGCGGCGCGCTCGGGACGTTGGCCGTGGGGCTCTTCGCAACCCCCGATCTGGTGGCGGCCGCGGGACTCGGAGGAACGGAGGGCCTGTTCTACGGCGGGGGGCTCACCCAACTCGGCCGCCAGCTCCTGGGTGTCGGCGCCAACTTCGTGTGGGTCGTCGTCACCGCCGGGGCGATCTTCGGCCTCGCGAAGCTGCTCGTCGGGCTGCGGGTCGACGAGGACGAGGAGATCGAGGGCCTCGATCTCTCGGAGCACGGCATGCCCGGCTACGGCGAGTCGGTGCTGGCCGGCTCGACGCACCAGCGGAGCGGACCAGCCCGCACGGCCGTCGGCGCGTCCTCGTGAGCGCCGACGCCGACGACCGACACGGAAGGAGCATGCGATGAAGCTCGTCACCGCGGTGATCAAGCCGCACCGACTCGACGAGGTGCGCGACGCCCTCCGGGCGGCCGGAGTGCGGGGGATGACGGTGTCCGAAGCCCGAGGGTTCGGTCGCCAGGGAGGCCACACCGAGACCTACCGGGGAGCCGAGTACACGGTGGACTTCGTCCCCAAGGTGCGGGTCGAGGTGGTGGTCGACGACGCGGACGCCGACGAGGTGCTCGGCGCGCTCTGCGGAGCGGCGAACACGGGCCGGATCGGCGACGGGAAGGTCTGGGTCGTGGCCACCGAGTCCATCACCCGCATCCGCACCGGCGAGCGGGGAGCCGACGCGCTGTAGCCGTCGCCCGTGTCGGCCGACCCGGCGCCTCGCTCCGCTTCGATCCCCGTTCCCTCCGACCCCCTCGTCCTCGGCTCTTGAGCGGAGGACGAGGGGGTGTCGCCGTCTGCCGGCGCCGATCGGGGCCACTCGGGAATACCGTCGCGCCCAGGGAAGTTGTAAGCGATTGACTCAACTTTTCGTTGGGGCCCGTCACGGTGCACCAGAGTGGCGGGCGAGACGGGCCGACAGCGCGTCCGCGACACGACACGCGTCCGCCACACGAGACGCGTCCGCAGCACGAACCGCACGACAGCAGGAGGGATGCCATGGGTAAGGCGGTCGGCATCGATCTGGGGACCACCAACTCGGTGGTCTCGGCCATGGAAGCCGGCGAGTCCACCGTGATCGCCAACGCCGAGGGCGCTCGCACCACCCCGTCGGTGGTGGCGTTCTCCGACAAGGGAGAGGTGCTCGTCGGTGAGGTCGCCAAGCGGCAGGCCATCACCAACCCCGACCGCACCATCCGGTCGGTCAAGCGGTACATGGGCACCGACTGGTCGACGAAGATCGACGACAAGGACTACACGCCCCAGGAGGTCAGCGCCCGCATCCTCCAGAAGCTGAAGCGGGACGCCGAGTCGTACCTCGGCGACGAGGTGACCGAAGCCGTCATCACCGTCCCCGCGTACTTCGACGACGCCCAGCGGCAGGCCACCAAGGAAGCCGGCCAGATCGCGGGCCTCGAGGTGCTGCGCATCATCAACGAGCCGACCGCGGCGTCGCTGGCCTACGGCCTCGACAAGGAGGAGTCCGAGCAGACGATCCTCGTCTTCGACCTCGGCGGCGGCACCTTCGACGTGTCGATCCTCGACATCGGTGACGGCGTCTTCGAGGTGAAGGCCACCCACGGCGACACCAACCTCGGGGGCGACGACTGGGACCAGAAGGTCATCGACTGGCTCGTCGAGCAGTTCAAGAACGCCCACGGGGTCGACCTCTCCGAGGACAAGATGGCCCTCCAGCGCCTCAAGGAGGCGGCCGAGAAGGCCAAGATCGAGCTGTCGTCGGCGGGCGAGACGACGATCAACCTGCCCTTCGTCACCGCCACCGACGCCGGCCCGCTGCACCTCGAGGAGAAGCTGACCCGGGCGAAGTTCCAGGAGCTCACCGCGGACCTCGTGGACCGCTGCAAGGGCCCCTTCGACCAGGCGATCAAGGACGCCGGGCTCTCCAAGGAGGAGATCGACCACGTCATCCTCGTCGGTGGCTCCACCCGGATGCCCGCCATCCAGGAGCTCGTCAAGGACATCACCGGCAAGGACGCCCACAAGGGCGTCAACCCCGACGAGGTGGTCGCCGTCGGCGCCGCCATCCAGGCCGGGGTCCTCAAGGGCGACGTCAAGGACGTGCTGCTCCTCGACGTCACCCCGCTGTCGCTCGGCATCGAGACCAAGGGCGGGGTCTTCACCCAGCTCATCGAGCGGAACACGACGATCCCGACCAAGCGCTCGGAGATCTTCACCACCGCCGACGACAACCAGCCCAGCGTGGAGGTGCACGTCCTCCAGGGCGAGAGCGACCTGGCCATGCGGAACAAGCCGCTCGGGAAGTTCCAGCTCGTCGGCATCCCGCCGGCGCCCCGGGGCGTCCCCCAGATCGAGGTGACCTTCGACATCGACGCCAACGGGATCGTCAACGTCTCGGCGAAGGACCTCGGGACGGGCAAGGAGCAGGCCATGACCATCACCGGGGGCACCGCCCTCGACAAGGACGAGATCGACCAGATGGTCAAGGACGCCGAGGCCCACGCCGAGGAGGACGCCAAGCGGCGCGAGGAGATCGAGACCCGCAACAACGCCGACAACCTCGTCTACCAGACCGAGAAGCTCCTCCGGGAGCAGGGCGAGCAGGTCCAGGCCGACGAGAAGGCCCAGATCGAGGAGAAGCTCGACGCCCTCAAGAAGGCGCTCGAGGGCGACGACGTCGAGGCCGTCAAGTCGGCCCAGGAAGAGCTCGTCGCCGCCAGTCAGACCTTCGCCCAGCGCCTCTACGAGCAGGCCTCCGCCGACCAGCAAGCTGCCGGGGGTGCTGCGGCCGGCGGTGCGGCCGCCGAGGAGCCCTCGGAGGACGTGGTCGAGGACGCCGAGATCGTCGACGAGGACGAAGGCGGTGAGGAGGCGAGCGGTTGATGGCTGACGACGCCCGTCACCGCCACGAGGACGAGACCCGGCCTCCCGAGTCCGAGGTCGTCGACCCCGCCGAGGGCGAGACCCCGCCCCCGCCCTCCGGCGGGGCCGACGCGGGTGCGTCCGGGGAGGGCGACGCCGCTGCCGGCGACGCCCACGACGCCGGAAGCACTGACGACGCCGCGGCGAGCGTCGAGGAGGAGCTGGCGCGCGAGCGCGACGAGCTGCGCGCCACCCTCCAGCGCGTCCAGGCCGACTTCGAGAACTTCCGCAAGCGCATGATGCGCGAGCAGGCCGCCGAGACCGCGCGGGCGACCGAGAACCTCGTGGAGCAGCTCCTCCCCGTCCTCGACTCGTTCGAGCTGGCGGTGCTCAGCCTGCCCGAGGGCGAGCTCGACGAGGCCTCCGAGAAGCTGCGCCGCGGGGTGGACATGGTCTACGCCGAGCTGCTCGGCGTCCTCGAGAAGGCCGGCCTCGAGCGGCTCGAGTCGTTGGATCGCCCCTTCGACCCCGAGGAGCAGGAGGCGGTCATGCGCGAGGGCGAGGGCAACGTCGTCACCGAGGTGATGCGCACCGGGTACCGGTTCAAGGGGCGGGTGCTGCGCCCGGCCATGGTCAAGGTCGGCGGCGAAGCTCCTTCGGACTCGGGCGAGGCCTCCGAAGCGGCAGGCGATCCCGGAGACGGCGAACCGGACGACGACGATCCGGGCGACGTGGGGGGGTAGTCCGCCGTGCCGCCGCAGCGCGAGTGGTTCGAGAAGGACTACTACGAGATCCTCGGCGTCCCCAAGGACGCGTCGAAGAAGGACATCAGCAAGGCCTACCGGCGCCTCGCCCGCAAGTACCACCCCGACGCCAACCCCGGGGACGCGGAGGCCGAGGAGCAGTTCAAGGAGGTCTCCGCCGCCTACGACGTCCTCGGTGACGAGTCGAAGCGCAAGGAGTACGACGAGGTGCGCCGCATGGCCGCGTCCGGCCTCGGCGGCGGCCCCGGCTTCGGCGGCGGCTTCGGTGGTGGGGGCGTCCACTTCGAGGACGTCGGCGGCGGCTTCGGTGGCGTCGAGGACATCCTCGGCGCGTTCTTCGGCCGCGGCGCGGGAGGGCGCACGGCCGGCGCCCGCGGCGGGACCCGAGCGGCTCGCGGCGCGGATCTGCAGACCGACGTGCACCTCGACTTCGAGCAGGCGGTGCGCGGCGCCACCGTCTCGGTGGCCGTCGACACCGACAAGGCCTGCTCGCGCTGTCGCGGGAGCGGCGCCGAGCCCGGGACCAGCCCGACGGTGTGCGGCCAGTGCGCCGGCGCGGGGACCGTCGCCGTCGACCAGGGGCCGTTCTCGTTCTCGCAACCGTGCCCCGCGTGCAACGGCGCGGGCCGCACCGTCGAGCACCCCTGCGCCCGCTGCCAGGGGCGCGGGGTCGAGCGCGGTCGTCAGAACGTGTCGGCGAGGGTGCCTCCCGGTGTGCGCGACGGCCAGCGGATCCGCGTGAAGGGTCGCGGCGCGGCCGGCCGCGGGGGCGGGCCTCACGGCGACCTGTTCGTGCGGGTCCACGTGCCCGCCCACCCGGTGTTCGGCCGGAAGGGGCGATACGACCTCACCCTCGACCTGCCGGTCACCTACACGGAGGCCGCCCTCGGCGCCGAGGTGAAGGTGCCGACCCTCGACGGCCCGGTGACCATGAAGGTCCCGGCGGGCACGCCCAGCGGTCGGGTCATGCGGGTCAAGGGCCACGGCGCGCACAAGCCGGACGGCTCGCGCGGCGACCTGCTCGTCACCGTCGAGGTCGCCGTCCCCAAGAAGGTGTCGAAGGAGGAGCGCGAGCTGCTCGAGCAGCTCGACCAGCTCCAGGCCGAGAGCCCCCGTCGGCACCTCGACGTGTAGGAGGTCGCATGGCTCCCCGCGACACGAGCGACCGCGACCGGGGACGGGTCCCCGGTCGTGACGCCGGCGGCTCGTCCCGCGAGGTGCGCGCCGTCTACATCATCTCGGTGGCGGCGGAACTGGCGGGCGTCCATCCCCAGACGCTGCGCATCTACGAGCGACGTGGCCTCATCGAACCGGAGCGCACCCCCGGGGGCAGCCGCCGTTACTCCGACCGGGACATCGAGCGACTCCAGCGGATCCAGGAGCTCACCGCGGAGGGGCTGAGCCTCTCCGGTGTGGAGCGCTTCATCGAGCTCGAGGAGCAGCTCGACGCCGCCCGCTCCGAGATCCAACGGCTCCACGGCGAGATCGACGGCCTGCGCGACGAGCACCGCCGGGTGATCGGCGAGGTGCACCGCAGCTACCGCCGGGACCTCGTCCCCGTCCGCAACGAGATCGAGCTCTACCGACGCCGTCGCCGCCCTCCCCGGCGCTGAGCGCCGGAGAGCAGCGCGGAGAGCGGCAACGATCGCCCACAGGAACTGGGGCGGTGGGGACTGCTAAGAATCGGGTCGAGACAGACAGAGCGATCGCGAGCACGAGGAGAGGTTCCATGCCCCAGCGCAGCGCCACCGCACGGTGGGACGGCAGCATCGGCGACGGCAAGGGTGTGATGGCGTTCGGGAGCGGCGCCTTCGAGGGCAGCTACTCGGCTCCGTCGCGCTTCGAGGACGGCGAGGGGACCAACCCCGAGGAGCTGATCGCCGCCGCGCACGCCGGCTGCTTCTCGATGGCGCTCTCGGCCGGCCTGTCGCGTGCGGGGACCCCGCCCGAGTCGGTCGACACCAACGCCACGGTGCACCTCGACAAGGTCGGCGAGGGTTGGGAGATCACGAAGGTCGAGCTCGTCACCGAGGCCTCGGTCCCCGGCATCGACGACGCCGCCTTCCAGGAGGTGGCCGAGGGAGCCAAGGCGGGCTGCCCGGTGTCGAAGGCGCTCGGCTCCGTGGGGGAGATCACCCTCCGCGCCACGCTCAAGAGCTGACCCCGGGCGCTGCTGGCCCCCGGCGCTGCACGCCCGGCGGACGTCGGCCGATACGGGCCGGACGGGGCGCACCAGGCGCGCGGGGAGTCGGGCGGCGGGCCGCGGAGATCGTGGTCGTGGGGAACAAACCCGGGGCCGTTCGCGTTGCAAGACTTGACAACGTCATTGTCAAGTTCGCTGCACGACGGCGCCTCGGGGGTGGTCGGCTCCGGTCCGGCCCCTTCGGCGCCCCGAGCCCGTAGGTGGACACCATGCCCCTCGATCCCAACACGTTCACCCGCAAGACGAGCGAGGCCATCCAGGCCGCGTCGAGCCTCGCCCGCGAGCAGAACCACCAGCAGGTGCGTCCCGAGCACCTGCTCGCCGCGCTCCTCGGCCAGGCCGAGGGCGTCGTCCTTCCCGTCCTCCAGCACGTGGGGGTCGCGCCCAAGACGGTGAAGGACCAGGTGGAGGCCGCGCTCGAGAAGGTCCCCCGCGTCTACGGCGCCACCCAGGACGTCCAGCTCGACCGTTCGACCCTCGAGGTCCTCGAGCGCGCCGACCGCGAGCGCGAGCCGCTCGGCGACGACTACCTCTCCACCGAGCACGTGCTCCTCGCCATGACCGACGTCGCCGGGGGCGTGGGCGACCTGCTCCGCAACGCCGGGGTCACCCGCGAGGCCGTCATGGAGGCGCTCAAGGCGGTGCGCGGCTCGCAGCGCGTCACCAGCGAGGACCCCGAAGCCACCTACCAGGCCCTCGAGCGGTTCAGCCGCGACCTCACCGAGGAGGCGCGCCGCGGCAAGCTCGACCCCGTCGTCGGCCGCGACGACGAGATCCGCCGCGTCATCCACGTGCTGTCGCGGCGCACCAAGAACAACCCGGTGCTCATCGGCGAGCCCGGCGTCGGCAAGACGGCCATCGTCGAGGGCCTCGCCCGCCGCGTCGTCGAGGGCGACGTCCCCGAGAGCCTCCGCGACAAGCGCGTCGTCGCGCTCGACATCGGAGCGATGGTCGCCGGCTCCAAGTACCGGGGCGAGTTCGAGGAGCGGCTCAAGGCGGTCCTCAAGGAGATCGCCGAGAGCGAGGGCGAGATCATCACCTTCGTCGACGAGATGCACACGATCGTGGGCGCCGGCGCGGCCGAGGGCGCGGTCGACGCCGGCAACATGATCAAGCCGATGCTCGCCCGCGGCGAGCTCCGCATGATCGGCGCCACCACCCTCGAGGAGTTCCGCAAGAACGTCGAGAAGGACGCCGCCCTCGAGCGGCGCTTCCAGCAGGTCTACGTCGGCGAGCCCTCCACCGAGGAGACGGTCGCCATCCTCCGCGGCCTCAAGGAGCGCTACGAGGTCCACCACGGCGTGCGCATCCAGGACTCGGCGCTCGTCGCCGCCGCGACGCTCTCCGACCGCTACGTGACCGCGCGGTTCCTCCCCGACAAGGCGATCGACCTGATCGACGAGGCCGCCGCGCGCCTGCGCATCGAGATCGACTCGATGCCCGTCGAGATCGACGTCGTCGAGCGCCGGCTTCGCCAGCTCGAGATCGAGCGGGCCGCCCTCGGCAAGGAGACCGACGACGCCTCCAAGGAGCGCCTCGACGCCCTCGAGCGCGAGATCGCCGACCTCGAGGAGCGGCGCAGCGGGATGGTCGCCCAGTGGGAGGCCGAGAAGGGCGCCATCCACGGCGTCCGCGACCTCAAGGAGGCCCTCGAGGAGGCCCGGATCGAGGCCGAGCGCGTCGAGCGGGAGGGCGACCTCCAGAAGGCCGCGGAGCTGCGCTACGCGCGCATCCCCGAGATCGAGCGCGAGCTCGAGGAGCGCACCGCCGCCCTGGAGGAGACCCACGGCGAGACCCGGCTCCTCAAGGAGGAGGTCGACGACGAGGACGTCGCCGAGGTCGTGTCCCGCTGGACGGGCATCCCGGTCTCGAAGCTGATGGAGGGCGAGGTCCAGAAGCTCGTCCGCATGGAGGAGGAGCTGCACCGGCGCGTGGTCGGCCAGGACGAAGCGGTCGCCGCGGTCGCCAACGCCATCCGCCGCTCGCGGGCGGGCCTCTCGGAGGAGCACCGGCCGATCGGCTCCTTCCTGTTCCTCGGCCCCACCGGGGTCGGCAAGACCGAGCTCGCCCGCACCCTCGCCGGGTTCCTCTTCGACGACGAGCGGGCGATGGTGCGCATCGACATGTCCGAGTACATGGAGAAGCACGCCGTCAGCCGCCTGGTCGGCGCCCCTCCCGGCTACGTCGGCTACGAGCAGGGCGGCCAGCTCACCGAGACGGTGCGCCGCCGCCCCTACTCGGTGATCCTCCTCGACGAGATCGAGAAGGCCCACCCCGACGTGTTCAACGTGCTGCTCCAGCTCATGGACGACGGCCGGCTGACCGACGGCCAGGGCCGCACGGTCGACTTCTCCAACGCCGTCGTGATCATGACCTCCAACCTGGGCTCGCAGGCGATCACCCTCGAGGCCGACGAGGAGGCGATGCGCGAGCAGGTGATGGCCGCGGTGCGCTCCCACTTCAAGCCCGAGTTCCTCAACCGGGTCGACGAGATCGTGGTGTTCCACCGCCTCGCCGAGGAGCACATCGCCGAGATCGTCGGCATCCAGGTGGAGCACCTGGCGGACCGCCTCGCCGCCAAGGGCCTCCGACTCGAGCTCACCGACGCCGGACGCGAGCACCTCGCCCGGGCCGGCTGGGACCCCGACTTCGGCGCCCGCCCGCTCAAGCGGGTCATCCAGCGCCAGATCTCGGACCCCCTGGCGCTCCGGGTCCTCGAGGGCGCCTTCCGGGAGGGCGACACGGTGCTGGTCGACGCCGCGCCCGACGGCGGGGTGGTGCTCACCAAGGGGGAAGCCCCGGTGGGTGAGCCCGCCGCCACCGGCTGACGTCGCCGGCTGAGAACGCGGCGGGCCCGGAGCTCTCGGAGTCCTCAGAGCTCCAGGGGCAGCGGGCGGTCGACGAGCGGGGGATGGCGGTGGTCCGCGAGGCGCGCGGCGGCCCAGACCTCGGCGTCCTTCTCGGAGCGCGACAGCCCGTGGCGGAACTGATGGACGTGGCGGGCCTCGTGCGCCGCGATGTAGAGGAGCTGCTCCGCCCAGCACTCGAAGGTGACCACCGGTGAGGTCTTGAGCCGCGGGTCCTGGTGCACGACCGGGTAGCGGGTCAGCCGCCGCGGATCGGCGGGGATCATGAAGGTCACGAGGTAGCGCGCTCCGGCTCGGACCCGCGCCACCCCCGGGACCCCGCTGAAGGTGCGTGCCGACCAGCCGGTCGCCCGGGGGTGCGGTGTCGTCTCCCGCCACAGGGTGCCGCCGAACTCCGCGACGAACTCCTCGGCGTCACGACGGCGGCGGAACCGGTAGCGCTCCGAGCGGGTCGCCGTCAACGGCCACTCGG
Organism: uncultured Burkholderiales bacterium; assembly: GCA_964438505.1. Classification (GTDB taxonomy): domain Bacteria; phylum Actinomycetota; class Acidimicrobiia; order IMCC26256; family JACPCJ01; genus CAYTKN01. The sequence continues at coordinate 120,028 of CAYTKN010000003.1, forward strand.
CGACGTAGGTGCGCCGCACCCGTGAGCGGGCCTTGACGTGCGCCTCGACGTCGCAGCACTGGACGCCCTCGAAGCCGGAGCGCACCAGCCTCTCGATCTCGGGCCGGACGGCCTGGGGGAACGTGGTCGACACGGTGACGTGCATGCGGACGATTCCAGCACGGGGGTGTGACGGCGACGCGGACGTCGAGCAGCCGAACAGCGCGCACGGTGAGCACACGCACCCCACGAACCACGATCCACCTATCAACCACCATCCAACCCGTGAACCACATTGGTGTGATGCAATGGACGGCGCGTGCTCGCTGCGGGAGGCCGTCGTGGCGGCCAACACCGCCGAGGCCCGCGGCGGCTGCCCCGCCGGCGGCGGAGGCATCCGCAACCGCGGCGCCCTCGAGCTCGTCGACAGCACCGTCACCGGCAACGCCACCGGCCAGGGTGGCGGCGGCATCCTCAACGAAGGCACCCTGCTCGCCACCGGCTCCACCATCCACGACAACCGGGCGGGCCACGGCGGCGGGATCGCCAACGCCTCCCTGGGCGAGGCCACGCTGCGGCAGGTCACCGTCAGCGGGAACCGCGCCATCGTCGGAGGCGGCGGCATCGACGTGGCCAGCGGTCGGGTGATCGTCGAGTCCAGCACCGTCACCCTCAACTCGAAGGCCAACGGCGGTGCCGGCGGCATCCGGAGCGAGACCGGCGAGGGCGTGGTCGTGACCCGCTCGATCGTCGCCGACAACGCCGACCCGCAGTGCGCGTCGGGCCCCGAGCGCGCCGTCGTCTCCGAGGGCTTCAACCTCACCAGCGACAGCTCGTGCGACCCGACCGGGACCGACCTGACCGACGCGAGCCCCCGGCTCCGGCCACTGCGATCCGAGGCCGGAGCGACCGCGACCCACGTGCCCGAGGCCGGCAGCCCCGCCATCGACGCCGTCCCCGCGGCGAGCTGCCCGCTCGAGGAGGACCAGCGCGGGGGGACCCGACCGCAGCTCGAGGGACGCCCGTGCGACATCGACGCCGTCGAGGTCGCCGCACCCGCCGAGGTCACCACCTCCAGCGTCACGACCAGCACCCTCGAGGCGGTCGGCGGGACCTCCACCACCACCGCCACCACCGAGGTCGCCCCGACCACCACCTCCAGCACCACGACCACGACGGTCGAGCCGACCGAACCGGCCGTCCCCAGGCCGCCGCGACCACCCGATCGCGAGCCGGCTCCGCCGCTTCCCGGCGAGCCGCGGGTGACCGGCTGACGACGGCCGCCGCGAGGCCGGGTGATCCGACCCGGACCGGTCGAGGCCCCCTTTGGTACCCTCTCGGCGAGTGAGCAGCGTCACGCGGTCCACGCCGCGCCTCGCCGCCCGTCCGGGCGGCTCACTGACCCGAGCGACCTTCCCCCACGTGTCCACCCGCGCCCCAGGAGGTGCCGTGTGCCCGCCACCGTGATCGTCGGCACCCAGTGGGGCGACGAGGGAAAGGGACGCTTCACCGACCTCCTCGCCAAGGGCAGCGACGTCGTCGTGCGCTACCAGGGAGGCCACAACGCCGGCCACACGATCGTTGCCGACGGCGAGGTGCTGCACCTCCAGCTCGTCCCCAGCGGCATCCTCTACCCGAACGTCACGCCCGTGATCGGCAACGGCGTCGTCGTCGACCCCGCGGTGCTCATCGAGGAGCTCGACATGCTCGAGTCGAGGGGGATCGCGACCGACCGGCTGGCGGTGTCCGGCAACGCGCACCTGATCATGCCCTACCACCAGGAGCTCGACCGGGTGACCGAGCGGTTCCTCGGCAAGAACAAGCTCGGGACCACCAAGCGCGGGATCGGCCCCGCGTACGCCGACAAGGCCTCCCGGGTGGGCCTGCGCGTGCAGGACCTCCTCGACCGGAAGATCTTCGAGGAGAAGCTCGACCTCGCGCTGCGCGAGAAGAACCAGGTGCTCGCCAAGGTCTACAACCGCCTGCCCCTGGATCGTGACGAGATCGTCGAGACCTACCTCGCCCACGTGCCCCGGCTCGAGCCGCTCATCGCCGACACCGTCGCGCTCATCCACGAGGAGCTCGCCGCCGAGCGGCACGTGCTCTTCGAAGGGGCCCAGGCCACGTACCTCGACCTCGACCACGGCACCTACCCCTACGTCACCTCCAGCAACCCGACGGCCGGCGGCGCCTGCATCGGCAGCGGTGTGGGCCCCCGCGACCTCGACCGCGTCATCGGGGTCGCCAAGGCGTACGTCACCCGCGTCGGCTCCGGGCCGTTCCCCACCGAGCTGCCCGAGGGCGACGTGGTGGGCGACGTGCTCGTCGAGCGCGGCCACGAGTACGGCACCAACACCAAGCGGCGGCGCCGCCCCGGCTGGCTCGACACGGTGATGCTGCGCCACGCGGCGCGCCTCAACAGCCTCACGGAGATCGCGCTCACCAAGCTCGACGTCCTCACCCCACTCGACGAGATCAAGGTGTGCGTCGCGTACGAGGTCGACGGCGAGCGCCTCGACCACGTCCCCTACCACCAGTCGACCCTCCACCGCGTGCGTCCCGTCTACGAGACCCTGCCGGGCTGGAGCGCCGACATCGACGGTGTCACCGACTTCGCGGACCTCCCCCCCGAGGCGCGCGACTACGTGCGCTTCGTCGAGGAGCTCGCCGGCATCCCCGTCTCGTACATTGCGGTGGGCCCGGCCCGGGAGCAGACCGTCGTCCTGCCGCTGGCGGCCTGAGCCCGTGAAGCTCCTCGTGGTGGGATCCGGCGGTCGCGAGCACGCGCTCGTGTGGGCCCTCGCCCGCTCGGGCTCGGTCGACGAGGTGCTCGCCGCTCCCGGCAACCCCGGGATGGAGGAGGAGGCGGAGTGCCTCGACGTGGACGTCTCCGATCCCTACGCGGTGGCGTCCCTCGCCGACGACCAGGACGTCGACCTCGTCGTCGTCGGGCCCGAGGCGCCCCTGGTGGCCGGGGCCGTCGACGCCTGCGCAGCGCGGGGCGTCTCCGCCTTCGGCCCGCCCCGGGCGGCGGCCCGCCTCGAGGGCTCCAAGGCGTGGATGAAGGACGTGCTCCGCTCCGCGGGTGTGCCCACGGCCCGCCACGCCAGCTTCACCGCCGAGCAGGAGGACGAGGCGCTCGCCTTCCTCGAGACCCTCCCAGGCCTCTACGTCGTCAAGACCGACGGTCTCGCCGGCGGCAAGGGCGTGACGGTCACCGAGTCGCTCGACGAGGCCCGCGACGCCGTCCGCTCCTACCTCTCCGGCGAGGCGTTCGGGGAGGCCGGCACCACCGTCGTGCTCGAGGAGGGGTTGAGCGGCCCCGAGCTCTCCCTCCTCGTGCTCTGCGACGGCCGCCGGGCCATGCCGCTGGTGCCCGCGAAGGACTACAAGCGGATCGGCGACGGCGACACGGGCCCCAACACCGGCGGCATGGGCGCGTTCTCCCCGGTTCCCCGCGCCGGTGAGGACACCGTCGGCCAGATCGTGGCCGAGTCGATCGAGCCGACCCTCGCGGAGCTGCGGCGCCGCGACGTCGAGTACCGGGGCGTGCTCTACGCCGGGCTGATGCTCACCCCCGAGGGCCCCAAGATCCTCGAGTACAACGTCCGCTTCGGCGATCCCGAGGCCCAGGCGGTCGTCCCCCGGCTCTCCAGCGACCTGGCCATCCACTGCCTCGAAGCCGCCGAGGGCAAGCTCACCAGCGACGTGGCCTGGCGCTCCGACGCGTGCGTCACCGTCGTGCTGGCCTCCGAGGGCTACCCTCTCGATCCGCGCACGGGCGACGTGATCTCGGGGATCGACGACGCCGAGGCGACCGGGGAGGTCATGGTGTTCCACGCCGGCACCCGGCGCGAGGGCGACGAGCTCGTGACCGCCGGAGGGCGGGTGCTGGACGTCAGCGCGCTGGGCCCGAACGTGAAGAAGGCACGCCAACGCGCCTACGAGGCCGTGGAGCAGATCTCGTGGCGGGGCGTGCAGCACCGCACCGACATCGCCCAGGGGGTCAAGTGACCCCCGGGCCGGGGTCGGGCCGGTGATCCCCCGGTACTCGCTCCCTCCGATGGCCGACCTCTTCACCGAGGAGGCGAAGTTCTCCGCGTGGCTCGAGGTCGAGATCCTCGCGGTGGAGGCGTGGGCCGATCTCGGCGTCGTCCCGGCGGAGCACGCCCGGGCGGTCCGGCAGCGAGCCGGCTTCGACGTCGCCGCCATCGCCGAGCGCGAGCGGGTCACCGACCACGACGTCGCCGCGTTCGTCGACGTCGTCGCCGAGCGCGTCGGCCGGCCCGAGGGCGCCTGGGTCCACTTCGGTCTCACCTCCTCCGACGTCGTCGACACGGCGCAGGCGGTGATCCTCACCCGGGCCTGCGACCTGCTGCTCGACTCGGCCGCCGCGCTCGAGGAGGCGCTCATCGATCGCGCCCGCGAGCTCCGCGACACGCCGACGGTGGGGCGCACCCACGGCGTGCACGCGGAGCCCACCACCTTCGGGAACAAGCTGGCGCTGTGGGCGCTCCAGGTGCGCCGCGACCGGGAGCGCCTCGCGCGGGCCCGGGAGGTCGTCGCCGTCGGCAAGCTCTCGGGGGCGGTGGGCACCTACTCCAACGTCGATCCCCGAGTCGAGGAGCTGGTCTGCGAGCGCCTCGGCCTCCGCGCCGTGCCGGCCACCCAGGTGCTCGCCCGCGACCGACACGCCGAGCTGCTGTACGCCTGCGCGTCGGTGGGCGCGACCGTCGAGACGGTCGCCACCGAGGTCCGCCACCTCCAGCGCACCGAGGTCCGCGAGGTCGAGGAGGGCTTTCGCGAGGGCGCCCAGAAGGGGTCCAGCGCGATGCCGCACAAGCGGAACCCGGTGCGCTCGGAGCAGCTCTGCGGCCTCGCCCGCGTGCTGCGCGCCAACCTCGCCGCCGGCTTCGAGGACGTGGCGCTGTGGCACGAGCGCGACATCTCCCACTCCTCGGTCGAGCGGGTCGTGCTCGCCGACTCCGCGTTGCTCGCCTTCTACGTGCTCGAGCGGGGCCGCAGCCTCGTGGAGCGCCTCGTGGTGTTCCCCGAGCGGATGCTCGCCAACCTCGACGCGAGCCACGGTCTCGTGTTCTCGCAGGCGGTGCTGCTGGCCCTCGTCGAGGCCGGCCTCGCGCGCGACGACGCGTACCGCATCGTGCAGCGCGACGCCATGACCACCTGGGAGCAGGGACGGCCCTTCCTCGAGGTCCTGAAGGAGGACGCGGAGGTGCTCGCAGCGATCGACGAGGCGCGGCTCGAGGCGTGCTTCGACCTCGGCCGCGCCACCGCGAACGTCGCCCGCACGTTCGCGGCGCTCGACGCCCTGGGTCCCGGGCCACGGTCCGGAAGACAAGACCGACGACACACGAGAGGGGAGGACGCGAAGTGACCACCGTCCAACTGCCGCACGCACGGTCCGGCAAGGTCCGCGACATCTACGAGGTCGACCACGACCGTCTGTTGATCGTCGCCTCCGACCGGATCTCCGCCTACGACGTCGTGATGGAGGAGCCGATCCCCGACAAGGGGCGGGTGCTGACCGGCCTCTCCGCGTTCTGGTTCGAGCGCACCGCGGACATCGTGGCGAACCACCTGGTCTCGGCCGATCCCACCGACTTCCCCGAGACCGCCGGCACCGAGATCGCCGGCCGGGCGATGCTCGTGCGCCGGGCCGAGGTGCTCCCCGTGGAGTGCGTCGTGCGCGGCTACCTGTTCGGCTCCGCGTGGCGCGAGTACACGCGCGGGGGCACCGTCAACGGCGTGCCGCTGCCCGAGGGGCTGCGCCAGGCCGAGCCGCTGCCCGAGCCGATCTTCACGCCGACCACCAAGGCCGAGGAGGGCCACGACCAGGCCCTCACCCCCGACGAGGCGCGCGACGTCCTCGGGGCGGAGGTCCACGACCGTCTGGAGCGGATCTCGACCGAGCTCTACCGGTTCGGCTCCGAGCTCGCCGCCGACCAGGGGATCCTCGTCGCCGACACCAAGTTCGAGTTCGGGACCGTCGACGGCGAGCTGGTCCTCATCGACGAGGTGCTCACCCCCGACTCGTCGCGGTTCTGGCCCGCCGACGAGTACGAGATCGGCGGCTCGCCCCCGAGCTTCGACAAGCAGTTCGTGCGCGACTACTACGACTCGGTCGGGTGGGACCACGAACCGCCGCCGCCGCCGCTGCCCGACGACGTCGTCTCGGGCACCCGGTCGCGGTACGTGGAGGCCTACGAGCGGATCACGCGCCGCAGCTTCGACGAGTGGTTCGCCCCCGGCGACTGAGCCGGTCCGCGACCCTCACCGAGGAGCGGCCGGGCGCCTGGGTACGATGCAGACGATGGCCCGCTTCGCCGTTCGCGTCGACGTCGTGCACCGTCCCGGGATCCTCGACCCGCAGGGCGCGACGATCGAGCGCGCCCTGCCGGCGCTCGGCTACGACAACGTGAGCGGAGTCGAGGTCGGCAAGAGCATCCACCTCCTCGTGGACGCCCCCGACGAGGACGCCGCCCGCGGGCAGGTCGACGAGATGTGCAAGCGCCTGTTGACCAACCCGGTGCTCGAGGACCACACGGTGGAGGTGCGCGCCGTCGACGAGGAGCACGACGAGGCCGAGCACGACGAGGCCGGGGGGACGGCCCGATGAGCGCCCGCGTCGGTGTCGTGGTCTTCCCCGGCTCCAACTGCGAGCGCGACGTCGCGGTCGCCCTCGAGCAGCTCGGCGCCGAGGCCGAGCTGGTCTTCCACACCCGGACCGACTGCTCCGACCTCGACGCGATCGTGCTCCCCGGCGGCTTCGCCCACGGCGACTACCTGCGGACCGGCGCCATCGCCCGGTTCTCGCCGGTGATGGGCGCCGTCGAGGAGCTCGCCGCGGCCGGCGCCCCGGTCGTCGGCATCTGCAACGGCTTCCAGGTGCTCACCGAGGCCGGCCTGCTCCCCGGCGCCCTCCAGAAGAACGCCGGGCTGCGGTTCCTCTGCACGACCGTCGACGTCCGCGTCGAGACCACCACCACCGTCCTCACCGGGGGCGCCCGTGTGGGCGAGGTGCTCTCGATCCCGATCAACCACTTCGAGGGCAACTACGTCTGCGACCGGGCCACGCTCGATCGCCTCCGCGAGGAGGACCGCGTCGTGCTCCGTTACCTCGACGACCCCAACGGCTCCCTCGACGGCATCGCCGGCATCTGCAACGAGGGCCGCAACGTCGTCGGCCTCATGCCCCACCCGGAGCGGGCCGTCGACGCGCTCCTCGGCTCCGAGGACGGGACGGTGCTGCTCCGCTCCCTGGTCGACGCCGCCGGGCACCGGGACACCCTCGAGCGCGCCCGGGCCTGCTGACGGCGGATGACCGACGAGGAGCCCGTCCACCGCCGACTCGGCCTCACCGACGAGGAGCTCGACCAGATCGTCGAGACGCTCGGACGGGAGCCCCGCGAGCTCGAGCTCGCGATGTACTCCGTCATGTGGTCGGAGCACTGCTCGTACAAGTCGTCGCTGGTCCACCTCGGCCGCTTCCCGACCGAGGCGCCCTGGGTGCTCGTCGGCCCCGGCGAGGGCGCCGGCGTCGTCGACGTCGGTGACGGCCTGGCCGTCGCGGTCCGGATCGAGAGCCACAACCACCCCTCCGCCGTCGAGCCCTACCAGGGAGCCGCCACCGGCGTCGGCGGGATCGTCCGCGACATCTTCTCGATGGGCGCCCTGCCGATCGCCCTCATGGACTCGCTGCGCTTCGGGCCGCTCGACGAGGCCCGCAACCGGTTCCTCTTCGAGGGCGTCGTCTCCGGCATCAGCGGGTACGGGAACGCGGTCGGCGTCCCGACGGTCGGCGGCGAGGTCGTCTTCGACGAGACCTACTCCGACAATCCGCTCGTCAACGTCCTCTGCCTCGGGGTGCTCCCCACCAGCCGGCTGGTCGTCGCCAAGGCGGAGCACGAGGGCCACCTGGCGGTGCTGCTGGGCGCGTCCACCGGTCGCGACGGCATCGGCGGTGCCAGCGTCCTCGCCTCGGCCGGCTTCGAGGAGGGCTCCGAGGAGAAGCGCCCGTCGGTGCAGGTCGGCGACCCCTTCGAGGAGAAGAAGCTCATCGAGGCGTGCCTCGAGCTCTTCGACCGCGGCCTCGTCCACGGGGTGCAGGACCTGGGCGCCGCCGGGCTCTCGTGCGCGGCCTCCGAGACCGCCGCGAAGGGCGGCAAGGGCATCGACGTCGACGTCGCCCGGGTGCGTCGCCGCGAGCCGGGGATGGACGCCGTCGAGGCGATGATCTCCGAGAGCCAGGAGCGCATGCTCGTCATCGTCGACCCGACGCTCCTCGAGGCCGTCCTCGAGGTGTGCGACCGGTGGGAGATCGCGGCGGACGTCGTCGGTCGGGTCACCGACTCGGGCGCCATGCGCGTCTACGACGGCTGGTTCGACGCCACCGGCGTGCCGGGCTCCAACCCGCCGCCGCCAGCCGGCGAGGCCCCCACCCCCGTGTCGTCCGAGCGCGCGCCGCTCGCCGAGGTGCCGGCGGGGAGCCTCGGGGACGGGCCCCGCTACCGCCGCTCCCTGCGGCGCCCCGCGAGCCAGGACGAACTCGCGGACGCCGATCCGTGGCCGGTGTTGGCCGAGCGCTTCCCCGCGGGCGCCGACCTCTCGGCGGAGGTGCTCGCCCTCCTGGCGACGCCCACGGTGGCCGACAAGTCGTGGGTGTGGCGCCAGTACGACCACCAGCTCTTCCTCAACACCGTCGCCGGTCCCGGCGGGGACGCCACGGTGCTGCGCCTGCGCGACCCCCGCACCGGCGCGGCCACCGAGCGCGGCCTCGCGCTGACCACCGACGGCAAGGCGCGCTTCTGCCACCTCGACCCCCGCACCGGGGGCCGCCTCGCCGTCGTCGAGGCGGCCCGCAACCTGGCGTGCGCGGGAGCGAGGCCGCGGGCGCTGGTCAACTGCCTCAACTTCGGGAACCCCGAGCACCCCGAGGTGATGTGGCAGTTCGCCGAGGTGGTCGAGGGCGTGAGCCAGGCGTGCGAGGCGTTGGAGCTGCCCGTGGTCGGGGGCAACGTCAGCTTCTACAACGAGTCGAGGGGGACCGACATCCACCCGACGCCCGTGCTCGGCGCGATCGGTGTGGTCGATTCGCTGACCGTCCCGCCCCCCGGCCCGGCTCTCGGATCCGGTGACCGGCTGGTGGTGCTCGGGAGCACCGGAGCAGAGCTCGGCGGCTCCGAGTGGGCCGCCGTGGTGCACGGCTTCGACGGCGGTCGCGCGCCGCGTGCCGACCTGGCCGCAGCGGTCCGCCTCCACGAGCTGGTGACCGACCTCGTGGAGCGGGACGCGCTCTCGGGCGTCCACGACTGCTCCGACGGTGGGTTGGCGGTGACCCTCGCCGAGATGGCCGTCGCCGGAGGTGTCGGGCTGCGCGTCGACCCGAGCCGGGTGCCCGGCGCCGGCTCGCTTCCCGCCTCGGCGACGCTGTTCTCGGAGTCGGCGTCGCGGGTGGTGGCGGCCGTGGCGCCCGACCGCGTCCCCGCGCTGCTCGCCGCGGCCGCGGACGCCGGCGTGGCGGCCGCGGAGGTCGGTGCCGCCGGAGGCGAGCGCGTCGTCGTCGAAGGAGCGGTCGACCTCCCCCTCGGCGACGTGGCGGCCGCCTGGGGCGGCGCCATCCCTTCGCTGATGGAGGCGAACCTCGGCGCTCCGGCCTGACCGTCAAGCTCCACTGACCGGTCTCACCGACCAGCCTCACCATCGAGCCTCACCGTCGAGCCGCGCCCGGCCCCGGACGGGTGCGCGAGGGGTCGCCACGGCGGGGATCAGCCGGGCCGGCGTGCCTCCAGCGCGTCGAGCCACTCCTCGGGGACCGCGAGGTCGCCGGTGCCGTGTCCGAGCGAGAGGTCGGGCTTGTGCGCTCCGTGGTAGTCGGAGCCGCCGCTCGGCGCGAGGTCGTGGCGGCGGGCGAGCGCCAGCAGCTCGCGCCGCTCGTGGGGCGCGTAGCGCGCGTACTCGGCCTCGAGCCCGTCGAGCCCGGCCCGGGCGAGGTCCCCGACGAGCTCGTCGAGCTCCCCGGGGTCGCGGTCGAGCGAGAAGGGGTGGGCGAGCACGGTCACCGCGCCCGAGGCGTGGGCCAGCGACACGGCCTCCTCGGGTCGGAGGCGGTGGCGCTCCACGTACGCGGGGCGACCGCGCGCCAGCCAGCGGTCGAACGCCTCGTCGAAGGACGCGACCGCTCCGTGCTCCACGAGCACGGCCGCGACGTGCGGCCGGCCGACGGTCCCCTCCGCTCGGGCCTCGACCTCCTCGAGGGTGATCTCGAGGCCGTGGGACCGCAGCGCCGCGACGATGCGCTCGTTGCGCAGGTCGCGGGCGTCGCGCAGCTCGGCCAGGCGGTCCTGGAGCGGGCCCTCGTCGCCGTCGAGGAAGAGGACGACGAGGTGCATCGTGCCGCGGTCGGCCTCGCACGACAGCTCGCATCCCCGCACGAGGCGGACGCCGAGCCGACGCGCCGCGTCGGCGGCGCGCTCGAGCCCCTCGACGGTGTCGTGGTCGGTGAGGGCGATCGCCGTGACGCCCGCGCGTGCGGCCCGCTCGACGAGGGCGCCCGGCGCGTCGGTGCCGTCGGATGCGGTCGAGTGGGTGTGGAGGTCGATCACCGACGCTCACGGTACCGCCGTCCGAGGCGATCGGGGCCGGTCCGGGTCGCGGGGAGGAGAGCCGCGGGCCGGTGTCGAATCCCCAGCGACACGGTCAGCGATCTGACATGCCGGGGAGCATCATGGGAGTGGGAGCGGGCGCCCGCGCGCGCGGGCGAGACGGCGGTGAAGGGAACGGCGAGGGAGCGGGCAGCGAAGGGCCCGGCGAAGGGTGCGGCGACCTGTCCGGCGAAGGGTGCGACGAACCGAGGCCTCGGGTCGACTTCGAGGAGCTGTGGTCGCACCGGCAGGCGTTGAGCGATCTCTGCCGGCGGATCGTCGGGGACCCCGCCACCGCCGAGGACGTCGTCCAGGACACCTACATCCGGGCGTTGCACAACCTCGAGCAGTTGGAGCGACGACCGTCCCTCATGCCGTGGCTCGCGACGGTGGCACGTCGACGCAGCATCGACGAGCTGCGGCGGCGCCGGCGCTCGACCCCCGTGGACGCGATGTGCGACGAGGCCACCCGGCCCGAGCTGGACCCGGGCGAGTCCACGGCGGCGGGAGAGACCGTGGAGCGGGTCCGGCGCGCGCTCACCGCGCTGACCGAGCGGGAGCGCCAGCTCCTCACGCTTCGGGTGGACCTCGGCCTCTCCCTCGCCGAGCTCGCGGACGAGGACGAGTCGAGCGTCGACTCGGTGCGCTCGGTCCTGTCGCGGGCGCGCACCAAGCTGCGCATCTCGGTCACGACGACGTGACCTGTCGTGGTCCACGACGGTGTGACCCTGCCGTGAAGTCGCAGCCACCCGGCGTGGTCGTGCGATACTGCACGTGATGAGCTGCGCCGCGTGCTCGCAGGCCGACGCCGGTGCCGACACCGACCCGGGCGACGACAAGCCCCGGTGCGAGTGCGGCGTCTTCGGCGCCTACGTGCCGGGTGTACCGGCCGCCACCCTCACCTACTTCGGCCTCTACGCCCTCCAGCACCGCGGCCAGGAGTCGGCGGGCATCGCGACGAGCGACGGCGAGTTCGTGACCGTCGTGAAGGACATGGGTCTGGTGAGCCAGGCGTTCGACGAGCGGCACCTCGCCCCCCTCGAAGGGCACCTCGCCATCGGCCACGTCCGGTACTCGACCACCGGCACGAGCAGTTGGCGCAACGCCCAACCGATCTACCGGGAGATGGGTGACGCCGGCTTCGCTCTGGCCCACAACGGCAACCTCACGAACACCGAGGAGCTCGCCACCGAGCTGGGGACGTTGCCCGGCATCCTCGAGGCCGACATCTCGTGCGGTGACTCCACCTCCGACTCCGACCTGATGGCGGAGCTGCTCTCCCGCGAGTACGACAGCGAGCTCCGCTCCGACGGGCGCGATCTGGAGCACGCCGTGCTCACCGTGCTGCCCCACCTCCGGGGCGCGTTCTCGCTCGTGCTCATGGACGACGCCCACCTGGTGGCGGTGCGCGACCCGCACGGCTTCCGGCCGCTGGTGCTCGGCCGCCTCGAGCCGGGCTGGGTGGTCGCCAGCGAGACCTGCGCCCTCGACATCGTGGGCGCCCACTTCGTCCGCGAGGTGGAGCCCGGCGAGATGATCAGCGTGGACGCCACCGGGTTGCGGTCGCACCGCTACGCGCAGGCGCGGCCGCGGCTGTGCCTGTTCGAGTTCGTCTACCTGGCCCGGCCCGACAGCGCGCTCTACGGGCAGAACGTCCACGCGGCGCGCCAGCGGATGGGCGAGGAGCTGGCGCGCCAGGCTCCCGTGGACGCCGACATGGTCATGCCCGTTCCCGAGTCGGGGGTGCCCGCCGCGCAGGGCTTCGCCCGCGGCTCGGGCGTCCCCTACGGCGACGGCTTCGTGAAGAACCGCTACGTGGGTCGCACGTTCATCGAGCCCACCCAGGCGCTGCGCGGCGAGGGCGTCCGCCTGAAGCTCAACCCGCTGGTCGAGAACGTCCGGGGCAAGCGGGTGGTGGTGGTCGACGACTCGATCGTGCGGGGGACGACCAGCCGGCGGCTCGTCCAGATGCTGCGCGAAGCCGGCGCCACCGAGGTGCACATGCGCGTCTCGTCGCCCCCGTACCGCTGGCCCTGCTTCTACGGCCTCGACACCGGCCGGCGCTCGGAGCTGCTCGCCGCGGACATGTCCGTGGGCGAGATCCGCGACTACGTCGGCGCCGACTCCATCGCGTACCTCGACCTCGACCGGCTCGTCACCGCCACCGGCGCGTCCCCCGAGGGGTTCTGCACCGCCTGCATGTCGGGCGAGTACCCGACCGACCTGCCGAGCGCGGAGATGGACATGGAGGGGGCGGTCGCGGTGAGCGACCCGGTCCGCTACGTCGACGCCGCACCGGCCGACTCCGCGTAGCCGGTGGTCTCCAAGCTGCGCGACCTGGCGGGCCGGTTCCGCCGGCGCGGGTCGCAGGGGAGCGTCACCTACCGCGACGCCGGGGTCGACATCGACGCGGGCGACGCGGCGGTCGAGCGCGTCAAGGACCACGTGCGCAGCACGTTCCGCCCCGGCGTGCTCGGCGACCTCGGCGGCTTCGGAGGGCTGTTCGCGTTCGATCCGGAGCGCTGGCGCGAGCCGGTGCTCGTCTCGTCCACCGACGGGGTGGGGACGAAGGCGATGGTGGCCGCCCGCGCCCGCCGCTACTCCACGATCGGGATCGACCTGGTGGCGATGAACGTCGACGACGTCGCCGCGCAGGGCGCCGATCCGCTGTTCTTCCTCGACTACCTCTCGTACTCGACCCTCCCCGTCGACGCCGTCGACGACGTCGTCGGCGGCGTGGCGCGAGGCTGTTGCGACGCGGGGTGCGCGCTGGTGGGCGGCGAGATGTCCCAGCATCCGGGAGCGATGCGCGACGGGGAGTTCGACCTCGTCGGCTTCTGCGTCGGCGCCGTCGAGCGCTCCGAGCTGTTGCCGCGGGGCGTCGAGGCGGGCCAGGCGATCGTCGGTCTCGCCAGCCCCGGCCTGCGGTGCAACGGTTACTCCCTCGCGCGCCGGGTGCTCCTCGACGTCGCCGGTCGCTCCCTCGACGACCCGGCCTGGGACGGCGCCCGCCACCCGGTGGCCGACGAGCTGTTGAGGCCGTCGGTCGTCTACGCCCCGGCCATGCTGGGCCTGCGCGACCACGTCGACGTGCGAGCCTTCGCCCACGTGACCGGCGGGGGGATCCCCGGCAACCTGGCGCGCGTGCTCCCCGACACCTGCGACGCCGTGGTGCACCGGGACCGTTGGGACGAGCCGAGGATCTTCGAGGAGATCCGGCGGGCCGGCGGCGTCGCCGACGACGAGATGGCGCGCGTGTTCAACCTGGGGGTCGGCATGTGCGTGGTGGTGCCCGCCGACGACGCCCACGCCACCGTCGACCGTCTGCGCCTCTCCGGTCATCAGGCGTGGGAGATCGGCGAGGTGGTTCCCGGCTCGGGCCGGGTGCACGTCGAGCCGTCCGTCTGAGCGGTTCCTGCATCCGTCGGCGGAGGCCCGCGGAGGCGCAGCTCGACCGGTGAGGGCGGCCGGGGCGGCGAACGTTCCTCCTGCGCTGCCCGATGGCCGTCAGAGAGAAGGAAAGAACCGGATCAGGCGAAGAACGGGATCAGGCGAAGAAGTCGGCGTGCTGCCAGGTCGTGCGCTCGCACGAGGGGCAGCGCAGCAGGCGCGAGTAGCGCTTCCCCGGGATCCACAGCCAGAACGGCAGGTGCCGCCACGCGAAGTCGAGCAGGCCGATCCGGGTGTGGCCCCGGCAGGACTCGCAGCGCAACACCACCGTTCCCGGACGGCGCTCCGCGGCGCTGAACAGCGCACGCCGGCCCGTCCGGCCGGTCTGGATCGTCGGGCGGATCGCCCGTTCGGTGGCGTCCCCCGGGAAGGGGTCGAACAGCGCCCGCTTGCCCTCCGGGTCCGCGGTCACCGCCGGCTCTCCCGGAGGAGGGGGTCGAAGGCGCGTGGCGTCTCGTCGTGCAGGAGCTGCGCGATCTGCCGGTACGCGTCGGCTCCGGGTGTCGCGGCGGCGTGCTCGAAGATCGAGCGGCCGTGCTCGGGAGCCTCGGCGAAGCGCACCGACTTGCGCACGGGGGGCTCGAGCACCTCGAAGCCGTAGCGCTGCGAGATCGACTCGAGGATCTGCTTCGAGTGCCGGGTCCGGCTGTCGAACATCGTGGCGATCGCTCCCCGCACCCGCAGGTCGGGGTTGGTGAAGTTGCGAACGTCGTCGATCGTCTCGACGAGCTGGCCCATCCCCCGGTGTGCCAGCGTCTCGCACTGGAGGGGGATCAGCACCTCGTCGGCGGCGGTGAGCCCGTTGATCGTGAGCACGCCGAGGCTCGGTGGGCAGTCGACCAGGACGACGTCGTAGTCGCTCGCGATCGGTTGCAGGGCGCGCTTGAGGGCGTACTCGCGCCCGGTGCGGGTGAGGAGGTGGACCTCGGACCCGGCGAGGTCGATGGTGGAGGGCAGGATGTGGAGCAGGTCGCCGGACTTCTCGAGCACGTCGTCGGCCTCGGCCCTGCCGAGGAAGACGTCGTGGATGGAGCGCTCGAGCGAGTCGGGGTCGAGGCCCACCGAGTAGGTGAGGCACGCCTGGGCGTCGAGGTCGACGAGGAGGACGCACTGGCCCAGCTCGGCCAGCGCCGCTCCGAGCGTGTGGACGGTGGTGGTCTTGGCCACCCCACCTTTCTGGTTGGCCACGGCCAGCACGCGCGTCACGAACGGAGCATACCCGGCGACCTTCCCGAACAGAAGCCCCCGTTCTTTCCTTCTCTCTGACGGCCATCGGGCCGCGCAGGAGGAATGTTCGCTGGCCACGCAGCACATCCGGTTCGCGATACATCCGGTTCGCGATACATCCGGCTCGCGGTTGCCGCTCGGTGGATCCGGCCCGCGGTCGTGCCGTCCGCTCAGATCTCCAGCAGCTCGCGCACCCGCTCCTCGATGCGGTCGGGGCCGAGCAGCGCCGCCTCCTCCAGGGGCGCGGCGAACGGGAACGCCGGGATATCGGCGCTGCACAGGCGGGTGACGGGCGCGTCGAGGTCGAAGAACGCCTCCTGGGCGACGGTCGCGCACACCTCGGAGGCGACCGACACCGAGTGGTTGTCCTCGCTGACCACGAGCAGCCGGCCGGTCTTGGCCACCGAGGACAGCACCGTCTCGGTGTCCCACGGCTTGATCGTCCGGAGGTCGACCACCTCCACGTCCGCGGTGCCGTCGCCGGCCAGGCGGTCGGCCACCTCCAGGCAGTGGTGGAGCGCCAGCCCGTACGACACGACCGTGAGGTCCGAGCCATCGCGGGCCACCTTCGCCGCGCCGATCGGGATCCGGTAGTCCTCCTCGGGGAGCGGCCCCGAGACGACGCGGTAGCTCTTCTTGTGCTCGAAGACGAGCACGGGGTCGGGGTCGTCGAGCGCTTCGAGCAGCAGGCCCTTGAGGTCGGCCGGCGTGGAGGGCGCCACGATCTTGAGGCCGGGGACGTGGGCGAAGATCGATTCCAGCGACTGCGAGTGGTAGAGGGCGCCGTGCACGCCGCCGCCGTAGGGGGCACGGATCACGAGGGGCAGCTCGTAGTCGCCGTTGGAGCGGTAGTGGATCCTCGCCGCCTCCGAGACGATCTGGTCGAAGGCCGGGGCGATGAAGTCGGCGAACTGGATCTCGGCGATCGGCCGCAGCCCCGCGAGCGCCGCTCCGATGGCGACGCCGACGATGGCCGACTCGGCGAGCGGCGTGTCCAGCACCCGGTCCCGGCCGAACCGGTCCAGGAGGCCCTCGGTGGCCTTGAAGACCCCGCCACGGATCCCGATGTCCTCACCGAGGAGGAAGACCCGCTCGTCGGCCTCCATGGCGTGCTCGAGCGTGTCGTGGACCGCCTGGATCACGTTCCGCTCCGGCGCGCCGTCGAGCGACGGCTCCGGATGCTGCGCGAGGCGGGCGTCGTCCTGGGTGTCGGCGAACTCGGCGGGCACCCCGGGGACGGCTCGCAGCGGCCTCGCGTACACGCGGGTGAACGCCTCGCGGGGCTCGGGGGCGGCCGACTCCTCGGCCTCGGCGACCGCCGCTTCCACCTCGGCGGTCACGGCCTCCTCGATCTCGCCCTCGCGGCTCTCGGGCAGGAGCCGCTGCTCGATCAGGTACTGCTTGAGCTTCCGGACCGGGTCCTTCTTGCGCCACGCCTCCACCTCCTCGGGAGAGCGGTAGGCGCGGTCGTCGTCGTCGGAGGTGTGGGCCAGGTACCGGTAGGTCTTGGCCTCGATCAGCGTGGGGCCCTCGCCGGCTCGGGCCCGAGCGAGCGCGCGGTGCATCGCCCGGTACACGTCGAGGACGTCGTTGCCGTCGACGATCACGCCGGTGAATCCGTAGGCGTGCGCGTAGGCGGCGATGTTCTCCGTCGCGGACTCCTTGGTGAGCGGGGTGGAGATCGCGTACCCGTTGTTCTCGCACACCGCCACGAGGGGGAGCTGGTGGATCCCCGCGAAGTTCAGCGCCTCGTGGAAGTCGCCCTTGCTCGCCGCGCCCTCGCCGAAGAAGGTGGACGCCACCGTGCCGTCACCTCGCAACCGGGCGGCGTACGCCGCTCCCGCGGCGTGGGGGATCTGGGTGGCGATGGGTGACGAGCCGGTCACCACGTCGAGATCAGAGTGGCTCCAGTGGTTGGGCATCTGCCTGCCGCCCGAGGTGACGTCCGCGGCCCGGGCGAAGACGGCGAGGAGCACCTCGGCGGGTGTCATCCCGAGCGTGAGCATGAGCCCCGTGTCCCGGTAGTAGGGGCACACGGTCCCGCGGACCTCGCGCAGCGCCCATCCGCAACCCACCTGGGCGCCCTCGTGGCCCTGGCTGGAGACCACGAACGCGGCCCGTCCCTGGCGGTTGAGCGCCCAGGTCCGCTGGTCGAGCTTCCGCGACAGCAGCAGCAGCCGGTACATCTCGAGGAGGTCGTCGCCGCTCAGGTGCAGCTCGGCGTGTCGCTCCCGCAGGTGGAAGGTGGACAGGTCCTGGTCGTCGGCCGGCGGGGCGTAGCTCATGGCTCTTCTCCTCCCGCGGTGGGGTCGCTTCGTTGCCTCGTGGTCAGCTCAGCGGTGGTGGCAGGCCCGTCCGGTCTCCCGTGCGCATGCGCTCCTCGGCGCCGCGGTCGGCGGCGGCCGACGTCTCGATGGTCTCACGCCGGGCCGTCTCGAGGACGGTCCTGGTGCTGTCGAAGATGCGGCGGACCGCGACCTGCGCGTCGGCCCACCGGTAGCGGCGTCCCAGCTCGAACGCGATGTTGACGACACCGCCGGCGTTGGCGACGTAGTCGGGGACGTAGAGGACGCCGGCCTCGTGGAGCAGGCGCCCGCAGTCGCGGGTGGCGAGCTGGTTGTTGGCGCTGCCGACCACGGCGGCGCAGCGGAGCCCGGCGATGCTCTCCTCGTTGAGGACGCCTCCGAGCGCGCAGGGGCTGAACACGTCGCAGCTCACGGTGTGGGCCTTCTCGGGTTCGATCACGTCGACGCCGCCGCCCAGCGCGGCGACGGCGCGCTCGTCGACGTCGGCGACCGTGACCCGGCAACCGGCGTCGAGGAGGTGCCCCACGAGGGCGGAGCCGACCTTGCCGACCCCGCTCACCGTGACGTGGCGGCCGGTCAGCTCGGGTGTCCCCCAGAGGTGCTCGGCGGTCGCCCGCATCGCCTCGAAGACGCCGATCGCCGTGGCCGGACTGGGATCGCCCGAACCTCCGTGCTCGACGCCGCGCCCGGTCACCCAGCGGGTCTCGCCCGCGACGACCTCCATGTCGGGGACCGTCGTGCCCACGTCCTCGGTGGTGATGTAGCGACCGCCGAGGGAGTCGACGAAGCGTGCGTAGGCGGCGAGCAGCTCGTCGCTCTTGTCGTGACGGGGATCGCCGAGGACGACGGCCTTGCCGCCACCGAGGTCCAGGCCCGCCGCCGCGGACTTGTAGCTCATCGCCTTCGAGAGCCTCAGCACGTCGGCGAGCGCGGCGGCCTCGGAGGCGAAGGGGTAGAAGCGGGTGCCTCCGAGCGCGGGGCCGAGCCGGGTGGAGTGGACGGCGATGATCGCCCGCAGGCCGCTGTCGGCGTCGTGGCAGAAGACCACCTGCTCGTGGCCTTCGGCCACCTGGGCCCCGAGGACCGCGCTGGGCACCTCGGCGACCGGTGAGCCCGTCGCCGACTCGAACGTGTCGGGCTCCTCCATGGGGGGTTCGCCACCTCCTGGCCGACGGCGCTCGACGCTCGACGACCCGGGCGGGCCGCCGGGACTCGGCCCGGCGGGTCGGGCATCGTCCCGCACCGCATCTCGGGCTCGAGGCGATGGTACGCCCGATCACAGGATGTGCTCGGACACCGAAGGGCGTGGAACCCTGACGAAGCGCCCGAATCGAGCGAGGAGACTGCCATCCCTCGCATCGTTCGCCGTATGCTTTTCGGTGGATGCGGGTAGTAGCCCACTTGTGGCTCGTAAATAGCTCGATTGCGCTATTGAGCGCGTTCGATGAGTTAAAGTATATTTGCAACATGAATCGGACAAGCATCGCCGTGCCGGCCAGAGGCCGCGAGTCCACGGCGCATGAGGGAGGCAATGGACATGCAGGAACGTGAAGAGCACGAGCAGCTTCTGACGCCGTCGGAGGTCGCCGCGATGTTCCGGGTGAACCCCAAGACCGTCACTCGCTGGGCTCGGGCCGGGAAGATCTCGGCGATCCGGACCCTCGGTGGTCATCGGCGCTTCCGGGCGTCGGAGATCCGCAAGTACCTCGAGCAGGTCGAGAGCGAGCAGATCTCGTAGTCCCGCTGCCCGCCGCGCGCCACGACCAGACGGGCGCGCGGCGGTAGAAGAGTGGACGGAATCGCTTCCGGCGGGGTCGCGGGTGCCTGCTACCGTGCGTGCCCACCATGACCGACGTGAGCACCTGCACCCCGTCGCGAACGCCGCACCGGTAACTCCACCATGCGCGCGCCGAACCCCTCGTACTCCGTCCGCGCCCGTCTCCGGGTCGACGACTCGCCCGGCGCGCTCGGTCGCCTCGCCACCGCGATCGGCGAGGCCGGCGGCAACATCAAGGCCATCGAGATCGTCGAGTCCGACGGTGAGGGCGTCATCGAGGACTTCACCGTCGACCTGCGCGACGAGGCCCACTGCGACGAGATCCGAGCGGTCCTCGGCGGCCTCGACGGCGTCGAGGTGGTCTCGGTCCGCGACCAGACCTTCCTGCTCCACCTCGGCGGCAAGATCGAGGTCACCTCGAAGCGGGCGCTGCGCACCCGTGACGACCTCTCGATGGCCTACACGCCGGGAGTGGCGCGGGTCTGCCGGGCCATCGAGAAGGAACCCGACGAGGTCCACCGGCTGACCATCAAGGGCAACTCGGTCGCCATCGTCACCGACGGCAGCGCGGTCCTCGGCCTCGGCGACATCGGCCCCCACGCGGCCCTCCCCGTCATGGAGGGCAAGGCGATGCTCTTCAAGGAGTTCGCCGGGATCGACGCGTTCCCGATCTGCCTCGACGCCGACGGGCCGGAGGAGTTGGTGGAGGCCGTGGAGCGCCTCGAACCGGTGTTCGGCGGCGTCAACCTCGAGGACATCAAGGCGCCCGAGTGCTTCGAGGTGGAGGACCGCCTCAAGGAGCGCCTCGACATCCCCGTCTTCCACGACGACCAGCACGGCACCGCGGTGGTCACCATCGCCGCGCTGCGCAACGCCCTCCGGATCGTCGACAAGGAGATGGAGGACCTCAAGGTGGTGATCGCCGGGGTGGGAGCCGCCGGTGTCGCCGTCACCAAGATGCTGCGCTCGTCGGGGGTCGAGAACGTGATCGGCGTCGACTCGAAGGGCGCGATCTACGAGGGCCGCGAGTCGCTCAACCCCTCGAAGCGGTGGATGGCCGAGCACACCAACCCCGAGCGGCGTCGTGGAGCGATCCACGAGGTGCTCCCCGGCGCCGACGTGTTCATCGGCGTCTCGGGCCCCGGGATCCTCGAGCCCGGCGACCTGCGCGTGATGCACCGCGACCCCATCGTCTTCGCGATGGCCAATCCCGACCCCGAGATCACCCCCGAGGAAGCGGGCGACCGGGCTGCGGTGATGGCCACCGGGCGTTCCGACTACCCCAACCAGATCAACAACGTGCTCGCCTTCCCCGGCATCTTCCGCGGGGCCCTCGACGCCGGAGCCACCGAGATCGACGACGGGATGAAGCTCGCGGCGGCCGAGGCGATCGCTTCGGTCGTGGGCGAGGACGAGCTGTCGGCCTCCCACATCATCCCGTCGGTGTTCGACGCTCGGGTGGTGACCCGAGTCGCCGAGGAGGTCGCGGCGGCGGCCCGGCGGTCGGGGGTGTGCCGTCCGGGTGTGCTGCCGGAGCGCTGAGATGCCCGCGGATGCCGAGCTGCCCCTCGACGCCGTCACCTTCGACTTCTGGAACACCCTCTGCTACGAGCCCGACGTCGACCAGCGTCGCGAGCTCGTCGCCGACGCGTGGTGCTCGCTGCTCTCCTCGGCCGGCGTCGACCTCGACCGTGCGGTGGTGGCCGCTGCCTACGACGAGGTCCGCGAGGAGTACTGGGCGGCGTGGCGCGAGAACCGCCAGTTCACCGGCACCGACGCCGCCCGCATGGCGATCGCCCGGCTGGGCTCCCCACCCGGCACGCCCGAGCTGGAGGACGAGTTGGTCGCGGCGTTCCACGCCTGCTCCGAGGTCGCGGCGGTCGAGCCGCTCGAGGGGATCGGCGGGGTCCTCGAAGCGCTGCGGGATCGTGGGGTGCGGGTCGGCATCGTCTGCGACGTGGGATTCATGGCCTCGCCCTACCTCCGATCGCACCTGGCACGCCACGGCCTCCTCGACCACTTCGACCACTGGTCGTTTTCCGACGAGGTCGGCGTGTACAAGCCCCACCGCCAGATCTTCGAGCACGCGCTCGACGGGCTGGGCGGCGTGGCGCCGGAGCGGGCAGCGCACGTCGGCGACCGGCGCCGCACCGACGTCGCGGGAGCGACCTGCATGGGGATGCGGACCGTTCGGATCACCTCGGTCTTCGACGACGACGACCCGGACGAAGGCCCCTCCGGCGACGCGGTGATCGGCGCCCACGGGGAGCTGCTGGATGCGTTGGCCTCGCGATAGACGGACGACGGGTCGGGTCCCAGCCCTGGCGCTCATCCTGCTCCTCGGCTCCCTCGCCGGCTGCGGCGACGGCGATGGTGCGGAGGGCGAGGAGACGGCCCAGGAACGCTGCGAGCCGGTCGAGACCCCGGTCGAGTCCCGGCCCTCCAACCACGTGCTCGATCCCGCCGCGGCGGAGTTCGACCACCACCCCCCGGCTTCGGGGCCGCACGTCCACGACCCGCCCGCTGCGGGCGTCCACGACGAGCCGCTCCCCGAAGCCGAGCAGGTCGTGGCGCTCGAGCTGGGGAGCGTGGTCGTCAACTACGACCCGGAGGCCGTGCCACGCGACACCGTCGAGGTCCTCGAAGCGCTCGCACGCGAGCGCGATCGCCTGATCGTCACCCCCGCGCCGGTCGCCATCGACGGCGGCCACCCGATCGCGCTCACCGCGTGGATGCACCGGCGGCTGTGCCGCAGCGACGACCGCTCGGTGCTCGACACCGTCGAGGCGTTCCTCGACGAGTACGCAGGCGAGACGCCCGGCGACACCGACGGTGAGGGCCAGGGAGGACACGAAGGAGGCTGAGGTCCCCTGCGCCGCGCGGGCACCCCTCGGCAGGGCTCGGTCCCGGAGTCCTCGAGTCCGCGATCCGCTTCTCAAAGAATGCCCGGCGAGGAAGCGGGAGCAGCGGCCTCGAGTCCAGCCTCGGACGGGAAGTGTTCCGAGGACGACTTGCGGGATTCC